>JAICYD010000199.1 GCA_025934375.1 Streptosporangiaceae bacterium | reverse complement strand
TAGATGAGGATTGCACACTTACCAGCGAAACTACTATGCGCTAGCTTGGCGCAGTCGGTTACGGCACTCCTATCATCGGCGTATGGTGAAAGAATCTTCTTGATGGCCGCGTCTTCATATGTGCCGTTGTCGCGTCCCAACGGGTGCATCTTTTTAGGGGGCGTGCTATTTCGGGGCGCTTTGGTCATGCGGTGAGGCCGAGGTCGGGGATGCTGGCCGGATCGTAGCGGGCCAGGTGACGTTCCTGCAGGTAGCGTTCCTTGTAGTAGCTCATGTAGTCGTCGAGGTCGTCGTTCACGACGACGGCGCGGATCTTGAGGATGTCCTCGGCGCCGTCGGGTGACCACCTCGCGCCGGTAATCCCGAACCTGTCCTCGATGACGTACCTGCACGAGCCCTCTATTAGCCCCGTGGCGATCGGCCATCCGCTGGCCAGTGCCTTGTCGTAGCGCATGTGCTCGCGGTTGTTGTCCAGGTAGGTGACGGCCTTGTCGACGTCGGCCAGGTCGAGGTGGCGGGTGCGCGGGTTCGCGCGGGCCTTCGCCGCGACGGAGGCGAGGGTGGCGGCGACCGCTTTCGCGCGGCCGTGCAGGACGCGGAGCCGCTGCCCGTCGGCCCACTGGCCCGCGAGCACCGGGTCGCCGGGGTGCAGGGCGGAGGCGGCCTTGCCGAGATAGCCGCTGACGTGGATGAAGTCGATCAGCACGGGCACTTTCAGGCCGCGCTGGCTGGCGTGGCCGCCGATGGCGGTGATCTGCTGCCTGTTCCCGTCGACGAGGAAGACGCGCTGGCGGGTGCGGTGCGGGTCGCGGCGGTCGGCCTCGTCGAATGCCCTGCCGATCACTGCGGGGATGTCCTCGGTGATGGAGGCTGACACCCACTTGTCCCGCGCGACGGGGCCGGGGTGCGCACTGCGGCGGGCGGGCGGGGCGGCGATGTCCTCCGGCTCGCGGGGCGCGGGGGTGAAGCCGGCGACTGCGACGATCTCGGCCATCTTCTTGATCCCGGGATGCGCGGCATCGGTCCCGCCGTTCTTGCGGTGCTCCGGGCGCAGTGCGATGCCCTTGCCGTCGGCCTGCATCATGATCACGTCACCGGGTGGCGCGTCCGCGCCGCGGGCTCTTTCCTCGTAGAAGTCACCGGTCCAGGCGGCCAGGTCCGCGGCCAGCCCGGCGAGCTGGGCACGGCCGACCGTGACCCCGGTCTGGTCCCTGATGAGCTCCTGGGCCTGCCCGTAGCCGCCGCCGGCCAGGTGGCGGGCAGCCAGGGCGCGCATCCCCAGCGTGTACGGGTCGTCGGGCAGCATCCACCGGGCATCAGCCGGGTACAGGCTCGCCTCGCGGCGGTTGCGGTAGGCCAGCCGCGTGGCCCGTACCGGCCCGAACACGCTCGCCACGCCCCGGTCATGGCCCTTCTCCACGCTGCCGTGCCGGATTCCCGCCGCGCTCGTGACCTGCGTGACCCGCTCCTCCCGCGCGCTGTCGATGGTGAAGGTGGCCTCCAGCAGCTGCCGCTGCAGCTCCCGCCCGGCCTCGCCGATCACCTTCTCCCGTTCCCCGTGATCAGCGCCGGCCGCGTCCTGCGCGGCCCAGGCGATCATCTCCGAGAACCGCTCCGCCGGCCCGGCCAGCGCCGCCGCCAGCTCGCCGTCCACCGGGCTCTCGCTGCCATCCTCGCTCACCCGCGTCATCGTCACCGAGACAGAAACCGCCACCGCCGGGCCTCCGTTACCTGCTGGGGGTTCATGGGGGTCAATCTGGCCCCAGAATTCCAGAACCGGGCCCCGAACCAGCGACCCTGCAGCGGCACATCACTCCGGGCATCATGCCGCCAGCCCATCTCACTATCGCTGACCAGCGCAGATCACCCTCAGTCATGCCCGGAACATCCGCAAGCACGCCGACACTCCCATAGCCATGAGGGTTCAAGCGGAGATCAGAGCAAGATCACGCCCCTTAAAAAGATGCACCCCGTGCGTTTCCAGGTACGCACAGATCTCCGACTCGAAGACGACCTCATTGTGGTCAGCCATCAGACCATCTCTCGTACGTCGATCTGCCCTGTCACCGCCGCCGTGATCAACGCCGACCGGCGCTCGCGCGACAGTTCGATGAACCGTTCCGACTCTGCGATCAGCGCATCGATTTTCTCGGTTTGCTCGTCAAGGTAGGCGACGATGCGTCGCTGCTCACTGAGGGGTGGCGTTGGCAGGACGGTCGCGCGTACGTCACCTGCAGCCACCTTGTACGTGCCGACCGCCGTTCGAGCCCGAGTCTCGATCTGTGCACGCGTCGCCGCCGAGTTGAACGCCCGCACGAAGAACGCTGGAATCATCGCGGCACCGACCCGAAGCCGGATCAGCAGGTCGGGATAGATGTATTCCTCGGCGTCGAACTCTGGTCCAACCAGACCCGCGCGGCCAACGAGGTTTACGTTTCCGTTTCCACGAACGAGAAGGATATCGCCATTTCGTAGCCGATAGTCGTCCAATCTCGGCACAGCGGCGCGGTCGACCAACTTGGTCACGTCGACTCCCATGCTGACTCGCCCATCCCGGACCGAACCCAATGACAGAGTTCGAAGATCGCCGACTGCGCCTGCCTCTGGCGAGACGCCATTCGACGGACCGAACGACAGGAGTCGCTTGGTCGGGACGGCTTTCCAGCCAATGAGCAGAACAGGAAGCCAGGGATCGCCCGTGTGGCCCAACTTTGCGTCCAGGCCATGGGAAAGCGCGTGATCGATGACGGCCGTGCGCCGCTCGCGGAGCATCTCGATCAGTCGTCGCTGCTCCTGGATCAGTGTGTCGATGCGGGCGGTCTCGCGGTCGAGGTAGCCCATCGCTTGCCTGGGCATCAGCGCTATCCGCTACTGCCCTGGCCCGGTTGTGCTCGCCGACAAGCGTGGCAAATCGCTGCCTGGCTTCCGGCGGTGCCTGGGTCAGGGCGGTATCGAGGAGCTGCTGCATTTCCGGGCGGGGCCTGGCCGTGGGCTTCTGGTGCCAGCCGGCGACTGTCCGCAAGCTGATTCCCAGGCGAGCGGCGAACGCCTCATTACTCAATCGCAGCGCCGCCTGCAACGCGCACGCTGACCTGCCACTCCAGCCTTCGATCATCTCCACTGCCAGCGCTCCCCGGAAGCAGTGGGAATAGCGGCTGAATGCACGCGGGCCGTCCGGTCAGCCAGCGCGGGAAATGCTAGAAATTAGCGATAGTGCACGAGGGCTCACGAGTCTTCCAGGCATGGACACGCCTTCCGGTGCCGGGCTTTCGCCGCAATCTCGCCATCCGTTTCCACCGATGAGGCTATCCGCCTACCGCGCCGATCCTCAAGCGCCGCGAGCCGAGATCTTCCCGCGGACTGCTATCGCAGCAGCGAACTGCATTGAAGTTGCACTGTAGGTGCACTGGAAGTGCACTGTCGCTTCATTGGAAGCCCGGCGGATTCCGGATGGAATTACAGGCATGGAAAACATGCAGCCCGGGAGCCGGGCGAACTGTAATGCAAGTGCCAATCCGCCAGAGGTGATCCGATGATCACCGCGCTTTCCGTCATCGCCGTTTTCGGCATCATCGTCTTCTTGGCCGGTGTCGCGTCCGGGATTTTCATCCTGTTCCTCATCAGCATGCGCCGGACGCCTCGCGTGCCGTTGTCGCAGGTCCAGGACGAGCGTGCCGGATCGATCTCCCGGCGGGTGCTCACCGGGTCGCGTTCCGGCGGACGGGAGATCGGCCAATGAGCGGCCAGGTCAAATCACGCGCCAATCGGCGCCACTGCGCCACGCGCGGCTGCGGCAAATGCCGTGCCCGCTCTCATTGGTATCGCCGGAAGGCATGGCGATCCCGCAGCAGCGTCCGCTCCGTTAATGGAAAGAGGGTGATGAGCTGATGGCTATTACCTTGCTGGCGGTTTACGCCCGCAATGACGAGGCCCGGCGGATCGTTGCCGGGTTCGCGGCCGCCACGCCGGTGCTGTCGCCCCTGTGGCAGCAGCTGGACCGGGCGCTGGCCGACGTCCCGGCCCTGGGGTCGGCGCTCACGCGGCTGACCGCCGACCTGGCCGACAGCCGCCTGGACCAGGCCAACCTGGTCGCGGTCATCCGCGCGGCGCTCGCCGCTGACGCCGACGGCGAGGCCGACCCGCTGTACTACCTGCGCGATGAGCTCCAAGAGCGACAGGCGCCAGCCGGGCCGATAGGAGGTGATGTCGATGTCGCCTAACGCGCACGCGCTGCCGGATGCCGGGGCGAGCGCCCTCGCCACGCTGGACACCGACGTGCTGGGCTTCGTGGCCGACATGTACGGCATCCAGCTGGACCAGCTCGCGGCCCTGCTGACCGACCGGGGAGAGCCCGCCGGCGACGCGAGGCAGCGTGCCCGCGACGCCGTGGCCCACTGGCGTGACCTGGGCTACGTGGAGCTGGGGCAGCTCAGCGTCGGCGAGCCTTGGATATGGGCGACCCGGGCCGGGCTGGAGGCCTTCGGCTTGAAGTCGCGGCGGGTCCAGCCGGGGAAGTCCTGGCTGCGGCACACCCGCGCGGTGACCGAGGTGCGCCTGGCGCTGGAGCGGACAAGCGCCTGGCGTGCCAGCGGCGCCTCCTGGCGCTCGGAGCGGCAGATCCGGGCCGTGCTGGGCTCGATATCCCGCGATGAGCACGTGCCGGACGCCGAGGTGCACTGGCCGGGCCCGGACGGGGCCCCGCAGGGCCGCGGGATCTGGGCAGTCGAGGTGGAGCTCACCCGCAAGACCGTCGAGCGCACCGCCACGATCATGCGGGAGGCGCTGGCTCGCACGGCCGAGTACGGCTGCCCCCCGCCCGGCATGACCGCGCCCGGCCAGCCGCCCCGGTATGCAGGCGTCTCCTACATCTGCTCCCCGCAGGCGGTCCGCGTGATCCGCAGCAGCCGGGCCGGGCTCGGCACCGCCCTGGCCAGGCGGGTCGTCATTCACGAGCTCCCCGAGTCCGCGATGCGGCTCACCGCGCCGAAGCGGGGGTGGCAGCCATGATGGACTGGAACCCCGACTACCGGCGCCGCCAGCGTCGCGACCCGCGCCAGGACGCCGCGGCTGGCCTGGCGGTGGTGCGGCTGGCCGTGGCCGCGCTGGCGATCGTGGTCCTCCCGGTGACGGTCACGGCAATCGCCGGGTACGCGCTGGCCTGGTGGCGAGGCTGGCCGCCGCGCCGGCTGTACCTGGCCGCGTCCTGGTGCGCGCCACTGGCGGCCGGGTGGCTGGGCGCCGCCACGTTCGGGCCGGGAATGACCCGGCTGCCCGGCCCGCACCCGGCCCAGTGGTGGCTACGGCTAGCCGAGGCACCTTACCGGGGATGGCTGGCGATGTACGCGGCCGGCGCGCACGGCCAGGTGGCGACGGCCGCGCTGGTGCTGGCGCCGCTGGCGATCCCGGCTGGCCTGCTGGCCGGCGGGGTGGCCTGGGCGCGGCGCCGGTTCCGGATGGCGGCGGGCACCGGCGGGTGGCATCCCGGCTCGCCTGCCCGGTTCGACGCCCGGCTGTGGGCGCGGGAGGCCCGCACCGCACGGGCGGTCGCCGTCTCCACGGTGCGCCCGCTGCCGCTCCTGTCCCCGGATCAGGCCGTGGTCGTAGGCGCCACCATCCGCACGGTGGGCCAGCCGGCCCGCCGGGTCGCGGCCATCCCGTACGAGCGGCTGCGCTCGCACCAGGTGGTCATCGGCTCAACGGGCACCGGCAAGACCACGCTCTTGCTCCGGCTGTGGGCGGCGTTCATGGCCGGCGGCATGGCCCGGCACGCGGCCGGGGCGGCGCGGCGGCCGCTGCTGGTGGTGCTGGACTGCAAGGGCGGCGAGAGCTCCCGCGAAGTCGCTGCGCGCGCTCGCCACGTGCTGGGCGAGGCAGGCGCGGCCCGCGTCGCCGCCTGGCCGCAGGTGCCATTGTCGCTGTGGGCGCTGCCGCCCGCCCATCTGGTCAGCACGCTGCTGGACCTGATCGAGCACGGCACCGGGGGAGCGGCATATTACGCCGACGTGATGGAGTCGCTTGTCGCCCTGGCCGTCTACGCCCCGCCGGGGCCGCCCGTCAGCGCGGCGGACTTCCTGGCCCGGCTGGACACCGACCGGCTCGCCGCCGCCTACGCCTCCGTCGGCGACCTGGGCGGCGTGGCGGCGGCCAAGGCCGGAAAGAAGGCCATCGATGACGTGGCGCTGCGATTCCGTGCCCTGTGGCGGCGGCTCGGCCCCGGCCTGGACGGCGGTGGCGCCTTCACCGACGCCGACGCCTGGTACTGCTCCCTGGAGGGCACCGCTGAGCCCGCCGTCGCCGAGGCACAGGCCCGCGCGCTGACCGACCTGCTGGCCGCCTGCGCCATCACCGGCCAGCGCGAGATCCTGCTGTCCGTCGATGAGTTCTCCGCCGTCGCCCGCCGCCTGCCCATCTGGCGGCTGTTCGAGCGCGCCCGCTCCCTCGGGCTGGCCGTCCAGGTCACCGCCCAGTCCTGGGAAGGCCTGGGCGCCGACGACGACGAGCGCTACCGCGTGGCGGCCACCGCCGAGGGCGGCATCTGGCTGCTGCGCACCCCCCGCCCCGAGCCGGTCACCGAACTGGCCGGGACCCGGACCGTCGTGCAGACCACCCGCTACCTGTCCGGCCGGCACACCTGGCAGTCGTCGGGGATCTCCACCCAGCGGGAAATACCCGTTGTCGACCCCGGCATCATCCGCCGCCTGGATGTCGGCCAGGCCGCCTACCTCTACCGCGCCGGCGTCACCTACCTGCACGTCAAGCCGCCCGCGGCGGCGACGGAGGTTAGGCCCGCCACCCAGCCCCTTCCCGAGCTGATCAGGCCACGCGTGACACCGGCCCTGCCCTACCAGGAGCCATCCCGCCAAGTCCACCCCGGGTGGCCACGCCAGGCCCCGCGGCCCGGCCCCGCCCCCGCCTTGCCCCCCGCCCGCGCCGACCGCCAGCTTCCAGAGACCGAGATCACGCAGCCGCTTCCCCAGGTCCAGCCCCCCAGCGAAAGCGGCCCGCTTCCGGTGCCCCCTCCCGCAGTCTCCACGGACGAGGCACCGCCGCCGGATGAACCGCCCGCATTCAGTCAAGCCTTCGGGAACCCGCCAACTTAACTCCCGCGCGCCAGCGCACGCCGCGATGCGGGCCGGGGTGATCGACCCGGCCCGCATCGCGGCTCCTTGGCCACCGTCCGCGTTGTCAGGCTTCGGCGGCGCGGCGCTGGACGAACTCGAAGCCGAAGCGGCCCTTCACGCACAGGTGGCCATTGCTGACGTCGTGGTCGAGCGGGGAGGTGACCTTGATGATCCGGTTGTCCTGGACGTGCAGTTCCAGGTTGCAGCCAACCCCGCAGTAAGGGCAGATGGTCGTGGTGACCGTCTGCGCCGACTCATCCCAGGTGCCGTCGCGGCGCATGTCGAACTCGCTGGCGGGCATGAGCGCGCCGGTCGGGCACACGCCGATGCAGTTGCCGCAGTACACGCAGGCCGAGCCGGGCAGCGTGACGTCGTACTCGGTCGAGATCCGGGCGTCGAAGCCGCGGCCGGCTACGGCGATGGCGAAGGTGTTCTGCGCGTCATCCCCACAGGCCTCCACGCACTTGTAGCACAGGATGCAGCGCGAGTAGTCGCGCACGTAGGCGTCGTTGTCGTACTTGACGGGCTGCCGTGCGGTGGCGGCCACCGCGCCGTCGCCGGCGTGATGCTCGCCGGGGCGCGCCGCGTCCCGTTCCCCGGCGGGATTACCGGCGGCCGGCGGCCCGTACCGCAGCGGGTCGACGCCGTACTCCCGCATCCAGCGCTGTACCTCGGGGGCGGCCAGGCCCAGGTCAGTGGTGGAGGCGAGGAATTCCAGCACCATCTTCCGGCTGGTGCTCACCCGCTCGGAGGCGGTGTGCACGACCATGCCGGGCTCGGCCTTGCGCGAGCAGGACGGCACCAGCGTGCGGGAGCCCTCGACCTCGACCACGCAGACCCGGCACACGTTGACCGGGGTCAGGTTCTCCAGGTAGCACAGCGTCGGCGTGTCGATGCCCTGGGCGCGGCAGGCCTCCAGCAAGGTCGCGCCCTCCGGCACCCGCACCGTGGCCCCGTCGATGGTGACGTCGACCAGCCGCCTGGGGGCCTCCAGGAACACCGCGGTCATGAGTCGCTCCCTATGAGGCCGAGTTTTACCGCCGACTGGACGGCGACGACGGCGGTCTGGCCGAGGCCGCAGATCGAGGCGTCCTTGGTGACCGCGATGATGTCCTCCAGCAGCGTCAGCTCCTGGCTCACCGACCCCAGCGGGGTGCCGCGCACCAGCCGGGCGATGAGCTCCTCCTGGCGGACGGTGCCGACCCGGCACGGCACGCACTGCCCGCAGGACTCGTCCCGGAAGAACCGGGTGATCCGGTTCAGCAGCGCTCCGATGTCCGCCTGGTCGTCGAGCACCAGGACCACGCCGGATCCGAGCGTGGCGCCGATCTCGCGGACGCCTTCGAACGTGAGCGGCACCTCCAGCGCTTCGGCGGAGACGAACGAGCCCGCCGCGCCGCCGAGCAGGACCGCGCGCAGCGGCCGGCCGTCGCGGACCCCGCCTGCCGCCTCGATCACCTCCCGCAAGGTGACGCCGAACTCATGCTCGTACAGGCCTGGCCGTTCCACGTGGCCGGACAGGCAGAACAGCCGCGTGCCGGTGGACCGCTCGGTGCCGAGCGCGGCGAACGCCGGCCCGCCGATCCGCAAGATCTCCAGCACGCACAGCAGCGTCTCCACGTTATTGACCGCGGTTGGCTTGCCGAACAGCCCGGACTGGGCGGGGAAGGGCGGCTTGTTGCGCGGCTCGGCGCGCTTGCCCTCCAGCGAGTTGATCAGCGCGGTCTCTTCCCCGGCGATGTACGCCCCGGCCCCGCGCCGCACCTCGATGTCGAAGCTGAGCCCCTCGCCCATCACGTCCGCGCCGAGGAACCCCCGCGCCCGGGCGGCCTCGACCGCGTGCCGCAGCCGCGCCTCGGCCAGCGGGTACTCGCCGCGGACGTAGATGTAGCCCTGCTCCGCGCCGCAGGCGTAGCCCATGATGGTGAGCGCCTCGACCAGCGCGTACGGGTCCTGCTCAAGGAGCACCCGGTCCTTGAACGTGCCCGGCTCGGACTCGTCGGCGTTGCAGACGACGTAGTGCGGCCGGACCGGGTTGGCCGCCACGGCTTCCCACTTGATCGCCGTGGGGAACGCCGCGCCGCCCCGGCCGAGCAGCTTGGCCTCCTTGACCTCGCGCAGCACGCCCTGCGGGCCGTAGCCGACCGCGCGCCGCAGCATCTCGTAGCCGCCGGCCGCGCGGTAGGAGTCCAGCGAGGCGGGATCGACCTGCCCCACCCGCCGCAGCAGTCGCAGCCCGGCGCGATTGTCCCCAGCCCGATCGCCCACGGAGGCCCGGGGGCCCGCGTTCTGTGCGGGTTCCCCCGGGGAGGGGGGTGAAAGGGGGGTCTCCCCCCTTTCGGGGGTCGAAGGGGCGGCGAAGCCCCCCTGGGAAAGCAGAGTCCAGATCACCTCCGGGTCCGCGGGGGCCAGCGCGGTCCGGGCCGGGTCGGCGCCCGCGCGCTGGATCAGCGCCGCCGAGCCCCGCTCGCACTGGCCCAGGCAGGGGGAGCGCTGCCAAGTCACCCCGGTCCCGTTG
>JAICYD010000052.1 GCA_025934375.1 Streptosporangiaceae bacterium | reverse complement strand
GGTGCCCCCCCGGGGGTGCCCTCACCCGTGGAACCGCGCCCGGGGGCGGGGGGCCATTTGTGGTCCCCACCCCGTGCGGTTGTGCCCCTCGGCTGGTTACGGGGGGGGGGGGGCCCGTTTTCTCCCGGGGCCCCCCCGCCGCCTTACGGACGGAATTCGGTTGTTTTTTGCTATACGCCCGATAACGGCGGGGTAACGGCGCTAGTCTGCGTGGCAGGACCTCGCCGGCTGGGGTGGAGCGGAGGTGGCGGATGCGCGACGATCGATACGGTGCCGGTCAACACGGTTCGCATCGGTACGGTTCTGATCGATACAGCATCGATCCGTACGGTGCCGATCCGTACGGTGCCGATCCGTACGGTGCCAGTCGATACGGTCCCGATCGATACAGTGCCAACTACGGCGGCCGACGCCGCCCCGGCACCCAGGGACCCGATCACCCGCTGATCGTTGGCGGCATCGGGCACGCCAGGGCGAATGCCGGGCGCCGGGCCAGGCGGCGCCGGACGGCCCGGGCGGCGGCTCCGCTCGCGGTCCCCGTCGCGCTCGGCGTGACGCTCGGCGTCATCCTCGCGGTCTCCTCCGGCCCGACCACCGCCCACGTCAACCAGGGAACCAGTGGCACCACGGGCGTGATGCACCCGACCACGCCCGCCGCCAGCAATCCGACCCCGGCCCCTTCGCCGACCCCGGCCTCGGGCATGGTCTCCACGGTCGTTCCCAGCCCCGCGCCCAGCTGAGCCGCCCGCGGCTAGGCAGGCACAGCCGCGGATACCCGCTATCCGGCCAGGTAGTTGCCCGAGTTGGCCTTGCCGACCGGGGAAGAGGCCTGGTCAGCCGAAAGCGAGGACGGGTCCACGAACTTACTCCCGGACGGGCCGGCCTGTACCGCCTTCCCGGTGGCGCTGCCCTTCAGCAAGCTGGTCCAGGACAAGAACCATTGAGTCCAGCCGTTGTCCCAGTTGCCGGCCTTCGGGCTGCCAGTGACGGTGATCGGGTCGCCGGAGATGGACATGTTGTAGTAGATCTGGGCGTCCTCGGGCGCGAGGTTCACGCAGCCGTGGCTGACGTTGGAGGTGCCCTGATTGACGACCGACCACGGGGCCGAGTGGTAGTAGTCCCCGCTGTAGGTGAACCGGACGGCGAAGTTGACCAGCTCGTTGTAGTAGTCCGGCTTGCCCTTGGTCCCGCCGATCATGCGGACCGGGTTGGCCTTCTCCTCGCTGAGGTAGGTGCCGTTCGGCGTGGGCATCGTGTCGCGGCCGGTGCTGATCGGCCACGTGTACTTGAGCGCGCCGTCCAGGTAGATCTGGGTCTTGTGGGTGACCGTGCTGGCCACCGCGACGAGCGAGCGCCCGATGTTGAAACTCTGGGTCAGGTTGTGGGTGCCGTACCGGCCGTTGCCGCCGTCAACGCCATCCAGGTGCGCGGTCAGGCTCACCTTCGTGTACGCCGGCCAGTAGTCGCGCGGCCGGAAGTCCACCTGGGTATTACCGTCCCAGTACCAGGCGCCGATCACCGGCTTGGACGCGGTGACCTGGAGCGCCTGCTCGACCGCGGCCTTGTTCGTGATGGCGTGGTCGAAGGTCAGCATGATCGACATGCCCACCCCGTAGGTGACGCCCGCGCCCTCGAAGATCGTCGTGTGGAAGGTCTTCGACGGCGTCAGCGTCTTGAACGTGCTGACCGAGGTGACGGGGTGGCCGCCGCCGTCGGTGCCCTTCGCGGTCACCGTGTAGGACTGGCCAGTGCCCAGCGTCCAGTCGTTGTGCCAGGAAGTGCCGGCGCTGTTCATCGCCCCGTCCACCGTGTCGCCGTCGGTCTTGACGGTCACGCTGGCGAGCTTGGCACCCTGCAGGGCGTTCACGGTGATGCCCGACGTCGGGCTGGCGTCGGTCGTGCCCGGGGCCGGGGTGATCTGCAGGTACTTGGCGGCTACGGAGGCGGGCTTGCTGCTGACTGACTGCGGGTTCAGCTGGACTGCGTTCGGCTTGGTCCCGGAGTTGCAGGCCGTCGTGAGCAGCGCGACCACCGCGAGCATGACGGCGGGCACCGCCGCGCGCTTGACCTGGTATCCCGGCTGTGGACGCCTCGACGATGCGCGGTAGCTACCCGACAACGTTGATCCCCTCTCGACCCCGCATGGCTTTCCGGTCTTGTGCCGGGTATCCCGTAGGCAGTACCTCGAAGGCCGGCCCGTCCCTGGCATTTCCCGCTTCCCGTCCGGCAACAGGCCATGCCGGGTTCACCAGTTTATTGCCGGTTGTCGTGGCCTGAGTACAGAGTCTTGAAATATCAGGCATCGTGGGGCTGGCTGTGAATTCCCTCTCGGCGGGAACGGGCGGCGATTAGGGGACCGGCCGCCGCCACGACCACGGCGGCGATGGTCGCCGCGACGATCACGTACTCAGGCCACGCGCCGACCCGGTCGGCGAGCGTCGTGTAGTCGACCAGCGGCACCCGCGCCTCCAGCTCCGCCTGGCGCCAAGTGCCGCTGCTGGTGATGAGCCGCCCATCCGGCGCGATGATCGCGCTGTAGCCGGTGGTACTGGCCACCACGACGGCCCGGTCGTGCTCCACCGCGCGGATCCGCGCCATCGCGAGCTGCTGGCCCGTCTCGCCGGTCTGGCCGTCGCGCTCGAAGGTGGCGTCGTTGGTCTGCATCGTCAGCAGGTTCGCGCCGTCGGCGACGCCCGAGCGGACCAGGTCATCGAAGCCGATCTCGTAGCAGATCACGTCGCCGAGCCGGATCCGGCCGACGCGGAAGACGTGGTTGGCGTGGCCGGCGGTGAAGTCCGTCGGCTGCAGCGCGGTGAGCGGGGTGATCTTCTCCAGGACGGACCTGAACGGAATCACCTCTCCGAACGGGACGAGCCGCCTCTTGAGGTACATCTCCGTCGGCCCCGTGCCGGGCAGCCACAGCAGGCCCGCGTTGCGCACCGGGTTCTGCAGCACCGCCCCGACGAGGATCGGGCGGTTGATCGCCGCGGCGGCACTAGAGATCTGCTGGTAGACCGGCGCATACAGGGTTGGGTCGATGTCGGTGGAGTTCTCCGGCCAGATCACCAGGTCCGGGGCGGGCCTAGTGCCCTTCTGCACGTCTTGCGCCAGCTTTTTCGTCGCGGCCACGTGGTTGGCGGTGACCATGAAGGCGTTCAGTTGCGCGGCCAGCGTGCGCGCCTGCGGGACGTTCCCCTGGATCGCGGCCACCTCCGCCGTGGCCGAGCCGGCGATGGTACTCCGTGGTACCGGGTCGAGCGACAGCGCGGCGGGAAGCGCGGCCAGGCCCGCGGACCCCGCGAGGGCCAGCCCCGCCAGCGCGACGCGGCGCCGCCCGGACGGAGTACGCCGGGCAGGCGGAGAGCCCGCGGAGCCCGGCGACCGCTGCGGGCGCAGCGTGAGCAGCAGCCACGCCAAGGCCGCGCCCGCGAGGGCGACGACGAAAGTGAGCGCCGGCGTCCCGCCGATGGCGGCCCATCCCTGGGTGACCGCACCCGCCTGGCTCATCGCGATCCGGCCCCAGGGGAACCCGCCCCAGGGCCAGCGGTCCCGGAGGGCCTCGGCGGCGACCCACCAGCCGGCCACCGCGATCGGCCAGCCGGGCAGCCGCAACAGCAGCCGCTGGCCGATCGTGAGCACCCCGAGGATGACAGTCGAGGCGCCCGCCAGCGCGATCCAGGCATACCAGGCGACGTTCAGTGTCCACGACAGCAGCGGGAAGAAGAACGCCATGCCGAAGACCAGCCCGACGGCCAGCGACGCGCGCAGGCTCCGGCCGGCGAGCGCGACCGTGAGCAGTGCCGGGCCCACCGCCGCCAGCGGCCATGCCCCGGCCGGGGGGAACGCCGCCGCCAGCACCAGCCCGCCGGCCAGCGCGACGAGCAGCGCCCACCGGGTCCGCAGCGCCTCAGTGTCGGCCCGCGCGCTGACGCTCACCCGGCTGCCCGTGCCGGCTCGGGCAGCATGATGCACGGTCGGCTGGGAGGCGTCAGGCGCAGGTGTCACGCACGAAGCCTAGTCGCAGTTCCGACGCCACCTTCCTGCATGTCCCGCCTGCCGGAGTTCTCTAACCTGGGTGACGATGCGAATCTGTTGCGTTAGATTTGCGCATGTTAACGCGTCAGGGGGCGCGGGGCCTTTATCCGCGGGGGTATGCGTGGGAAGGCCAATCACAGGGGTGGATGGACTTGAGTCGTGATCACTATCCGGTACCGGGACTTGCCGTCGGGGATGCACGCGCGAGCCGAGCAGGCGGGCCGAAGTACCGCGATCTACCTGCAGCCGGGACTTACCGGCGCCCAGCGCGCGGCGGCCGTGCGCCGGCTGCGACAGGAGGCGCGGATGGGCTGCGGCCCGTCTTTGCCCTGCGCCCGGCTGGCATTGGCGTGCGCCGCAGACTGGATTAAGGGTGGCGTTCGCCAGATGATCACCATCGTGCGGCTCCACCCAATTGGCACCGTGTTGCCCGCATTGCTGCTCAGCGTCCTGGCGGGGCTGTTCCTGTACGCGTCGATGCCGGCACTGCCGAGGGCCATCGATCCCGGTCAAGTCGCCCAGTCGACGATGACCTGCGCCGCGCCGCCGGAATTGGCGGCCAAGATGCTGGTCGCCCCCGGTAACCCGCAGCAGTGCGACAGCGTGCCCGTGATGCCGGCGCTGGTATCCGGGGGCGCGCTGACCCCGTCCCGCTAACGCCCCGCGCGGCTGCCGGCCGCCACGTGCCTTAGCCTGTATGGGGGTGCGTGACATGGTTAATCCGGACAAAGAGCAGGTTCCTGCCGAGAACGCCGAAAACGCCGCGGGCGAGGACGCCGTGGCCAGGCAAGCCGCGGAGATCGCCGTCGAGCTAACCGAGGCGAGCGACTTCGCCGACGACGCCTCCCTTGCCGAGGACGGCACTGCCGCGGATAGCACTGCCGCGGATAGCACTGCCGCGGACGGCACTGCCGAGGATGAGGCCGCCGGCTCGACCATCAGCCCAGACGGCGCCGGCGACCAGCCGCGGGGCCGTCGCAAGATCACCGGCGCGCTGACCTCGGCCGGCTCCGGTGTCGCCAGGCGGTCCTCCGGCCTCGCCAGGCGCACGACCGACGTGGCCGGGCGCCGCACCCAGGCCGTCCGCCGCCGTACCCAGTCCCTCGCCGCGGCGGCCGGGCGCAGCTCGCGCGCCGCCGGGCGGGGCGGCCGCTCGGCCCTCACCTGGCTCACCGGCCAGGTCATCGCGATGGGGCCACGGCTGCGCATCCGCGATCAGGCGACGCTGCGCGTGCAGTTCCCCGGTCGTGACGACCAGGAGATCGCCAGGCTGCTTATCGAGCGCGCGGCCCGCGCGTCGGCCGCCGTCGGCGGAACCACCGGCGCCTGGTCCGCGCTGCCCGTCCTGCCCGCCTTCCCGGCCGAGATCGCGGCCGAGACGCTGGCGGTCGTCGGCATCGAGATCAAGCTGGTCGGCGAACTGCACGAGATCCTCGGCGTCCCCGCCCCCGGCAACGCCGTCGAGCGAGGGCGCTCCTACATCGGCGCGTGGGCGCACCGGCGCGGCGTCTACGCGGTGCCCGGCGGGCTGCTGCTGGTCGCCGGGTCGCCGCTGGCGCGGCAGTTGCGACGGCGGCTCGCCGGCCGGGTGGGGCGCAGCACCTTCTCGCTGGGCCCGCTGCTCACCGGCGCCCTGGCCGGGGCGATGATCAACCGCAGGGAAACCCGTAAGCTCGGCAAGGACATCCTGGAAGACCTACGCCGCCATCAGGGCGAGCTCGCCGCGCGTGGATAGCCCCGGCGCGGCCACCTCCGATCAGGCCACTCCCGGCCCGGGCGTGCTCAGCCTGCGCTATGGCACCGCCCGGGGCCGCTGGGTGCTCGCGGCCACGGTTCTCGGCTCCGGGCTGGCCGCCCTGGACGCCACCGTCGTCGGCATCGCGCTGCCCGCCATCGCCAGGGACTTCCACGTCGGGGTCGACAGCATGCAGTGGGTCGTGGACGCCTACACGCTGACCCTGGCCGGCCTGCTGCTGCTCGGCGGCGCGCTCGGTGACACCTATGGCCGCCGCAAGGTGTTCGTCATCGGCGTCACGTGGTTCGCGCTCGCCTCGCTGGCCTGCGGCGTGGCCCCGAACGTGGAGTTCCTCATCGCGGCCCGGGCCATGCAGGGCGTCGGCGCCGCCCTGCTGACGCCTGGCAGCCTGGCGATCTTGCAGGCGTCGTTCGCCCCCGATGACCGGGCCAGGGCAATCGGCGCCTGGTCCGGCCTCGGCGGCGTCGCCACCGCCATCGGACCGTTCCTCGGCGGCTGGCTGATCAGCGCGGTCTCCTGGCGGCTGGTCTTCTTCATCAACCTGCCGCTAGTCGCCGCGGTCATCGCGATCGCGGTCCGGCACGTGCCCGAGTCCCACGCCCCCGACGCTGACCGCCGGCACCTCGACGTCGCCGGCGCGGTCACGATCAGCCTCGCGCTCGCCGGTATCACCTACGGCCTGATCGACGTCTCGGCCAGCGGCTGGACCGCGCCCCCGGTGCTGGGCAGCCTCGCCGCCGGGGTCGTTTTCCTAATCGCCTTCGTGGTGATCGAGTGGCGCGAGCATGCCCCGATGCTGCCCCTGGGTATCTTCCGGTCACGCCAGTTCACCGCCGCGAACGCGGTGACCTTCGTGGTCTACGGCGCCCTCGGCGGGGTCTTCTTCCTGCTGCCGGTCGTGCTGCAACAGGCCTTCGGCTACAGCGCCGTGGCCGCCGGGGCGGCGCTGCTACCGGTGACCGCCATCATGCTCGCGTTCTCGGCCAGGTCGGCGGCGCTGGCCGCGCGGATCGGGCCGCGGCTGCCGATGACCGTAGGGCCTTTGCTGATCGCGGCCGGGATGGCGCTGTTCGCCAGGCTGCACGGGGACGGCGACTACCTGACGCAGGTGCTGCCGGCCGCCATCGTCTTCGGCATCGGCACGACCCTGAACGTCGCGCCGCTGACCGCCACCGCGATGTCCTCGGCGCCCGCCGAGCACTCAGGCATCGCCTCAGCGGTCAACAACGACGTAGCCCGGGCCGCGGGCCTGATCGCCGTCGCGGTGCTGCCGGTGGCGGCCGGCCTGACCGGCACTGTCTACCTGCACCCGGCCGCGCTGACCGAGGGCTTCCACCGGGCTGTCCTGATCGCCGCCGCGGTGTGCGCGGCCGGCGGCCTGCTCGCCTTCGCCTCGATCCGCAACCCGCCGCGCCGCCGCGCCGCCGCACTCAGCGGTGCCGTGCCCGGCGCCGCCGCGCCAACGGACCTGGAGTGCCTGAGCTGCGCGATCGACGGCCCGCCGCTGCGGCTCGGCCCGAGCGTCCCGGTCTCCCCGGGCGATTCCGGCGGCGCCCGGCCCAGCACCGCGGGCAGCGCCTAGACTCGGCAGTGGACCAGCAAACGCGCGCATCAGGAGCACTGAACCATGTCAGCTGAGGCCACGGCAGCAGGCAACGTCGCGACCGCCGCCGGTGAAAGCGACCCGGCGGCCGAGGAAGCCGTGCGGACCGCCGCCCGTGCCGCCCGCGCGGCGGTGCCGGGCCTCGCCAGCGCCCCGGACGCCCAGATTGACGAGGCGCTGCGGGCGATGGCGGCCGCGCTCGATGAGGCCGGGCCCGCGATCCTGGCGGCCAATGAGGACGACATGCGCGCCGCCACCGCCGCCGGCCTGCCCGGCGCGATGCAAGACCGGCTCCACCTGGACTCCGCCCGCCTGGCCGCCATGGCCAGCCAGCTGGAAATCCTCGCCGGCGTCCCCCACGAGCCGCTCACTCGCAAGGTCCGCGACCTGCCCGGCGGGCTGATCGCCAGCGAGCGGCGCCGTCCCGTCGGCGTGGTCGGCGCCAACTTCGAGGCCCGGCCCAACGTGACCATCGATGTCGCCTCGCAGCTGATCAAGTCCCGCAACGCCGGGGTATTGCGCACCGGGAGCGCCGCGCTGCGCTCGGCGATCGCGCTGGCCGATGAGGTCATCGCCCCTGCCCTGGCCAAGGCCGGGCTCAGCCCGCAGGCTATCCAGCTAGTCCGTGTCCCCGGCCAGGCGACCGCCTATGCGCTGGTCCGCGAGCCTAAGCTGGTGCCGCTCGTCATCTTGCGCGGGAGCGGCGCGAGCACCCGCGCGCTGGCCGCGACCGGTGCGGCCCACGGCGTCCGGACCCTTGCCCACGCCGACGGGGGAGGGGTCCTCTACATCCACTCTTCGGCCCAACGAGACGTGGTGGCTCCCCTCATCAACGCTAGCCTGGACCGGCTAGGCGTCTGCAACCGCCTCAACCTGCTGCTGGTTGACGACCGCCTGTGGGATGAGTGGCTGCCAGAACTGACCGCCCAGCTGGACGCCTTGCGGATCAGCGCCTCCCTGCCGCCGCATGACCATCCGCTGGGGCATGAGTGGGCACTGGAGGCGGGCCGGGAGGCGACCGTGACGATCGCCCCCGCGACCAGCCCCGCGCACGCGGCCGCGATCGCCAACGAGGAGACCTCCGGCCTGGCGGCAGGCATCGCGGCCAGCGACCCCGCCGCGGCCGCGGAGTTCCTGGACGGCTACGCGGGCACTGGCGCGTTCTGGAACGCCCCCACCCGGCTGCTCGACGGCTTTAAGCTCCTCGGTGTCCCGGAAACCGGGATCAACATCGACGCCCTCCCCGGCCCGCGCGGCCCCGTGACCTTCCGCGACCTCTACCTCCGCCAGTTCGTCATCCAGCCGTGCTTATCTGGGGGGTGCACACCAACCCCCCAGACCCCGGGTTATAGGGGGACGCCGTCCCCCTATAACCCCCCTGGCCCGCGGCGAGCACAACCCGTGCCCCCTGGCCCGCAGCCTCCCGCGAATCGTGACGGCCTTGATGCCCATTTAGCTGCGAAGAAGCGGGTTAACTGCCGATACTTCACCATGTGGTGGGCGAGGAGTTCGCGGCCCTGCTGGAGGCCGCGCGCGACAATGACGAGGAGGCGTTCTCGGTCCTATGGCGGGACGCGAACCCGGCCTTGCTTCGCTACCTGAGGGTCGTGACCCCCGAGCATGCCGAGGATGTGGCGGCCGAGACCTGGGTCCAGGTGCTGCGCGGCCTGCGCACCTTCACCGGAAATGAATCCTCCTGGCGGGCCTGGCTGTTCACTACCGCCCGCAGGCGCGTCCTTGACCAGGTCAGGCACCGCAACCGGCATCCCTCGGAGCCACTTGACGACATCAGCGCGGGGGAGGTGCCGCGCGCGCCCGGTGCGGAGCAGGTGGCCATGGACAACATCGCCACCGAGGCGGCCATCGCGCTGGTGTCCCGGCTCCCCGAGCAGCAGGCGGAAGTGATCATGCTGCGCGTCGTCGCGGGCCTTGATACCGACGTCGTCGCGGAGATGCTCGGCCGCAGCCCGGGCGCGGTGCGAGTGGCCGCCCACCGGGGACTGAAGCGCCTCGCGACGCTGCTGTCAGGGGCGGGTGTAACGCTATGAGCAGATACGGCGTTCCAGACGATGACATGGGTGACGGATTCCTGCGCGGAGCGGGGGGAGACGGGTCGCATGGTGACCCCGGTCCCGATGTCCTGCTGCCCGCCGCGACCGCCGAGGACTTGCTCAACGGGCACCTGCTGCTGGTCCCCGAGGAATTCCGCCCGCTGATGGACACCGTCACCGCGCTGTGCGGGCCGCCATCGGCGGCTGAGCTACGCGGCGAGGCGCAGGCGCGGGCCGCCTTCCGGGCGCTGCGATCCGGCACGCTTGACGACCAGGGCGTGTCATCGCACACGCTGCCGCTTGAGCTTCGGGAGGCGAACGGGTCCTCGCGAAGCAGGCGCAGCGCGCGGGCCAGGCACCGCAGCACCCAGTCAACCCGGCCACGTAGCCGCCGGGGGACAGGCGGCCGGCTGGGGTTCGTCAGCAGCGTCGCCGTGGTCGTCATCGCCGCGGTGGCTGGCTTCGCCTACGCCGGCGGCGCGTTCTCCGCCCACGTCAAGACCGTCAACGTCGCCGAGTCGCCGTCCGGCGTCCGCCCGAGTCACTCCGCCAGCCAAAGCGCGGGCGTGGCAGGCGTGTCAGCTTCCCCGACACCCACAGACCAGCCCACCCCCACGGAGGGCGCGGGCGTCAGCAACGCATCCGCTGACACGGGCCAGGCGCTTTGTCGGGCATGGCTGCAAAACCCGTGGCAGCCCCACGTCAAGAACTGGGACGACGACGATTTCGACAAGCTGAGCACGCTCGCCGGCAGCCCGCAGCTGGTCCTGTTCTACTGCTGGAAGATACTGCCCAGGGATTACTGGGGCACCGGGCCGGCATTCCACTACCCGCAGCGCTACAGCAATGGCCACTGGGCCTGGGTCCCGGACGACAAACCGCCGACGCCAGGTAACGGTCCCTCCCAGGGCGGCGACTCTGGTCCTGGCAACGGGAACCCCGGTCCCGGCGCCGGGCCCCAAAGCCGCCACTGATCCATGCTCATCAGGCCAGTCGGCGCTCCGCCGCCCATCGGGTGAGCTGGTGCCGCGAGGACAGCTGCAGCTTGCGCAGCACCGACGACACGTGGCTCTCCACGGTCTTCACCGAGATGTACAGTTCGCGGGCGATCTCCTTGTACGTGTACCCCTGCGCGATCAGCCGCAGCACGTCCCGCTCGCGCGCGGTGAGCTGGTCAAGCTCCGGGTCGAAGGAGGGCTTGACCGCATCCGGTCCCGAGGTGTCCGCCGAGGCGAAGGCGTCCAGGACGAACCCGGCCAGCCGGTGGGAGAACACCGCGTCGCCAGAGGCGACCCGGCGGATCGCGTCCGCGAGCTCGGCCGTGCTGATGGTCTTCGTCACGTAACCGCGCGCCCCGGCCCGGATCACCGCGATCACGTCCTCGGGGGCGTCGGAGGCCGACAGGGCGAGGAACCGCACGTCCGGCAGGCCTCGCTCCCGGATGGCGGCCACAACGGCGGCACCGCCGCCGCCGGGCAGGTGCACGTCCAGCAGGACCACGTCCGGCTGGGTGCTCGTGATCACCTCAATCGCCGGAGCCACGTCATCGGCCTCGCCGACGACCTCCACGGCCCGTCCTAGCTCCGAGCGCACCCCGGAGCGGAACAACCCGTGGTCATCCACGAGCACCACCCGGGGTGCCCCTCCGGAACGTCCTGCCTCACTCACGAGCAGCACTCCTCGCAGCGGCGGCGCGCGGCATTTTCAGCGACACCTTGACTCCCTCCCCAACCGCGGCCTGCACGGCCACCGTACCGCCGTGCCGGCTCATCCGGCGGTGAATCGACTCGGCCAGGCCCTTGCGGTCCGCCGGGACCGACAACGGGTCGAAGCCCTTCCCCCGGTCGCGCACGACGACCTCCACGTCGTCCGGCGTAACCTCAGCGAACAGCGCGATGACGGGCGCGCCGGACCACTTGGCCGCGTTGACCACCGCCTCCCGCGCCGCGGCGAGCAGCGCCGCCAGGTCCTCGTCGAGCGGGCAGTCACTGACGGTAACCACCTCGACCGGCACCCCGTGCCGGGCCTCGGCATCCTGCTGGATCTGCCGGATGCCAGCCGCCAGCGACCCCGCCCCGGAGACCGACCCCGGTGCCTGCCCCTCGAACAGCCACGAGCGCAGCTCCCGCTCCTGCGCCCGGGCCAGCTGGGTGACCTGCGCCGGGTCATCGGCTCGGCGCTGGATCAGCGCGAGGGTCTGCAGGACCGAGTCATGCACCCGCGCCGCCATGTCCGCGCGCTCTTCCGCCCGGGCGCGCGCCTGCCGCTCTAGCACCAGGTCGCGGGCGATCCGCAGCCACCACGGGCCGAGCAGCAGCACGCAGCCGGCCAGCACCAGCACCACGCCACCCAGCGGCCGCAGCAGGGACACGGACTCGTGCACCGACACCAGCCAGCCAATGCCGCCGGCCAGCAGGACCACGGCACCGGCGATCCGCAGCCGGTTGCCGCGCGGGGTGGCGTCCGGCCCGATGCTCGCCAGCGCCCCGCCCACGCGGCGCAGCAGCGCCTGCTCATGGGCCGGAGCGTTCCGCCAGATCAGGACCAGGCACGCGGCGCTGACGACCTGCGGCCAACCCCAGGTCTGGACGAGGCCGGCACTGAACACCCCCACGATCAGCAGCAGGATGCTCAGCACCGAGGCGACGCCTACCGCGAGCGTGATCCCCCGCGAGTCATGCCGCGCCTTGCTCCAGACGCTGGCGTACTCGGGGGCGCCGGAGCCAGCGGCCGCGACGTCCACGCTTCCGGGGATCAGGAGCCAGGCCATGAAGTAGAACGGAACGAGCGTCCCCTGGCTGAACAGCGTCGCGATCACGAAGACGACCCGGACGGCCGTAGGGTTGAACCCGCGCCAGCGCGCCAGCCCGGCCGCGACCCCGCCGCCCAGTCGGTCATCACGGTTGCGGCGCAGCGGTTCGCCGCTACACGTGCCCTGCAGTCGGCGGAACCGCGTGCCCCACCGCCCCGCCCGGTCGGGGCGGTCGATCCAGCCCTCGGGCGGCCGGTTTGGCGGCCATGTGGGTTCCTGCATATCACCATCATTACTCGTCAACCCCGGTGCTGGCATCAGGAAGAACCCTGACTGTGCCCCCGAGGGGCGCACACCAGCCCCCCAGGCCCCCCTACCCGGTCAGGGAGCTATCAGGGTCCATACCGGGGGGATGCCCGATGCGCCCGCGTGCCCGCCCGGCGCACTCTTGAGCCATGAACGCATCAGCTCCTCTGCACCGCGCAACCAGCGGCCGCATGGTGGCCGGCGTAGCGGCCGGCCTCGCCACCCACCTCGGCGTGGACGTGACCATCGTCCGCATCGGCTTCGTACTGGCCGCCATCCTCGGCGGCGGCATCGGCATCCCGGCCTACCTGGCCTGCCTGCTGCTGATCCCCGAAGAGGGCGCCAGCCAGTCCATCGCGAGCTCCCTTATCGACTCCTTCCAGGGCGGACGGTGATTCCCATGGCCCCCACCAGCGACCGGCAGCGGGCAGCCCAGTGGTTCCGTCCCGGATATCCCGACCAGCACATGCGCGTCTCCGACGCCGACCGCTCCGACGTCACCGACCGGCTCGCCCGCCACTACGGCGACGGCCGCCTCGACCAGGCGGAGTTCGACGACCGGGTGAACCGCGCGATGACGGCCACGACCGTGGCGGACTTCCAGGGCCTGTTCGATGACCTGCCCGACCTGCCCCCGGAGATGAGCGACACCGGCAAGGCTCCCGGCCCGACATCTGCGGCGCCCGGCTACATGGCCGCTCGCAAGCAGCGGACGGGCAACACCCTGCTCGGGAAGCTGCTGCTCGTCGCGCTGATGATCCTCGGCGTCTCGGTCGCGTGGCACGCGGTCACCGACTGGTGGTTCCAGCCGTGGATGTGGATCGCCGCGATCGTGATCGTCGTGGCGGCGGCGCGGTCGCGCCGGCGCTGCCGCTAGCGCCGGCCGGGCACTGCCGGTAATCCTGGGAACGGGGCAGTCACCCAGGGCACGTTCGGGATAATGGGTCCTTTTCGGGGTTCGGCGCGAAGCGGGTGGATATATCTCCTGGTGGGATCTCGCCAGGACGGACGCCATGCACTTCTGCACGAGATGCGGCAATCCGCGTGATACAGGGGTGACCCTGTGCGCATGGTGCGGGACCCGGTTCAACGACCCGGACGCCGATCACCCGGTCGGCGGCGCGGACGATGCCACGCGGGTCGATCTAGGCGAGCCGTACCAGGAGCCACAGCCGACGATCTGGGACTACGGCGTGCCGCGCACGCCGGAGTCCAGCCAGTGGGCCGCGAGCCCCACACTCCAGGACTACGAGGCGCCGCTGCTGCCCGGATTCGATTCCGGGGAGCAGGCGGCGCCTACCCATGGGTATTACCCGGAGCCACAGCAGGTGCAAGCTGGCCCCTGGGTCCCGCCGCCGCGGCAGCCGGTGAACCTGCCCCCGTCCGCCACGTCCGACCCCGGCGGATCCCGGCCGGGCGGTCACCGGCGGCCCTCCCAAGGACGGCCCCGGGGCACCCTCGTCGCGGCGGGCGTGCTTCTCGTGCTCGCCCTCGGCGCAGGCGCCTACGCGCTAACATCGGCGCTGACCGGCCACCCGGGGCGGCCCAGCGCGCAGGGCGGCCCGGGTACCGCGCCTACGACCCCGGCCGCTCGCACGTCGCCGCTGCCGGGCGCCGCGCCACCCGTCGCGACGCAGGCGCGCACACCGCGCCCCGCGTCAACGCCCGCGACCTCGGCCACCACCGCGCCCCCCGCGCCGGCGCCGGCGACGACGGCGCCCGCGCAGGGCACCCCGAGCAGTGAGCCGCCGGACACCGAGCCGCCTTCGGCCAGCGCGTCACCGTCCGCGGGCACGCCCTCGCCGTCCTCGCCGGGCACCACGACCGTCGCCGCCACCGCGGCGGCCCGCGCCAGCGCCGCCGAACCGGGGGTGGCGCAGTTCCTGTCGGGCTACTTCACCGCGATCAATGGCCACGATTACCAGGCCTACATCGCGTTGCTGGACCCCGCGCAGGCGGCGAGGCAGACCCCGGCCCGGTTCGCCGCCGGATACGGGACCACCACCGACTCGCACGCCACCCTGACCTGGATCGCCGACCTCGGCCGAGGCCAGGAAGCCGCGTCGGTGACGTTCACCAGCCACCAGGCCCCCTCGGCCAGCCCCGATCGCAGCTCCTGCGACGTCTGGCGCATCACGCTGTACCTGACCCCGAAGGCCGGCGGCTACCTCATGAGGCGCCCGCCGCCCGGCTACCAGGCGCACGTCCGGTCATGCTCCTAGGACGGAACTGCTAGGCGCCATATCGGGGCCTGTCGATAGAATCCCGTTGTGGCTGATGGTGGCGGGCAGGGTGATGCGTTTGATCCCTCGCGTCCGAACGTTGCGCGCGTCTATGACTACCTGCTGGGCGGCAAGGACAACTTCGCCGCCGACCGGGCGGTCAGCGACCAGATAATCGCGACGCTCCCGCAGGTCGTGCTGGGCGTCCGCGCGCAGCGCGCCGTGCTTGGCCGGGTGATCCGCTACCTGGTCGGCGAGGCCGGGATCCGGCAGCTCCTCGACGTGGGGTCGGGGCTGCCGACCGCGGACAACGTCCACGAGATCGCGCACCGGGTCGCGCCGGACACCCGCGTCGTGTACCTGGACAACGACCAGGTCGTGCTGAACCACGCGACCGCGCTGCTAGCCGATGACTCCTCGACCTTCGCGGTGCGCGGCGACCTGTTCGACCCGCCGAGCATCATCGCCAGCCCGGCGGTGCGCGCGCACCTGAACTGGGACAAGCCGATCGGCTTGCTGCTGTGCGGCATCGTGCACTACGTCCTGGACTCTGACCATCCGGCCGAGCTGGTGGGCGCCTTGATCGACGCCCTGCCCTCGGGCAGCTACGTTTTCATCCACCACCTGCTGGATACCGGCGAGCCGGACGCCGCGGAGTTGCAGGCGCAGATGGCCAAGGGGCTGGGGCGGGTGCAGTTCCGCACGATGGCTCAGGTGAGGAAGCTGTTCGGCGGCCTTGATCTGGTCCCGCCGGGGCTGGTGCCCGTGCCGCAGTGGCGGCCCGATCCGGGCACCGCGTCCCGTGCCGACCATGGCGTCCTGCGGCTTGCCTGCGCGGGCGTCGCGCGCAAGCCTTAGCCGCGCTCGCGCCCGTAGTTCACTCGGGTTGTATTACGCCTGGGCGCTAACCGGCGACGAGTTCCCCGATTCTTGGTAACCGTCATTGGAGTACGTGCTCCCCCGCCACGATCAGCCGTACGGAGATAAACGCGGTGGCATTGCGTCGGCAGATGGGTTCGGCCCGCATAACGCGAGCGACAATAGGGACATGGCTGACGCATCGGTCACCGTAACCCTCATCGCCGCCGCGGCACCCATCGTGGCAGGTTCCATTCCTCTCATCGTCAGCGCGGTCCGAGACGGTCAGCGCGACAGGCGGGGCCGCCAGGAACAGGTGGCGAAGGAGCGCGAAGCGGTATGTGCCCGGCTTCTGCGCATGGCTAGGGATCTTCGGGTGCTCGTCGAGAACTTCTACGAGTACAACGGCGAGGAGAAAAAGGCTCGGGCATGGGAGATCCGCAGGCGTGCTGGCAAGATCAGGAGCCAGGCTGACCAGGTGGGACTCATGCTATTCTCACTCGACGTCTCAGCGGGCGAACTGGCCGACGCCGCTGGCTCCCTCGCCGCCTGGGCAGCGGACCCGGAAAGCCTGAAGCTCAAGACGTCAACTCACTCGCCGGATTTTGAAGAGTTTGACAAGTGTGTCAGGCAGTTCAAGGCGGCGGCCATGACCGCTCTCTACCAGAGGCCAGCGCGGTCGCGGTGGCGGTCACTACGACGGGGCTCCCGCAGGCAGCCCGAACTGCTGAATTAACTGATCTGCACGCTCGTCCGTCATCGGCACATGGGCCAGTTTGCGTGCGACCTCCCGGTGCGGCGGGGACAGCGGGGGGTCTGTGGCTTCGACGGCGCGCCTTGCGAGTTCCTCGGTGTGGGCCTTGTCCCCGGTGAGTTCTGTCGCGCGGGCGGCGTACAAGAGCACGGGGCCGTTGTGTGGTGCCGTGGCAACGGCGTTGTCAATCTCCCGGGTGGCCGCCCCGTGGTCGCCCAATTCGGCTAGCGCGAGGCCCCGTGCGGCCCGCGTAGAGGGTCGCTCGCGAATCACCTGCCGTTCCAGGTCGAGCATTGCGCTACGCGCCTCGCCGAGGAATGCGAGTATCTCGCCGCGACCACGGAGCGCCTCGGCGTTTCCACCGTCGATCCCAAGGACCCCGTTAAGGACCGCGACCGCTCCCTGGCCATCCCCGATCTGCCATAGTGCGAGGCCGAGCCGCGTCTGCAGCACTAGGTCGCTCGGGGCACGTTCGACCGCCACCCGTAGTTCGGACACCGCTTCGTGTGGCTGACGCAAGGTCAGCAAGGTCTGCCCGACTGCCGCCAGTGCCCGCGCGGCCGCGCCAACGTCATCGGCCGCTTCCAGCAGGGTGGCCGCTTCCCTGTAGTGGGGTAGTGCATCGGCCGGCTTTTCCTGCTCGTGCATCACATTGCCCAGCAGCACCTCGGCCTTAGCGTGCGCTCTCAGGCTAGGCGCGGCGCGCAGTGCACATTCGCTATGGCGCTGTGCGAGGTTGACATCGCCAAGAGCTAGGTCCCGCTCAGCGGCGCGCAGGTAGTCCACCGCTGTGGGGACAGTCGAACGATCGAAGTTCGCCGTCCGGAGTGGTTCGGCCAGACGGTCGCTGAGCAACTGGTATCGGCGCACTGTTGACCTCATGTCACTGCCGAGCAGATGTCGGTCCACTAGGCTGCGCGCGAGGGCAGTCGGCTTGCCCGCGATGGTGTTGTTGCTGCCTTCGGGCACGACGCTGCCAGCGCCGCCTGCGACGGAGAATGTGTCAAGAAGCCATGAGCGCAACCGTTTAGCGGTAAGGTCATGCTCGGCCGCCACCTGACTGATCACCAGGGCGCAGTGCCCAGCGAGCGCCCCATCGACGTCGCCGAATTCACGCGCTGCCCACTCTGTGACCGAGGAGAGGTCCGGCGGAAGGTTACGCCATAGGTGCTCGCAAGCGACTTGCAGCAGGGCAGGCTCGACGTGCTCCGCTGCGACATACCGGTCCCCGTGGGCAGTCACGACGTGAGTCGTCCGTAGGCAATCCACGATCTTGTGCGCGGCGTCATCAGTGAACGTCCGTCCGGCTCTCTCGGCTGGCCGGATGACCGCATCTAGAGCGGCAGAAACCGATAGTGGACCCAGTTCATGCCGGGCACCGCCTCCCAGCGCGGCGGGAATAAGGTCGAGGGCCTCTGGCCTGGTGGCGAGCAAGAGATGCAGTCGCGGGTGATCGTGGTATGCCTGAGCGATCTCCGCAAGGAACTGGCGGCGCCACATCAGGCGAAGACCCGAGCCCGGCTCGATCGTCAGGTCGTCCATCTGGTCTATGGCCAGGAAGACATGACGTTCCGTTGACCTGGCCAGTCGGCGCACGAAATCGCTTACGGTCAGCCCGGCGAGCCGGGTCGGCACGTCGCCAGGTGACCACGAGCTAAGCAGGCCGAGGGTGTAAGGGTTGTCCTCGGGCAATGCGGCGAACGGGAAGGTCATGTTGTGGCCGAGCCTGCCCACCGGGAGGAGTAGGGCCTGCCTGTCATGCATTAACGGGTAGACGCCCGCTTGAATCAAGGAGGTCTTACCGCTCGAGACCGGGCCAGTGACAATAGTCAGGCGATTTGCCGCCCACAGATCAGCGACCGTCCGGGCGTCCGCGGCGCGTCCGTGGAAACGATCTTGATCTGCCTGTTCGAAGGCGCGCGAACCGGGATAGGGCCTATCCGCGATGTTGCGCATCGAACTGGTCCTTCCTGATTCGGCATGAGCACTCCTCCGATGCCGGCGCTCAGGCAGTACGTTACGCCACTCTGGAGCGCCGGTACATACGCACACCGACTCTCCAGAGTTCCGCCGTAGTCCTTGTTTGTCTCAGCTAGCTGGGTTCCCCTCAGATGCTCGAGCTGAAGCTGTTGAATCCGCAGTTATCGTTTGGTGTGAGAAGCCGATCCAGCGCCTTGGCCAGGGCTGACTCCCCGCTGCCGAACTCAAGCTCACCGATGCTGATCTCGCGGACGTCGAGCAGCACACCATCGGCGACGTCTTCCATGGTCCTCCTTACAGCACGGGCGCATCTCGTGGGCGCGACCTCCCGTGTCCAGCGCCATCGCCTGTCACCGAGGCGCTCAATCGAGAGTTACATGGTTTTCCGTTCGTTGTCGAGTGGTCGAGTCGGAAAATATGACTGGCTGGGGTCTGGGTTCTCAACTTTAACGCGCGGCACTCCATTGCCGGAAGGATAGGAACACTCTAATCACGACGATGGTCGACTATCGGGCACGGGTTGGCATTGCTGCAATTCTCGGAATTGCTATAGCATGGGCGCATGACGGTGCCTGATGCGGTGACGCCAGTCACGAGCGTGCCGACGATCTGGGGAAATGTCCCGACTCGGAATAAGAATTTCACTGGCCGGGTCGATATCCTCGCGCAGCTGCGCCGCGGCGCGTCGAGCGGGATCACCGCCGTCCTGCCCGAGCAGCGCCAGGATGACCCGCTCCCGCAGGCTGTGCAGGGGTACGGCGGAGTGGGGAAGACCGCGATCGCGATCGAGTATGCCTACCTGCATCGCTCAGACTATGACCTGGTCTGGTGGATTCCAGCTGACCAGTTGCCCTCGGTGCGGTCATCGCTCGCTGCGCTGGCGGCCCGACTTGGGCTGGAAGCTGCGGCGATGGCGGGCATTGACGGTGCTATCACGGCGGTTCTCGACGCCTTGAGGCGCGGCGAACCATTTAGCCGCTGGCTGCTGATCTTCGATAACGCTGACCAGCCGGAAGAGATCCTAGACATCATCCCTCGAGGCCCCGGCGACGTGCTGATTACCTCCCGGAACCACCGCTGGCAGTCTGTGATCAATACGGTGCCCATGGATGTGTTCACGCGGACAGAAAGCACGGAGTTCCTGAGCAAGCGGGTGCCCAAGGGACTCAGCCCGGATGACGCGAGTGGGCTGGCGGAGAAACTTGGCCACTTGCCACTGGCGCTTGAGCAGGCGGGGGCCATGCTCGCCGAGACCGGGATGTCGGTCGATGAATACCTGCGATTGCTCGACGAGCACGTCTCGGACGCCTTGTCCGAGGGAAAGTCGCCAGATTACCCGTACTCGATGACCGCGGCGTGGAAGCTGTCAGTGGACGCCTTGCGGCAGCAACTTCCGCAGGCACAGGAGTTGCTCAGATGCTGCGCCTTCTTCGGCCCGGAGCCGATCCCGCGCTCTGTGTTCCATGAGGGCGCCCAGTCCACCGGTACGAAGGTGGCGGACGTGCTCTCGGATTCGATTCTCCTGTCGCGAGCCATCCGCGAACTCGGCCGGTTCGCCTTGGTGACACTCGACGGCCAGGCGCTAGCGGTGCACCGGCTGGTCCAGGCCCTGCTCAGAGATGAGCTTACAGAGCACGAGCGAGCAGGCTACCGGCGTGAGGTCCACTTCATCCTCGCCGCTGCGGCACCGAAGGACCCAGACGACGTGAGATCTTGGAGCAGGTACCGTGAGCTCCTGCCACACGTCAACTCGGAGTCCGCGCAGTTGGCCCAGTCGCATGAGCCAGCGGTGCGAGAGTTCGCGCTGAACATGATGCGATTCCTCTACCAGTCAGGCGACTACACGTCGTGCTTGGAGCTGACTGAACGCTTCATCAAACAGTGGGTGAGGGATTCCGGTAAGGATAGTCCTGATGTCCTTCAGGCACAACGGCACCTCGGTAACGCGCTCCGATTGCTCGGTCAGTACGACGAATCACGCCGGATCACTGAGGAGACTCTTACAAGCTCCCGCGCGTCCCTGGGTGAGGACGATTCGCTCACGCTGTTCTTGCGTACCTCCTTCGGCGCCGACTTGCGAGCTCGGGGTGACTTCGCAGGCGCGCGGGCACTGGATGAGGCGACTCGCGGCCTGCTAGAGGACCGGTATGGCTCGATCAACCCGCGGACGTTGCGGCTGCACGCCAGCATTGCGCTTGACCGCGGGCTGAACAGTGACTACCCGGTGACTACCCGGGTGCTAAGGATCTTTACAAAAGCGTCCTCGAGCAGATGAACAAACAAGGCTCTGGTGCCGGGCCCAACGATAGACTTGGCGCGTGGATCGGCTTGGCCTGGGCACTGCGGCTGAGCGGGCAGTTCCGTGACGCGCAGGATGTCAGCCAGGAAGCGCTAGACTTTGGCCGGGATCCCACGACCGAACTGGGGCCGGAGCACCTAGCCACCCTGCGCAGCGCGAATGGCTTCACAATCGTCTGCCGGCGTATCCCAGGAGCGCGTGCCGAAGCTTTGGACCTGGCCAGGAATAGCTTCGAGATCTCCCGGCGTCGATACGGCCCTGATCATCCCGATACGCTAGCGATCGCCATTAGCCTGGCGAACCTATTGCGCACTATCGGGGTGCAGCACCATGCGGAGGCTTTGGAATTGGCCGAGGCGACCGTCGGCCTGTACCCCAAGGCTTACGGATCTGAGCATCCGTACAACTACGGCTGTATGGGTAACCTTGCCCTGCTCAGGCGGATCACTGGCGATATTACCGGGGCACACGAGCTTGACGAGAAGGCCCTGGCTGGCCTGGATGCGAGACTTGGCCGCCAGCATCACTACTCGCTCACAGTGGCTACGAATCTCGCCAGCGACCTCGCTGCGCTTAACCTGCCGCAGGAGGCAAGGGCACTCGGTGAAGACACGCTGGCGAAGCTGCGCTCGCTACTCGGCGATGATCATCCGGCCACCTTGCAATGTGCGGCGAACCTGGCGCTAGACATCATGGCTGATGGCGATGAGGCGGCCGGCAAGTTGCTTCAGGACGACACACTCGGCCGGTACAGGCGTACGCAGGGCAGCCAGTTCCCCGACATGGTGGTGATCGAGGCTGGCGGACGGCTTGATCCCGACTTCGACCCACCGCCCATCTGAGTTGGCTGTCGAGGATCACCTATGGCGGCCACGGGGGGAGGTCTCCGTGCGCGGCGCGCCAGCGAGCCTGATGTTCGTCAGCCTTTCGCCGAGCGTCGGCGAGGGCCTCGCTGGGGACCGGCTCACGGCACCAGTCGGCTAGAACGCGCGCCATCTGCCCGACGAAGTCTTGGCCGATGGAGTTGAGTTGCCCGCTGGCGAGCAGCGTCTCTGCCACTCGCCAGGCGCCGATACGCCATCTGGCGAACTCCTTTTCCGCGCGCAACCTGACCGTGGAGTCTGCGGCGGCCTCGCGCTGGAAGCGCCAGAAGCCAGCAACGCCGAGATACGCGTACGCGCCCTGGAGGAGGCCACGGGCGGGGCGGGGATCGTCGCGCCATGGCGCGTAGTACGTTCGCCCATCGTCTGGCCTTGTGATGGTGACAAGGTCAAGCAAGGCGCAGAGTTTGAGGTGCTGAGCCTCATGGACAAGAGTTTCGGCGCACGTGTATGGGTCGGGCTGGCGCGACATCGCCACCGTGCCGAACGTCTCGGGGGAACTCGTGCTGACGTGGCCCTTGTCAGGCGCCTGGTACGGGACGATCACCCGCACCAGCGCGGCGATCTCGGCGGCACTGGCCGCGTCCAGGACGAGCCACGCGTCCTGCAGAGTCGCGGTCATGGCCGCGAATTGCGGTTGAGTCAGCCTTGGCATCGGCTCACCGTCCGTCGCGGGCATCCGGAAGGGATCCAGGTCATCAACGAGCACTTGGAGCGCCCCTGCCTGTGCGGACCGGATCTCCTGCCATCCGGGCGAGCCAGCCCCTACCGCCACCTCGAGGCGACCGGAGCGGATCTTTGGGGATTCGGTCCGGATCAGGGCCGTGGGCCCCTCGGCGTCGGCCACGCCTAGCGAAGGGAGGGCTACCGTGCCGTTGGTTACGGGGACCTCGATCTCCGCGTCGATCCCGGCCCTGATGGCGGCGGCCGCCGCGACGTTGGCTAGCCCGCTAGGAAACGCGCTCGCCGGTGCCTGGTCTCCGTGGAGAGCGTGCAGCGCCCAGGCGCCTACAGACGGGTAGCTGATGACATATCGCGCCGCTGCTGGATCCTGTTTTTCCACCTTCGCGAGCAGGTGATGGCCGGCCACTGCGAGCCGGTCATCGGGACGTCGCGCCGGCTGCGCTGCCTTACTCACGGCGGCGACCAGGATTACGTGCTTGCTGTGCTGTGCCGCCACGAGGTGGAGTGCGGCATCGACGCCGCCACCGCCGCGTGCGAGTGCCTCGAACAGATCACGCGGCATGCCGTGGTGCTTGATGCTCATCCAGTAGCCCTCCTACGCGGCAGGGAGCGGATGTCGGTGGCCAGCCGGCTCCGGATGTGGCCGATGAGGGCCATAAGGTCGGGGCAGTACACCGAAGGGTTCGCGAACCCGGTGCCTTCGCGATACCGGTGCGAGTAGAGGCCTCCACCGCAGACCTGGTGGATGCGGCACACTCGGCACTCCCCGGACAGCCCCCGCGCTCCGATCTGGCGGGCGGCGATCTGGGGCAGTTCCAATGCAGCATCCAGCGGAGCGCGGATCAGGTGCAGGCCAGTCGCGGGGGCTCCATCGAAAGCGATTTTGAGAGTATCTTCTTGCTCGATCGACCCGTCAGTCTCAATGACCACCATCCTGGCTGGAGCCAAGCCAACCACCTCGGAGTTAGCGGCCCCACCGAGAAGCAGTTGCATGATCTCCTCAAACATCCGGATCCGAGTTCGCGGTCTCGGATACCAGTGCTCGAATATCGCGATCAGCCAGTTCGCGTACGGTGTGGCCTTCGCGTCGGACGTCCGTCCCGGCGGTGGCCGCGCCCAGGTGCCATGGGGTAGCAGGAAGTCGATCCGTGGCGGACCGAAGTCGGCGAGGGCCTCATACGTAGCGACAGGATCATTGCGCAGGTCAATGGTGCAGAGGAGTCCACTGTATAGGTGCGGAAAGCGCTGCAGTCGCCTCAATGCGGCCACCACTGAGGCATGGCTTCCCCGGCCGCTTGCGAACCGGCGGTGCCGGTCATGGGCGCCGGGGTCTCCGTCGATGCTGACCCCGATCCGGATATCAAGTTCGTCGAAGAGGCTCAGGTACCTATCGCTAAGACCCACGCCGTTGGTCTGGACACTGGCGTCCACTGTGATCGCTGGGCCGACGGCCAATCGGGTAGCGGTGACAAGCCGGGAGATCAGCTCGCGTCCGGCGAGCAGCGGTTCGCCGCCGTGGAGTATCAGGGTAACGCGGTTCAGATTGTGAGACTGAGCATGCTCTCCAATCCGGGAGGCGGTCAAATCGGCCGTTTCCGCCGACATCGAGCGAGGCTGGTCGCGCCAGGACTGGTCCGCCATTTCGTACATGTAGCAGTAATCGCAAGATAGATCGCATCTGCTGTGGATCTTGACGATGAACTCATGGAACGGGAGCGGCTCCCACCCGCTCGCTCGCAAGGCGGAAACGTCAAGGCTGGCCGGCCATTCACGCCCTTCCTGATGCCTCATAAGCTGAATTAAATCATATATAGTGCGCCTGGGACTATCGCGAGGTTATGCACAATAAGCCCGTCGGCTCCATCCATGACATGGTGTCGCACTAGCCGCAGTGCGGCACTAGGAGGCGTCAACCCCCGAGGTGCGTAACGTGCTCGCGTGATAGCGTAGAGTTACCGTTCTGGGGAATCTCAGTAGTTACACATGTCCCAGGCAACCACCAGAGGCCGCCCGGGCAACTGGTCGAATGGGGACTCATCGGGCATGCGCGGCCGATTGTGGTAGCGTTGGGCCCCGGCAAGACTTCACAGGTAAATTGGTTGATTGCGGGACGTTTCACCCCGCGGCACGGAACGATGCCGGACGAGCTAGGGGTTCATCCTTTCGATGCGCCAGGAAACCGCCGATCAGGCGCGAGAGGCCGGGGGGCTAGAGGCCTCGGGTGCGGGAAATCTTCTGGGTTCGCGCCTCGCCGACGCCAAAAAATACCTGGAACGGCGGCAGTTCGGTATCCTGATGACAGGGTCATCTATATCGATGCTCGGCAGTCGCATCTCAACAGTGGCGTTCCCGATGCTCGTCTTGAACATGAGCGGATCGCCGCTTATGGCGGGAGTGGTCTCTTTCGCCGGGATCGTGCCGGCCATGTTCGCCTACATCCCTGCTGGCGTGCTCGTTGATCGGTGGGATCAATGGAAGGTCATGCTCTTCAGTGAGCTGTTGCGAGGAATTACTATCGCATGTGTTTTCGCGTTGCTGTTTTTCGAAGGACGGCCGAGCATGGCACTCCTCATATTCGCCATGATTGCCGAGGAAATCCTTGAAGTATTCTCCGTGCTCGCCGACCGGAGCTACCTGAGTCGACTGGTCGAAAACGATAAGATTTCGTCGGCGCAGGGCTACATGGAGGTCAGGGCGCATGCCGTTGTCGTGGCCGGGCGGCCAATCGGGCCATTCCTCTTCCAGTTGAGCCATGGCCTGCCATTCCTTGCCGACGCCATTTCATTCGCCTGTTCGGTGGGCGGTCTTTCTCTGCTTCGGAACAATAGGGTGCCCCTTGAGCCGCCACCTGATGAGTCGCGTCGGCGTGATTTCAAAGGTGAGTTCGTCGCCGGCCTCCGAAGGCTGATTAGCGACAAGCACGCGGGGATAACCGTTATGCTGATGGCCGGGACTACGCTGATCGCGCAGGCTCTGATAATGCTTTTCCTGGCTGAGGCTCATAATCGAGACCTGTCGTCACTCCCGATTGGCGTAGTTCTCGCCGCTTCTGGCGTGGGTGGCGCACTTGGGTCGATTTTCGCGAAACGCCTGCCTGGTCTAGCGAGGAGCTACTGGCTGCAGATTCAGCTAGGTATATGGAGTTTTGCGATCTTCGCTCTCGCGCTGTTCGGGGGATCGGTTGCGGGCATGGCAGCGGCGATGATAGTCCTCAGTTGTACTGGGGCGATCGGCAATATAGAATTCGGTGCTTACCTCGTCAAGACCGTTCCTAACTGGATGCTGGCCAGGGTGACCAGCATTGGCCAGGCGCTAGCGATTGGCGCGTGCGCCCTGGGACCCTTGATCGGCGGGGCCGTGATCCAGAACCACAACGTTCGTGGCGCCATACTCAGGCTGTTTGCCATCGTGGTGTTCATGGCGTGCTTGTCTCTGGTAGACCCCAGGTTGTGGCGGCAACTGGTGAAGGGGTCGGCCTTGGGAAGTGAAACTCGGTCGGCGCCGTAGCGGGACCGGGCTCGATGCGGCACGATCGTGTCTTGGAGGGCGGCGACGGAGCCGCCACAACCGGGGAGGCGACGATGCCCATCGTTTCGGCCAACGGCATTGAGATCAACTATGAGGTCACCGGCGCCGGGGAGCCGCTTGTCCTCATCCCGTACCTGGCGGCTGACCAGGCGTGCTACGCGTTCCAGGTCGCCGAGTACGCCAAGCAGTTCACGTGCTTCACCGTTGACCTGCGCGGCGCCGGGCTGACGAGTAAGCCCGAAGGCGCCTATACAACCGAGTTGCTCGCCGACGACGTGGCGGCGTTCATGCAGGCGGCCGGGATCGATCGCGCCCACGTGTCCGGGCTGTCCCTCGGCGCCGCCACCGGGATGTGGCTGGCCGCCAAGTACCCGGAACGGGTGAAGTCACTGTCCCTGCACAGCCCGTGGCCCGCGACCGACCACTACCTCAAGACCGTCGTCGAAGGCTGGCAAGTCATGGCGCAGGGCCTTGGCAGCGTGACCGAGATGGTTATCAAGGGCATCTTTCCCTGGTGCTTCACGCCCGAGTTGTACGCCGCCAAGCCCGACTACATCGACGCCCTTGCCGACTTCGTCCGCGGCCGGCCAATGCCTGCCGTCGACGCGTTCCTGCGTCAGTCGGGCGCCGTCATCGGCCATGATGCCGCCGCGCGGCTGGAGCTGATCCAGGCGCCGACCCAGGTGACCTTCGGCCGGCACGACGCGGTGACCTCTCCCCGCTTCGCCGCGCCGCTCACCGATGGAATCAAGGGCGCCGAGCTGTTGATCTTCGAGGACTGCGCGCACGCCCCGATCTACGAGAACGTTGAGGCGTTCAACACGCAGACCCTGGCGTTCCTGCGCCGCCACTCCGGCTGAGGCTCGCGCTCCGGTTCAGGCTCCCGCTCCGGCTCAGGCCCCAAAGACGATCCGCCTCCGGAAGCGGAGCCAGCTCGCGCGCAATCTCGGCCCGGCGCGGGTCATCAGCCCGGCGCAGTTCCCTGATCTCGGCGGCGGCGCACTCGCGGGCGCGTCGCCGCCACTGGGCGCGCCGCTGCGACGTGGCGTTGACCGGGGGCGGCGCGAGGCCCAGCAGCCGCGCGCCGTACTGCCACAGCAACGCCTCCAGCGAGGTCATGGCACTGCTCGCCGACGTGGCGAGGAAATGGACCTTCTGCAGGTCAAACAACCGCTCGGAGGTCGCCGGGGCGACCACGCGCCGCTGCAGTGGCCAGGCGGAGCTGGTCAGCCAGCGCGGGTTCGCCGACCCATCGGCGTTAAGCGCGGGGACGATGTAGGCACGCCGGCTGCCCGGCACCCGCTGCCATGATCGCCGCTCGTCCCGCCGCAGCGAGGCGAACGCCCGGCTGTCGACTTGCAGTTGCCGCTCAGCCCACAGGTACTCCTCAAGGAACCCCGCGTTCTGCGGCCAGCCCAGGTGACCCAGCGTCGTCAGCACGACCTCGCGGATCGGAGGTCCCTGCCGGCGGGCCCGCAACCCCGCGCTGGCGGTGCGCCGCAATTGGCAGATCAGCTCGTCGCGCTTGCCGTCCAGCCGCTCCAGGAGTGTGGCCTGCGCGACGAGGTCAGTGACCGGGACGCCTTGGTCACGCGCGGCCGCCACGAGCCGTTGCTGCAGCTCAAGGGCCTCCTCCAGCGTCGCGATGAGCTCATCGCGGACGACGGGTAGTGTCACTCCCTCACTGTAGCTGTTCCATGTTCAAAGTCCATGGGGGGTGGGAATGGAGTAACACACAGGGCGTGTGGTGATTTTCCTTACAGGCTTCCTTCAGGAAGCCATGGGACATTTGCATGGATTTGAGGCGTGGAGGCCGTTGGGGGGCGGCCTTGCGAAGGAGGTGCGTGATGCCTGTGGCGGTCAAGACCCGGCAGGGCCGGCGGCTGGTGGTCGCGAGGCGGCGGTTTCCCGCGCGGACGTTGCACCTAGTCGATATCGAGAACCTGGCTGGTGCCGCGATCCCGAGCCTGTTGCAGGTGATGGACGTCCAGGACCGGTACGCCAGGACCTTGTCAGTTGGCGTCGATGACCAGGTCGTGATGGCCTCTAGCCATCTCGGGTTCATGAACGCGGCTCTTGGCTGGCCGCACGCGCGCTACCGGGTCCGGTCCGGCCCGGATGGCGCCGACCTAGAGCTTCTTGACGTTATCTGGCATGAGGATGTCGCCACCCGGTTCAGCCATATTGTGATCGGCTCGGGGGACGGCACGTTCGTCAACGCCGCGCAGGCTCTGTCCGACGGCGGCGTCTGGGTCACGGTGGTCAGCCGCTGGGGCAGCCTGTCCCCGCGCCTGGCCCACGCCGCCCGCGATGTCGTCTACCTGGACACTCCACCGCGGGCCGCCTAACGTCGAAGGGTGGAGACCGGACGACCCGCCGTAGCCGGCCAGGACAGTGAGTCCACCGCGCCCCCAGAGGGCAAAGATGACAATTTCGCGGCGCAACGGCACCGGCAACTGCTCATTGACCAGCTCCGCGCGGACGGGTCCGTGCGCAGCGAGGCCGTGGAAGATGCCCTGCAGGCGGTGCCGCGGCACCTGTTCCTGCCCGGAACGCCGCTGCCGAGCGCCTACGCCAACGACGTCGTGGTCGCCAAGCGCGACAGCTCCTCAGTGCCGATCAGCTCCGCCTCCCAGCCGTCCATGGTCGCGCGGATGCTGGAGCAGCTCCAGATAGCGCCGGGAATGCGCATCCTGGAGATCGGCGCGGGGACGGGTTACAACGCCGCGCTGCTCGCCCGCCTGGCGGGCCCCGATGGGCACGTGACCACCGTGGACGTGGACGCCGACCTCGTGGCCCGCGCGAGCGGCGCGCTGGCGGGCGCGGGCTTCCCCGATGTCTGCGTCGTCCAAGCCGACGGCGCGCTCGGCTATCCCGGCGGCGCGCCCTATGACCGGGTCGTCGCCACCGTCGGCGCGTGGGACCTGCCGCTGGCCTGGCTGGACCAGGTTGCCCCGGATGGCCGCCTGGTCGTCCCGCTCCGGCTGCGCGGCAGTGTCACCAGGTCGATCGCCTTCGAGCGAGACAAGCCAGCGGTCGACCGCTGGTGCAGCGTGGCCAGCGAGATGTGCAGCTTCATGCCGCTGCGCGGGGGGGTGGCCGACGATCCGGGCTCGAGCATCGCGCTGACCCCCGACGGCGCGGTCATGCTCGCGGTACACCAGGACCAGGACGCGGACCCCGCCGCGCTGGCCGGCGCCCTCAGCGGGCGGCGGGCGCAGACGTGGACGGGCGTGTGGACCGGGGTGACGCTGGGCCCGGAAACCAGCGAGTGGGTGTTCTTGTGGCTGGCGTGCACGCTGCCCAATGCCGTGTCGCGGATGAACGCCCGCCAGCAGGCCATCGACTCGGGGCTGGTCGCCCCGATGCCCGCCGGGGGCACGATGGCCACCTTTGACGGGGCCAGCCTGGCCTACGTCATCTTCCGCCAGGGGGACGGAGGGCGGGAGGCCGGCGTCATCGGGCACGGCCCCGGCGGAGCCCGCCTGGCCCGGCAGGTCGCCGCCCAGGTCCGCGCCTGGCACCTCGGCTACCGGAGCGCGACCGCCCGCTTCACCCTGCAGCCGGTGACGTCTAAGGGGCCGATGACCAGCCAGTTCGCGTTTCGGACGCCGCATAGCTGGCTGGCCATCGACTGGGGTTAAACCCCTCGGTCAGGCGCCCTTGGCCTTGCTCCCGTACCTGCGGCGGAACTGCTCTACCCGCCCGGCGGTATCCAGGACGCGTGCCTGCCCGGTGTAGAACGGGTGGCTCGCCGACGAGGTCTCCACGTCGACGACGGGGTAGGTGTTGCCGTCCTCCCACTCAATGGTGCGCCCGCTGGTGGCGGTCGACCTGGTGAGGAACGCGAAGTTCGCCGCGCGGTCGCGGAAGACGACCGGATGGTAATCCGGGTGGATCGACTGCTGCATTTCTTACCGCTCCTCTCGGAACTCAACGTGCTGGCGGAACACCGGGTCGTACTTGCGCACGACGAGGCGGTCAGGGTCGTTTCGTCGGCTCTTCCTGGTCACGTACGTGTATCCAGTCCCGGCCACCGACCTGAGCTTGATGACGGGGCGAAGTGTGCTGCGACTCATGCCCGCCACAACACCGCGCTAATGAAAATCATTCCCGACAGCTGTCCTGCGCCGCGTCCCCGAGCCGCGATAAATCCGCCGCTACTTCGCGTCGGAGACGCGGATGCCGCCGGCCAGGTCGCCGAAGGCGTCGACCACGCGGTTGCTGATCACGTCGCCGTAGCCGAGCGCGTTGGACACCTCGAACGCCGAGAGGGTCCCCGGCCCGACCAGCGTTGGCATGCCAAGCCCGGCGACCAGGTCAACGTAGAGCCGCACGTCCTTGGCCATCAGCTTGCCGGTCAGCCCGCCTTCGAGGTAATCGCCGGTGATGATGCGCGGGAACCGGTTGAGCGAGGCGAAGCTAACGCCGCTGGAGGTATTGATGACCTCCAAGAGCTGCGCCAGGTCGAGGCCCGCCTTCTTCCCCGCGACCATGACCTCAGCCGTCGCGGCGAGCGTGACTCCGTTGAGGAAATTATTCAAGACCTTCGTGACGTGGCCCGCGCCGGTGGCGCCCATGTGGTGCACGTGCGCGGAGAAGGCGTCCAGCAGCGGCCGCACGCGCGCGAGGGCGCCCGCGTCGCCGCCGACCATCAGCGTCAGGGTGCCCTTATCGGCGGCGGCCGCGCCGCCCGAGATGCCCGCGTCGAGGAACTGCACGCCCCGCGCGGCGAGGTCGTCGTGCAGCCGTACCGTGGACTGCGGATCGGCAGTGGACAAATCCACGATGACCTGCCCGGTCCGCGCCGCCGCCGCGAGGCCATCGTCACCCCGGATGACCTGCTCGATCACCGAGCTATCGGGCAGCGACAGCATGATCACGCCGCATTCCGCCGCCAGCTCGGCCAGCGACCCGGCCGGCCGCGCCCCGCATTCGGCGACGCGGGCCGCGCTCGCGTCCACGGCGAGCACGTCGTGCCCGGCCGCTATCAGCCGCCGGGTCATCCGCCCGCCCATGTTCCCGACGCCCACAAAGCCGACCGGCCCCGATTCCGCCGTGCCGCCCGCGCCAACCTCGCCCATGTCCGCCATCGTCGCTACGCTCCTCCCACCTCGCCCGAACCCGACGATAACTCCGTAGGCGCCTGAGGTCATTGTGGCGAGCGCCCGATCAGGAGGCGGGGATGTAGTAGCCGAGCTCGCCGACGATGAAACCGGCGGGTGCCGGTAGCGGCACCCGCCGGACGCCGCTACCGGCGAGTCGCGGTCGGCCGCGGCGTGGGACGCGCCGTCGGCGCCGGGACCGGCCTGGCCGACGCCGTCGGCGCCGGGACCGGCCTGGCCGACGCCGTCGGTACCGGAGCCACGCGCGTTGGCGCGGGAACCGGCGTCGCGTCATCCTCGTTACCCGCGTCGGGGTCACCGGGCGGCTCGGTGGCGGCCGACGGCTCGGGTGCTGGCGTCGCCGTGGCGGTGGGCATGGGCGTGGCGGTGTGGGTGCGCGTGGGGACTGGGGTGGGCATGGGCGTGGCGGTGTGGGTGCGCGTGGGAACTGGGGTGGCCGTGGCGGTGGGCGCCGCGGGCGCGCCGTGAGGCTGCCCGGTCGCTGCGATCGCGGCGGTCCCGCCGCCAAGGAGCGCTAGCCCCGTCACGCCGGCGATCACCCAGGCGCGCTTGACCCGCGGCCGGCTGCTGCTTGACTGCATGTGCTTCTCCCGAATGAGGCTGTGGTTCGTTGGCGGGAAATACGGCCAGCCGGCGAGATAGTTGCGCCGTCGCGTTCGCAACCTTCCTAGGCGCTCGGCCGTATATGCACGAGCGGGGGAACAGACAAGAGAGGGTTACGTTGGCTGACGGTGACACGGAGTTCACTGAGTTCGCCCAGGCGAGCTGCGCCGGCCTTCGCAATGCCGCGTACCTGCTGACCGGGGACCGAGATACCGCCGAAGAGGCGGTGCAGGCGACCCTGGTTCGCACCTACGCCGCCTGGCGGCGGGTGCGCCGTGAGGACGCCTTCGCCTACGCCCGGCGAGTGCTCGTCAACTACCTGGCCGACAAGTGGCGCCGCCGCCTCAAGGAGTACGCGACCGGTGACCTGCCCGAGCCGGCCCCGGAGGCCGACATCGCCGATGAGGTCGCGCTGCGCCGGTGGCTAACCAGTGCGCTAGCCACCCTGACGCTACGGGAGCGAACGATCATCGTCATGCGGTTCCTGTTCGACATGCCGGAGGATGCAGTGGCCCGCGATCTTGGCATCTCACCGGGGACGGTGAAGAGCACCAGTTCCCGCGCGCTCGCGAAGCTCCGGGTCTCGGCCCGCGCGGAGGACGTCAGCATGCCAGCGGTCGGAGGTGACCGGAGATGACCGACATAGACACATTGCAGCGCGCGCTTCGAGCGAGCGAGGAGCCCGGGGGCCTGGACGTCACCGTGATCATCGCGCGCGGCCGGAAGCTGCGCTGGCGACGTCGGATCGTGACCGCCGGCGGCGGGCTGTGCGTAGTGGCGGTGCTTGCCGCGATAGCGGCCGGCGCGGCTCACCTGGCGCGCCCGGCGCTCACCCCGGTCCAGCGGCCGGCCGCACCCGGTCACTCCGTCCCGGCTACGAGGCCATTTGTTGCGCCCCGGCCCCGGGCCACCGTCACGCCCTCGCCCAGCCGGGATCAGCGCGTCCCGGTGCCCACTCCTACCGCGACGCCTGTCGCCACGCCCGCCAGCACCCCGACCGCATCGCCGGTGACCGGCACCCGCGCTCCGGTCCCCACCATGACGCGCCCCTCAGCGACCGGGGTCCCGGGGGTCACGGCCACCCGGACCCCGGTGGCCACGGCTACTGCGGGACGGCCGTCTGCCACCTTCACTGCCAGCACCTGGCCCAGCGCCACGCCAAGGTCGTAGGCGCCTGCCCTAGTCCCGCGCGAGCGCCAGCTTCGCCGCGTGATAGCCGCCCATGCCGTGGACCGCGGCGCCCGGCGGGGTCGCCGCCGAGCAGAGGTAGACGCCAGGCAGCGGTGTCCGCCAGGGCGTCAGCGAGTACCGTGGCCGCCGCAGGAACTGCGACAACGCGGCCGACCCGCCGCCGATATCGCCGCCTACCAGGTTCGGGTTGTGTTTCTCGTACGCGACCGTGTCCATGGTGTGCCGCGCCAGGATCAGGTCGCGGAAGCCCGGCGCGAACCGCTCGATCTGGTTCTCGATCGCGCTCGTCATGTCCACCGTGGACCCATTCGGCACGTGACAGTAGGCCCACAGCACGTGCCGCCCGTCCGGCGCGCGGCTCGGGTCGGCGACGCAGGGCTGGACGACCAGCACGTACGGTCGCTCCGGATGCCGCCCGGCGGCCACCGCGGCCTCCCCGGCGGCGATCTCCGCCAGGGTCCCGCCCACGTGCACGGTCGCTGCCCGGCCGACCTGCGGGTCCTTCCACGGCACCGGCCCCGTTAGCGCCCAGTCCAGCTTGAACACCCCCGGCCCGTAACGGTAGGCGCCTAGGCGCCGCGCGTAGCGGGCCGGCATCCGGTCCCCGCACACAGCGAGTACCTGCCTCGGGGTCATGTCGAGGAGCACGGTCGGCACCGGGGGGAGGTCCGCGAGTGACCGCACGTAGTGCCCGGAAACTGCCTCTCCGCCAGCGCAACGAAGCCGGGCGATCAGCGCGTTGGCCAGCTCCTGGGAACCCCCGCGAACGAGCGGCCAGCCCACCTGATGCGCCAGCCCCGCCAGCAGCAGCCCGTAGGCGCCGGTGATCGGGGTGCGCAGGTCCAGCATCGCGTGCGCGGACATCCCGGCTAGGGCCGCCCGGGCTCGCTCACCGCGAAAGACCGTCCGCGCCAGCGTGGTCGCCGGCAGCAAGCCGAGCGCGCCGTACCTGGCCATGCGCAGCGGCGCGCGCGGCACCGAAAGCGGGGACAGCAGCGAGTCGACGAGCCGGAAATCGCCACGCGCGGTCGCGCCCACGGTCTCCCGCCAGGCGAGCGCGTCACCACGCGACCCCAGGCCGACGGCGGTCTGCGCGATGTCCCGGTGCACTAGCACCGCGTCCTGCCCGTCCAGCGGGTGCGCGGCCTGAACCTCCGGGAAGGCCAGCTCGACCGGCAGGTCAAGGCCGCGGAAGGCCGCCGAGGCGCCCACCATCGGCAACACGGTGGCGCAGACGTCGTGGGTGAAGCCGTCCAGGGTCAGCGCCTCGCTGCGCAGGCCGCCGCCGAACTCCGGCGCGCCCTCCAGCAGCAGGACCCGCCGCCCCGCCTCGGCGAGCATGATGGCACCGATCAGCCCGTTCGGCCCCGAGCCGACCACGACCGCGTCGTATTCGCCTGCCACCTGCGCACTCCTTCCTTGCTGCGCCACCACGAACACTACGTACCCGGCTGCCCGCCCGTAATCGTGCTGCCACTAGGCCTGCCTCGGGGTATGCCCGCTGTCCCCAGCGCGCTGTTTGGGCTCGCGCCCGTACCGGGGCGCCTGTTTTCACGCGTCGCGCACGGTTCTCAAGGGATGGCGCGCATGGGAGCATCAAGGCGCTGGCTGCAAGCCTCCGGAAGGAGCGGCAAGGATGCCCCAGGATCCCAAAGACGTGGTGCGGCGGTTCTTCGACACGCTGAGCACCGGGGAGTTCGAGAAGATCGCCGAGTGCTTTACCGAGGACTCGACGTGGACCGTCAATGACGTCGCCAACGGGTTCCCGTCCCAGCGCGGCCGGGCCATCATCGATGACTTCCTGCAGCCAGTGCGGGAGGGCCTGTTCGAGGCCGGCGACCCGAAGGTCGAGGTTCTCCGGATGATCGCCGAGGGCAACACGGTCGCCGCCGAGACGATCGCGCGGGGGGCGCTGCGCAACGGCAACGTGTATGAGAACTACTACGCCTGGTTCATTGAGGTCGACTCCGACACCGGGAAGGTGCTCGCGCTGAAGGAGTACATGGACAGCGACTACGCGCACAGCATCTCCGCCCCGACCGACGAGGGTTCCCCGGACGCCCAGTACGCCGAGCAGCTGAGAAGCCTCGGCCACGAAGTGTAGGCCGGTCGCGTCCCCCGCCCAAATGCCGGGGGCCGGGCGGAAAACCGCACCGAGCATGTTCGCCAGCCTGATAGGCTAACTGCGTCCCAGGCCCCTGCGGTCTGACGGGCCTGTAGCGCAGTCCGGTAGCGCACCTCGTTCGCATCGAGGGGGTCAGGGGTTCAAATCCCCTCAGGTCCACCGAAGAAAATTCGAGGTCAGAGGCTGTTTTGATCGCCTCAGGCAACCCGTGAGATGGTACCCGAACCATCGGTGGGAGAAATTTGGGAGGCGAGGTTTCGCCGCCTCCCAGGGATGTCCCCCGGAGAGGTGCCAGTAGCCGGTCGAGCGTTGGCACTAGGGAGCGCGGCGCGAGCCCTGCCCGCTCCTTGAGGGACTCATCCCAGCGCGCCTGCAGGGCGTCCTTCAGGTCTTGCCGCATCCGTTCCGATACGTGCGAGTAGAGGCCGCGCATGCCCGGCACCTCGTGACCGAGGCGGAGCTCGGCCAGGATCTCCGGGACGCCGTCCTCGACCATCCAGGTCTTGTGACTGTGCCGGAAGCCGTGCGCCGTCAGCCCCGCCTTGACCGGCAGCCACGCGGCCAGTGCCGGGTCTTCAGCGGGCGGCTTCCCGCTGCCTGGGCACTGGGCGTCCTTTACCCTGTGCGCGGCCAGTCCGCCGTCCGCGCGCCACCTGACCGAGCGTCCGCAGGCCGGGCAGCGTCCGGTGACAGTACTCCCGCTGTCAGCGTTCCCGTTGATGAGCTTCGGGTTGCCCCTTCCTGTCGATGGCTCGAAGGCAGTGCCAGTGATGGCTGGTGGCCAGCTCGCGACGGGTCGGCCTGGCCAGTTGGCGCCGTCCACGATGACCAGCTTGCCGGGAGTCCCGCCCACCGGTTCGTGCCGGCCATCGCATGCGGGGCGGAAGATTCGCCGGGCGTAGTTGCTCCGCCGCGGGTGACCGCCGTCTGGTCCCGTGAACAGGTACCGGCCGCTGCCGCCATGGCCGCTCGCGCACTGACAAGGGCTGGCTGTGCGTGCCGCTGGCTTCGGCTGCCGTCATCCTGGCCTCCAATTGCCGGTGCCGATTGAGGTCAAGGGTCGTCGCCGCCGTGCCGGGTGGCTGTGACCCGCGCCTGTCTTAAACTGTGTAGCTACCAAGTAATTTAGCCGGAAACGGTGTAGCTACACAACTGGTTTTGGGCGTACGATCGTCGGCGTAGCTGATCGCGGGAGAGGAACGCATGGCCGACCGGACGCCGACCACGCCAATACGGGTGCCGCGCGCGATGTGGCGGGCCTATGGCCGGGTGTGCGAGCGGCTCGGCATCGACCGGACCGCCGACCTGCTGGCCCACATGCGGCGGCAGATCGAGCAGCACGGCGATGAAGCCGACCGGGCTGACCTGGCGGAAGCGGACCGTGAGCTCGCCGAGCGCCGAGCGCGCAAGGGCGGGCGGCCACGGAAGGCCGATCCCGGGTCGGCGGGTGCTGCAGCCGGCGAGTAGCGCGGTTGGCGAGAGAACTGGCAACGAGGGACGCCGATCTAACGGAGCCTGGGTTCCGGCGGGCTGGGGCCGCCGCGAGGGGATTGGTGCCTCGGCGGCATCGCCGGGAGCCGGGTCGTGCGGGGGAGTGGCGCACGCGGGCGACGGGCACCGGCGGTCATGCCGGAGCGGATCGTGCGGGCAGCCTCACGTTCAGGCAGGCCGGATGCCCCGGCGGCGTCGGCCAGGGCCGTGGTGACTGCGGCCTCAGGAAGGCAGCCTCCGGCTACGAGTTGTCCGAGGTTGAACGCGGCCTTGTTGAGCGTGTCGTTCCGGGTTCCCTCGGCAGCGGCGGCAACCCGGGTGGTTTCCTTGTGCAACGCAGCCAGGGCGTAAGGAACGAGGTGCACGGTTTCGTTGCGGGGAAGAAGGGCTGGCGCGGTCTCCGGCAGCGGTGGCTGCGTGAGTGCCATGGCGATCCAGCCTGGCAGGGGAGCGGGGAGCATCGCGTTGGTGGGAGTGTAGGCGCGGCCGCCGACGCGGCTGCCCGGCGCGAGGACGTACCCGCCGTCGGCGCGGGTGTCGATGAGGGGGCCGAGGCGGCTGGCCGAGTTCGGGATGCCAGTGGCGGGGGAGAGGAAGTACAGGTGGGTGCCGCCGGACGGGGTCGTCACGGTGAAGGTGTTCGACGGGTAAGCCTGGGCCGATCGCTGGCAAAGCTCGGCGAGGGAGGTGGCGCCGGTCGCGGTGCCCGTGCTGGCGCCCCGGGGGACGTCGAGGTCGATGACGACCAGGCCGGAGGGGCCGCAGGAGATGCCGATGTTGTAGGGGCGGTGGGTCCACCAGTCGCGGATGCGGCTCGGGTCGGTGGTGGCGTGGTGCTGCCAGTTGCCGCGCAGGGCGGGGCGCTTGGTACCGGTCGCGCAGGGGAAGACGTGCCATCCCCGGCTGGCCAGTTCCAGGGCTGAGCGCAGGAGAGCAGGATCCCCGTGATCGCGATGCGCCGGGTTCATGAGCGCGCGCCTCGAAAGGGTGCCGTTGCTGAACCATGCTTGTCCGGATCCAGCAACGCGGCTCGCTCGGCCTCGCTGAGGCCGCCCCAGACGCCCCACTCCTGGGCGGTCGCCAGTGCGTAATCGCGGCACTGCGGGCGCACTGGGCACCGGACGCAAGTCGCCTTTGCCACGGCTTCCGCCTCGGGGGGTGGCGGCGGCGAAGGCCTCCGGATCGGCGTCGGCGCACGCCGCGCCGGCCACCCAGTTGGCGATTGGCACGGCAGTGCTCGCCAAGACTGGCGCTGGCAGCTGCCGGGGGGTCGGCCTACGGGGGCTTCTGGGGTGGGTGGCCATGCAGCATCGCTCCGCTCGTCATGGGACGGGGGAGCGATAAGAGTCCCGATTGCTCACTCAGCCTTCAGCTGAGTTATATCTTGCAGCTCAATTTAAGCTGAAATGAACAAAGAGTCAATTCCAGCCCTCGAAAGGGGGCGGCGGAGCGCACGGATACTCGGGCGAGCCTGATGGCCGGAGGCTGCGGCAGGAAGCGGGACTGCCGGGGGCCGTTCCGGGGAAGCGTTTATTCGCGGCCGTCGCTAGGCGCCGTTTGCCTGCTTGGCCGGCCGGCGACCGCGCCGGGGGCTGGTTCCCTCTAGGACCCGGGCGTTGGCGATCATGTCGGCGATCGTGCGCAGGGACCGCTCAGACAGGCCGACCGAGCGCAGGGCGATCTCGCGGATAGCGTCGTCCTTCAGGGCTAGGGCGGCGTCGGCAGGGACCGTGCCGCGCTGCGTCTCGGCCTCGGCGAAGAAGAAGGCCGGCGAGACGTCGAAGAACCGGGACAAGGCGATGAGCTGACGGTATGTGGGGTTGTCCCGCCGCCCGGTCTTGAGCTGCCACAAGTACGCACCGGAGATGGTGTTCTCCCCGGCGGCGCTGATCGCCTGAGCGACCTGGGCGGTGGTGTAGGGCTTGCCATCCTCCCGCACGACGGTCCGGAACAGGAGGTCAAGCCGGGAGGCGAGGAACCCGTCCGGATTGGGCGCATCGTCAGTCATGGGCTGTTGCCTCCTAGCTTGGCTCGGGACTACGTCGTCTGATGATGGTGTCGCGGCATACGCCTGAGAATAACGCGGGTGCCAGCCATCTGCTGACGTAGATTCACGTTCTCGACCCATAGCGCAGGGACCGCACGTCATGGCGGCCGCACGGGAGTCGCGTCTGCGCTACCGGTGAGGGTTGGCGGCAACTGCTCGCTCCGTACGCGGCGACGGCTACTTCGCGAGCGTTACCGCGCGACGCGCCTGAATGCACTGACCTGCCGCATTCAGGCGCTCGCCGCCCGCGCGATACAGTCAGTCGGGTCATGGCTGATCTCCCGCTGAGTGACCGGTCCGGGAATGTCCTGGTGAGCTTCGATTGGGCTACCGGGGCTGACCTGGAGGCCCTGGATGATCGTGCTCCCATGCCGCTGTCGCTGATCGTTGTCGCGTGCGCCGGGCGGGCGCTGATGGTGCTCGACGCCGCGCGCGGGCAGTGGGAGCTTCCGGGCGGGATGCGGGACGGGGATGAGACCGCGCGGCAGGCCGCCGTCCGGGAGCTGGCCGAAGAGACCGGCATCACTGCGGCGGGCCTTGAGCTCGCGGCAGTCGCCGGGTTCGACCTGACGTGTCCGGCCCGGAGGGAATACGCCGCCGTGTTCCGGCTGGCGCTGCCCGCCATCCCGCCGCTCGCGGCCGATCATGAGATCCTGGGCTTCCGGTGGTGGGATCCGCGGTCGCCGCTGCCCGAAGACATGAGCCCGCACGACGCTGAGATCGGCAGGCGCGTCATGGGGCACGCGCGAAGCAGCCAGGTAAACAGCTGACGATCGACCGGGGCCAGGAACTTGACGCCACAGCGGGTATCCGCTTCTGCTGCCGTAAAGGCCGTTCGGCCGGGAAGCATCGCAGAACTGGAGCGTCCGCGCCACTGCCCCGCTGCGGCGATCCCGAATCCCGTAGTCAGTCGGAATAATCGCAGGGACCCTTCCTCGGCATGAAGGGCGACCGCGCTGCGGTCTGGCCAGATCGCTCCGGGATATCAACGTCGCTGACGCATCCCCGGACCCCGCGAACCCAGACACGAGTCACGCACACCGACTCCTAGGCCAGTACCAGGGCACCCATCGTCGACGACGCACTGAGCCGTTGATGTCGATGAGTTCAGATAATCGGTGCTCTCCGCCTGGGACCATAGTTGGGTCTTGTCCGAATATGGTGGACATGCTCCAATCGCATTGCAGGTGATAGGGGTGCCTGCGCGGTACTGGGGTTTGCTCTGGACGGGAGCGGGACATGACGCGTGGTGCCTTGCTTGCTGTGCGCCGCCGGTTTCTGATCACCATCGCGGCGGTCCTGGTCCAGTTCCTTGGCCTGGTGCCGGCCATCGCCGCCACCGCCGCCAGCAGCGCTGCCAGCGCCACCCTGACGTCGGCGGGTTCGTCTTTCTTCCCCGCGGGTCCGGTGCGGCTGATGGACACGCGGTCCGGGACGGGTGGGACGACGGGCCCGGTGGCGGCCGGGGCGACGGTGACCTTGCAGGTGGCGGGGGTGGGCGGGGTGCCGTCGTCGGGGGTGACGTCGGTGGTGCTGAACCTGACGGCGGTGTCGCCATCGGGGTCGGGGTTCCTGGAGGCGTACCCGGACGGGACGACGGCGCCGACGGTGTCGGACGTGAGCTTCGGCGGCGGGCTGAACACGGCCAACATGATCACGGTCCCGCTGGGAGCGGACGGGAAGGTCGCGATCTTCGTCGGGGGCGGCGGCAGCGTCCAGATCCTCGCCGACCTCGCCGGCTACTTCAGCGACAGTGCCACCGGCGGGAGCATCTTCTTCCCCGCGGGCCCGGTGCGGCTGATGGACACGCGGTCCGGGACGGGTGGGACGACGGGCCCGGTGGCGGCCGGGGCGACGGTGACCTTGCAGGTGGCGGGGACCAGCGGGGTTCCCTCGTCCGGAGTCACCTCTGTGGTTTTGAATCTGACGGCGGTGTCGCCGTCGGGGTCGGGGTTCCTGGAGGCGTACCCGGACGGGACAACGGCGCCGACGGTGTCGGACGTGAGCTTCGGCGGCGGGCTGAACGCGGCGAACATGATCACGGTGCCGCTGGGGGCTGACGGGAAGGTCGCGATCTTCGTGGGGGGCGGCGGCAGCGTCCACATCCTGGCCGACCTCGCCGGCTACTACTCCGCTGCCGCTGGCTCGGCTTTCTTCCCCGCCGGCCCGGTGCGCCTGATGGACACGCGGACCGGGACCGGGGGCACGACCGGTCCGGTCGCGGCCGGGACGACGGTGACCTTGCAGGTGGCGGGAGTGAGCGGGGTGCCGTCGTCCGGAGTCACCTCGGTGGTGCTGAACCTGACCGCGGTGTCGCCATCAGGGTCGGGGTTCCTGGAGGCGTACCCGGACGGGACAACGGCGCCGACGGTGTCGGACGTGAGCTTCGGCGGCGGGCTGAACACGGCCAACATGGTCACGGTGCCGCTGGGGGCGGACGGGAAGGTCGCGATCTTCGTGGGGGGCGGCGGCAGCGTCCAGGTCCTGGCCGACCTGGCGGGCTACTACAACGGCGCCCCGGACGCGCGCCCGATGGCGTGAGCGCCGTGCCGGGCAACGGCCAGGCGATCGTGTCGTGGACCGCGCCCGGGTCGGCCGGGGCCTCCGCCCTGACCGGGTACACGGTGACGGCATCGCCGGGTGGCGCCACTGCCAGCACGACGGGGCAGGTCACCGGGGCGACGGTGACCGGGCTGGCTAATGGCACGGCGTACGCGTTCACGGTGACCGCGGCCAACGCGCAGGGCACGTCCGCGCCGTCCGCGCCGTCCGCTACGGTGACGCCGGCCGCGGGCGGAACGTTGTACGCGCACGACGCCGACGGGAGGGTGACCGGGGTCTTCGACGGCTCCGGCGCCGGGTCGCGGATCGGGTACGACCCGGATGGCAACATCACCGCGGTGACGCCGCTGCCCGCCTCGGCCGTGGCCGTCGCCCAGGTATCCCCGCAGGTCGCCGCGCCTGGCGCGAGCATCAGGATCTACGGCACGGGCTTCGGGGCCAGCGCGTCCGGCGTGTCGGTCACCGCCGGAGGCCAGGCCGCAACGGTCACGTCGGTGACGCCGAACCTGATCACCGCCACCGTCGCGTCCAGTGCGTCCGGCTCGGGCCTGTCGGTGACGGCGGGAGGCGCCACGGCGACCGGCTCGTTCGCCGTGCGCACGCCACTGGGCAGCCCGGCCATCTCCTCCCTGTCTGCCCAGGTCACCAATCCGGGGAGCACCCTGACCGTCACCGGGACCGGGTTCAGCGGCGACCCCGCGCAGGACGTGGCGGCCATTAACGGGACTAAGGTCTCGGTGACCGCGGCGACCGCGACCTCGCTGACGGTGACGCTGCCCGGCATGCCGCTCGCCGGCACGGTGACGGTCACCACCCCGGGCGGCTCGGCTACGTCGGCGGCCCAGGTGGTGACGGTGCCGCCCCCGTACCTGGCCGCCAACGTCGCGTTCGCCGGCGGGCTGGCGAACGCGACGGCGACCACCATCAACGTGCCGACGGCGAACGACATCGCGCTGGCGCTGTTCACCGTCTCGCCCGGTCAGCGCGCCTCCGTCCAGGTCAACGCGACCATCCCGGACGCCAGCGGCCAGGCGAACCAGTACTCGATGAACGTCTGGGGACCGCAAGGCCAGGTGGCCGACCCGAGCCTGGCCGGCGTCATCCGGGTCAACCCCAGCACCTGGTCCATGCCCGACGGGCTGCCCCCGGGCAACTACGAGGTGGAGCTGATCCCCGTCAACGGCGACACCGGGTCATTCCAGGTGACGGCCACGGCGATCACCGATCCGACGGCTTCGATGACGACCGACGGGCCGGCTGTCCCGGTCAGCGTAGCCACCTCCGGGCAACGTCCCGTGTGGACATTCGATGGCACTGCAGGCCAGCAGCTCTACCTGCAGTACTCGGGATCCGGCCTGATATCAGTCCACTCGGCCACGCTGTTCAGCCCTGATGGCAGCCCGCTGGCCTATGACAAGGGCGGCTTGGGTTACATGACCGCCCGGCTGCCGGGTACCGGCACCTACAAGCTGGTGGTGGACCCCCAGTCGCCGACGGGGACCTTCACCGCGCAGGCCTCATCCGTCCCGGCTGCCGCCGCGGCCACCACCATCGTGGACGGGAGGGCCGCCTCGCTGACGATCAGCAAGGCGGGTCAGGACGGGGTGGCCACGTTCTCCGGTGCCGCCGGGCAGAAGGTCTTCACCCAGATCACGTTCGGCTCCTCGATGGCCGATGACAATGTGGTGATCACCGCGCCGGATGGCTCGGTAGTCGGGCAGTCCGCGTTCCTCAGCAGTACGGTGGCAGTGGACACGGTGACGCTGCCCGCGGCCGGCGCGTACCAGGTCAATGTGAGCCACCTGGTGAAGTTCGCGGGGGTCCAGGAAGTTGGCTTCACCGGAACGGTGACGGTAGCGGTCACCACCGCGTCCGACATGACGGCGAGCACCACGGTGGACGGGACTGCGGCATCGCTCGCCATCGCCAAGCCAGGCAACCATGGCATCGTGTCGTTTACCGGTACGTCAGGGCAGAAGGTGTTCACCGCCCTGACGATGTCTCCGGCCGACTCCATCACGGGGTCGGTGAAGCTGCTGCAGGAACCGGGCGGGACCGTTGTCGGCTCCAATAGCTTCACCGGGTCCTCCGGCCACATCGACACGGTCACCCTGCCCGCCTCGGGGAACTATGAGGTATTCGTGGACCCGGTCGGCGGTTCGGCCGCTTATACCGGGACCATTACCGTGGCGGTGTCGAGCGCTCGAGATCAGGCGGGCCCCACGGCAGTTGACGGTACGGCGGCGTCGGTGACTCTGGCCATGCCTTGTGAGCAGGCGGTCGTGTCGTTCCCCGGGACCGCCGGGCAGAAGGTCTTTGCCCAGGTCGGCCTGTCCGGGACCGTATCCCAGTGCGGGAGTGCGGCCATTGTGGATGTCACGTCAGGCACTGACGTCCCATTTGGGGGCTGCCTGAGCTCGGCACCCGTGTACATGGATGACACCAGCCTGGCCGACACCGGCACCTACCAGATGGTCATCACGCCATCTGGCGGTTACACCGGCACGGTCACCGTAACGGTCACCAGCGTCCCGGCCGCTGCCACCGCCGGTGGCAGCTATGGCGGCTCGGCGGTGAGCGTCACCACCGCCAAGCCCGGCCAGGACGCGCTGATCACGTTCTCCGGGGCACCGGCGGGCGCCTCCGCGAAGGTGATCGTGACCGCATCGACGTTTCCCTCCGGGGGGACGCCGGCCGGGTTGCTCACCGACCCGGCCGGGATCCAGCTGACGCAGTGCACGCTGACGGTGGGCGTCACCTGCACGGCGACGCTACTGGCCGCGGGTGCCTACACGGTCCAGGTCAAGCACCATGGTCCCGGCACTGGCTCCATCGCCATCCAGTTCGCCAGCGCCTCCGGGGCCGCAACTGCGGCCAGGGCCGCCGGGGGCCCGCAGCCGGCCCGTAGGAGCCCGGGCGCTGCCCGCACGCCTTCCCCGCCAGCCCGCAGCGGTCCCCCGCGCTGGTCGTGGAGCGCCAGCGCCCATGCGCTGGCCTCCGCGTCGCTTACTGGGACGATCCGGACCACCACAGGCGCTCCGCTGCCGGGGGTCACGGTAAGCATCGCGGGCCGCCGGGCACGGACGGACAGCGTTGGGACGTTCCGCCTGACGGGGCTGCCGCAGGGCCTGCAGGTCCTGGAGATGGACGGGCGGACCGCGTCCACTTCCGCGCGCGCGTTCGGCGTGTTCGACGCCCAGGTCCAGCTCCGGCCAGGGCCAAACAAGCTGCCGTTCACCTCCTACTTCCCGGTGCTGGACACAGCGCACGAGGTCTCCGTTACCGAGCCGCTCGCCGAGAACGTGACGCTGACCACCCCGTCGATCCCCGGCCTGGCCGTCCACCTGGACAAGGGCAGCTACATCACCGACGCGGACGGCAAGCCCGCCTACAAGCTCGGCATCACCGCGATCCCGGTGACCCGGACCCCCATCCCGATGCCGGTC
>JAICYD010000102.1 GCA_025934375.1 Streptosporangiaceae bacterium | reverse complement strand
TCAGCCCTTTCCGACCTCCGCGATCTTCCACTCGGAAGACGCGTGGACCCCGCGACCGCAACTATTCTCGCCGACCGGATAATGCCGCAAGAAGGGGTATCCGCTTTCAATTCGGCACTTTAAGCGGGATTTACCCCTTACAATGACCGGAGGCGTTGCGCTATTCCGGCAATTCGTGCTCAAGGTCTGCAGCAGGTGCGACCTGGCGTGCGATCACTGTTATGTCTACGAGGGTGCCGACCAGAGCTGGCATTCTCGGCCGAAAGTTATTTCGGAACGTACTGTCACCATGGCGGCCGAGCGCATCGCCGAGCATGCGCGGCAGCACGCGCTTCCAGGAGTGCGGGTCGTCTTGCACGGCGGCGAGCCGCTCCTGGCGGGAGTAACGACGCTCCGATGGATCTGCGCGGAGTTGCGCCGCGTTATCGAGGAGGCATGCCGACTCGATCTGCGCATCCACACCAATGGCGTGCGGCTCGACGACCAGTTCCTCGAAATGTTCGCCGAGCAAAAGGTGAGAATCGGGATCTCCCTCGACGGAGACCGCGCGGCCAACGACCGGCATCGCAGATACGCGAATGGGCGCAGCAGCTACGACCAAGTGATTAGCGCAATTGGCAGGCTCCAGGGTGAGCGATACCGGCCGCTCTACGCGGGCCTGCTCTGCACGATGGATGTGCGCAACGACCCGGTCCTTACTTACGACGCCCTGGCCGCGTTGAATCCGCCGGTCATCGACTTCTTGCTTCCCCACGCCACCTGGGATGATCCGCCGCCGCGGGCCAGCGAGGGGACGACACCTTACGCGGACTGGCTGATCGCGGTATTCGACCGCTGGAGGGATACCGGACGGGACGTTTCCGTGCGCCTGTTCCACTCGGTCATCACCACCACGTATGGCGGCCATAGCAGCACCGAAGCGCTGGGCCTGGCCCGCAGTGATCTTCTGGTCATTGAGACCGACGGCTTTATCGAGCAGGTAGATTCGCTTAAGGTTGCCTATGACGGCGCGCCGAACACGGGACTGGATATTTTTCGCCATAGCCTCAACGAGGCCACGGCCCATCCAGGAATCATGGCACGCCAGCGGGGACTAGCTGGCTTGTCCGCAGCCTGCCGTCGCTGCCCGGTGGTGACCAGTTGCGGTGGCGGGCTTTATACGCACCGGTACCGCTCCGCGAATGGCTTCGATAATCCGTCCGTATACTGTGACGACCTCGTGAAGCTCATCACTCATATACGAAATTCGCTCAAGCCGGCCGCCGCGAGCAGCCCCTCCCACGCCTTGCCAGTTAACGACTTCGATTCCCTGGCCGCCGGATACGGCAGCGAGGCGGCCATCGAGCATCTCGCCCGCTCGCAACGTGACATCGTCCGCGCGTTGCTCGGTGTCGTGCGCGAGCGAAGTGGCGACTCGGTCCCGGAGGCCGTCTGGGAGATAATCACCCGCCTTGACGCCTCGCATTCCCCGGCGCTCGAGGAGGTGCTCGCCCACCCGTATGTCCGCGCATGGGGCGTGCGATTCCTGCCGGAGCCGGTCAGTGCGCCCGGCGCGACGACGGGCGGGCACCATCGCGCGGATTCGGACGCACTGTACCTGGCGTCCATCGCCGCCGCGGCCGCGATCCGCGCGGGAGTATGCGTCCAGCTCGACCTGCCCATCCGGGATGGCTTCGTGCACCTGCCGACCCTCGGCCGGCTGGCGGCCCCTCGCGTTACCGCCGCGACCCTGACGGTGACCACTGGCCCCGACTCATTCGAGGTGCGATTGCCGCAGGGAGAGCGGACCATCAAGGTGATGGATTCCGCGCCGCAAGCGGGCTGGCAACCGGTGCGCAGGCTGTGGGCGGCGGACGGACCTGAGGTCAGGCTGGAGGATACCGACCCGTACCGGGATTGCCACCAGTGGCGCGCCGCGGACAGGGTGCCCGCGGCTGAGCTAAGCCAGTGGGAACTGCTCTACCGGCAGGCCGGGGAGCTGATCACGCGCGAGTTTCCGCACTACGCCCCGGGGCTGGCCGCGTTGAAGACGATCACGCCGCTGGCGAACGACGCGCCCGGCCGTGAGATCAGCGCGGCCGCCAGGCAGGCGTTCGGCTCGGTGGGCATCGCACTGCCCGACAGCGCGGAAACGCTCGCCATGCTCCTGCTGCATGAGTTCCAGCATGTTAAGCTCGGCGCCCTGCTGGACCTGTTTGACCTGTGCGACCGCGACGATGCCCGCGTGTACTACGCGCCATGGCGAGATGATCCCCGCCCGCTGGAGCCGCTGCTCCAAGGCACGTACGCGCACATCGCGGTAACAGAGTTCTGGCGCGTGCGCTGGCAGCACTTTCCAGGGCCGCAAGCCGAGGCCGCCGCCGCGCAATTCGCGCTCTGGCGCGCCCAGACCAGCGCCGGGGCGCAGACCCTGGCCGGGTCAGGATCGCTAACAGCCCTCGGCACGCGGTTCGTCGATGGGATCAGGACCACGCTGGCCCGGTGGCTCGATGAGCCCGTACCGCCCGCCGCCGCCGAGGTTGCCCGGCGATGGGCCACTGAGCACCGGTCGCGGTGGGACGGGGCCGCGAGCACGCCATGACCGGACAGGACGCGGGCCTGACCACCGCGGACATCGCGCGTGACCTGCGGGCACTGGGCCTGGAGGCCACCGGCGTCGTCTTGCTGCACGCGTCGCTAAGCGTCATGGGCCAGGTCGCGGGCGGCGCGGCCACGGTGGTCGAGGCGGTGCGCGACGTGCTGGGGCCCGCAGGCACGATCGTGGTCCCCACCACGACGGCGGAGAACTCCGACACGTCCCGGGCCTATCTGGCCTCGGTCGCCGGCCTGACCCCCGCGCAGGTTAAGGCGCACCGGGACGGCATGCCGCCGTTTGACCGCGCCGTCACGCCAGCGCCCCTGGCCGGACGGATCGCGGAGGAGGTCCGCACCGCGTCGGGGGCAATCCGCAGCGCACACCCGCAGAGCTCATTCGCCGCGGTGGGGCCTCGCGCGCGCTCGCTGATGAAAGATCACCAGATCGACTGTCACCTCGGGGAGAAATCCCCGCTCGGCAAGCTCTACGCCGCTGGGGCATGGGTGCTTCTCCTTGGCGTGGGGTACTCCACGTGCACGGCCCTGCATCTCGCGGAATACAGGTACCTTCCATCTCCCCCGCGGCGCACGTACCGCTGCGTCATCCGGTACCGCGGACACCGGCAGTGGCGTTCCTACAGGGACGTCATCCTCGACGACAGTGATTTCGAGGCGATCGGCGAGGTTCTCGACGAGGATATAAATGTGCACCATGGTTACATCGGGAAGGCTGAGTGCCGTTTGATGCCCATGCGACTAGTGGTGGACACCGCCGCGAATTGGATGGGCGAGCATCGTAGATAGAGAATCCGTGATCCACGCGTGACGGGTCAGGCAGGCGTACTTCCCAAATAATTCGCCGCCCTCTTATAGTGAGTCTACCGATGGCGCTGTGTCGCTCACGGAATCATTTGGGAGGGGCGGGGTGACAGAATCGGGCATTCCCTGGGGGGATGACGCTCCGTACTTCTTCCTGAGCTACGCGCACACGCCTCGTCATGATCCCGCTGATCCGGACCCCGACGAAGATGTGGTGAAGTTCTACAACGAGCTCTGTAAGTACATCCTTAACTTTTGCGATCTGCAGGCGGGCCGGCGAGTCGGCTTCATGGACCATGACCTTCGCCCGGGCAATGTCTGGCCGTGGAGCCTGTCACGAGCGCTGGCCACCTGCCACGTCTTCGTGCCGCTGTACTCTCAGCGGTTCTTCACCAGCGCGGAGTGCGGCAAAGAATGGTGGGCGTTCTCGGTTCGCATGGCCCACCAGGCCGCGCGGGAAGCACGGCCGGTGGAGGCGATCGTCCCGGTCATCTGGACTCCCGTTGACGCATCCTTGCTGCCCGAGGCGGCCAAGATGATCCAGTTCAATCACCGGGAACTCGGTCACCTGTACGCGACAGAGGGGTTGTTCACCCTCAGCCAGCTCAGCAGCGACGCCACGTACAACACCGCCTACCGCCGGGCGGTGCTGGGCCTGGCCCGGCGCATCGTGGACGTCGCCCAGCGCTTGCCGGTTGAACCCTGGCAGCCACGTGATTACACGACCCTGGAAAGCGCCTTCAGGTCCGCGCTCACCTCCGATCCGGGCGAGCGCCGCCTGCGGATCACGGTCGTCGCGCCATCGAAAGATGACCTGCCCGATGGCCGGGGGGACTCGGCGTACGGCAGGAGCCCGGTGGACTGGAATCCCTACCGCCCGGACAGCCGCCGGCCGTTGGCCGAGCACGTGTCGGACCTGGCCCGCAGCCTCGGCTACCAGGCCGTGGTCTACGACCTGAGCGGCCGGGACGCGGCGGTCACCGACGAGGACCGCCCCAGGGAGCCGGAGATACTGCTCGTCGACCCGTGGGCGACCGTTCATCCTGAGTATCGCCGGGCGCTCGCGCGATTCAACAGCGCCGCGCAGCCGTGGATCCAGTTGATGATCCCGCTGAGCGTCACGGACGAGGAAACGGCGAACGCCAGGGCGATGCTCCGAGACAGCATCGGAGAATTGTTCGCAACCAAGCTTGCCCTGGGAACCCCGGCCGGGAGGGCGCTACGCGGCGTACCGTCCCTGGAGGAGTTCAGTGAGGCGCTGCCGCGGATCGTGTCCGAGGCCGCCCGGCACTACCTCAGGCATGCCGAGGCGTTCCCCCCCGAAGGAGCGCTGGTGAAGAAACCCCAGTTGCTCCGCCCGCCAGCGCCTCCGGGCCCGCCGCGCGCCACGACCCATCAAGATCAGCCGAACCCGGAGCTCACCGATGACTGAGGGCAAGATCGTCACCTTTTATTCCTACAAGGGCGGTACCGGCCGGACGATGGCGCTTGCCAACACGGCGTGGATCCTTGCCAGCAACGGGAAAAAGGTGCTCGTCGTCGATTGGGACCTAGACTCCCCAGGACTTCATAAGTTTTACCACCCGTTCCTTGATTCCGCGGCGATTAGCGGAGCCCCTGGCGTCATCGATCTCATCAATGACTTCGCGTGGACGGCCACCACCCCGGCCGACCGCCCGGCCGACTGGCATGTGCCCCACGCTCGGATCAGCCAGCTGGCCGTGCAAGTAAGGTGGTCGCACTTTCCCGGGGGCGGCTCACTCGACTTCGTGAGCGCGGGACGGCAGAACCGCGACTACGCGGCGGCCCTGGCGGTCATCGACTGGGATAACTTCTACGAGCGGCTCGGCGGTGGCCAGTTCTTCGACGCCATGCGAGACGACATGAAGGCGAACTACGATTACGCCCTCATCGACAGCCGGACCGGCCTGAGCGATATCGCGGCCATCTGCACCGGGCATTTCCCGGACATCCTCGTCGACTGCTTCACGCTCAGCGATCAGAGCATCGAGGGCGCGGCCTCGGTCGCCCACGATATCGAAGAGCGCAGCCGTTCCCGGAGCATCCGGATTCTCCCGGTGCCGATGCGAATTGATGACGGGGAGAAGGAAAAGCTCGATGCGGGCCGCGCCCGTGCCCGATTCCTCTTCGAACGCTTCCCGCGCGGGCTCAGCGAAGACGAGGCGAACAGGTACTGGACCTCGGTGGAGATCCCCTATCAGACCTTTTACGCGTTCGAGGAGATACTCGCGGCCTTCGGCGACGCCGCCGGCTCCCCCACCTCGATGCTCGCCGCCTTTGAGCGGCTGACCAGCGCGATCACCGAGGGGCAGGTCTCTTCGCAGCCGTCCATGGACGAAGAGCTCAGGCTCAGCTACAAGGCAGCCTTCTCCCGCCGTCCCGTGCCGGCCGCCGACTTGTACCTCAGCTACGTGCCTGAGGACCGCATGTGGGCCGACTGGATCACCGCCATCCTCAGCGGGGCGGGGTTCCACGTCCTGCGGGAGGACATCACGTCGGCGGCCGGCACCAGCACCCGCGCCGCGGCCCGTCGCGGGGCGGAGTCGGCTGCTCGCACGCTGGCCGTGCTGTCCGCTGCCTATCAGCGGTCACCGCAGGCCCGCGGGGTGTGGGAATCCCTCACGGCCGATGACCCGGCCGGCGCGAGCGGGCGGCTGATCCCGATCCGCGTGGGTGAAGTCACGCCGTCCGGCACCTTCGCTGACCGCATGGTGGTCGACCTCACGCGGAAGAACGCCATCCAGGCCCGGGAGGAGCTCTTGCGCGTGCTCGGCCGCCCCACGGTGGCGGATGAGCACGCCACGGAGGCCGGCGTCCCCGAGCCTCGCTTCCCGCGGGCCATTCCTCCGGTATGGAACGTCCAGGCCCGCAATGCCTCCTTCACCGGGCGAAACGAGATCCTGGAGAAGCTGCGGGATCAGCTGGCGAGCAGCAGCCAGGCGGTCGTCTTGCCCCTCGCGCTCCATGGGCTGGGTGGCGTCGGCAAGACGCAGGTCGCCCTCGAGTACGCGTGGCGGTACATGGCGGACTACGACGTCGTGTGGTGGGTGTCGGCCGAGCAGCGCGAACTGGTCAACCCGACGCTGGCCGACCTGGCCACCAAGCTCGAAATCCGGGTTGGCGACAGCGTGACGGAAGCCGCCCAGGCCGCCCGGGAGATGCTTCGCCGGGGCACGCCCTACAACCACTGGCTGCTGATCTTCGACAACGCGGACACGCCGGACGATCTCGAGCCGTTCCTGCCCGGTGGCCCCGGCCACGTCCTGATCACCTCGCGCAACCCTGTCTGGTCGCGGGTGGCGGAGCCGGTAGAGATCGACGTGTTCTCCCGCGAGGAGAGCGTCGAGCACCTCCAGCGTCGCGTGCCGGGCCTGTCAGAGGAAAACGCCCGCATGGTAGCCGACAAGCTCGGCGACCTGCCGCTGGCCATCGAGCAGGCGGGCGCGTGGCTGGCCGAGACCGGGACCCCGCCCGCGAGGTACGTCCAGGAGCTGGACACCGCGCTCACCAGCGTGCTTGAGCTGAGCCAGCCGGCCGACTACCCCGTGCCGGTCGCGGCGACCTGGCGGCTGTCATTCAACCGGCTGCGCGAGCATTCGGCGGCGGCCGCCCGGCTGCTGGAGCTGTGCGCCTTCTTCGCTCCCGAGCCCATCTCCTTGAGCCTCCTGTACAGCGACGAGATGATGCGGTCCCTCGTGCCGCTGGATGACCGGCTGAAGGAGCGCATCGTGCTCGGGCAGCTCATCCGCCAGATCAGCCGGTTCGCTCTGGCGCGGGTTGACCAGGGCAGCAACGCTATCCAGGTCCACCGGCTGGTGCAGGCGGTGATCCGGTCAAGCCTGGACGGCGAAGCTGAGCGGGTAGAGGCGATGCACGAGGTCCACCACATCCTGAACGGTGCCCGGCCGCGGCAAGGCGACACCGACGATCCGGAGAACTGGCCACGCTACGACTGGATCTGGCCGCATCTGGGCCCCTCGCGGGCGGCCGAGTGCACCGAGGATGAGACCCGGCAACTCCTCATCGACCGCGTGCGGTACCTGTGGAAGCGCGGCGAGTTCGCCGAGGCGCTGGAATTCGGCAACCGGCTGGAGAGCACGTGGAACGAGCAGCTCGGCGAGGACGACCGGCAGACGCTTTACCTGCGATTCCAGCTCGCGAACGTACTGCGCTCACAGGGCCGCTATGCGGACGCCCGCGACTCAGACACCGACATCCTGGAACGGCAAAGGCGCGTGCTCCCGCAAAACCATCCGCACATCCTGCAGACTTCCGGCAGCCTGGCCGCTGACTTGCGCGGCCTGGGCGAGTTCTCCAACGCGCTCACCAGGGACCGCGAAACGTATGAGGTCCTGAAGGACATCTTCGGGGAGGATCATCCCACCACGCTCTCGGCGGCGAACAACCTCGCGGTTGACCTCCGCTGCACAGGCGAGTTCTACGCCGCGCGTGACCTGGACAGCGATACGCTGGCCCGTCGGCGGACAGTGTTGTCAGAACGGCACCCGTATACCTTGCATTCCACGGCGATGTACGCGCGTGACCTGCGCCTGGCTGGCAACTTCGCCGAATCCGCCGAGCTGCTGCGCGAGACCTACGACCAGTACGTCGACGTGCTCGGCGACGACTTCGTCGACACGCTGCGCACGGCCACGTCGTTGGCCGTATCGCTGCGCAAGGTCGGCGACCTCGACGCGGCGTACGAGATCACCCGAGAGACTCAGCAGCGCTACATCAGCCGCTGGGGCCCTGACCACCCCGATGCGCTGGCGTGCACGCTGAACCTGGCCTGTGACCTGTCGGCGCTCGATGACAAGGCAGCCGCGCGCGAGCTCGCGAGTGAGGTCAAGCGGTCCTACGAACGAAGCCTCGGCGCCGACCATCCCTACACGCTGGCGGTCGCTAGCAACCTGTCGACGTACCTGCGCGGTTCCGGCGCGCTGCAGGAAGCGCACGCACTCGCGGACCAGACGCTTCAGATGCTGCGGTCCGGGCTCGGAGAAGGCCATCCATTCACGCTCTCCTGCGCCGTCAACCTAGCGAACTGCCTGGTCGACCTCCGGCTACTCGAGCAAGCCGAGGCGCTGGGAGCCGACACCTTCACCCGGTTGAAGGAGGCGTACGGCCCACGGCACCCTGACACGCTCGTGTGCGAAGCCAACCTGGCGGTAACCATCCGCGAAAGCGGCCGGGCAGAGGAGGCCGAGTCAATGCGCCAGCGGGTGATCGGCCAGATGAGCCTCGTGCTCGGAGAGGACCATCCCAATGTCATCGCGCTGCGGCACTGGCACCTCCAGAACCGGGACCTTGAACCGCAGCCGATCTGACAAGGCAGTCTTGCAGAGGCAGTGGTGACGCACCGGGTAAAAGTAGCTCACGAGAACGGTGACCACTGGATCGCCTTCGACATTAGAGGTGCCGCGCACGGATATCCCATCTTCCTGCTCCACGGCACCCCGGGGAGCCGCAGGGGCCCCGCTCCCCGGTCCAGCGTCTTGTACCGTCTCGGAGTACGGCTGATTTGCTACGATCGGCCCGGCTACGGGAAGTCCACCCGTCACCCCCTGCGGCGAGTCCTGGATGCCGCGCGGGACGTCGCCGGCATCGCCGACGAACTGCGCCTGGATGAATTCAGTGTGGTCGGGCGCTCGGGAGGAGGGCCCCATGCCCTTGCCTGCGCCGCTTTGCTGCCTGAGCGCGTGCGCAAGGCCGCGGTTCTCGTAAGCGTCGCCCCATCCGACGCTCACGGCCTTGACTGGTACGACGGCATGGCGGACTCGAACGTGGAAGAGTACGGGCGCGCCCGTCACGGAGCCGACGTGCTGGCCGCCGAGCTCAGTGCCCGCAGCGAGCTCATCCGGGAGGATCCGGAGTTCCTGCTCCAGTTCCTGGAGCCAGAGCTCACCGCGCCGGATCGCCGGATCCTGCGGGATCCCGCCATCCGGCGGCTGCTCACGGGCACGTATGCCGAGGCGCTGCGCCAAGGCCCCGAGGGATGGATCGACGACGTGCTCGCCTTCCGCGAATCGTGGGGATTCTCATTGAAGGCGATCGAGGTGCCGGTCCTGCTGTGGCACGGCGCGGATGACGTGTTCTCACCGGTCGCCCATACTCACTGGCTGGCCAGCCAGATACCCGGCGCCGAGGTCGAGGTGCAGCACGGGGCGGCGCACTTCGACGCCGTGGAGGTACTACCGCGAATCCTGGCCCGACTATGAGGTGTGCCCGGAGTCGTTAGGGATGCCCTTACAGCTGGAACCGGGTGCCGACCGTGCTCTGGATGAACGCGGCCGGGAACTGGTCGGCCAGGGCGCGCTGGGCGGCCCATCCGGTGCAGTGGCCGGGCACGATCACCGAAGGCGACAGCTGCGCCAACTCGGCGACGACCCGGGGGATCAGCGGCTCGAACAGCGGGCCGCCGAGGTGGAACCCGCCCATGACCGCGTGGACCGTGTCCACTCCGGTCAGCTGGCGGGCGTAGCGGGTGATGTTGACGATGCCCGCGTGCCCGCAGCCGGTCAGGACCACCAGTCCCTTGTCGCGCACGTTCACGATGAGCGCCTGGTCGTCGAGGACCAGCGGGTCCGGCTCCCAGCGGCCGTCGCGCAGCGCCTGCTGAGGCGGGAACCCCGGCTCGAAGCCGGATGTCCGGTCGACCTCCCCGGTGATCAGCACTCGGCCGGCCAGCAGGAAGCTCGGCTGGCGCTCTTCGATGATGGTGAAGCCGGCGCCCTCCAGCGCCCGGCGGCTGGTGGTCGGGAGTTCCACCGGGTCCCGGCCGGGGAAGACCACCCGGCGCCGGCTCCAGAACTCTGGGTGGATGATGACGGGCAGCCCGGCCCGCCCGACCGCGCGAACGAACCCGTCCAGGCCGGTGACGTGGTCGAAGTGGCCGTGGCTCAAGACGATCGCCTCGACGCCGCCCGGGTCGATGCCCAGGCGGCGCATGTTGGTGACCATCGCGTCCGGGCTGATCCCGGTGTCGAACAGGACATCATGCCGCGCGTCGCCGACGGTGACGGTGACCAGGGCGGAGAATCCGTGCTCGGCGATCAGGCCCGCGTAGTTCCAGTTGTCCTCGAACAGCGGTCCCGGGCCGGGCACGTAGTCCCCGATCGATGGCCTGGTGGCCGGGCCGACGCTGGGCGCGAACAGGTCAACGTTGTTGTCCACCAGCGTCGTGATCGTCACCTGGTCCACCGGCTCCAGCGGGACGCGCAGCCGCGGCGGGGCATCCGCGCGGACGGCGGTGACGGGGAACAGCGGGCCAGCGCCAGCCGAGGTGCACATGAGGTCTGCCTTTCCGCGTCAGGCGACAGTTACACCTCCATGATCACGGCCGTCGCGAGCGAGGAAGGGCGGAATCGCTCAGCGCTTCCAGATCCGGTCGGAGGCGAGCGCGGCGCCCTCGGCGAGGGACGCCAGTTTCGCCCAGCCGAGCTCGGGGTGGATGCGGGAGCCGAACCCGCAGTCGGCGCCAGCCATGACGTTCTCCCGGCCGAGCCGGTCGGCGTAGCGGGTAATGCGCTCGGCGACCAGTTCGGGGTGCTCGACCTGGTTGGTGGCGTGGGTCACCACGCCGGGGATCAGGATCTTCCCGTCGGGCAGTTTGACGTCCTCCCACAGGTGGTACTCGTGCTCGTGCCGGGAGTTGGCCGCCTCGATGAGGTACGCGCCGGCCTTGACCCGCAGCATGATGTCGACGATGTCGGCCAGCGGGACGTCGTGCGCGTGCGGGCCATGCCAGCTGCCCCAGCACAGGTGATACCGGATCCGGTCCTCGGGCAGGCCGTCCAGGGCGTGGTTGAGCACTTCGATGCTCATCGCGGCGTAGCGGCGGTAGGTTTCCAGGTCGTAGTCCGGTTCGCGGTCCCACATGGCGGGCACCCAGGCGTCATCGACCTGGAGCACGAACCCGGCGTCGACGATCGCCTTGTACTCCTCCCGGATGGCGTCGGCCAGCGCCCGCATCAGGTCGTCGCGGCTGCCGTAGTACTCGTTCGCCATGCCGACCTCGATGCTGGCCGGGGCGACCACGGGCATGAACGCCTCGGTCGCGGGCCGCTCGCCCAGGGCGGCGGTCAGGTTGGCGATGTCGCGGCGCACCGCGTCGGCGCGGTAGCGGATCGGCCCGGTGACGACCGGCTGGGTGATGTTGGCGCTCCAGAAGTAGCTGTCTTCCATGTAGCCGAAGAGGCTGGCGTTGGCGTCCGCCCAGGCGTAGAACCCGGGGAACTGCTCCCGGTCCCGGCCCTTCATGATCGGCTCCGCGCTTTGGCTCCAGTCCTGGCCCTCGATCCCGTCCATCCGGTCGCGGATGTACCACATCCAGATCGTCTTGCCGAACTCGCCGTCGTCAACGACGTCGATGCCCGTGTCCTGCTGGCGGGCGACGACGGCGACGACGGCGGCGCTCAGCCTCGGGAGGACCTCTGGTGCCCATTCGCCGTGCTCGGCCATCGCCGCCGACAGCGCCGCGGGCCGCTGCAGCGCGCCCACATGGGTGGTGAGAATCCGGTCGATGCTTCGTTGCATCATCCCTCCTCTGGGCATCAGGCACGCCGTGCGGTGCCCGGGGCGCCTTGCTCCCGATCGTAGGACGCGAGGGGCGAGCCGGAATATCCGCTTCCCGCACGATGCAGGCCAGTACCCGAACCTGGTCGGGTCAGCGGCCGCGCGTGGTCCGCGACGGGTTCTCGCCGAACTTGCGGCGGTAGCTGGCCGCGAACCGGCCCAGGTGCACGAAGCCCCAGTCGGCGGCGATCCGGGAGACCGATTTCTCCTCGGCGCCGGTCATGAGCAGCTCGCGTCGTACCTGGTCCAGTCGCAGGTCGCGCAGCTGCTCGCGCGGGGACAGGCCTAGCTGGCGCCGGAACGACAGCTGCAGCGAGCGCTCGCTGACGCCGACCTGCCGCGCGATCTCGGCGACGGTCAGCCGGGCGCCCGCCTGGTCGCGCATGATCTCGGTGGCCGCCGCGACCACTGCGCCGGGGGCCGGGGATTCACTCAGCAGCACGTCGGAGTACGTGTGCGGCTGCGTGACGAGCAAGGTGGTCATCACGGCGGTCTCCAGTTCCGCCATCACCAGCGGGGGCGGCGATGACGCGCGCTCGGCCAGGTCGAGCAGCGTCTGCAGCACGCCGCGCCAGCTCGCCCCGCCGCCGCCCAGGGTCATCGCGGGCGTGAAGGCGATCGGGCCGCCGATCTCCCGGCCGGTCATCCGGGACAGGTGCCGCTCCAGGGCGTCTTGCCGGATGGTCAGGCACAGCACCGCGTGGTCGGCGCTCCACCGCATGGTGACCGGCCCGACAACCGAGAAGACGGCCGCTACCTCCGGTGAGGCCTGGACCAGGGCGCCGCGGTGCCAGACATCGGCGCGGCCGGCCACCGGCAGGTTCACCGCGTAAAGGCCGTGCATGCTGGTCCCGGATATCTGGGTCGCGGCGCCGTAGGCGAAGTAGGAGAGCATCACGTCCCGCCAGCGGCAGGCGTTGACGCGCGCGGAGAACCCCTCGGCGCCGTCGGGCAGCCGCATCTGGTGCGGGCCGAGCAGGCCGATGGCGCTGGCCAGGGCGGCCTCGGGATCGCCGGTGGCGAAGACGGGCTGGCGCTCGAGCGGCAGCCGCCCGCTCCAGCGCAATGCACCGTTGCTGCCCACGCGCCGCTCCCCTGTCAGGTGACCTGCATCCGACGGTAATCCCGCCCGGGAACGGGCGTCCAGCCGGATGGGCCGCGCGCGCTCAGGGGACGACGACCGCGCGGCCTTCGACGAGGCCGTGCTCAAGGCGCTTGAGGACGTCGTTGATGTCGTCCAGCCGGTGGCTTTCTGTGGTCGCCGTGAGCTTGCCTTCCTGGGCCAGCGCGAGCACCTCGGCCAGGTCGTTGCGGCTTCCCCAGTTGCTGGTGGTGACGGCGGCCTCCGTTGCCTGGGTGAAGAACCCGACCGGCACGGTCCCGCCGGCCAGCCCGACGAGCACGAACAGCCCCTGACGGGCGAGCGCGGCCAGGCCGAGCCGCATCGTGGCGTCGACGCCGACGAAGTCGATCACCGCGGCCGGGCCTTCGCCGCCGCTGAGCTCGCGGATTTGCTCCAGCGCGCCGGCGGCGGACCCGTCGATGGCGTGATCGGCGCCCAGGCTCAGCGCGAGCTGCCGCTTGGCGGGTGCGGTCTCCACCGCGATCACGGTGGCGCTCGTGAGCAGCTTGAGGTACTGGATGCCGTACTGGCCCAGCCCGCCGACGCCGATGACCACGGCCGTGGTCCCCGCGAGCAGGTGCGGCAGTGCCTTCTTCACCGCCCGGTACGGGGTCAGGCCCGCGTCGGTCAGCCCGGCCGCCCGGACAAGGTCGAGGCTGCCCGCCGGCAGCAGGTGGCGGGTGGCCGGGACGAGCAGGTACTCGGCGTAGCCACCATCCGGGGCCAGGCCCGACCAGCGCATCGTGTCGCACAGCTGCTCCTGGCCGCCCAGGCAGAAACGGCACTGCCCGCAGCCCCACCCGCCATAGACCACGACCGGGTCTCCCTCGGCCAGGCCCCCAGTGCCCGGTTCGACAGTGCCCGGCCCGAGCGCGGCGACCCAGCCAGCGTTCTCATGCCCCATGATCAGCGGGAGCCGGAACGGCGGCACGCTACCGTCCCGCAGGTGCAAGTCCGAGTGACACACTCCGGCGGCGGCGATCTTGACCAGCACCTGCCCTGGTCCCGGGTGCGGGGTGGGCACCTCCTCGACGCGCAGCGGCTCCCCGATGGCGTGCAGCACGGCAGCCTTCATCATGTCCTCCTTGACGCCTGTGTGGCGAGCGGCTGCTGTGAGGCTAACGCGCCCGTGGCCGCTGGTCATGATGGAGTGGCCACTGGTCACAAGGGATTTGCCAGGTGCGCGGAACAGGTAGCCGATCTTACGCACGGGCCGCTTCTCCAATCGCCTTCAGGACCGGGTCAGGGGCCGCAGGAAATCGGCCATGGCGTCCTGGTGGAAGTGCTCGGCCCAGCCCAGGGGGGTGGCGTCGAAGCGGGCATCGCGGATTCCGGCGTCGGCTCCGAGGCCGAGCAGCAGCCGGGCGCCGGCGAGGTCGCCGTGCGCGGCCGCCTCGTGCAGCGCGGTCTCCCATTCCTGCTCCACCGGGGCGTCGGCGCGGCCGCGGGCGTTCACGTCAAACCCCAGCTCGGCCAGCAGCGGGATCGCGTCCCAGGCGCGCCGGGCGGCGGCCCACACGATGAGTCCCGGGCGCTGGGCGCGGGCCTGCCCGGCATGCTGGCGCAGCCGGCTGGCCCCGGCGCGGTCGCCGGCGAGGGCGGCGGCGATGAGGCCGTCCGCGCCGTCGAGCGCGGGCGGGGCGGCGCCGTGCTCCACCAGCCAGTCCAGCACGGCGGGGCAGCCGCATAGCGCCGCCACTTCCGCGGGCGTCCTGGCCTGCGCGGTGCGCAGCCAGAAGGGGCTGCCGTCAGGCACCTGGAAGGGCGCGCGGACGTCGGTTCCCTGCCCGGCGATCAGAGCCACCCGGTCGCGCATGTCATGCGTGATCGCCCACCACAGCTGCCGGCGCAGGAGGTCATGGGGCGAGTCGGCCGCTTGGCCGAGCCGCGCGCGCCATGGGCCTCCGTCACCGCGGCCGAGGCCGTATTCGAACAGCAGCACCAGGTGGCTGTCGTCGCGGCCGAACTGCCGGTTGTACAGGGCCTGGCTGTCGTTGGGGTCGGCACCGGCCGCGAGCAGCGTCCGGGCCAGGGCGCCACCGTGGGGATGCGCGGGCTGGTCACCTTCCCCGCTGCCAAGGGCGCCGGTCAAGGCGGTGAACGGGGACGTGAGCCCGTGCCACAGGTACCCGGCGTTCGGGTCGCCGCCGTGGTCCATTAGCAGCCGCGCGGCGCGGACGGTCGCGGTCTCGCTGATCGCCGGATCGTGGCGCGCGTAGGCGAGGTACAAGAGCGGTTCCCATCCGTACGGCCCGCCCTCGGCCCTGGCCAGGGCCGGGTCCCGCGCGAGCAGCGCCGACAGCGCGCCGACGTCGGCCGCCGCGGCGGCCACGTGGACCGACGCGCAGGTGAGCTCGGGATGCTCGGTCAGGAGCCGGGCGGCCGCTTGCCAGCGGGAGGGGATGTCGTCGCCGCCGTAGCGCAGGCACGCGAGCATGAGGAACTCATCGGCGGGGGTGCCCGCGCTAGTCACCTCGTCGGGCGTCCGGCGGTAGTGCTCGATCGTGGCGACGTGACGCTTGAGGCTGGCCCACGACGAGAAGCCGTAGTGCCGGGCCACGACGAGCTGGGCGCCGGCCAGCGACACCGGGTGCGGCCCGTCCGGGTGATGAGCGGCCACTAGGGCCAACGCCCCCTGCCCGCGTTCTCCGTCGGCCCGGCTCAGGTCACGTAGGTCTTTGGCCTGCTTGCGGAGCTGTTCGAAGCTGGGGTCATCGGGGAGACGCGCGGTCGCCATGGCGACCTCCTTTCATCGCCCGCGGTCCGCTACATCAGGCAGAAAGGAGGCACGATGGCCAGGCTGCTCATTTCGCTAGAACCGGGTGGGCTCAGCCCTGTCCGCGGACCGGAGGCGCCCCGAACGCCGCCGCCAGTCTACGCCCCCGGGAGCCGGACCTCCGCGTAGACGGCCCGGTGGTCGCTGCCCGGGACGGCGTGCACCGAGCTGGCCAGCACCGCGCACCGCCGGTCGACCAGCACGTGATCGATGGTGATGACCGCCACTGTCCCGGCCGGTCCCCAGGTGGGGGTAAGCGCGTCCCCGGCTTCCAGCGCGGCGTCGGCGTAGCCAAGCCGCAGCACGCGGCGGAACACGGCGTGGTCGTGGGTGGCGTTGAAGTCCCCGGCCACGATCCGGGGGAGCTTCCCGGGCGGGGGCAGCACCGCGAGCTCCTGACGCCAGCGGGCGACGCCGCGTGACGACGGCGGCTTCGGCGGGTGCGGGTGCACGCAGATCACTTCCACCCCTTGCCCGCCGGGCAACTCCAGCACCGCGGAAGGCTGCGCCGCGTGGACCGGCGCCAGGGGCACGCCCTCGCGCAGCGGGAACCGGGCGTAGATGCCCGAGCCGCGCGCCCCGCCCCGCAGCTCGGTAACCTGCTCGGGCAGCAGGTCACCGATCCCGGCCTGCTTCAGCCGGGTCACCGCGTCGCCGGTCAGCTCCTGCAGGAAGAGCACGTCAGCGCCGGTCTGGCCGACCAGGGCGACGACCGTGTCGGCGTCGGCCCGGCCGCAGAGCAAGTTGACGGTGAGAGCCCGCAGCACCGGCCCGCTGGCGGGCGGCTGCGGTCGCGCGGCCGCGCGCGGCCGCATCGTCATGGCCAGCGCCGCGGCGCTGAGCGCGGCCGTCGCGGCAGGCCCTCTTCGCCGGGCCAGGCCCAGGGCCAGCGCGGTCGCCTGCGCGGCCACGGTCGCCTGCGGGGTGAAGGACAGCAACGGCGCTAGCGGGGACTCGATGCGCCTCACGCGATCGGCGGCGACGATCCTGGCCGCCGCCCAGGCGGCGAGCCCGCCCGCCACTGCCCACGAAGCGCTGGTGACAACCCTCGATCCGACGTCTGGCACGGTCATACCCTATGGGCTCTGCGGGACTCGAATGTTCCCGTACGGTGGTCACATGCGCCTGCTGCGGACCGCTGACGACCGGTTTGGTGACCTGCCCGGCTTCCCCTACCAGCCTCGGTACGCCGAGGTCCCGGCCGGTGACGGCCAGTCCGCGCTGCGGATCGGCTACGTCGCCGACGGCCCGGCCGACGGTCCCGTGGTGCTGCTGCTGCACGGCGAGCCGAGCTGGTCCTACCTGTACCGGAGCATGCTGCCGGTGCTCGCGCGGGCGGGGCTGCGGGCCATCGCGCCGGACATGCCCGGGTTCGGCCGCTCCGACAAGCCGGCTGAGGTGACAGACCACAGTTACGCACGTCACGTTGAGTGGATGCGCTCGTTCGCCTTCGACGCGCTGGACCTGCGGGAGGTGACGCTGGTCGGCCAGGACTGGGGCGGGCTGATCGGGCTGCGGCTGGTCGCCGAGCACCCGGACCGGTTCGCCGCCGTCGTGGCGGCCAACACCGGCTTGCCAACCGGCGACCAGGACATGCCCGAGGTGTGGTGGGCCTTCCGGCGGATCGTGGAGCGGGCGGCGGCCCTGGACATCGGCAGGCTCGTGCAAAGCGGCTGCCGGCGCCCGCTGACGCCGGCCGAGCGGGCCGCCTACGACGCCCCCTTCCCTGATGAGGCTCACAAGGCCGGACCGCGCGCGATGCCGCTGATCGTGCCGACCCGCCCGGACGACCCGGCCAACGCGGCCAACCGGGCGGCCTGGGAGGCCCTCGCCCGATGGGACAAGCCGTTCCTGTGCGCGTTCTCCGACGGGGATCCCATCACCCGGGCGATGGCACCGGTGCTGTGCGCGACCGTGCCCGGCGCGGCCGGGCGCGCTCACCCCGTCATCGCGGGGGCGGGTCACTTCCTTCAGGAGGACGCCGGCGAGCGGCTAGCCGGCGAGGTGATCCGCTTCCTGGGGGCGTGACGCGGACGCTGGCGACGGCCACCCCGGCCAGGATGAGCAGGCCGCCGCCGAGCGTGGCGGGACCCGGCCGCTCGCCGAGGAAGACCGCCGCGCCGAGCACGCTGATCACCGGCTCCAGGTAGAGCAGCGCGCTGACCTGGGAGGCACCGCCGGCCAGGACGGCCACGTTCCACAGCAGCATCCCGGCCGCCGTGCTGCCGACGGCGAGGAAGGCGATCTCCGCCCACGCCGCCGCGTCGAGGTGACCCAGTCCGGCCCGGGTCAGCAGCGGGGAGAGCGCGAGGTAGGGCAGCGTCCCGGCGACCGTGGAGGCCGCGGTCGCGGGAACCGCCCCGAGCTCGGCGCTGAGCGGCCGCAAGACGATCGTGTAGGCCCCGAAGGCGATCGCCGCGGCGAGCACCGCCGCCATCCCGGCCAGGGCGCGGTAGCCGCCGCTGGTGCTGGCGGCGAAGGCTTGCGGCCCGGCCAGCGCGGCCACCCCGGCCAGCGCGGCCACCCCGGCCAGCGCGGCCACCCCGGCCAGCGCGACGGCACTGCCGATCCAGGGCCGGGCGCCGCCGCGCTCGGCGAGGAAGACCCGGCCGATCAGCAGGACCCAGACCGGCTCGGTGGCCAGCAGCAGGCCAGCCGGGGCGGCGGGCAGCCACTGCAGCCCGACGGCGACCGGGAGGTTGTAGCCGACCAGGCCGAGCAGCCCGGCGGCGGCCAGCCGGCCCGCCTGCCGGGCGGTGCACCCGCGGAGCGCGGTCCCGGCCCAGGGGGCCAGTATCAGCGAGGCGACCAGCATCCGGATCGTGAGCATCGGCAGCGGGGCCAGGTGACCAACGGCCGCCCGGGTGGCCACCGGGGCCAGCCCCCACAAGCCGACCGCCGCCAGCCCGGCGGCGAGCGTTGAGCGGCTCACCGCACTTCCATGCCCGGGACCCAATTTCGCTTATAAGTTTGGGTTTTCCGGTGTGATAGCACTGGAAAACCCAAACATATATGATTTGTTGTCTTCCCTATGCACCTTGGGAAGCGGCATTGGGGGACTATACCGGCAAAACGGTTGGCATAGGCGGCAGGCTGGCGCACCGTCAGGCGAGCAAGTCCGCGACGGCGGCGATGCCGGCCCGCACGGCGTGCTCGCTGACGTTGCCGAAGCCGAGGACGAGCTGCGGGGGCGCCGGCGAGCTACTAGACCGGTAGGAGCGCATCGGGTACAGGCCGACCGAGCGGTGCCGCGCGGCGTCGACGACGTCCTGCTCGCCGGCCGGCCCGGGCAGGTGCAGGACGCCATGGAAGCCGGCCGCCAGCCCGGTCAGCCGGGCCCGCGGCGCGTGGCCGGCGAGGGCGTCGACGAGCGCGGCCCGCCGCGCGGCGTAGATCGTCCGCATGCGGCGCAGGTGCCGGTCATAGCGGCCGGATTCCAGGAGCAGCGCCAGCGCCAGCTGGTCCAGGACGGGAGTGCCGCGGTCGGCGATCTCCTTCTCCTGCGCGACGGCGCCGGTGAACGCCGGAGGCGCGAGCACCCAGCCGATCCGGAGCGCCGGGGCCAGCGCCTTGCTGACCGTGCCGATGGCGAAGACGCGGTCGGGGGCCAGGCCCTGCACCATCCCGACCGGCTCCCGGTCGTAGCGGAACTCGGAGTCGTAGTCATCCTCGATGAGGAACCCGTCGCCGCGCCGCGCCCAGTCGACCAGCGCGTGGCGGCGCTCGGGCGTCAGCACCACGCCCGTGGGCGACTGGTGCGCGGGGGTGGCGACCACGGCCCGGGCGCCGCTGGCGGCGAGGGCGGCCACGTCCAGGCCCTTGCCGTCGACCGGGACGTGGACGGCGCTGACCCCCGCCGCGCGCACGGTAGCGCTGATGTCATCGCTGCCGTAGCCGGGGTCTTCGAAGGCCACCGTGCGGATGCCGTGGCTGGCCAGGACGCGCAGGACGAGGGCCAGCCCCTGGGCGTAGCCGGTGCAGATGATGAGGTCCCCGGGCGCGGCGGCGGACGCGCGCACCCGCCGCAAGTACCCGGCGAGCACCTGGCGCAAGGAGTCACTTCCGCGGGGGTTCCCGTAGTCGAAATCGGCGCTGGCCGTCGTGCGGCACGCCTGCTGGGTCGCCCAGGCCCAGTCCCCCCTCGGGAAGCTGGCCAGGTCGGGGACGCCTGACTTGAAGTCCGCGATGAGCGGGGGACCCGTGGCCTTCCGGACGGCGGGGGCGGCGGGAACCATGGCCGGTCCCGTGCTGGCCGGTCCCGTGCGGGCCGGTCCCGTGCGGGCCGGTCCCGTGCGGGCCGGTCCCGTGCTGGCCGGCGTGGGGACTGCTCCGCCGGCGACCCGGGTGGCGGAGCCGACCCGGCTGTCGAGATAGCCCTCGGACAGGAGCTGGCCATAGCACTCCTGGACCAGGCCCCGGGAGACGCCGAGGTCACGGGCCAGCTCCCGGGATGACGGCAGCCGCTCGCCAGCGGCGAGGCGGCCCTCCCGGATCGCGCTCCTGATCGCCGCCTCCAGCTGGGACCGGAGCGGCTGCTCGCGGTCGCGGTCAAGCTGGATGAGCAGTTCCGGACTCAAACCGGCCCACTGAATGGCCATGGAATTGGATCTTATCGCAGGTCCGGTTGCCGCTTAGGTTCGGTTCATGACCTCCATGATCTGCGCGGAAACCGCCAGCCTCCCCGCCGCCGATGGCCAGCTGCGCGCACGGCTGCTGACCGGGGGGCTAGCTCGCGTCCTGTTGTCCACGTTCGTGACCCTGACCAGCTTCTACGTGCTGTTGTCGGTCACTCCCCTGTACGTCCGCGCGTCGGGCGCAAGCACCAGCGGCGCGGGCCTGGCGACGGGCTCCCTGCTGCTGTCGGCGGTCGTGGCCGAGCTGGTCGCGCCCAGCCTGATCCGCCGGTACGGCGGCCGGATGGTCCTGGGCCTGGGGGCCGTGCTGCTCGGGGCGCCGACCCTGGCGTTGCTCGGCTCCGGTCAGCTGGTGATGGTCATGGCGGTCAGCGTGCTACGGGGCCTGGGCTTCGGCCTCACCGGCGTCGCCAGCGGGGTCCTGGTCGCCGAGGTGGTGCCCGCCGACCGGCGGGGCGAGGGGTTCGGGCTGGACGGGATCGCCGCCTCCGTCCCCGCGATCGTGGCGCTGCCGGGCGGGGTGTGGCTCGCGGAGCACGCCGGGTACCCGGTGGTAATCTGGATCGCGGCGGTGACCGCGCTGTGCCCGCTGCTGGCACTGCCCGGCCTGCCGGGACTCACCCGGCGGCCCCGCGATGCCGGCGCCGCTGCCCGCCAGCTGCGCGGCGCGCTGCGCGATGGCGGCCTGCGGCGCCCCTTCCTGGTCTTCCTCGCCGCAACGATGCCCGCCGGGATCATCGCGTCATTCCTCCCGCTGGCCCTGGCCGGGTCCGGCAACGCCGCCTCACTAGGGCTGCTGGCGCAGGCGGTCGCCGCCACCGGCAGCCGCTGGTGGGCCGGGCGCTTCGGGGACCGTTACGGGCAGGCGCGGCTGCTGATCCCGGCGGCGGCCGCGGTGGCGGCCGGCATCGCCGCCCTCATCTGGGTGGACAGCCCCGCGATGATGTTCGCCGGGCTGTGCGTGTTCGGCGCGGGCTTCGGCGTCCTCGAAGGCGCGACGTTCACGCTGATGATCGAGCGGGTGCCGTCGTCGTCCTACGGCACCGTCAGCGCACTGTGGAACCTCGCTTATGACGCCGGGTACGGCGCGGGACCGATCCTGCTGAGCCCGGCGGCCGGCGCCATCGGGTACCCGGCGTGCTTCGCGGTCACCACGCTGCTCGCCTGCGCCGCGCTGTTGCCGGCCGGGCGGGACCGGGCGGCGCTACGCTCTGCTTACCTACCCCCTGCCGTCGATGTGCGGCCGGAGCAGCGCGAGGTCGGCGGCGCTGAGGCGGTCGGCGGCGGTGGCGGCCTGATGCCAGTGCGGGTAGATAAGGTCCGGCGCGCTGACCTTGTCGAGGGCCTCGCGCTCGTCGGCGGCCAGGGTGAGCGCCGCGGCGCCTAGGTTGTCGCGCAGCTGCTCCTCGGTGCGGGCCCCGATGACCAGGGAGGTCACCGCGGGCCTGCCGAGCAGCCAGGCCAGCGCGACCTGGGCCGGGGAGGCACCGTGCGCGCCCGCCACGTCGATGAGCACCTCGATCGTGTCGTACAGCTTCTCCCGGTCGCGCACCGGAGGCTCGTTCCACTCCCCGGACAGCTGGCGGGTCTGCCCCGACGGTGACGCGTCGCGCCGGTACTTCCCGGATACCAGGCCGCCGGCCAGCGGCGACCACACCAAGATGCCAAGCCCCTGGTCGACCGCGAGCGGCACGAGCTCGTACTCGGCGTCCCTGGCCTCCAGCGAGTAGTAGACCTGCTGCGCCGCGAACCGCTCGAGCCCCCGGTCGTCGGCGACCGCGAGCGCCTTCATCAGCTGCCAGCCCGCGTAGTTGGAGGCGGCCAGGTAGCGGACCTTCCCGGCGGCGACGAGCGTGTCCAGCGCGGACAGGGTCTCCTCGAGCCGGGTGTGCCCGTCCCACTCGTGCACGTGGTAGATGTCGATGTGGTCGGTGCCGAGCCTGCGCAGGCTCGCCTCGCAGCCGGAGATGATGTGATGACGGGACAGCCCGGCGTCGTTGGGGCCATCTCCCATGGTCATCCGGACCTTGGTGGACAGCAGGAGCGAGTCGCGGCGGCCCTTGACCACCTCACCGGTGATCTCCTCGGAGAGCCCGCCGGAGTACACGTCGGCCGTGTCGATGAGGTTCACCCCGGCGTCCAGGCACATGTCGACCTGGCGGCGCGCGCCCTCGACGTCGGTCGCGCCGACGGCGCGGAACCCGCCCCGGCCGCCGAACGTCATCGTGCCCAGCGTCAGCGCCGACACCCGCAAGCCACTGCGGCCCAGCTGGCGGTACTCCATGGGTAAACCCTCCTAGCGCACGGTCATCGGAGTTCAACCCTACGCCGGACGGCCTTTCCGGCCGCGCGCGGGCGGCGGCCCGGGCGCCGGCGGTTCCGGCGCCCGCAGGGCGTTGCTGAGCCGCGCCTGCCCGCGACGGTCGCTAGCCGCCGATCAGCACCAGCTGGCAGTCAGTCTGGTAGGCGACCACGTTCCCGGGGCCGACGAGCTGCCAGATCGCGCTGTTCTGCGTGATCGCAGCGGGCGGTCCGCCCGGGAAGACCCAGTCCGCGTTGCCGTTCCCCGAGGCGTTCGTCGTGAACGAGGCGGTCGGGAGGGCGACGGCGCCGCCCGGGCAGCCGGTGACCCCGGGGTAGAACTGGATCACGACCTGGTAGGTCGTGTTCGGGCTGGCCCCGGTGACGTGGTATTCCTCGTGCGCGCCGATGATCGGGCCGTTGGCGTGGCTGTCGGAGACCCAGCCGGAGCGCAGTGGCGCATTGCCGGCCGCCGCCAGCGGGGCTTTCAACGTGTGGAACGCCTGATCGGCGAGGGCCGTCGGTGCGAGCGCGAGGAGCGCCGCGGCCGAGGCCACCGTGAGGACGAGAATGCGACGCGGGCTACGCATGAGACCCCCTGGGGACGAATGGGACAATCGAGACGTGTGACGATTCTGCGCCTTACGCAGGCGGTTTATCAAGGGCGCGCAGGCGTGGGCACGGCAGGCCCGCCGGCCCGCCGGCCAGCCACTAGGTCCAGCCACGAGGGGCCTTCTTTCCCGCAACGACGCCCGTGCTTACCCTGGGATTCTCAACCTGGCTCCGAGGGGGACGCCATGACAACGCGGGAAACGCCTGTCTTGCTCTTGCACGGCTTCTGGCATGGAGCCTGGTGCTGGTCGGAGGTACTCGCGCGGCTCACCGCCGCTGGCCGGCGGGCGCTGGCGGTCGACATGGCCGGGCACGGGCTGCGCGCCCGGCGGCCCGCCTCCCCCACCGCCCGGCCCTTCGATCCCGCCGCTCTGGCCGCCGAGCCGTCCCCGCAAAGCGCGGACCTGGACGAGGCGGCCGCGCTGTTCATCGCGCAGGCGCGGGCGCTCGGCGGCGGGGCACCGGTGACGGCGGTCGCCCACAGCATGGGCGGCAACGTGCTGACCAGGGCCGTCCAGGAAGCGCCGGGCCTGTTCGCGCACGCTGTGTACGTGACCGCGTTCATGCCGGCCTCGGGCGTCCCGGCCGCCACGTACATCTTCGCCCCGGAGAACGTGGGTGACTTGGTCGGCGTGGCCTTGGTCGCCGACCCGGCGCTGATCGGCGCGCTGCGCCTGGACGTCGCCTCTCCCGACCCGGCCTACCGCCAGCTGCTGCGGGACGCCTTCTTCGGCGACGTCGAGGCCGCCGTCGCCAACGCGGCGATCGGGCTGCTGGTCCCGGACGCCCCGGCCGGCATCGCGGGCGGGGCGACCACGCTCACCGCCGACGGCTGGGGCTCGGTCCCCCGCACGTACGTCATGTGCACCCAGGACCGGGCCCTGCAGCCGCCCATGCAGCGCAAGTTCATCGAGCTCGCCGACGCCGCCTTCCCCGGCCACCTCACCACCGTGCACGCCCTGGAGTCCTCGCATTCCCCCTTCCTGTCGTTGCCAGACCGGCTGGCCGACATCATCCTCAAAGCCTGAACCGCCCGCATCGCTCGTGCCTGACGCCGTCCCGGCCGACCGAATCGGCCGGGGTGAAGAGCTCTAGCCAGTGTGCGTCCAATTCCGGGGCGCTGCCGCCCGCGCCGCATAGGCAGTAAAGCGCCGCTTCCCCTTCCAGGTGCACCTTTCCGTCGGGTCCCTTGCCATCGTCGGGCGCGAACGCCTCGAAGAGGTGATCACCAATCGTCTCGTCCGTACCCTCGCTCTCGGTGAAACCACACGAGCATTGCGCTTCTGCCACGTCGTTACCTTCGTTCTCACGGGCACCGCTCTAGTCATGGCGGTACCGAAACTATGGTGGAAGAATCCCCGGTTCCGGAGAATGCTCCACGATATTGGCGACGGAATGGAGGCGCCGGGGCGATGCCGCATTTGCCCCGGAACGGCTAGCGGGTAAATGTCACGTCACCCCGAATAGAGCGGGGCGATGCGGCCAGCGCCCCGAAACGATCTGGGTGGGCGGCGGGGCGATGCGGCGGCTATTCCGGATCGCGCCAGGGGTGGTCGACGAGGGCGCGGGTGACCTTTCCGCCGTAGGGGGCGGAGGGCAGCCAGGTGTCCCACTGGCGGCCACTGAGGGCGTGCACGATCCCTAGGCCGCGCCCGGACTCATCCAGCGGGCCGGCTACGCCCAGCCTGGGGATCTCGCGGACGGCATCCCAGACCAGCACGAGGACCTCACCGGTCCCGGCGGAGCCGGCCCCGCCGAGCAGCCACAGGCGGACCGGCGGCAGGCCCGCCGCCCAGCGCACCTTGCCGGTGGCGTTCACGGAGTTGGCGATCAACTCAGAGACCACGTGGACCACAGCGTCCGAGAGATCGTCCAGCCGCCATTCCGCCAGCACATTCCGCGCGTGACCGCGGGCGCTGCCCGCCGCGTTCTCGTAAGCGCCCAGCTCCAGGAAAGAGCGCAGCGGGAAACTGGCCAGCCAGTTGGCATGGGTCAACGAGGGATGAGGAGGGATGACGGGTGATATCAGCGGGTGGGCATTCGTCGCGTGCACTATTTCTCCCGGGCGACGGCAGTATGGACAGGAAAACGTAGAGTCACCATGACCGAACTACGGTAATGTTTGCCATAGCTATCTAGCTGCCGATAGCTGGCGACGGCGAGTGGTTAGTCCGGTGCGAGAGCGCGATAGTGGCGCGATAGGGGTGTTAGCCATGCCGGGGAAGTACGCGGACAATGAGAAATGCCAGGATTTCGTGGCCAACCTGAAGGCCGAGCGGGAGGCCCGCCGCTGGTCGCAGGAGCGCCTAGTACTACAACGGTTGGCTGTTATCTGATCGGCGTGGCTGCGTGATCTGGGCCGTGTCGCGGGCCAGGGTTGGTGCATGCTTGCTGTCGTGGATGACGCGTGGACCGCTGCCGGGGACGGGCATGCCGCGTGGTCGG
>JAICYD010000136.1 GCA_025934375.1 Streptosporangiaceae bacterium | reverse complement strand
GCGCTCACCCTCAAGCAGGGCGGCAACCTGCTGCTGCTCGACGAGCCGACCAACGACCTCGACGTCGAGACGCTCGCCTCCCTGGAGAACGCGCTGCTCGAGTTCCCGGGCTGCGCCGTGATCACCAGCCACGACCGGTGGTTCCTGGACCGGATCGCCACCCACATCCTGGCCTGGGAGGGCGGCGCGAACTGGTTCTGGTTCGAGGGAAACTTCGAGTCCTACGAGAAGAACAAGATCGAGCGCCTCGGCGCCGAGGCGGCCCGCCCGCACCGCGTCACCTACCGCAAGCTCACCCGCGGTTAGCTGTGCTTGCCTGGGGGATTGCCCGCCAATCCCCCAGGAAAATCAGTCGTCGGCGAGCAGCCAGTCGAGGGCGGCCGCCGCCGTCCATGACTGGTTGTGGCTGCCCAGCGGCTCGCCGGTCAGCGCGTTGTAGTACTCGGCGAAAGTGCAGTCGCCCAGCTGGGCGATGCCCACGGCGCCGAGCTTGTCGGCGGCGACCTCCTCGCCGTCCCGGCGCAGCCCCCAGGTGAGCAGCCAGGTGATGATCGGCCAGACCGGACCGCGCCAGTAGCACTCCGGGTTGAACGAGGCCGAGCACGGGGAGGTGCTGGGCGGAAGCGGCCACTTCAGCGCCGGGTGCCCGGCCCAGCGTTCCCCGAGCAGCAGGTCGATCTGGCGGCGGCGCAGCTCTTGCGGAGCGTGCCCGGCGATCAGCGGCGAGAACCCGGCGATCGTCTCGGTGACCAGCCGTTGGCCGGTGCGGAAGTCGACGTCGACGGCCAGGCCCGACGCCTCGTCGACATGGCAGAAAACTGCCGCCCGGGCCTGGGCGGCATAGTGGCGGAGCTCTGCGGCGTCATCAGGTTTTCGGATCCTGGAGGCCAGGTCAGCGAGCAGGTCACTGGCAGCGGCGTAGATAGCGGTGAAAAGCGCGTCGCCGACCTGGAAGCTGCCGTTCTCGCGGAGCATCCCGGCGTCGTAGCCAGCCTGCTTGGCCTCCTCAAGCAGCCACAGGTACCGGTCATACTCGCCATCGGTCGGCCGTTGCGCGGCGTTGGAAACGTGGCTGCGGTCGGGCCGCTCGTAGACGGGCAACCCCGCGCCCGGGACCACGTTGCCGTAGGGCACGTCCCACCGGGGTGAGTTGTCCGTTCCGCTTTCCCAACCGTGAAACAACGTCATCAGCCCGGTCTCTTTATCGGCCCGGTCGCGGGCCAGGAACCGGTGCCAGGCGAGCAGCCGCGGATAAAGGTGCGCAGCCCAGCCCAAGGTGAGCGCGGCTTCTCGGCCGCCGTGGGCGGCGGCAACCTCCAGGATTCTCGCAACGGCGATGGCGTGCACCGGCGGGTCGCAAATACCGCTGGTGGCCGGGGCTATCGGGGCCTCGTCGCTGTACCGCGCGCACTGCCACTGATCGGGGCCGGGCGCGTAGCCCGTGGCGCCGGGGTCGAAGACGATGTGCGGCACCATGCCGTTGCGCCACTGCCCGGCGAACAGGGAGTCGAGCTCCAGCCGGGCGCGCGGCAAGTCCACGACGGCCAGCCCCGCCGCGTTGAAAGCGGCGTCCCAGCTCCACTGGTGCGGGTAGAGCGACGGCGAGGCCTTCGTGATGAGGCCAGTGCTGTTGTCGCGAAGGATGTATGCGGCTCGGGCCGCGATAGTTAGTGACCCAGTCATCTCAATGTAACCGTCAGGTTAGGCAACATGACGAGCATGTTAACCATAGGGACAGAAGAAATCATCTGAGGACGCGTGTCGCGGGGACGCCCCTACGGGAAGTTACCCTGGGTTAGGCCCCCGCGCTACGGCCCGGCCGCCGCTGGAGGCACACCATTGGTGAAGCCGGGGGATAGCGGACGCGGTGCTCAGTTGAGCCTCCGATGTATCTTCCCGGCACCTGCGGGGTTCCCGGCCGGCACCTGTCCGGTACCTGATCAGATCCGCTTCATAGGTGGCTCCGAGGCCATGCTCGGCTTGACACCGCATTGTTATCTGCATGAACGCCGCGAGCTCGTCCACCTGGATGTGGTACGCCAGCCGTGCCACCGGGGTGGTCGCCCTGCTGCTGCTGACCGCGGTCGCGCTGCTCGGCCTCATGGTCAGCCGGCAGGCCAGGCTCGCCGACCTGCCCCGGTTCGCGGTCACCGGGCTGCACCGCAACCTATCGCTGCTGGCCGTCGCGTTCCTCCTCCTTCACGTGCTCACGGCGGTCGCCGACGGTTATGTCACGATCGCGCTGGACTCGGCGGTCATCCCGTTCACCTCGCGATATGAGCGGCTCTGGCTCGGGATCGGGGCGGTGGGCCTCGACCTGTTCCTGGCGGTCATCATCACCAGCCTGCTCCGGGGCCACCTGGGCCGCCGCGCCTGGTATGCGGTGCACTTGCTGTCTTATGCCAGCTGGCCCATCGCGTTCGCGCACTCCGTCGGATCGAGCGGTGACATGCAAAGCGGCTGGATGCTCCTGCTCGCGGTCGCCTGCGCGGCCGCCCTGGCCGCCGGGATCACCTGGCGGGTGCGCGCCGCCGCCCGCGACCTGCCGCGCGCGCAGCGGGTGCATGCCCTCATGGCCGAACTGCACGCCCGCAAGCCCCGCGCGGGCGCGCAGTGACCATACCTAACGAAGCCACGTTCCCCGTTGCCTCACCCGGCTCCTCCGTGCGGCCGCCGGCCAGCGGAGTTCCCCGGCTGCTGCCCCGGACCCCCGACGGTAAGCCCGGTCGCGTGCCGCAGGACCTGGCCGCGCATCAGGGCACGCACGGCTCCCTGCCGTACCGGGGCGGGGCCGGGCGGCTGATCGGCGAGCTCCAGGCGGCAGGGCTCACTGGCCGGGGCGGCGCCGCGTTCCCGGCCCACCGCAAGCTGCAGGCCGTCTTCGATGCCGCCCGCGTAACCGGCAGGCAGCCGGTCGTCGTCGCCAACGGCGCGGAGAGCGAGCCAGCCAGTGACAAGGACGCGACCTTGCTGTGGCTGGCCCCGCACCTGGTCCTCGACGGCCTGCAACTGGCGGCCGAGGCAGTCGGTGCCGGCCGCGCCGTCCTCTATGCCCGCGCCGCCAGCCAGGGCCGCCGCCAGGGGCCGCTCGACTCCCTGAACGAGGCGCTGGCGCGCCGCCGCGACGCGCGCCTTGACCGCGTTCCGGTCCGGGTGGTGCAGGCGCCGCCGCGGTTCCTGGCCGGCCAGGAGACCGCGCTGATCAGCCATCTGGACGGCGGTCCGGCGATCCCGGCGTTCATCCCGCCCCGCCCCGCCGAGCGGGGCCTTGGCAATGCCCCGACCCTCATCAGCAACGTGGAGACCCTTGCCCACATGGCGCTGGTGGCCCGGCATGGCCCGGACTGGTTCCGCGCGATCGGCACGCGGCCAGAGCCGGGCAGCATGCTGTGCACCGTCCGCCGCGGCGACGGTGCCCCCCGGATCATCGAGGTCGCGATCGGCGCGCCACTGTCAGTTCTGCTGGCCCGGTCGTCTAGCCCGGTCCTCATCGGCGGCTATCACGGCACGTGGGTGCCGGCGTCGCTGGCGACCCCCCTGACGCTGGACAACGCGTCCCTGGCGCGGGCCGGTGCCCGGGTCGGGAGCGGCATCGTCATCACGCTGCCGCCGGACCGGTGCGGCCTGATCGAGACGGCGCAAGTCGTTCGGTACCTCGCGCTTGAGTCCGCCGGGCAATGCGGCCCGTGCCTTAACGGCCTGCCGCGTATCGCGGCCGCGATGGCCCAGATCGCCAGCGGTCGCCCGCGGCGCGGCGTGCGGGCCGACGTCGAGCGGTGGGCCGGGCTGGTCACCGGGCGGGGCGCCTGCCATCACCCAGACGGGACGGCACGGCTCGTGCGCTCAGCCCTGACGGTATTCGCCGATGAGGCTGACCTGCACGAACGCGGCCGCTGCTCCGCTTCCCGGCATGCGGCCCCCTTCCTGCCGGTTCCCCAGGCGACGGCTCGCATCGAGGCGGACTGGAGGTAGACATGAGTGGGACGCTGCGGGTGAACGCGATCGCGTGCGACGCCCACGGGGCCTGCGCCGAGTTGCTGCCCGAGATGATCACGCTGGACGAGTGGGGCTACCCGATCCTGGACCCCAGGCCGGTGCCGCCCGCCCTGGACAAGCACGCCCGCGCCGCGGTCAGCGCCTGCCCCACCCTGGCCTTGCGCCTGACCCGCGAGTTACCGGCGGGGACCGCAGTGGCCAAGGGCGGGGGCCGGGGTCCCCCGGTAGGAGCGCACAGTGGGGGTCTCGGGGTCTCCCCGAGCCCACGGGGTACGGGGGTCGTCCCCCCGGGCAAGCACCTGCGTGGGAGACGCTCCTATCCAAGAGTCGCGATCCCAGCTAAGCCGCTGAGACTCACCAGACGCGGATCAACTGCGGCGAGCGGAGCGAGCTGCCCGGGTCAGGCGACCGTCCGTGGTTGACACCGTCAGAAGAGTGTGTCTATCTTTTGATAGTAACTTCCATTTAGTCGTTACTTCCGAAAGGTAGTATCTCCCGTGAACATCTCGTCTTCGCGCCGCTGGTGGGCGCTGGCCGCGATCGCCGCGAGCGTGCTCGTCGTCGGCCTTGACCTGACCGTGCTCAACCTGGCTTTGCCAACAATCGCCCGGGACCTGAACGCCTCCACCGGCGACCTGCAGTGGATCTCCGACTCCTACAGCCTGGTGATCGCCGCGGCGATCCTGCCCGCTGGCCTGCTCGGAGACCGTTACGGGCGCCGGCGTCTCCTCCTCGTGGCGCTCGTGGTCTTCCTGCTCAGCTCGGCGGCCTGCGCGTACGCCGCCAGCGTCGGTGAGCTGATCGCCGCCCGCGCCGTCATGGGCATCGGCGCCGCCGCGGTATTCCCGCTGGCGCTGTCGGTGCTGCCGGTGCTCTTCACTCAGGAGGAGATGAGCCGGGCGGTCGCGGTGATCGCGTCGACCACCATGCTGAGCTTCCCGATCGGGCCGATCGTAGGCGGCTACCTGCTCGACCACTTCTGGTGGGGATCGGTCTTCCTCATCAACGTGCCGGTGGTGCTCATCGCGGTGGTCGCCGTCGTGTTCTTGCTCCCCGAGTCGCGGTCATCGACCCGCCCGACGGTCGATTACGCCGGACTGGTGGTCTCCAGCGGCGGGCTGACCGCACTGACCTACGGATTCATCAAGGCCGGCCAAGCCGGCTGGGGCGACGCCATCGCGCTGACGACGATGGTGGCCGGCGCGGCGCTGCTGGCCGGCTTCGTGTGGCTCGAGCGCAGGGTCACGGCGGCCCGCCGTTCCCCGCTGGTCGACCTGGAACTGTTCCGGGCGGCCGGGTTCCGGTGGGGGACGATCCTCGCCACGCTGGTCTCGTTCGCGATGTTCGGCCTGCTGTTCGCGATGCCGCTGTACTTCCAGGACGTCCGCGGCGTGGACGCGCTCGGCAGCGGGGTCCGGCTGCTGCCCCTCGTCGGCGGCATGCTCATCGGCATGGTGGGCGGCACCCGGGTCCAGTCCCCGCGCAAGGGACCTGGCGGGCAGGTGCGCCAGCCGCTGGCCGGGGCACGGCCGGTCGTGGCCATCGGCTTCTTCATCATGACCGCCGCGATGGTCCTCGGCGCGCTCACCACGGTTTCCAGCTCGACCGGGTACAGCGAGGCATGGGTCGCGATCGCCGGGCTGGGACTGGGGATGTCGATGCCGTCGGCGATGAACATCGCGCTGGGCGAGCTATCGGCCGAGCGCAGCGGATCCGGGTCCGCGCTGATCACCGCGATGCGGCAAGTGGGCGGGACGATCGGGGTGGCCATTCTCGGCACGCTGATCAGCAACGGCTACGCCAGCGCGCTGTCGGTGCAGGGACTGCCGGCCGCCGCGGCGTCGGCGGCCCGCAGCAGCGTAGCCGGCGGCGTGGCGGTCGCGGAAAAGCTTGGCTCGGCGTCGCTCCTGCTCGAGGTGCACGACGCGTTCGTGCACGGCATGGACATCATGCTGTGGGCCTGCGGCGGGATCGCGCTGGCGGCGGCGCTGCTCGCGGTCGCGTTCTTGCCCAGGCGGTCATCGCGGCCCGCCAGCGAGCCGTCCGCCGGGGTCCTCGCCGCCCCGGTCGACGGGCCCGCGTCGCAACGGGCAGAATGAAACTGTGACGGACGTGATCGCCCAGCCGAGCCTGCGGGAGCGGAAGAAGGCCAGGACGCGTGCTTCCCTCCGGGAGCACGCGCTCCGGCTGTTCCGCGAGCAGGGCTACGCGGCGACCACCGTCGAGCAGATCGCCGCCGCCGCCGAGGTATCCCCGTCCACCTTCTTCCGTTACTTCCCGACCAAGGAAGACGTGGTCCTCCAGGACGCCATGGACACCCGCATGGCCGACGCGCTCCTGCATCAGCCGCCAGGCCTGGCGCCAGTGGCCGCGATGCGGGCCGCCGTGCGCGAGACGTGGTCGACCTTCACCGCCGAGGAATGGGAGCAGTTCCGCCAGGCGAGCGAGCTCACCGCGAGCTTCCCGGAGATCCGGGCCCGCGCCATCTACGAGTTCACCCGGACGATCGACGTCCTCGCGGAGGCCCTCGCGCAGCGCAGCGGCCGCCAGGCCGGCGACCTCGCGGTACGCGTGCTGGCGGGGGCGGTCATCGGCGTGATCATGTCGGTGACGATGCCTGCCCATGCCGACCCCGAGGCGGCCGGCGCGCACAAGATAGACGCCGGCCCCGAATCGTTCGCCCTCATCGATGATGCCCTGGCCCTCCTGGAAGCCGGCCTGCCTCTCTTATCTGGGGCTATAAGCCAAGCCCCAGGCCCCCGGGCCGGCCGCCCTTTGGGCGTTGCTCCTCCCTCCCCGCGCTCAGTCCGAGGTAGGCAGCTTTCTCTAGCGCGCCGCGAAGAAATGGGAATGTTGAAAATTCAAATACTGTTGGGGTGGGGTAAGCCGTCAGGAGCCGGCGTATTACAGTCGGGCATAAGCCCACGTTGGGAGGCACCCATGCCAGCCGTCACCGTCGAGAACCCCCTGGTGCTGCCTCGGGTTACCGAGCCCGCACGGGAGGCCGAGCGTCCGGTCATCAAGATCACCACGGCACCAGCGGGACTTGAGGGGGAGGGGTTCCCGGTCCGCCGCGCATTCGCCGGCGTCGACCTGGCGCTGCTCGACCCGTTCATCCACATGGACCAGATGGGTGAGGTCGAGTACGCGGCGGGCGAGCCAAAGGGCACGCCGTGGCACCCGCACCGCGGGTTCGAGACGGTCACGTACATGATCGACGGCGTCTTCCGCCACCAGGACTCCAACGGCGGCGGCGGTCTGATCACCAACGGCGACACCCAGTGGATGACGGCGGGCGGCGGCATCTTGCACATCGAGGAGCCGCCCGAGGACCTGGTCGCCAGCGGGGGACTGTTCCACGGCTTCCAGCTCTGGGTCAACCTGCCGCGCACGCTGAAGATGACCCGGCCCCGGTACCAGGACATCCGCGCCAAGTCGGTCGCGTTGCTGACCTCAGCCGACGGCGGCGCCCTGCTGCGGGTCATCGCCGGGTCGGTTGACGGGCACGACGGCCCGGGCGTCACGCATACCCCGATCACCTTGGTTCACGCCACCGTGTCGCCGGGCGCGCAGGTGCGGCTGCCGTGGCGGCCCGACTTCAACGCCCTCGGCTACGTGCTCGCGGGTTCCGGAACGGTCGGGCCGGACGCCCGGCCCGTCCGCGTCGGCCAGCTCGCGCTATTCGGGCCCGGCGGGTCGCTGACCATCGCCGGTGACCGCGTGATGGAGGGCCCGGCCAAGTCGCTGGACATCGTGCTGCTCGGCGGCGAGCCGATCCGGGAGCCGGTCGCCACCTACGGCCCGTTCGTGATGAACACCCGCGAGGAGCTCGCCCAGGCCTTCGAGGACTTCCAGAAGGGCCGCCTGGGCACTGTGCCTGCCGGGGGATAAACACTGACCCCCCGGCCCCCTCACCGCTGCAGCCTCTTTCCCGGGGCCGGTGCGGGCCCCCGGGAAAGAGGTGTGTTCCTTATGCGCTCGCGGTCGCCGCACCCGCCGTGAGGACGGCGAGGAGGGCGGGGGCGTTCGGGGAGCCCAGGCCCGTGCACGGGTCCCAGCCGGCCGCGGCCTGGTAGGCGCCGTTATTGCCGGAGGTGACGTCGTTGAAGCCAGGCGCCGGGGTGCCCGCGGCCAGGCCCGCGTAGATGAGCGGCTGCAGCAGGCCGAATCGCTTGCCCGACTGCTGCGCCAGCCGCGCGATCAGGCCCGCCCACAGCGGCGCCACCGCGCTCGTCCCGCCGACCGCCGTGCTCTGCCCGTTGGCGACGATCTTGTACCCGGTGACCGGGTCGGCGTTGCCCGCGACATCGGGGACGCCCCGGCCGCGGGAGGTCGTCGGCGCCGGCCCGCCTGGCGGGCTGGGGTGCCTGCGCTCGGGGTCGGCCGCCTCCGCGGTCGACGCGGGGCCGCCGCTCGCGCCCGTCGAGACGACGCTCGCCTGCCACGTCGGGACGCCGAACACGTCGCTGTACCCGCCGCCGCCGGCGCCGCCGCCCTGGGATCCGGCCGTGGTGTCGTTCCACACCGTCTCGGCGTAGATCCCGCCCCCCGGGGCGATCTCCAGCCGCGTGCCGCCGCAGGCTAGCGCGTGCGGGCTGGACGCGGGGAAGTCGCAGTGCTGTGCCCCGTCGGTGGCCCCGTCGGCGGAGCCGTTGTCGCCCGAGGCGACGGTGACCGTCACGCCGAGGATCGCCGCGTCGGCCATCGCCTGGTCCATCGCCGCGCGGCTTTGCGCCGACCACGCGTCCTCGCTTTGCCCCCAGCTGATCGAGACGGCGATCGGCGTGGGCGTGTCGTGCACCGCCTGGGAGATGGCGTCCACGAAGCCCGCGTCGCTGTTCGGCGCGAAGTACACCTTCTGCGTGGCGGCCGGCGCCACCGCTCCCACGACCTCAATGTCCAGGAGGACTTCCATGTCGGCGTCGTTGCCCGGGGAATTGGACCCGCCGTCGACGCCCACTGATGAGACCGGCGGCACCGCCAGACCCAGCCCGCTGAAGTACTGCTGCAGGTCCGCCTCCCGGTAGCCGCCGCCAAGCTCGACGATCGCGATCGTCTGTCCGCTGCCATCGGTCCCCGCCGGGAACTGGTAAGCGGCCGCCACCTGCACCGCGGTCAGCGGAGCAGGCGTTACCGAGGGCCCCACCGCGTCAGCCGGCCGGAACTGGGGCCGCGCTGCGGGCCGGTCGTCCAGCCCGAGCACGGCGGTGACCACGCCGTCCAGCTGGGCGGGCACGGACAGTCCACCGGACCGGTAGCGGTGCGTCACCAGCCCGGACCCGTCCGGGTGCTCGGTGCTCGCCAGGGACAGCGTGGTGCCGAAGGCGGCCGACATCGCCTCAGCCGTCCCGGATACCGTCATCCGGCGCTGGCCCACGTGGACGTCGGTGACGGTCAGGCCCAGCCCCTGGAGTGTCGACCGGACCAGCTCGACGTCAGCCGGGTCAGCCCCGTAGCGGGCCGCCAGTTCCTCGGGCGACAGCGTCTCCGGGCCGTTGATCAGCTCGGACGGGACTTCGGCGCGTCGCCGTAGCATCAGCGTGGCCGATACCCGCGCATCCGGGTCGAGGCTCCCGGCTGGCTGGACGTTTGGCACTGCCCTGCGCACGCTCCCCGGGAGCGGCACGAGTTCTGGCATTTGAGATCCCCCTTGATCGATGGTTGGCGTCCTTAGACGATTCTGTCTTGTCTAAGAGAAGCCCCGATCCCGTTCGGGATACATTTAGGTTCAGGTCCAGGTGTCGCGCATCGCAGGGTTCCCCTCTATGAGTGCTTCGCTCACAAATCCAGGATGCTGGCGCCAGGCGCCACGAACCATGAGAGGCAACCGGCGGACTAACCGGCAGTGTTTTCCGGGGGATACACCAGGTTTTCCTGGGGATACACCAGCCCCCAGACCCCCAGCCGGTGCAGCGCCCGTCCGAAGGTCAGGGCTGCCGGGTGGTCCCGGCGGCGAGCCCATCCAGCTCGCGGATCTTGGCGCGGACCTTAGCCCCGTCACGGTGCCGCAGGTCGTCGTACACCTCAAGGGCGCCCGCCCACGCCGCACGCGCGTCCGCCACGTCCCCGGCCGCCTGATGCGTCTGCGCCAGGTGGCCGAGCGTGTTCGCCAGCAGCAGCCGGTTCCCCGACAGCGACCCCAGCTCCAGCGCCCGCGTGAAGCACTTGACTGCCTCGGGGTAAGAGCCCAGGTGCTGGTACACGCAGCCCAGCGTGTCCAGCGTCCCGGCCTCACCTGGCGTGTAGCCCAGCGAGCGGCACAGCGCGAGCGCCTCCAGGCACGCCTCCCGCGCCTGCTCCAGGTCGCCGAGTTGCACCCGGCACCAGGCCGAGTTGTTCAGCGCGGCCGCCCGGACGAGCTGCATGTCCGGATCGTCGGCCGCCGTTGACGCGATCCGCAGGGCCGAGTCGGTGGCGCGCAGGCTGTCGGCGTACAGGCCCTGGTACTCGAACGCCTGGCTCAAGATCAGGTCCGTCCGGGCCAGGCCAACCCGGTCGCCGAGCTCAGCGAAGATCTGCCCCGCCTGCGCCAGCCAGTCGTGCGCCTCGGCGTATTCCCCGAGCTGCCCGAGCACGCTGCCCAGACCGCGCATCGCCCGCGCGTACCCGTTCCGTTCCCCGCGCCGCCGGGCCGCCTCCACCGCCACGCGCTGCGTGGCAACCCCGTCATGCCAGTGCCCGCACACGTAGTAGTAGGTCCACAAGACGACAGGAAACCTCCAGGCAAAATCGTCAATATTCTCGGCAACGGCACTATCGATCCCGTTAATGAACACCTGATACTCGGCGTCCAGCCAGGCGAGAGCATCGCGCTTCGACGCGAAGGACTCCGCCCGCACTCCCGGAAGTGGCGGGTCAATGCGGATCGTGTCGTGACCGGGGTAGAGAACCACCCGGGCGGCGTACGCCGATTGCAGGTAATGGTCGAGCGCCCGGCGCAGGGCGGCGTGCCGCTCGGCCGCGGGGATCGTGTCGAGTGCCTGCTCATAGGAATAGCTGCGGAGCAGGTCGTGGAAGGCGTACCGGCCGGGGACATGCTCGGTGGTGAGGCTCGCCCGGGCCAGTTCCCGCAACGCCCCGCGCGCGGCCGGGAGCGTCACCGCGGCCAGGCTCGCGGCGGCCGGGGCGGTGATGTCCGGACCGGCATGCAAGCCGAGCAGCCGGAACATCAGCGCCGAGGACTCCGAGAGATGCTGATACGACAGCGACAGCACCGTGCGGACGTTGACGGTCGGGTCTCCGGCGTCCAGCGCGTCGAGGCGCCCCGCGACCTCGGCGAGCTCGGCCGACAGGGCGCCCAGCGACAGCCGGGGCTGGGCGGCGGCTCGCGCCACCACGACCGATAGCGCCAAGGGCAGGCCCGCGCACAACCGGGCGAGGTCGCCAACCGCGTCCCGCTCACGGGCGGTTCGCTCCGGCCCGAGCCGGGCCGACAGCAGCTCCAGCGCCTCGGGCTCGGTGAGGACGTCCAGGCCGACCAGCCGCGCCCCTTCCGACGCGGCCAGCGCGGACAGCTCGCGCCTGCTGGTCACCAGGACCAGGCACCGCGGCGAGGCGGGAAGCAGCGGCCGCACCTGCGCGACGTCGCTGGCGTTGTCGAGCACCACCAGCAGGCGCCGGTCAGCGGTCCGGCCGCGGTACAAGGCGGCCAGGCCCTCCAGGTCGGCCGGCAGCTGCGCTGGGTGCACGCCGAGGGCGTCGAGGAAGCCGCGCAGGACGTCCGCCGGGTCGGCGGGCTTGTCGGCGGTGTCGAAGCCGCGCAGGTTCGCGTACAGCTGGCCATCGGGGAAGCGCGGCGCGACGCGGTGCGCCCAGTGCAGCGCGAGCGCCGTCTTGCCGACGCCGGCCGTGCCGCCGATGGCCGAGATGGCGACGGTTCCCGCTCGCCCGCAGTCCAGTTGCGCGAGCTGCTGGTCCAGCTCGCCCAGTTCGCGTGCCCGTCCCGCGAAGTGCGCGACGGCCATGGGCAACTGCCGCGGCACCGGCTCACCGGTTGCCAGGGAAGGATCCGGGGTACTACCCGGCCCGGGATCGCCGCTGTGCCCATCCGCCAGCGCGCCCGAGAAGGAAGAACGCTGGGCGGGAACGCGGGTTCCGTTACGGGGATGACGATCTGGGGGTTGACCTTCGGGCTCCTCGGCCTCTTCCTGGCCGATGCGGTAGCGGGCGACGAGGTCGTCGCCGGCGGTGTCGGGCAGGCCAAGGGCGCGCACGAGCGCGCGCAGCGAGCTCGGGTAGGGCTTGCGCGTGCGGCCGCGCTCCAGGTCCGCGATGGTGCGGACGCTCACCGCCGAGCGCTCGGCGAGGTCCTCCTGGGTGAGCCCAGCCGCCTTCCGTTGCTGGCGCAGCCAGATCCCCGGTGCCACGCTGGCCTCTGCCGTGCTCATGATCACCGCCTGACCGTGATCACCTCTCCTGTCCGATGCGTTACGCGACGCTTCGGTTACATTGAGTGTAGCGGTGACAGCTTGCCGTGAAAAGTGCGTATATGCATCACGCTCGTCTTATTCGCAACTGCGGTCTCGTTTGTCCGCGCCGGCCACAGGCAGATCTTCAGTCACTGTCATTGCGCTCGGCGGGCACCGCCGCTGCCGGGAACTAGTTAATAAGGTCTAGTCACCAGCCTTCCCGGCCGCCCGGCTCTAGAGGTGTGTGGCGTATGGGACATATCATGTTCACAGTTATCACTGGTACGTATCGTGCATTGCAAGTTGCATGGGGCTGTGCAGGAGATTTGGTGGTCAAGTGGGTGATGTCAACACAAACGTCGCTTTTGCGTAGTTACTCCTAGTCCGTCCTAACTACGTCAGTTGACGTATATCTAGTTAGACGGAATCAACTTACGAAACTGCGCACCAGGTGTGACTAATGAGGCACGACAAGTCGCAACTCCGGTCAATAATGGCTTGTAGTAATCGGCAGAACCCCCTGCGTGGCACCTCACGCGCCTGCCGGTGCGAAAGGGCCCGCCATGAGCAAGGCCTTCATAGGCAGTGTCTTCAAGACCAGTGCCTTCAAGACCAGTGCCGTCAAGGACAGAGCCTCCATAAGGAGTGCGGGGGAGAGCCGTAGCGCTGCTGCGGCCAGCGGTTCCCCGGCGTCACGGGCATCCTTTCGCGACGTTCTCTCCCTGGGCGAATTCCGCGCCCTGTGGGCTTCCCAGATCCTGTCGGCCGGGGGCGACCGGCTGGCACTCGTCGCGCTCACCATCTTGGTTTACGACCGGACGCGATCGCCGCTGCTGTCGGCGATCGCCTTCGCGGCCGGAACGCTGCCCTACCTCGTGGGCGCGCTGTTCCTGGCGGGCCTCGCGGATCGGTTCTCCAGGCGCACGATCATGGTGGTGGCCGACGTCGCCCGGATGGCCCTGGTGGCCGCCATGCTCATCCCCGCGCTGCCCTTGCCTGCGCTGATCGCCCTGCTCTACGCGGTGACCACGTTCCAGCCGCTCTTTGACGCGGCGCGCTCGGCGATCATCCGGGACATCGTTCCCATGGATAAGTACGCCCTGGCGGCCGGGACGGTCCAGTCGACGATGCGCATCCTGATTGTCGCCGGAGCGGCCGCCGGCGGCGTTCTCGTGGCTGTGGTGGGCGCCCGCTGGGCGCTGGGCGCCGACGCGGCGAGCTTCGGGATAAGCGCGCTGATCGTCCGTTTCGGCCTGCGCGCGAGGCCCGCGGCGGCCACGGGGCCAAAGCCAACCGCGCTGCGCAACCTCGTCGCCGGGACCCGGCTGGTATTCGGCGACAAGTCGCTCCGCGCGCTGATAATGATCGCCTGGCTGGCCGCGTTTTACGAGGTCCCGAGCGCGGTGGCCGCACCCTACGCGGGGAAACTCGGCGGAGGACCAGTCGCAGCTGGCCTGCTGATCGCGTCTACCCAGGTCGGCTCGGTGGTGGCGATGCCTTACTTCACCAAGCGGATCGGGCCGCTGACGCGACTACGCTGGATGGGACCGATGGCCGTGTGCGCCTGCGTGGCGCTCATGGCGACGGTCCTCCGCCCAAGTCTCGCCGTCTCCATGGCGATCTTCTTTCTCTCCAACACCTTCACGGTGTATCAGATCGCCGCTAATACCGCGTTCGTTGAAAGGGTGCCAAACGAACGGCGGGCCCAAGCATTCGGCCTGGCTAACGCCGGTTTGATCGTCGGCCAGGGGGTCGGTTTCGCGGTGGCTGGCGCGGTCGCCGAGGTGGTACCCCCCTCGACGGTCATTGCGCTAGCGGGTGGACTCGGTGCGGTCTTCGCCGTAGTGCTGGCGCTGCGGTGGCGGCGCATCGCACCGGTCGTGGGGCGTCACTCCGCACGTCATCTAGCACGGCATCTCGGCCCGTCGGCGGAGCTCGTCCGGCAGGAGCCGGCACCTGTCCAGTTGGCTCGGTCTCGGTAAGCGGCAGCGGGATGGCTTCGGATCAGACCCAGGTGTCACGCATCGTGGCGGTTCCTTTCCGTGTGTGGGCGGCTGCATCGGGCGGGACTTGTCCGGCTTCAGAGCCAGATGACGTTGCGCACGAGTCTCTCCTTCTCCCGTGTCACAGCGGACGCAACTCGCCTCCGCCTCCACTGCGATCCCGGTGGTGCATTTTCCCGTCGACGGGTCCGCCGACAAGCACCATTAAGCGGCTGGTTGTCCCCCGATGTCCCTGAAACTTGCGGCAATGGCTACCTCGCCCGACATAGATGGGTTATGGTAGCTATATGCAGCTAGTCATTTACGGTGAGCTGTTACTAGGAGATGGGCGCTAGCGTCCCGCGCAGAACGGTGGATCATGCAGGGATCGTCCCTCACCAGTCGTCACAGGCGACGTTGGGCCATCAGGGACTGGGCGTGGTGGCGGCTCCCGCCGCTCTTGCGCTGCTACGTGGCCGCAGTGCCCCTGGGCGCTGCCGTGACCATAGGCCTGGCCGCTGCCCACACGGACTGGCGTGCTGCCGACCTCGTGAAGTTCCTCATTTTCGTTTGCAGCGCCGTGATCTCGGTCTCGTCGACGCCGCGGATGCTGTACACCGTCACCGGCGTGACGCGAGACTTCACCACGATCTGGGTACTTCCCACCGCGGTCCTGCTGCCCCCGGTATACAGCGCGTTGATCGCCATTCCGATGTTCGCGACCTTTCACCTGTGGGTGCATCGCGGTGTACCGCACCGGACCGTCTTCACGGCCTCGTCTATCGCCCTCAGTTACGCGGCCGCTTCGCAAGTATTCCGGCTGGTCCCGGCGTCCTTTGCCGGGGGAACGGTGGGGTCGGGGCTGCACGCGTTCACGTGGGCCGTGTCAGTTGCCGCCTGCTATGTCCTCGCCGGCCGGACCCAGCACTTCATGGTCTTCATCGCGGTCAAGATGACTAACCCCAGCCTGCGGGTTCTGCGCTGGGACTGGGACCGGCGGGCGCTGCAGGGACTATTTGTGGAGATCGACCTTTGCGTGCTGATCACGCTGGCCGTGGCCATCAGTCCCGCGCTCGTGGTTGTGGCAGTGCCGACCGTAATGCTCGTCCGTGCCTTCCTCGTCAATCCCTTGCTGGTGGCCCAGTCCCGGATGGACTCCAAGACGGGACTCCTCAACGTTTCCACCTGGGAGCGGGAAGCCGAAGTCGAGCTATCCCGGGCGGTGCGGACGAGGAGCTCGCTCGCGCTCGCGATATTGGACATCGACCATTTCAAGACCGTCAATGACACCTACGGTCACTTGGTGGGGGACCGAGTGCTGAAGGCGGTCTCCGATGGCATCCAGGGGCAGTCCCGCGACTACGACAAGGCGGGCCGGTTCGGCGGCGAGGAATTCGTGCTCCTGCTCGCCCAGGCCTCCGAGGACGATGCCTGCCGCATCGCCGAGCGCCTGCGCGCCCACATCGGCGACCTGGCCGTGCCCATTGACGACCGCCCCGAGGCTCCTTGCGTACACGTAACGGTCTCCATCGGCGTCTCGGCCATGGGGCAAGACGAGCCCCGAGAGCTGACCGACCTGCTGGCGGCGGCCGACTCCGCGCTCTACCGCGCCAAGCAGGATGGCCGCAACTGCGTGCGCATCGCGATGCCAGTCCTGCCCGAGCAGCTCGCCGCCGAGATCGCCGACCAGATGGAGTCAGTGCAGGTGGACCCGGCCGGCACTTCTTTATGCCCTGGAAGGTAACTGTATGCGGTCGCTACGGTACGTAATGAGTTTGCAATTGCATCCGCTCGTGCAAATCATTCGTGCAGCTCAGCGGCCTCTTTGATGCTCGCGAATAATCTCATCCGCCACCCGCTGTAATTCGCCCCAGGTGGGACGGTAGGGTGCCTGCGCGGGCAAATAAGCGCGGACGGGGCATAGTGCTTCGGCTTAAAGGGGCGGCTTAGCCATGAGCGATTTCCTTGACTGGTGGTATGAGGACGCCGGCGACCGGCGGGTGCAGCGCCAGCTGCAAGAGGAACTCGACGGCGCCTATGCGAGCCAGGCGCGGGAGGCGAGCACGCTTCGCTCGCAGATGTCCAGGCTCCAGGGCACGCTTGAGCAGCGCATCGACCGGCTGGCCAAAGCGTTCGACGCCTTCGTCGAACTATCCGACGTCCGCGCGGAGCTCGCCTTGTTCGAGCCGGAGACGTCAGTGCGCAACGCCGCCCAGCGGCTGTTGCGCGGCCTGCTCCTCACCCCGGAGGACCTGCCGCCGCTCCCGGCCAGCCTGCCGGGCTGCCGCGGCTACTGGCTCCGTCCCGCCGTGGTGTCGCTCGCGGCGGCGATCAGCGGGGACGAGGCTGGCGCGGCCAGCGCGCTGACCGAGGCGACCGAGCTTGACCAGCCGCGCACGGCGGCGTTCCTGACGGCTGGCTACGGGCTGGCCGGGCACGCTCCGCGGGCCGCCTCCCTGCTCGGTGCCGCCCTCCAGGCGCCCGCCGACCGGGTCACCTACACCCAGCGCGCCTTGTGGAACGCCTGCGCCCGAGGCGTCTACGGCGAGCACGGGCGGGTCCTGATCACCGAATGGCTCGCCGGGTACGTGGAAAGCTTGTCCGCTGACTTTGTCTCCGGCGAGCGTCACCGGTGGATCAGCGACGCCGACGGCGCCTTCGGGCCCGCCGGCCACGCCGAGGGCGAGCGGCCGGAACTGCCTGTCTACCTGGCCAAGAACCCGGCGCTGGTCAACCCGCTCATCGCCGCCCGCAAGGCGGCCGCCCTCCGGTCCTGGGTGACCGAAGCGATAACCGGCGAGCCGGACGCCGAGGAGGGCACTGCGGCGGAGGTCAAGGGTTCCCCGCTGGCCGCGCTGGCCGCGGTTGCCGCCGCGCTGGCCGAGGAGGGCAGCCGCGACGAGATCGCGCTGCGCAGGCGCGCCCGGGAGCTGCGCGAGGTCATCGACTCCCGGCAGACCGCCACCCGGCCCTCGTGGGACGCCCCCGAGGCGCCCACCGTGGAACTGCTGCGTAAGGACGCGTTCGGCTCTGACCTGCCCTTGCGCCGCCTCGCCGTGAGCATCGGCAAGGGCTGGGTGACCGCCGCCGCTGCCGAGTTCGCGCGGGCGGCCAGCGTCCCCCCGCCGACGGCGTTCCCCGTCCGGATCCAGTGGCACGAGGTGACGCTGTACACGTCCGGCCAGACCTCGCTGTCGGCCGCGAACACGGAGATCGAGCAGGGCAACGCCCCGCAAGGCGTCACCGACATGCTGTTCCACCGCAAGCGGCTCGAGGAGGAGACCGCGCGCGAGCAAGACGAGCTGGCCAGGGACGCCAGCCGGGCCGCCGCCGTCCTCGCGAGCTACGCGGCCGGGCTGCGCGAGGCCGCCAACCAGGCCCAGGCCGACAACGAGGCGATCAGCGATCTGCTCGCCCGGTAAGCCCTGGCCGGGGAGCCGCTCCGCGGTCAGGATCCGGTTGGCCGCGGAGCGTACACGGCCATGACCTCGTCGATTGTCGGGAACTGCGGCATGGCGTCACCGACGGCGGTGGGCATCAGGCGCCGCAGCGAGCGCCCGAGCTCGCCGTACGGGTCGCGCACGTTCTGGAAGGAGCGCGGGACCTCAAGCACCTTTCCGTCCGTGCACCGCAGGCCGTAACCGGACACTACCGGCCTGCCCTCACCCTCCGCGCCCGGCTCGTAGGCCGCCGTCCAGATCACGCTGACGTCAGTGACCTGGCTCCAGCGGACCGGGAAGGCGCTGGCCCGCGGATCGTCGGACACCACGAACCCATCGGTGAACGCGTACAGCCAGATGCGCCGTCGCGGCTCGCGGCCGCGCCACATGCTCAGGCCGAACCAGCCGCCAATCAGGAACGGGGAAAGGATGAGCAGGGACGTCATCCCCGGGACGTCAACGGCGCCGAGGGCGATGAACAAGGGGATGGCGGCCAGCGGAAGCAGGCCCACCACATAGGCCCTGGGCTTGACGCCGCCCCCAACCCGAGCGGTGAAGACGCCAACCACCTCGCCGCACTCATGCATCATGGCGACCCGGTCGGCGTCCGCCAGCTGCTCGGCATAGCGGCTGCTCTGCTCGTCGACCCGCCGCTGGAAGCCTTGCCGAAGCTTCTGCTCTGCTTCAGGCCGCATCTTCACCGCAAACCCCTCCCCGGACACGTGAACTCCCTTGAAGTACGTCCAGGAAGCCCACCCGGATTGACTGGCCGCTTTTAGCGCCAGTGGGGCCGGGCTGCGTTCGGCAGGCTGAAGTCAAGAGGCAATTCCGCTTACCTTTATCTTCCCCAGCCTTCCCAGAAGCCCCGCTCGCCGCCACAATCACAAGCGTCGCACCGCGTCACTCGGTCGGCGGCTGCATCCGGCGCGGCATGTCGGGAATGCCCGTTTTGGCGCGTGCGGCACGGACTGAATCGCTTATATGTTTGGTTTT
>JAICYD010000185.1 GCA_025934375.1 Streptosporangiaceae bacterium | reverse complement strand
CGCGCAGTGCCTGATCGTGCGCCAGCGTCAGCGGCGCGCCGGGACGGGGACGCGGTCCAGGTCGGCGGCGACGACGACCTCGCCGGGGAAGGCGGCGGCCGCCTCGTCGGCGAACCTCACCAGGTCCTCGGAGCCGTAGCGCTGGGAGAAGTGAGTGAGCACCAGGGTGCGGGCGCCGGCCTCGGCCGCGATCCGCCCGGCCTGGCCAGCGGTCAGGTGACCGTAGGGACCCGCCAGCCCGGCATCGGCGTTGGCGAAGGTCGCCTCGCAGACGAGCAGGTCGGCGTCGTCCGCCAGCTCGATCGCGGCGTCGCAGACCCGGGTGTCCATGACGAAGGCGAACTTCTGGCCGCGCCGCGGCTCGCTGACGTCATCGACAGTCACCCGCGTCCCGTTGGGGAGGGTCATGACCCTGGCCTTCTGCAGCAGCGCGATATCCGGCCCGCTGATCCCGCGCGCCGCCAGCGCGGCGGGCAGCATCCGCCGGCCGTCGGGCTCGGTGAGCCGGTAGCCGACGGTGGGCACGCGGTGTGACAGCGGGCGCGCCTCCAGCCGGAAGAAGGCGTTTTCGATGACCAGGCTCTGCGCGGCGAGCGCGGCCGCCTGCCCGGCGCCGGCGACGGCGCGCAGCGGGCGCTCCACCAGGTCGAGGCGGTCATGGAAGAGCGCGGCGTGGCGCAGCCGCCCGAAGTACTCGCCGCTTTCGGCCGGATAGCCCACCGTCACCGGGTGCGTCACCTGGTCCAACGCCATCCGCTGCAGCACGCCCGGCAGGCCGAGGCAGTGGTCGCCGTGGAAGTGGGTGAGGCAGATCCCGGTGACCTGCGACGCGGTCACCCCGGCGAACAGCATCTGGCGCTGCGTGCCCTCGCCGGGGTCGAACAGCAGCCCGGCGGCGTCCCAGCGCAGGAAGTAGCCGTTGTGGTTGCGGGCGCGGGTCGGCGCCTGGCTCGCCGTCCCCAAGACGACAAGCTCGCGGCTGGCCACGTCAGCAGCCGGGCGGTCGGTCGAGGCCCGGCGAGCCGTCGGCCCGGCGAATGACCGAGGGGTCCTGGTCGGTGATCAGCTTGGCCAGCCGGGCCAGCGCGTCGTCGAGGTCTTCCCTGGTCACCACGTCGTCGAGGGCCAGGCGCACGCCTGCCAGCTCGCGGGCCAGGTACTCGGTGTCGGCCTGGGTGCGCGCCGCCACCTCGCGGTCGCGCTCGGTGGTGGCCCGGTCCCGCTCGTCCTGGCGGTTCTGCGCGAGCAGGATCAGCGGCGCCGCGTACGCGGCCTGGGTGGAGAACGCCAGGTTGAGCAGGATGAACGGGTAGGGGTCCCAGTGGTTGATGATGCCGATGGTGTTGAGGATGATCCACAAGATCACGAACACCGTCTGGCCGGCCAGGTACCGCCCGGTGCCGAGGAAGCGGGCCAGGGACTCAGAGAACCGGCCGAACGCGTCCGCGTCATACAGCGACGGCCGGCCCGCCCCGCGCGGGACCGACAGGTCCGAGCGGTCGGAGCGGCCAAGCCGGGAAAGTCGCGCCATCGGCTAACCCCCTGTCCTCGTCCGCCGCCACCCGGTCGGCAGCAGGTGATCCAGCACGTCGTCCACGGTCACCGCGCCGAGCAGGCGGCCCTGCTCGTCGCACACGGCGACCCCGATCAGGTTGTAGGCGGCCAGGCGGGCGGCGAGCTCCCGGTCGGGCAGGTCGGGCCGGACGAACACGCGGCCCTCCAGGACTTCGCCCACCGGGGTGGCCGGCGGGCGCCGCAGCAGCCGCTGAAACCCTACGCTGCCCAGGTAGGTGCCGGTTGGCGTCTCGCCGGGCGGCTCGCACACGTAGACCTGCGCCGCCGCCGTGGCGGTGACGCCGGGGTTGCGGATCCGGGCCAGCACCTCGGCGACCGTCATGTCGGGGGTGAAGATCAGCGGCTGGGAGGTCATCAGGCCGCCGGCGGTGGCCGCGTCGTAGCGCAGCAGCCGCCGCAGCTCCTGCGCGGGGATCGCCTCCATGGCGGTGAGCAGGCGCTCGCGCTGCTCGGCGGGCATCTCCGCGAGCAGGTCGGCGGCGTCGTCGGGCTCCATCTCCTCCACGACGTCGGCGCCGCGCTCCAGCTCAAGGCTGTTGACCAGGCGGACCTGGTCCTCCTCGGGCATCTCCTCCAGCAGGTCGGCCAGCTGCTCGTCATCGAGCGCGGCCGCGATCTGGCTGCGCCGCGCGGCCGGCAGCCCGCCGAACGCGGTGGCCAGGTCGGCCGGCTCCATGTCGCGGAACGTGGTCAGCTGCTGTTCCAGCGGGCCGGCGTCGAACAGCGGGCGGCATTCCTCCCAGGGGACGATGGTCGTCGCGTGCCCCCGCAGCACCCGGCCGCGGGTGATCGCGATGGCGGTGACCGCCCAGGTGCTGCGCCGCGTCTCGCGCGGGGCGATGGCGATGTCGGCGACGGTCCCGGCGCTGGTGTGCCGCCCGTACAGGCTGGAGGCCAGCAGCTCGCCGGGGCGCAGGTTGAAGCCGCCCAGGTCGACGGTGCCGCCGACCAGGTGCGCGCCCTCGGAGTCGAGGGTGTCAATCCGGCCGAGGCTCACGAAGATCCGCCGCCGCCTCAGCTGCACCACCAGGCCCAGGGCACGCGGCGGCTGGCTGCCCACGGCCGACAGCAGCACGACGTCCCGGACCCGGCCGATGGTCACCCCTTCGCCGTCCATGAACGGCCGGCCTGCTAGCCGGGAGGTGAACACCTGGTGGTCGGCCCCAGTGGCGGTCCCTCCGGTTACGTCGCTCACACAGCCCATTATCCGCATCCTGGCCCGTGCTGCGGAGCAGGCGTATCGTAACGGCGGTGAACGCCGCCAGCGACCTCGCGATCGCCTCGATCGAGGCGATCGGCTGCTCAGTGCCGCTGCGCCAGGGGGTCTCCCAGGGCCTTGGCACGGCGGTCAAGCGGGACACGGTGATGATCAAGGTCACCACGGCGGGCGGACTGACCGGCTGGGGCGAGTCCTACAACGGCCGGGCGCCGCTGGCCATCGCGGCGACGGTCAACACCACGCTGCGCGACCTGCTCACCGGGCACGACGCGACCGCCACGACGGCGGCGTGGCAACTGTTCGAGGACCGCGTGCTGGCCAATCACGGCACCTGCGCCGCGTGCGTGTGCGCGATGAGCGGCCTGGACATGGCGCTGTGGGACATCCGCGGCAAGGCCGCCGGGCTGCCGCTGTACCGCATGCTGGGCGGGACGCCCGCGCCCGTGCCCGCCTACACCGGCGGTTTCTCCCTCGGCTATGCCTCCCCCGCGGCGGTGGCGGAGGAGGCCCAGCGCCAGGTCGCCGGCGGGTACCGCGCGGTCAAGCTACGGCTGGGCGACACCCGGGAAGCCGATGCCGAACGAGCCCGGGCGCTGCGCTCATCGCTCGGGCCGACGGTGGCGATCTTGGCCGACGCTAACTGCCGCTACCGCGTCGATGACGTGCGGGCCATCTTGCCGCTGCTGGCCGAGGCGGGCGTCGGCTGGCTGGAAGAGCCGTTCCCGCCCTATGACGACCCGTCGTGGCGGGCCGCCGCCGCCATCGCCGCCCCGGCGCTGGCGCTGGCGGGCGGGGAGAACCTGTACACGCGGCACGAATTCCGCCGGGTGATCGAGGCGGGGGTGATCTCGGTCGTCCAGCCGGACCTGTCCCGGTGCGGCGGGATCACCGAGGCGCTGCGGATCGCCGCGCTGGCCGCGGCGGCCGGGCTCGACGTGTGCACGCACGGCTGCCACACCGGGCTGAACATGGCGGCCAGCGTCCACTTCCTGGCGTCCATCGGCCGCTGCGCGCGGTACTTTGAAGGCGACGGGTCGGCCGACAACCCGCTGCGGACGACGCTGTGCTCGGACTCCTACACCCTGGCCGACGGCACGGTCACGCCGCTGGAGGGACCGGGGCTCGGCGTCGCCGTGGACGAGGAATTTCTGCGCGCCCATCCGGTCACTGAGGGCCAAGCATGGCGATGACCGGACAAAGCACTAGTTGTTTCGCGTCCCAATCAAAACGGTCGAAGTTACGATTTGCTCATGGAAGACCTGGACTCCGCCCGAGAGGGGGCTGGAAACGCCGCCCGCGAGACCGCCAGCGGGACGTGGGACGCTGTCATCGACGTGTCCAACGTGTGCTGGTCGCCGCAGCTGCCCCCGGTGGGGCGACGGCGGCCGTCGTGGGAACGGCTGGACCTTGTCGTCTCCGCGTGGCGGCACGCGCACGGGCCGGGCGCGCGGGTGCACCTGGTGGCCGATGAGTCGCTGATGCGCGCGCTGGAGGACGCGGGCGAGCTGCGCCAGCTGGCCGCCCACGGCGGCATCACGATGTCGCAGGTGGCGGACTCGGTGATCTTGCCGATGGCGCGCGACCGGGGCTTGCACGTCATCACCCGCGACCACTACGTGGACCACCGCGTCGAGCACCCGTGGATCGAGCGCTCCCCCGGGCGGTTCCACGGCTGGGACACCGTGGCCGAGCAGGTCCAGATCGCGCCGCTGGGCATCACGCCGGTCAGCGCGCAGGAGGTGTCGCTGGCCCGGGAGATCAAGGACCTCAAGCGGACCCGGCTAGACCCCAAGAACCAGGTGCACCGCCGGATCCTGCACACCAGGTGGAAGTGCGGCAACACCTCCTGCACGCTGGCCGCCAGCTGGCAGGAGCAGCTGCTGGTATGGCCGCTGGTCTCCCCGTCCGGCGAGGCGATGTGCCCCGCGTGCGACCAGCCGCTGGCCTCGCTGGGGCCGCGCGCGCAGCTGCACGAGGTGGTGGTGGCGGTGCGTGGCGAGGAGCCTGAGCCGGAGATCATGCGGTTCCCGCTGGAGACCGACGTGCCGGTGATCGTCGGGCGGGGGCGGGGCATCAAGGGCATCGACTTGACGATGGACCCGCTGTCGGACCGCCGCGCGGCGGCCTACCGGAACGCGGTGCTGAGGGTGAGCCGGCTGCACCTGCTGCTGCGGCTGGAGGAGATCAGCGCGGTGAACTGGCGGCTAGTGGCGATCGACCTCGACAGCACCAACGGCACCGAGGTCGAGCGCTGGGCGGGCACCGGGTTCCTGCCGTCCCGGGAGGTCGGCAGCGACAAGGAGACGTTCCTGTCCGCCCGCGACCGGCTGGTGCTGGGCGGGGCGGTGCAGCTGCGGCTGTCCGGCCGCCGCTACAACGCCGAGCTGGGCTTCCCGCCGCCGATCCCGCCCACGCCCGTCGTCGATGACCTGCGGTCGGACGCGACGGCCCAGACCACCACGATCCCCCGGCGCCAGTGACGAAACCCGCGCGGGGCACCGTTCGTTCGGGAGAAACCCCTTGGACGGAGCCGCCCGCGCCCGCCTAGGGTGGGCCGCATGCGGGTGCTTTCGGTCAATGTCGGCAGGCCAAGGCCTAATCCCTGGAAGCCAGTCGCGCTCACCGGTATCGACAAGCGCCCCGTGACTGAGGCGGTGATGGTGACGGCGCCTGCCCCCAAGGGCACCGGCGCCGTCGGCCTGGCGGGCGATCGCGTCTACGACGTCGACAATCACGGCGGGCCCGACCAGGCGGTCTACGCCTACGCCCGCGAGGACCTCGACGCGTGGCAAGGCGAGCTGGCCACGCCGCTGGGCAACGGCGTGTTCGGCGAGAACCTCACCACCGCGGGCGTCGACGTCAACGGCGCGCTGATCGGCGAGCGCTGGCGGATCGGACCGGACCTGCTCCTGGAGGCCTGCTGCCCGCGGATCCCGTGCGGGACGTTCCAGGGGTGGCTGGCGCGGGCCGGCTGGATCAAGCGGTTCACCGCCGCCGCCGCGCCCGGCGCGTACCTGCGGGTGATCGAGCCCGGGCGGGTCCGGGCCGCGGACGCGGTCGTCATCGAGCACCGGCCCGGTCACGACATAACGGTCGCCGTCACCTTCCGGGCGCTGACCACCGAGCCGGACCTGCTGCCCCGCCTGCTCGCCGCCGAAGCGATGCCCGCCGACATCAAGGACCTGGCCCGCAAGCGCATCACCGCCTGACCGGGGCCCCTGCCGGACGCCCGCTACCCGGCGCACAGCCGTCGCCGGACGGGACGAGGCGGCGCGGTTTTCCGGCAAGCCGTCTAGCGGCCGGTGAGCCGCAGCGCTAGCCATAGCTCGGCCCGCGCGTCGGGGTCATCAAGGCTGACGCCCAGCAGCGACTCGATGCGGGCCACCCGGTTGCGGACCGTGTGGCGGTGGACGCCCAGCTCGCGGGCGGCGTCCGCCTCTGACCGGCTGCGCAGGGCCGCCGCCAGCGTCGCGGCCAGGTCATCACCGCCGGAGCCCGGCAGCGGGGCCAGGCGACGCTGCGCCCAGGCGCGCAGCTGCGGGCTGTCCAGCGGAGCGGCCCCCGTTTCACCCCAGTCGAGGTCCGTCAGCTGGCCGGGCGCGGTGCTGGCCAGCGCCGCCGCCACCCGGCGCAGGGAATCGCCCGCGTGGTCAAGGCCGGCGGGCGCCCCCAGAGCGCCGCGCGCTCCCGGCAGCGACGAGACCAGACCGCGCAGCCATCGCGCGGCCGCGCCGCTATCGCGCATCAGGAGGCAGCACACCGCACCGTCTTTCCCGGCGGCACCGTCTTTCCCGGCAGCACCGTCTTTCCCGGCGGCATCGTCTTTCCCGGCAGCACTGTCTTTCCCGGCGGCACCGCCGTTCCCGGCCGCACTGCCTTCCCCGGGGTCTGCCGGGCCGGCCAGGACCACATGCTCGCGAGCGCCCGGCGTGCCGTCCAGCGCGCCCAGCAGCGCCTGGTCGTCCAGGCCCGATAGCAGCGCCACCCGGCCGCGTTCGGGCAGGTCGACGCCCAGGAACCGCGCCGCGCGCCGGGCGGCGGCCACCGAGCCGGCCCGCAGCAGGTCAAGGAGCACGCCCTCGGGCACCCGCCTGGCCTGCCGCAGCCGCTCGGCGTGGACGGACTCCAGCGTCAGCAGCGCGACCGCCGTCATCGCCAGCTGCTGAGCGCGCGGCGGCAGCGGCCGGGCGTGGCCGATCGCGAGGTAGCCCAGCAGCCGGTCGCCGTCGCCGAGCGGCTGGACGACCACGTCATGATCCCCCAGCGGAAGCGAGGCCGACGTGTGCGCGCCCAGCGCGTTCAGCCGCCGGACGGCTCCCTGCAGCTCGCGCGCGGCGGCCAGGCGATCGGCGGGCCACACCGCGCGCGGCCACCCGTCCGGGGCCAGGTGCGCCGCCCACCCGTCGGTAGCGGCGGCCAGCCGGCGCAGTAGCGCGGGCACCGGAGCCGCGCCGACGGAGGCCGCGACCAGTGACCGGTGCGCGGACAGCGCCTCGGCGAGCTCGCGCTGGCCCGACTCGGCGAGCATCGACCAGTAGCGCCGGCTCACCGCCAGGAACGGAGTGGGCGCCGGGATCACCAGCAGCGGCAGCCCGGCCCGGGTGGCGGCGTCAATCAGCCCCTCCGGGACCGCCGGGTGGACCGGGCCAACGCCGACCGCGAGGCCGGACACGCCCCGGCTCACCAGCCGCTGGACGTAGCCGCCGAACCACAGCACCGACGGCGGCTCCCCGGCTGGTGATGCCTGGAAGCCCAGCCCGGTGGTCAGCAGCAGCTCGCCGCCGTCCAGGAACGGCGTGGGATCGGCCAGCTCCGACACGTGCACCGCGGTGACCTCGGCCCGCGGCGCCACGGCGGGCACGAGCGGCGTCAGGTCATCTCCGAGCGACCGGCACAGGTCACGCAGGGTCGGCAGCGCGCCACCACTGGACATAACGTCCATCGTATCGACCCCTATTGGACAACTTGTCTAATGCGTTTGGCTTCGGCGGCTGCCTACCATCCCGTTATGGTTGCCCCCCTTGCGCAAAAGCGCGTTGTCAAGACCGCCATCCCTGGTCCGCGCTCCACCGAACTGCACGCCCAGCGGCTCCAGCAGGTGCCCACTGGGTTCGGCGTCACCCTGCCGGTCTTCGTTGACCGCGCTGACGGCGGCATCATCGCCGACGTCGACGGCAACCAGATCATCGACCTCGCCTCCGGCATCGCCGTGACCAGCGTCGGCGCCTCCGCGCCGGCCGTCGTCAAGCGGGTGCGGGAACAGGCCGAGGCGTTCACCCACACCTGCTTCATGGTCACCGAGTACCAGGGCTTCGTCGACGTCGCCGCCCGGCTCAACCAGCTCACCCCCGGCGACCACGACAAGCGCACCGCGCTGTTCTCCACCGGGGCCGAGGCCCTGGAGAACGCGGTCAAGATCGCCCGCTCCTATACCAAGCGCCCGGCGGTCGTCGTCTTCGACCACGCCTACCACGGCCGCACGCTGATGACCATGACGATGACGGCCAAGCAGCACGGGTACAAGCAGGGCTTCGGCCCGTTCGCCCCCGAGGTGTACCGGGTACCAACCGCGCACCCCTACCGCTGGCCGGGCGGCCCAGACAAGGCCGCCGACGAGGCGTTCGCGCGGTTTACCGACGTAGTGCTGCACCAGGTCGGCGCGGAGAACGTCGCCGCCGTGGTGGCCGAGCCGGTCCTCGGCGAGGGCGGCTTCATCGTCCCCGCGCCCGGCTTCTTGCCGAAGGTCGCCGAATTCTGCGCGGCGCACGGCATCGTCTTCGTCGCCGACGAGGTCCAGGCGGGGATCGCCCGGACCGGCGCGTGGTTCGCCAGCGAGCACGAGGGAATCGTCCCCGACCTGGTGTGCAGCGCCAAGGCGCTCGGCGGCGGGCTGCCGATCTCCGCGGTCACCGGCCGCACGGAGATCATGAACGCGGCCCCGGCCGGCGGCCTGGGCGGCACCTACGCCGGCAACCCGATCGCGTGCGCCGCCGCGCTCGGCGCGCTGGAGACCATCGAGGCCGAGGGCCTGGTCGACCGCGCCCGCCAGATCGGCGAGCACGTCCTGCCCCAGCTGAAGGACCTGGCCGCCGCCCACCCGGCGATCGGCGACGTGCGGGGCCGCGGCGCGATGCTCGCGGTCGAGTTCGTCCGGCCCGGCACCGATGAGCCCGCCCCGGGGCTCGCCGCCGCCATCGCCGCGCACTGCCACGCCAACGGCGTCCTGGTGCTCACCTGCGGGACGTACGGCAACGTGATCCGGCTGCTCCCGCCGCTGGTCATCGGGTTTGACCTGCTCGATGACGCCCTGGCCGTCCTCGGGGAGGCCATCACCGCCGCCGAGGCCGCGGCGGATGCCACATGACCTCCCTGTCCTTCTCTCCACGCAACGGAACGCCGGTTCCCGCGCCTTCCCCCTCCAGCCCGGAAGAGGTGGCCGGCGCCGTCGCGGCGTCCGCGGACGCCGCCGATGCCGTCGCCGCCGTCCGCCCCCAGGTGCGCGCCACCTGGCTCGCCGCCATCGCCCGCGACCTGGAGGCGAGCGCCGCGGACTTGACCGCCCTCGCCGACGAGGAGACCGCCCTGGGCCTGCCCCGGCTGACCGCCGAGCTGGCGGGCGCCGCCCGCACCCTGCGCTTCTACGGCTCGGTGGCCGCTGAGGGGTCGTACCTCGGCGCGGCCATCGACCACGCCAGCCACCCCGACCGGGGCATTCCCGCCCGGCCCGACGTCCGCCGGGTCCGGGTGCCGCTCGGGCCGGTCGCGGTGTTCGGCGCGAGCAACTTCCCGTTCGGATTCGGCGTGCTGGGCCACGACACCGCCAGCGCGCTGGCGGCCGGCTGCCCGGTGGTTATCAAGGCCCACCCCGCCCACCCCCGGCTGTCGGCCCGGCTCGCCGAGATCGCCCAGCGCGCCCTGGCCGGCGCGGGCGCGCCCGCCGGGACGCTGGCCATCGTGCACGGCTTCGACGCCGGCGTCCAGCTGGTCACCCACCCGCGGATCACCGCGGTCGGCTTCACCGGATCCCCGGCCGGCGGCCTGGCGCTGTGGCGGCTGGCCGCCACCCGCCGTGAGGTGATCCCGGTCTACGCCGAGATGGGCACCGTCAACACGATCGTGGTGACCCCGGCCGCCGCCGCCGAGCGCCCCCGGGAGATTGCCGCCGGCTTCGTCGGGTCCTTCACGCTCGGCATGGGCCAGTACTGCACCAAGCCGGGCCTGCTGCTGGTGCCGGCCGGGTCCGGCCTCACCGAGGAAGTCGGCCGCGCCCTGGAGGCGGCGGCCCAGGACGGGTCCCCGCTGCCGGGCTGGCTGCTGACCGAGGCGATCGCCGGCGCCTACGCCGCGGGCGTCCGCCAGCTGGAGGAGGCCGGGGCCAAGGTCATCGCGCGGGTGCCCGCGGTGGCCGGCGGCTGGGGCGCCGCCCCGGTCGTGCTGCGGGCTGACCTCGGTGGCCTGGTCGCCGGGTCGGTGCTGCTGGAGGAGTGCTTCGGCCCGGTCGCCATCGTCGCGGAATACGACGGGCGGATACCCGGGGCCGTCTTGCGGGAGCTCCCCGGAAGCCTCGCCGCGGGGGTCCACGGAACTGACGGTGACCCGGACCTTCCCGGGCTGGTCGCCGAGCTCAGCCGGCGCAGCGGCCGGGTCGTGGTGAACGGGTGGCCGACCGGCGTCGCCGTCGGATGGGCCCAGCAGCACGGCGGCCCGTGGCCGGCCACCACCGCCCCGGCGCACACCTCGGTGGGCGCGGCCGCGCTGGACCGGTTCACCCGCCCGGTCGCCTTCCAGGACGCGCCGGACGCGGCGCTGCCGCCGGCGGTGCGAGACGGCAACCCGTGGGGGCTGCCCCGCCGAGTGAACGGGATAATGAGTCAATGAGCGCTACCGCTACCACCGACAATGCTCCGCGGCCCCGTTTGAACCCGCATGACCCGGCGAGCGTCGACACTCTGCTGTCGGAGGAGGAGCTGGCCGTCCGGCAGACCGTGCGCGACTTTTGCGCCGACCGGATCCTGCCGCACGTGGCCGGCTGGTATGAGGCCGGGGAGCTGCCCGGCGCCCGGGAACTGGCCCGCGAGCTGGGCAAGATCGGCCTGCTCGGCATGCACCTGTCCGGCTACGGCTGCGCCGGGATGAGCGCCGTCGACTACGGGCTGGCGTGCCTGGAGCTGGAGGCGGCCGACTCCGGGTTGCGATCGCTGGTGTCGGTGCAGGGCTCGCTGGCGATGTTCGGCATCTGGCGGTGGGGGTCGGAGGCTCACAAGGAGGCCTGGCTGCCGCGGATGGCAGCCGGCGAGGCGATCGGCTGCTTCGGGCTGACCGAGCCGGACGCCGGGTCCGACCCTGCCTCGATGCGGACCTCCGCGCGGCGCGACGGGACCGACTGGGTCCTGACGGGGCGGAAGATGTGGATCACCAACGGCTCGATCGCCGACGTCGCGGTGGTGTGGGCGCAGACCGACGAGGGCATCCGCGGGTTCGTCGTGCCGGCCGACGCTCCGGGCTTTTCCGCGCCGGAGATCAAGCACAAGGGGTCGCTGCGGGCCTCCGTCACCTCCGAGCTCGTCCTGGACTCCGTGCGGTTGCCCGCGGACGCGGCGCTCCCCGAGGTCCGGGGGCTGCGCGGGCCGCTGTCATGCCTGAACGAGGCGCGCTACGGCATCTTGTGGGGAGCGCTCGGCGCGGCCCGCACGTGCTATGAGACGGCGCTGGAGTACGCGGGAACCCGGGCGCAGTTCGGCTCGCCGATCGGCGGCTTCCAGCTCACCCAGGAGAAGCTCGCCAACATGGCGGTCGAGCTGGGCAAGGGGCAGCTGGTGGCGCTGCACTTCGGGCGGCTCAAGGACGCCGGGACCCTGGCCCCCGAGCACGTCTCGTTCGGGAAGCTGAACAACGCGCGCGAGGCGCTGGAGATCTGCCGCACCGCGCGGACGATCCTCGGCGGGAACGGCATCTCGTATGAGTTCCCCGTCATGCGGCACATGGCCAACCTGGAATCCGTGCTCACCTACGAGGGCACGACCGAAATGCACACGCTGGTCCTCGGCCAGGCCCTGACCGGACACAGTGCCTTCCGGTAGACACAGTCCCTTCCGGTAGACACAGTGCCTTCCGGTAGCGCGCTGGGCCACTACGCGCCCGCGAGCCAATAGGATCTGGGGCGTGAGACTGGCTCGGGGCCGTGCGGCGCGACGGCTGGCCGCTGTCGCCATGGCGGCGTTTACCGCGTTGCCCCTGTCGGGATGCGGGCTGTTCGGCTCCGGGACGGAGATCGCG
>JAICYD010000220.1 GCA_025934375.1 Streptosporangiaceae bacterium | reverse complement strand
TCCCGGCGCGGCGATGAGTTCGCTCCGGCTCGCCGGCGTGTACCGGCGGCCATTCGGGGGAACGAGGGGCGAGTGTCCCGGGCGGATGCCAGCGCGCGGTGCAATGCTGAGCGAGTCTGGGCAGCCCCGCCCGACCATCCATCCTCGCGGGCTGCCTCCGTTTCCGGTACGCGGAGGTCTTGCGCATGCTCACAACGGATTTCGTCGCCGGGTCACCGAACTGGATCGACCTCGGCTCTCCCGACGTCGCGGCTTCGGCCGCCTTCTACACAGCGCTGTTCGGCTGGGAATTCCAGGACGGGGGCCCGGAGGCCGGCGGCTACGGTTTCTTCTTCTTCGGGGGCAAGACGGTCGGCGCGGCCGGCCGGCTGACCGAGGAGGGGGCGGCGCCCTCCTGGACGGTTTACTTCAACACGCCCGACGCGGACGACACCGCGAAGGCGGTCGAGGCCGCCGGCGGCACCGTGCGGATTGCGCCCAGCGACGTCTTCACCGAGGGCCGGTTCGCGGGCTTCACGGATCCGGGCGGCGCACAGTTCGCCGTCTGGCAGCCCGGCGACACCAAGGGCCTCGGTGCGGTCGGCGGTCCCAACACCCTGGCGTGGACTGAGCTGTACACGTCCGACGCGGCCGCCGCTAAGCGGTTCTACGCGGACGTCTTCGGCTGGAGCGTCACCGACAACGACATGGGCGGCGGCATGGTTTACACGACCGTGCGGGCAGCGGGCGGCGACGAGAACCCCGACCAGGGCGGGATCATGCAGATCAGTCCCGAGATGGCGGCCGGCGGCACCACCCCGCGCTGGGGGATCTACTTCGAGGTGCCGGACGCCGACGCCATCGTGGCCAAAGCGCGCGAAGGCGGCGGCACGGTCCTCATGGGTCCCGAGACGATGCCCGGCGTCGGCCGCATGGCGCATCTGCTCGACCCGCACGGCGCGCCGTTCGCGGTGATCGCTAGCGAGAACCCCGCGTAGGCAACGCCTTGGGCGTCCCGGCCACAGACCATGGCCGGGACGCCCGCACGATCGGGTCAGGCTTCTGTCACTGGAGCGGAAGGCCGCCGCATGTGCCCAGCTGCGGCCTGAGGCCTGCTGCGCTCGCCTTCGCCCCGGTGGCCGTCAGCTTGATGCTCAGCGTCGCGGCGTACGCGGCGAAAGCTGTGAACGTGTTCTGCAGCCCGGGCGCCGGGGCGACCCCGCACGCCTGCGCCGTGTACCAAAGCCCCTGCGCGTCGCTGTTCTGCATCGCGTAGCTCTCCTCGGCGCCGGCCTGCGCGCAGCCGGCCACCTCGAAGATCACGGCCAGGTCGGCCGAATCGTCGCCGAACGCGGTCCAGCCGGTGATCTTCCAGGTTCCGGAGCTGTGCGGGCCGATCACCAGGGGCACGCTCTGGGTCAGGTGCCCGACGGCCACGGTGCCGCCGGTCAGGTTCAGGGTGCACGAGGTCGCGTTCTGCAAAGTCGCGGTCACGCTGCGCCCGGGTGCGATCGGTCGGGCGTTCGGCTTCGGGCTGGCGAAGGCGGCTGGGCTCAGCACGCCGACCGACCCGGCAGCCGCCGCCCCGCACGCGACAAGCAGCAGGCCCTTGCGCATGAGTCCTTCTCCTCAGTGTTTCGCTGTCCAGCAGATTCGGACTCGAAGCCTAGGAGAGCCGTCCGCGCCGAACCCGCTCGCGGACTGTGTGGCGGGCATCTGTGCCCGTTTGTACCTTGAAGTTCGCCCGACCGATCACGGCGCTTGGGCGCGTGGTGCTGAATCAGCGCACTGTGCTCGATCCGCCGCTTGCCCGGCGCAGCAGATCGGCGCGCGTCGGCAGGCCTTCCCAGTCGCCGTGCGCGGCGACGGTACACGCGGCGGCGATCGTGCCCCAGCGCAGCCGCTCGGTGAGGGAACGTCCGTCAAAGCGCGCAGCGAGGTAGCCGGCGGTAAAGCTGTCTCCGGCGCCGATGGCGTCCACGACGCGCACCGGAAGGGCCGGCTGCTCGGCCGCGTCGCCAGCCGCGGTCGCCACGAGTGCGCCTTCGGCGCCCCGCTTGACCACCACCTCGGCGATCCCCCGCGCCGCCAGTTCGCGGGCCGCGCGGTGCGGATCCGTCTCGTCGGTCACCATGGCGAGTTCGTCGTCCCCGGCGAAGAGCAGGTCGATCCCGGGAAGCAGCTCCTTGACAAAGGCTGCCGCTCCGGCGCTTCCCGGCAAGGTACTGCGATAGTTCACGTCGAACGAGATCGGGATCCTCGCGTGCCTCGCCGACTCGGCCAAGACACGGACGGCCTGAGCGCAGCTTTCGCTCAACGCCGGGGTGATGCCCGTGAGGTGCACCAAGTCAAAACTCTGGTTCACCGCGAGCGCGGCCTCGATGTCTGCCGGGCAAAGGCGGGATCCGGCGCTGCGTTCACGGTAATAGCTGACACGGGTGCAATCGGCCGTCCTGAGCTCGCGGATCATGAAGCCGGTCGGACGCTCGGGATCGACGCGCGCGAATCGGGTGTCCACTCCTTCAGCGGCCAGATCGCGCAGCACGCGGGCGCCGAGTTCGTCCTCCCCCACGACACCGACCCACGCCGCCGCATGGCCGAGGCGGCGCAGCCCGATCGCGACCGTGGACTCGGCGCCCGCTGTCGAAAGCCGCAGCTCGCGCGCAGTGCGCAGCGGATCGCCGAGCTCGGTGACGGCGACGCCCATCGTCTCGCCGATCGTCAGCAGTCTGCTCACAGGTCACCGCTCACGGATCACAGCGCCTTTAGCGGGTGCGCGGGTAGGACTGCCCTTCGGTCACGCTGCCATCATCGGGCCGCCAGGTCGTGGCGCGCCACTCGTCGCCGCGCTCGGCCGGCCGCGCCGTCGAACAGGTGGACCCGGGTCGTCGCGCTATCGAATCGGTTGACGGCCGAGACGCACGGGTCTATCTTCAGTCGAACCGGTTCGACGAATCGGTTCGATGCTGGACTCGACGCAGGGCTCTACGCAGGACTCCGGCAGGTTGCCCGGCCGGATCGAGCAAGCAGCGCAGTACCTCCACGTGCACGGCTCAATGCGACCCAAGCTCGTTAGAGAAAGCGAAAGTCAATGAAGACTGTTCTGTCCAGGCGACGCCTGGCTGCCGCGGGGCTCGCGGCGGTCACGCTTGCCACCACTGCCACCGCCTGCAGTTCTTCCTCGTCGGGCACCGGCTCGACCGGCTCGGCTGCCTCTGGCACCTACACCATCTGGGACCCGTACCCGCAGTACGACAACTCGTCTGCGTGGGTGCAGTTGCTGACCAAGTGCGGTACGTCCGCAGGCGTCACGGTGAAGCGCACCGGGTTCGACACCACGGATCTGACCAGCAAGGTGTTGCTCGCCGCGCAGCAGGGCAAGGCGCCGGATGTGCTGATCGTGGACAACCCGGTCGTGAGCACGCTGGCGGAGGCGGGGGTACTGACGGACACCTCGGCCACCAAGGTCGATACCTCGGCGATCGAGCCGAACCTGCTGGCGGCCGGACAGCTCAACGGCAAGACCTACGGCACCCCGATCGGCGCCAACACGCTCGCGCTGTACTACAACAAGAACGTTCTGCAGGCCGCTGGCGTGGACCCGGCCAGCGTGAAGGACTGGGCCTCGCTGAACACGGCGCTGGCGAAGATCAAGGCCGCGGGTAAGAAGGGGATCTCGATCTCGGCGATCGGGACCGAGGAGGGCAGCTTCCAGTTCCTGCCCTGGTTCTGGGGCTCTGGGGCGAACCTGACCAACCTGTCCTCGCCGCAGGCCGTCGACGCGCTGACGCTGTGGACCACCTGGATCAAGGACGGCTACGCGCCGAACGCCGCGCTGCAGGACACCCAGACCACCAGCTGGCAGGAATTCGCGACCGGCCAGGTCGGGTTCGCCGAGAACGGCACCTGGCAGCTGAGCAACGCGAAGAAGGCCGGGTTCCCGTACGGGATCATCCCGATCCCGGCGAAGAACGGCGGGACGGCTCCGGCACCGACTGGCGGTGAGTTCGTGACCGTGCCGGTGCAGGGCGACACGGCCCGCTACGCCACCAGCGAGAAGTTGGTGGCGTGCCTGAGCAGCGCGGACAACGCCTACACGACGGACACGGCGCTCGGCTACATCGGCGCGACGCAGGCGGTGCAGCAGAAGCAGAGCACTGACAGCGACCTGGTTCCGTGGATCCAGGCGGTTCAGGCTGCCAAGGGTCGTACGAGTGACAACCTTGGGACGAAGTACCCGAAGATCTCGCAGCCGTTGTGGACCGCGGTGCAGGCGGCGTTGTCCGGTTCGGCCAGTCCCAGCGGTGCGCTGCAAACCGCGCAGAACTCCGCCGCCTCGGCCAAGTAGCCGGCGCGGTGTGAGAGCTCTTTGATGAACGACACGACACAGACGGCACCATCCTCTGTGCGTGGCCGTGGCGGGGCGCGCGGTACCAGCGCCCCGCCTGCGGCGCGCACCGCCCGTCCCGGCCGCGGGCCCCGCCGTCATTCGATCCGCACGAGCCAGTGGGCGGCCTGGGGATTCCTGACCCCGGTCACCGCGTACCTGGCGGTGTTCTACGCCTACCCGATGTACAAGAACCTTGACCTGTCCCTGCGCGACTACACGGTGATGTCCTTCGTGCACGGCGGCGCGCCGTTCGCCGGACTGGGCAACTACACCACCGTCATCCACGACCCGACCTTCGCCCCCGCCCTGGCCCACACCCTGATCTTCACCGGCGCGTCCCTGTTCTTCCAGTACACCCTCGGCCTGGGCCTGGCGCTCTTCTTCCACCAGCACTTCCGCCTCTCCGCCACCCTGCGCGCCCTGTTCCTGGTGCCCTGGCTGCTGCCGCTGATCGTCTCCGCGTCCACCTGGTCCTGGATGCTCAACTCCGACTCCGGGGTGGTCAACTACGCCCTGCACCTAGCCGGCATCACCCCGGTGGACTGGCTCACCTCCCCGCACTGGTCCCTGATCTCGGTGATCCTCGCGAACATCTGGATCGGGATCCCGTTCAACCTCGTGCTGCTCTACTCCGGCCTGCAATCCATCCCCGCCGGCCTCTACGAGGCCGCCGCCCTGGACGGCGCCGGCGCCTGGCAGCGCTTCTCACGCATCACCTTCCCGCTGCTGCGCCCCGTCTCCGCGATCACCCTGCTGCTCGGGCTGATCTACACCCTCAAAGTCTTCGACATCATCTGGATCATGACCCGCGGCGGGCCGGTGGACTCCTCCACCACCTTCGCCACCTGGTCCTACCGCCTCGGCTTCGGCAACCTGCTGCCCGCCTTCGGACCCGGCGCCGCCGTCGGCAACCTGCTGGTCATCATCGCCCTGCTCTTCGGACTGATCTACATCCGCACCCAACGCACCACCCCGGCGGCCTGACATGAACACCCCCACCCCCACCCGCGCCCGCGCCCGCGCCGGCTGGAAAACGGCCCTGGGCATCGTCTTCACCGCGGTGATGCTCTTCCCGGTGTACTGGATGCTCAACGCCTCCTTCACCCGGGATCAGGACCTGCGCAAAACCCCGCCCTCCTTCCTGCCCCTGCACGGCACCCTCGACGGCTACCGCGCCGTCCTCCACGAACAACTGCCCTACCTGGGCACCAGCCTGACCGTGGGACTGGCCACCGTCGCCCTCACCCTGCTGGTCGCCGCCCCCGCCGGCTACTCCCTGGCCAAACTACGCCCCCGCGGCTCCGGGACCCTCACCTTCGCCCTCCTGGTCGCCCAGATGATCCCCGGCATCATCATGGCCATGGGCTTCTACGCGATCCTGCTCACCTCACACCTGATCAACACCCTGCCCGGCCTCGTGATCGCCGACTCCACCATCGCCGTGCCCTTCGGCGTGCTGGTGTTCACCGCGTTCATGACCGCCATCCCCGACGAACTGATGCAAGCCGCCACAACCGACGGCGCAGGCGCCCTGCGCACCTTCACCGCCATCGTGCTACCCCTCTCCCGCAACGCCATCGTCACCGTGTCCCTGTTCACCTTCCTGTGGGCCTGGTCCGACTTCATCTTCGCCAGCACCCTGGACTCCGGCGGCGGACACCAGCCCATCACCCTCGGGATCTACCACTACATCGGCAACAACAACCAGCAATGGAACGCCATCATGGCCACCGCCGTCGTAGCCTCCATCCCCGCCACCGCCCTACTGATCATCGCCCAACGCTACGTCGCCGCCGGCATCACCACCGGCGCCATCAAAGACTAGAACCGAGTTCTCCGCGAGACAGGCTTGCAATAGCAGGTCTGTCTCGTTCAACTGGACAACCGCCGCCTGTTTCGTTCAACTGGACAACCCGCTTTGCCCCTCCCCGCCAACCGCCGCTCGCCCTCCCGCTCTTCCCCCAATAAACCCCCGCGATGACATCTCCGCGACGCGGCCGGACTACAGCGGCAAGTCTCGTTCACAGCCTTGCTCGACCACAGACGCCCGTGCGCGCTGGTTGTCTCGCGATAGCTTTGCCGGCGGCGGATGACGGTTACGCGGGACACGCGTCGACAGGTTTTCCACCCCACCACGCGCAAACGGGTGAAAACCCGCAAACACCCGCCACCCAACCCCGAAACCCCAGAAAATAGACCCAGGGGAAAAACACCACCCCGCCGCTCTTCTGCTTCTGCTTCCGGGGAAAACAACCATGCACACCACCACCACCGACGACGACCGTACCGCGTTGATCGACGCCCTGATCACCGCGGAGAAACTGCTGACCCAACTACACGCCGCCCAGATCCGCCTGCTCGCCGCCCTCGCCGACACCCGCGGGGTGGATCCGGTGGACTGCACCGAAGAGGAGATCACCGCCGCCCTGCGCTGGTCCCCCACCACCACCCGCACCCGCCTGCACACCGCGGAAACCCTGTCGGGACGCTTCCCCGAAACCCTCGCCCTG
>JAICYD010000147.1 GCA_025934375.1 Streptosporangiaceae bacterium | reverse complement strand
TCCTGTTCCGGGTTACGGCGCAATCGCCGCCGGCGAGGCCTCAGAACGGGACAGCCGTGGCCAGGAGCCCTTCGCCGTGGCCGCGACCGGACAGGATCCGGCAGAACTGGATGGCGTCGAGCTGGTACCCGGGGCCGTCCCGCCCCCACGTCCACGTGCCTCCCGCCGGGCCGGTGAGGGTTAGCGAGCACGGCTGGCCGTGCCGCGCCGCCCACTCCCTGACGACATCGGCGACGATGAGCCCGTCATGGTCGGCGGTCAGCGTCATGGGCCGGCCCGTCGCCTCGGCGATGTCGCTGCGGTGCATCCACGTGTCCCGGGTGCCGATCACGTCGGTCAGGTAGCCGAGGGTCCACCGCTCGGGATGGGTGCCGGCCGGGTCGGCGCTTTGCGGCATGGACATCCGGCGCACCAGCGCCGGGGTGCCGCGCCGGCCGCGCACCGCGCGCGGGCCGGCCTGTGACATGCGCGCGGTGAGGTCGGCGGCGGGCCGGTGCGCGTGCTTGGCCACCTGCACGGCGGTGAGCCGGTCGATGAACTGCGCGCCATCGGCCCGGCGGGCGCGCAGGGCCTGCCGGGCCTGCTCGGCCGGCGAGGCCGCGAACTCCGCCATGCCGAGCACGTGGCAGGTCATCAGCCGGACATCCCAGCCGGGGCAGCAGGTCGCGGCCGCCCAGTCGCGCGCGGACAGCTCCCGCAACTCCTCAGTGACGCGCTGGTATTCATCCGCGGCGAGCCGCATCGCGGTGGCCCGGTCCACCATCGGCCGGACCACCGCCCCGGCGCTGGTCACGGTGGTCGTCACCGCCGCGTCCCCGTCTGCTCGGCATGTCCCGGCAACGGCCCCGCGGCTTCCGTCGCCTGTTCGCCAAGGCGCTGCTCGTAGACGTCAGCCATCGTCCGCAGCAGCAGCGCGCAGTCGCCCTCATATGACGATCCGTGCATGATCGCCAGGCGAGCCGGCTCCAGGCCGGCCAGCCTGCGGTAGGCCTGCGGGATGGCGGGCCCCAGCGAGGTCTGGTGGAAGACGTCCTCGGCCAGGCAGGCCGCCTCGATCAGGTCATCCCCGGTGACGGCGGGCCCGTCGCCGAGCTGCGTGAGCAGGTCGCCGCAAAACAGCGTGCGGGTCTCGGTTTCGAAGAACATGTGCGATTCCCAGTTGTGCGGCACGTGCGGGGTGGCCAGCTCCAGCATGCGCCGCGCGAGGGCGGCGCCGCCGATGTCGAGGACCTCGCCGTCGGCCAGCGGCCGGGGCGGGCGGGCGCAATGGTCATTGAGCGACAGCTGGACGCCCAGCTCGCCGTGCACTACCTGGGCGTGCGGGGCGGCGTCCAGGAACTCGTTGACCGCGCCGCACTCATCGGCTTCCAGGTGCGCGAAGGCAATCCACCGGAGCCTGCTCACGGGCATGACCCGCTCGACCGCGCCCAGGACCAGGGGGAACAGCTGACGCATGCCGGTGTGATAGAGGAGCGGCTCCTCGGCGTCGATGAGGAACTGGTTGAAGGTGAAGCCGCCCGGCCCGACGTCCGGGATCCAGGTTGACAGCCGGTAGATGCGGTCGGCGATCTGGTCGACTTTGGTTTCCATGGTGGCCTGCTTCCGTCAGCGGGCGGGGCGGGCACCGTAGGCGCCGGCCCCGTACTCGTGGGTGAACATCCTGGTGAGGCTGGGGAGCGCGGCGATGAAGCGGCCGGTCTCGGCGTCTTCTTCGGGGGCGTTGGCGAGCTGCTGGCTGACCACCCCGGCGACCATCACGATCCAGTCGCGCAGCGCCGCGTCCAGGTCGGCGTCCGGACGCAGCAGGCCGCGGTCACGCAGGCCCGCGAACAACGCGCGGGTCCGGTCGACGAGCTCGACCGCCGGCTGGTATGCCTGCGGCGACGGGGTGAAATCGGGCACTGGGCGCCAGAAGAGCAACTGTGCGTAGACCTGATTGGTCATGCACCAGCGGCCCATGACCCGCCCGGCCAGGAGCAGCGCGTCATAGGCAGAGCCGACTGCGGTGATGTCCGCCTCAGCGGCGCCAATCGTCGCCAGGATGCTGCGGGCACCGCGGGTGAACACCGCGTCGTACAGGGCGTTCTTCGACGGGAAGTAGCCATACAGCGATGGCGTGCGCACCCCCACCTGCCGCGCCACATCCCCCAGGGACAGCCCGGCCACGCCGCTGGTGGCCATCAGCCGGACCGCGACCTCGATGATCTCCTCGATCGTCTGCTGTCGTCGCAGGTGGCGCCGGTCGGTCCCGGCGGGCAGCGTCTGGCTCACATGGCTAAGTTAAACTAATATCGTTAGGATGTCCATAGGTCATGAGGGGTCGTCAGCGGCGGCCTGGCCCGGGCTACTCGGAGCGGCCGTCCAGCAGGTCCGGATCCGTCTGCGCCGGCTCCTCGCCGCCCTCCATCACGTCAGGATCACCCGCGGCAGGCTCCTCGCCGCCCTCGAGCACGTCCGACGGCCGTTCGGTGTCGTCCTTCATGACGTCGGGGGCATCGCCTTCAGGTTCCCGGCCGCCTGACATCACGTCGGCCGGAGCATCCGGACCGCCCATCACATCGGGCCGTCGCCTGGGAGCTGAGTCACTCATCTCGATCACCCTTCCTGCCGGATCTTTCGGTCAGGCATCGCCGCGATTAGTCGCATCACGATATTTCGTTCCGCTACCGCGCTGGACGCCGGTTAAACCGGTAGATCGGCCTCAGGCCGCGCGGATCGCCGCGCGCCTGCGGCCATGCACGACGCGCCGCAGTACAGGGGGAGTCGCTACCGCCTATCATTCCGTCCCCGGCGCCAGCAACCTTGCGCAACCTCCAGCGAAATCCTCGGGCCGTAAGCAATTTCAATTACAATCAATACTCGTCTTCTCGGCGCCGTCGCTCCGAATGGGATCCGCATACCCGGACTGGTAAGGAGATCGGCGTGACCACGGAACCCCCGGTGGCCCCTGGGGCCGGTGAAGAGGGAACGAGGGGCGCGGCCGGGCTATTTGACGCCCTGGGCCTGACCTATGAGGAGGTCTTCGGGCAGGAGCCCGGGCTCCTCGCCATGATCGACTGGCTGCTAGCCAGACTGCCCGCCGGGGCCAAGGTCATGGACATCGGCTCGGGCACCGGACGGCCGGCGGCCGCGCGACTGGCCGCGGCGGGCCATCACGTTACCGGCTATGACATTTCGCCCGTCATGGTCGCCCTGGCTCGCCGTCGGGTGCCCGCCGCCTCCTTCGAGCTCCGCGATGTCCGTGACCTGCCAGACACGCCGGGCGAATGGGATGGCATCGCGGCGCTCTTCTCGCTCTTAACAATGTCCCGCGCCGACATCTCCGCCACCCTCACCCGGATCGCGACCTGGCTGGTGCCGGGCGGCCTGCTGGCCTTCGCCACCGCGCCGTTCGACGTCGAGGACATCGAGTTCGAGTGGATGGGGCACCTGGCTCGCGGCAGCAGTTACCCGGCCGAGGCCTACCCTCGCCTGCTCCGGGAAGCCGGGCTGGAAGTCCTGCGCGAGGATCGCGCCGTGTTCCACCCCGACTTCCCGGGGATGAACGCCGAAGAGCACTTGTTCATCTACGCCCGCAAGCCCGGGTAACACGGGCCCGGGGCGGCTGGCTACCGGCCGCCGACCAGCATGGACAGGTTCACCGCGTCGGCCATGGCCTGGCAGCCGGCGTCGTTCGGATGCAGGTGATCGCCGCTGTCGTAGGCCGCGAGCAGCGCTGAAGGATTAGCCGGGTCGGCGACGGCGGCCGCGAAGTCGATGACCCCGTCGAACGCGTGGCTGGTCATGATCCAGTGATTGACGTCAACCCGCGTTTGCTCGCGGCCCGGCGCTTCGATGATGGACCCGCCGAACGGCGTGATGGTGGCGCCGTAAATGCGCAGCCCGCGGGCATGGGCCTGGGCGATGACCTGCTGATCGGCGGAGATTATCTGGCCGGCGGTGGCGCTGAAGCCGATGTCGTTCACGCCTTCCAGCAAGATGACGGACCGCACGCCGGCCTGGGTGAAGACGTCCCGGTCGAGCCGCGCCAGGGCGGGCACCCCGTAATAGGGCTGGCCGTCTCGCGGGGCGAGCAGCCGGTTCCCGCCGAGGCCCGCGTTCACCACCGACAGGGACGGGCCGGGCCGGGCGTTCAGTCGCCGGGCCAGGTCATCCGGCCAGCGGCGGTTCGCGTTGCCGGTGGTGTTGGCCGTGTCGGTAATCGAGTCGCCGAGCGCGACCACGGACCCGGTAACGCGCGGGACGGCCCGCACGTCCACGCCGCTGACCACCATCCAGCAGGGCGTGTCGCCGTAGCCGCTGCCGGATACCGAGCTCGCCAGGTTGCCGCCGCCCAGGTAATTGCCCTGCGCGGTGAACGGGTGGTTGGTCAGCGGCCCGGTCGGCCCGGGCAGGTAGATGCTCACCAGCGCGTCGGACAGGGGCGCGACGCGCAGGTTCACCGGGTCGCTGAGCGCGTCGCCGCCGGCCACCAGGGTCACCGTCGGCGAGCCGCCGAAGGTGAGCGTGCGGACGCTGCCCGGCACCGCGCTGGCCCCGGTCGCGTCCACCGCCACCGTGGCCTGGGCCACCTGGACGGCCTGGGTGCCGAAGGCGTTGCTGAGCCGGATCCGGACCTGGTCCCCGCCGGCCGAGAGGAAGACCACGTTGCGAACGGTCTGGCTGGTCAGCCCGCTCCCGGCCGGGCAGGCGGAGCCGGGGATGTCGGCGCCCACCACCGGGCTGGCGCCCCAGGCGGTCACCCAGTGGCCGCCGGGCGCCGGGCGGGCCGGGCTGGCGGGCGCGACAGTCCCGGCGCGCGGGCTGGCCTGCGCGCCATCGGGGATGAGGGCGGCGCCGGTGAGCGCCGCCACCGCGATGGCGGCGGCCGCGAGGGACAGTGATTGCCGGCCAGGCAGTCGCGGTGCTGACCGCGGGCGCGCGATGTTAGCGTTCACGATCCCGGAGTCTCGCCAGCACTTCATCGAACGTCAAGGAACAAGAACGCACACCGAGGGCGGCGCACCAGCGGGTCGCGCCGTTCACCAAGCTCACCGACGAGCCCCCGGCCGCTGATGGTCATGAAACTTCCAGGCGCCAGGTCCTCGTTACATCCGTGCCTGCGCTGGTCACGGCCTCGCCCGGGGCCTCGCCGTCGGTGCGTGGTTGGCGGTAGCAGGGCGCGAGGTTAGCGTCACAGCCGACAACGGCCAGACCGTCACCGGCGCTCGGCAGTGAGGCACGCATGAACCTTTCGTTGAGGCACCCGGCCCGCCGCCGGACCCGTGCCGCTGCGGCCGCGGCGGCGCTCGGGCTGGGCCTTGGCCTGCTGGCTTTCTTCGCCGTGCCGCGAGCGGCCCACGCGGCGCCGTCGCCGACCGGCTCGTTCAACTACGCCGAGGCGCTCCAGGACTCGATGTTCTTCTACCAGAGCCAGCGCTCCGGCCAGCTGCCGCCGGACAACGAGGTGAGCTGGCGGGGCGACTCGGACTTGTCGGACGGGTCGGACAACGGGGTGAACCTGACCGGCGGCTACCACGATGCCGGGGACCTGGTGAAGTTCGGGCTGCCCGAAGCGTGGGCGATGAACATGCTGGCCTGGAGCCTGCTGGACTATCCGGCCGGCTACGCCACCGCCGGCCAGACCCAGACCGCGATGGAGAACCTGCGCTGGGGCGATGACTACATCCTGGCCGCCGCGACCGGGCCCAACACCTTCTACGGCCAGGTCGCCAACCCGACCAGCGACCACCAGTACTGGGGTCCCGCCGAGACCAACCCGGTGGCCCGGCCATCGTCGGCGGTGACGGCCACGTGCGCCGGCTCGGACCTCGTCGGCCAGGCCTCCGCGGCGCTGGCCGCCTCGTCGGTCGTCTTCAAGACCGCCGACCCCAAGTACTCCGCGGCGCTGCTGTCGCAGGCGCAGTCGCTGTTCACCTTCGCCGACACGCACCTGGGCGACTACGCCAGCTGCATCACCACCGCGCAGAACTTCTACAACTCCTTCAGCGGTTACTGGACCCAGCTGGTGGCCGCGGAGATCTGGCTCTACAAGGCGACCGGCACGGCGAGCTGGCTGACCAAGGCGCAAAGCGACTTCGCGAACATGCCCCTGGCCCAGCAATCCGCGCTGCATGAGTACAACTGGACGGTGAACTGGGACGACGACAGCTTCGCGGATTACATCTGGATGGCGCAGCTCACCGGCCAGCAGCAGTACGTCACCGACGCCGAGGACAACCTGGACTGGTGGACCGCCGGCTTCAACGGCACGACGGTGAGCTACTCCCCCGGCGGCGAGGCCTTCTTGAACACCTGGGGATCGCTGCGGTACTCCTCGAACGCGGCCTACCTCGCGCTGGAGTTCAGCAACTACCTGTCCGCGAACAACCTCGACCCGACGCGGGCGGCCGCCTACCACAACTTCGCCGTCCAGCAGGTCAACTACATCCTCGGCCAGAACCCGAACAACATGAGCTATGAGGTCGGGTTCACCAACGGCGGCAAGAACACCGCCTGGTCGCAGTTCCCGCACAGCGCGCCCGCGCACGACGCCTGGTCGGACAACCTGAACACCCCGGGGCAGACCCGGCACCTCGACTACGGGCTGCTCGTGGGCGGCCCCGCCTCCAGCAACGACCAGTACAGCGACCAGCGGGCCAACTACCAGGAAACCGAGGGCGCCCTCGACTACAACGCGCTGTTCACTGGTGATGTCGCCGCGCTGACCGCGCAATACGGCGGCACGCCGGTCGCGAGCTTCCCCGCGCCCGAGACCCCGGACGGGCCGCAGATCTACATGCAGGCCGCGGTAAACAATCAGGCCAGCAACTTCATCGAGATCAAGGCGCTGGTCAACAACCAGTCGGCCTGGCCGGCCCGGCAGATGCCGAACGCCAGCTTCCGCTACTACTTCACCCTCGATCCCGGCGAGACGGCGGGGCAGGTCACGCTGAGCTCCTCCTACAGTCAGTGCCAGCCCGCGACCGGGCCGACCCAGTACGCGGGATCGACGTACTACATCCAGGTGTCGTGCGCGAACCTGAACCTCGAACCGGTCGGCGAGGCGGACTTCACCGGCGCTGACTTCCAGGCCCAGGTGCAGTTCCGCATCACCTTCCCGGCCGCGCACAACCCGGCCGAGGACTGGTCGTTCCAGGGCATACCGGCCACGCCCAACGCCACTGCGGCGACGGTCAGCGACATCACCTTGTACTCAGGCAACACGCTCGTGTGGGGGACCCCGCCGGCGCCGGGGACCGGGGGCACGGCGGGGCCAACGGCACCCGGCTCGCTGACGGCGACCTCGGTGACCGCGACCGGCGCGACGCTGTCGTGGGCCGCCTCGAAGGCCGGCGCGAACCCGGTCGCCGGCTATGACGTGTACACCTCCGGCGGCACGCCCGCCGGGACCACCACGTCGACCTCCTTCACGGTGAGCGGCCTGAACGCGACGCGGACGTCGCCCTACGGCTACTACGTGCAGGCCGTGGACAGCCAGGGCGTCGCCTCGCCCGCGTCGAACATCGCGCAGTTCATCACGTCGCCGAGCACCTCGCTGACCGCCGCCGACACGCTGCCGCCATCGGAGCCGGGCACGCCCTCGGCCGGCTCGGTCAGCGCGACCGGCGCCACCCTCACCTGGGGGGCCTCGGTGCCGGGGACCGCCGCGGTAGCCGGGTACCGCCTCTACGAGCTCGCCCCGGCGACCGGGCTGGTGGCGACCACCACCGCGCCGTCGTACACGCTGACCGGCCTGACCGGGGGCACGGCGTACGCGTACGCGGTCGAGGCGATCGACAGCCAGAACCGGACGTCGCCGTTCGCGATGCCGGTCACGTTCTACACCGGGGCGCCCGGCACGCCGCCGAGCAGCCCGCCGCCCACCACCGCTCCCCCCACGACCAGCCCGCCGACGACAGCGCCGCCCACGACGGCGCCGCCTACAACACAGCCACCTACAACACAGCCGCCGACCACCACCCCGCCGTCGGGACTCAGCTGCTCGGTGTCTGTCTCCATCAGCCAGTGGTCAGGCGGGTACACCGCGACGTTCACGGTCGCCGCCGGCTCGGCGGCGATCAACGGCTGGACGGTCGCCGCGACCCTGCCGGCCGGCTCGGCCATCACGAACTCGTGGAATGCCTCGACCAGCGCCACCAGCGGGACGGTCCAGTTCGGCAGCCTCAGCTACAACGGGAGCATCGGCGCGGGCCAGTCGACTCAGTTCGGCTACCAGGGCACCGGGACCGGCAGCGGAATGACGCCCGCCTGCACAGCTCATTAGCCGCCGGCCCGGGCTCACGCGTCACGCCGCAGGAGCAGGACCCACCCGATGAGGAGCGCGCCGGCGGTCCACGCGGCGAGGACGCCGAGACCAGCCCAGGGTCCGATGGGCAATGTCGCCAGATCCCTTGTCGACTGGATCGCCAGCCCGGCATTCATCGGCGCGATCCGGTCGATGCGGTTCTGCCAGACGGGATTCAGCAGGACGTGCCCGATGATAGGGAACAGGTACAGCAGCCCGAGGGCCGCCGTTATCGCGAGCGCGGACTCCCGCAGGGCAGTGGCGAGGCCGACGCTGAGCAAGGCGATCAAGGCGAGGTAGAGCACTGAGCCGCCCGCCGCGCGCAGCATGGGCCCGCTGGTCACGGAGAGCGTCGCGGCGCCGTTGCGCGCGGTGAAGCCGTTGCCGGGCAAGAAGAGCTGCCCGACCAGCACTGACGCGCCCACGGTGACGGCGCTCACGATAGCGACGACCCCGGCGATGACCGCCGACTTGGCCGTCATCATGACCGATCGTCGCGGCATCGCGGTCAGCGTGAAGCGAATCATGCCGCTGCTGTACTCACCGCTGACCGTCAGCACCGCCACGATGGCGACGAGCGCCTGGCCGAGCTGGACGCCGATGAGGCTCAGCTTGGCCGGGTCGGCGGTGCACCCGGCCTGGCACTTGTCGATCGAGGTGGTCAGCCCGCTGGCCGCCACGGCGACGGCGACGGAGGCCAGCAGCAGCCAGGCGTTGCTCGATATCGAGCGCAGCTTGATCCATTCGGCGAGCACCGCGTCTCGCATTGTGGTGGTCATGTCCATGTGCTCCTCCCGGCCCGGCCTAGGCGTCCCGGCTGCGCAAGACCAGCATGGCGACGCCGAGCGCCACCGCCGCCCAGGCGCACAGGACGAGGAAGCCGGCCCACGGCGACAGCGGGTAGCAGCCGTTGTACGGCAGGCAGGCGGTCGGTGCCTGCGAGTAATGCGGCAGCGCCTGCTGGAGGCCGAACGCGGCGGCGGGGGTGACCTTCAGCAGCCAGGAGGCCGGCCCGTGCGGCAACGTGAGCGCCAGGACGAGTGGGAAGATGACCAGGCCGATGACCGTGGTGATGGTTCCCGCGCTGCGGCGCAGCAGGGCCCCGACCGCGATGGCGAGGACCGCCACGACAGCGAGCAGCGCCGCCGTCCCCACCACCACCCGCAATCCGACGGCACTGGTGAGCGGCACCATGTGGTAGAACGGCGCGTTCCAGCCCTCCGACTGCAGCTTGCTCTCCGTGATGGGGAATGCGATCGCGGAGCCGATCAGGCCGGTGACGAAGGAGACGCCGCCGATCACGATGGCCTTGGCGGTGAGCACCCGGCCACGCCGCGGGCTGGCGGTCAGCGTCCAGCGGATCATTCCGCGCCGGTATTCCACTGTCATGAACAGCGTGCCCAAGGCGATGACCATGAGCAGGGGGACCAGCGAGCCGTAGAAGCTCACCTGGGTCGGGTCCACGAAGGGCACATACGGGGCTACGTCACCCGACCCGGCCACAGTGAACGTGCCGCCGGACCGCGTGACCCCGTCGTGCGGCACGGGCGCGACATCGCCATCGAGCGCGACCTGCTCCGCCTGGCCGATGTCCGTGCCGGCCCACGCGGATCCTGACCACTGCCCGTGCAACCCGAGGTTGTCGAAAGTGGCCTTGGCCTGCGTCGGAATGAGCGTGACGCTGTCGGTGCCCCGCGCGAGCTGGGCCATGGGCGAGGCCACGAACAGCCCGGCCTGCACGGTGGACGGGAGGCCGGCCAGCGTCACGGTGCCGACCTGCGTCCAGCTTGAGCCATCGGCGGACTCATAGCCGGTGAGCGTGTCACCGGACCGCGACAGTCGCAGCCACTGCGGCGACGCCGCGGACACGGAGCCCGGGCTGCCCGCCACCGAGTGGGTGAAGTTGTACTGCATCTGCACGCCGTGCGACGCGGTGGCGATGACCGACGTGTACGGCGAACCGGGGGTGACGCTCTCCTTGACGATGATCCCGGCCTTGGCCCACGGTTGGATGTCGGCGTCCGCCCCCGCCAGTGACGGCCGGTCGGCCAACGCCGCCTGGGGGACGTTGCCCAGCGACGTCACCCGCACGGTGATGCTGCCATCGCCGTTCAGCGGCTGGTGCACGAAGTAGAACGCATCGGTGACGGACTCGTTGTCCGGGCCGGTGGCCAGCGCGGGGCGGGTGTTGTGGTTCTGGGAGACCAGCGCGATGTCCACGACGGCCACGACCGTCACCACCGCCACCGCGATCGCGGTGATGACCCAGCCTCGGACGGTCGTGAACTTGGTCCACTCCGCGCGGAGCAGTTGGGCGAAGCCGTCCTTGCCGAGCTCCTCGGCCGACGCGTACCGCGCGATCGGGGCGCTCCTCATCGCGCGCCGCCGCTAGCTTGCTCGGCGCGGTACTGAACGGCGTCCTTCGTGAGCTCCAGGTAGGCCTCCTCCAGCGACGCCCGACGCGCGGACACCTCGGAGAACGGCACCTTCTGCTCGCTCAGCAGCGCGACGACCCGCTCCGCGGGCAGGCCAGAGATCTCCAGCGTGTCCTGACCAGTGACGGCCACGGCCGCGCCGGCCTGCTCCAGGATGCTCAGCGCCCGGGCCGTGACCGGCGTGCGGAGCAGGACGCGGCCGCCGGATACCCGGGCCAGCAACTCCGACATGCTGGTGTCCGCCACGACCCGCCCGCGGCCCACCACCACCAGGTGATCGGCGGTGTCTTGCAACTCGCTCATCAGGTGGCTGGAAACCAGCACCGCGCGTCCCTGACTGGCCAGCGACGCCAGGAACTCGCGCATCCAGATGATCCCTTCGGGGTCTAGGCCGTTGAAGGGCTCGTCGAGCATCAGCACCGGCGGGTCACCAAGCAAGGCGGCGGCGATTCCCAGCCGCTGTCGCATGCCGAGTGAGTAACCGCCTGCCTTCCGGCGGATCGCGCTTTGCAGCCCAACCCGCTCCGTCACCTCATCGACCCGGCGCGCGGGCAGCCCCTGCGACCGGGCCAGCCACAACAGGTGGTTGTAGCCGCTGCGGCTCGGCTGTATCGCGGCCGCGTCCAGCAAGGCGCCAAGGTGACTCATCGGGTGCCGCAGGCTCCGGTACGGCCTGCCGTCGACCAGGGCGGTGCCACCGTCGGGAGCGTCCAGCCCCACGATCACCCGCATCGTCGTGGACTTTCCGGCGCCGTTGGGCCCGACGAAGCCGGTGACCTGCCCGGGCAGGACAGCGAACGTCATGCCGTCCAGGGCCACCGTCGGCCCGAATCGCTTGTGTACGCCCCTGACCTCGATAGATGCCTGCGTGCTCATCGGTTATCCTTTGCCGTGGATCCGATGTTCGCGGTGGTCATCTGGACTCCCTCCAAGTGCTTATGCAGTGTCACGAAAATGCTAGGAGCAATTCGCGGGGCCCGGACATACGGCTGAGCGGCCTATTCAGGGGGTGGACCTAGGTACACCCGGCCCTCCCCGGCTGAGGCCGGCGAGCGCGGGCAGTGCAGTGCAGGCAGTGCAGACCAGGCAGTGCAGGCAGTGCAGACCAGGCAGTGCAGACCAGGCAGTGCAGACCAGGCCGTGCAGCCCAGGCAGCGAAGTCCGGCCGCGTTCGTCTGATGAGATGCCGCAGTCGAACCGTCGCCGTCACGGCGCGGCCGGAGCCTACTGTACCGGCATGGCCGCGCGGGCCGCCATCACGTAGGCTTCGCGGTGGCTGTATTTAATGAGCACCGTATTGATGAACACCGGACAGTATGGAATGAGCCATGAATGCTGCAGGCTGGACCCCGCTTGAGGTAACGCCAGAAATCGCAGGAACCAAGCCGGACGCGGGCGGCCTGCGTGATTATCTTAGCGACTCGCAGAAGATCGACGCCATGCTCATCGAGCAGAAGGCGCTTGTCTTCCGCGGCTTCGGGATAACCCCTGGCCAGTTCGAGGGCGTGCTCGACATGATGCTGCACGACCGCCTTGCCTATGTGCACGGTAATTCTCCGCGGAGCAAGGTGGGCAAGAATGTCTACACGTCTACGGAGTACCCGCCTGAATTCACCATTTCCATGCATAACGAGCTGTCATATGCAGCTAAATGGCCGGCCAGGCTGCTTTTCTTCTGCGAGGTAGCCGCCCCGGCGGGCGGCGCCACTCCGCTCACCGACGGGATCGCCTGGCTGCGATCGCTGGATGCCGAGGTACAAGACGCCTTCTCCGGCGGGGTCCGTTACGTGCAGAACCTGCCCGACGGGCGTGGCCTCGGCCGCAGCTGGCAGGACACCTTCGAGACCGGCGACCGGGCGGAAGTGGAGGCATACCTGGCTTCCGCGGGCGCGACGTGGGAATGGATGGGCGGGGACCTGCGAGTCACCCAGCTGCGCCCGGCGACGACGCGTCACCCCGTCACCGACGATGAGGTCTGGTTCAACCAGTCTGATCAGTGGCATGTCTGCGCGCTCGACGATGAGACGGGAGCCGCGCTCCTCGACATCCTCCCCGAGGAGGAAATACCGCAATCGGTGCGTTTCGCCAATGGTGATCCGATCCCGGCTGAATACGTGCTGCAGGTCAGGGAACGCGGCCTGGAAATGGCCGTGGACGTTAACTGGCGGGCCGGGGACTTGCTGCTCATCGATAACGTCCTGGTAGCGCACGGCCGCCGCCCGTTCACCGGTGACCGCCGTGTCCTCGTGGCTATGTCAGATTAGCCAGCACCGTCAGATTAGCCAGCTCGCAGCAGGGGCCGCCCGGAAGCCGGGCGGCCCCTTTCTTCTCGCGCTCAGCGCTCCAGGTGCGCCGCGATCGCGGCCCACGTGTGGCCGAGCATTTCCGGCGTTTGCAGCTCTTCATGCGTGCACGGCAGGCTGGCCTCGAGGATCTCTCCGGTAACGTAAGGCCGCCACCGCGGCGCCCGGGATTCGATATTCCGCTTGCTACGGGCGGCGGAGATCAGCAGCACGTCTCCGGTGAACCGGCCGAAATCGTGCGAGAACCCGATCTGCTCGTTGTTGGTATAGACCCGCCCAAAGTTCACTAGCTCTTCCTCGGTCATCGCCTGGACTAGCTGGCCATAGTCACGGCGTATCGCCATGACAATGTCGGATTGGCCATCCGGTTCTCCGGCATCCACCGCACCGCGCGCATCGCGGAGGACAGCGACAGGCCCAGCGCCTGGCTGCGGCGGATAGGTATCCATAATCCCCAAAAGCGCCACTTCTTCGCCGGCCGCCTGCAGCTCGACGGCTATTTCGTGCGCGAGGACGCCGCCGAAGGACAATCCAAGCAGGTAGTAGGGGCCGGATTCCTGGATGCCCCGGATCTGCGCGATGTACTCCGCCGCCATCTGCCGGACGGAGCTGGCGACCTCGCCCCGGCCGTCCAGGCCGCTGGCCTGGATGCCGTACAGCGGGTATTCCGGCGGCGCGTGCCGGGCGAGCGGCAGGTAGCACCAGCTCATCCCGCCCGCGGGGTGCATGCAGAAGATCGGCGGCTTGCTCCCCCCGGCGCGGATGACAAGCACTGTGCTGAGCGCGTCGCTGATGGACGACAGGCTCAGTCGTTTCATCAGCTCCGCGACAGTCGGCGCCTCGAACAGGGTCCGCATCGCCACCCGCACGCCGCGGGCGCCCAGTCCCTGCACCAGCGAGACCGCGAGCAGGGAGTGCCCGCCGAGCTCGAAGAAGTTGTCATCGAGACCGACCTGGGGCAGGCCGAGTACCCGGGCGAACTCCTCGCACAGGATTTCCTCGTACACGTTGGCAGGCGCGCGGCCGCCGACCTCGGGGAGATCGGGGTCGGGCAGCGCGGCCTTGTCGAGCTTGCCGTTGACGGTCAGCGGCAGCGCGCCCAGCACGGTCACCGTGGCCGGCAGCATGTAGCCCGGCAGGCGTTCGGCTGCATACTGCCGCACCTTGGCGGCCAGCTCGGCGCCAGCCTCCGCGGGGACACCGGCGGGGTCGCCGGCCGGCTCGGCGCCTGCTCCAGCGGGAACGCCGGCGGGGACAACGTACGCGGCCAGCCGCTTGTCGCCGCGGGTGTCCTCGCGGGTGATGACGGTGGCCTGGGCGATGCCGGGGCAGGCGGCCAGCATCACGGCAACCTCACCCGGCTCGATTCGGTACCCGCGGATCTTCACCTGGTCATCGGCCCGCCCGGCGAATACCAGCTGTCCGCCCGGCTCCCACCGGGCCAGGTCCCCGGTCCGGTACATCCGCTGGCCGGCCAGGAACGGGCACGCGGTGAACCGCTCGGCCGTCAGCGCCGGGCGGCCCAGGTAGCCGCGGGCGAGCTGCGCACCGGCCAGGTACAGCTCCCCGGTCACCCCGGCCGGGACCGGGGCCAGCCACCGGTCCAGCACGAACACCGCCGTCCCGGCCACCGGGGCGCCGATCGGCACCGGGGATGGCACCGGCCGGCCACTGGTCAGCTCCCAGGTCGTGCACCCGACGGTGGCCTCGGTGGGGCCGTACTCGTTGACGATCACCGTCTGCGGCGCCAGGTCCAGCCATTCCCGGGCGGCGGCGGGCGGGAGCGCCTCCCCGCCCACGATCACCCGGGTGCCCAGCCCCGCCACCCGTGCGCCGAGCTCGCCGGCCAGCAGCGGCAGGTGCGCGGGGACTACCTTCAGCGCCGCCAGCGCCCGGCCGTGCCGGATCAGCGCCGCCAGCCCGTCCGTCCCACCGGCCTGCGACGCGACCACCGGGCCGCCGCCCGCCAGCGGGACGAACACGCTGGTCAGCGTCAGGTCGAACGCCAGGGACGAGTGCAGCGCCATTCCCTTCCCCGCGCCGGCCTGGTAGGCCTCCCGCGCCCATCCCACGTAGGTGCCCAGTGCCCCGTGCGCGACCACCACGCCCTTGGGCCGCCCCGTCGACCCCGACGTGTACATCACGTACGCGGCAGCGTCCGCGCCGGGCGCAATGCCGGGCGCGTCCGGCCTGGCGGCCGCGATCGACCCGGCGACCGCCGGGTCGTCTAGCGCGACCGTCAACGCGCGCCCGGCCGGCAGCTCATCTAGCGCCGCGCTGGTCCCCGCCACCACCAGCACGCCGCAGTCGGCTAGCACGAAGCCGGCCCGCTCGGCTGGCCACGCCGGGTCGACCGGCACGAACGCGGCACCGCTGCGCAGCACGCCCAGCAGCGCGGTCACCAGCTCGGTGCCCCGCTCCGCGCAGACGCCGACCACCTGCCCCGGGCCGGCCCCCAGCCCCGCCAGGTACCCGGCCAGGTGGCCCGCCTGCTCCCATAGCGCCCCGAACGACACCTGCCGCCTCCCGGCGGCCACGGCGATCGCGTCCGGCGACGCCACCGCCCGTTCGGCGATCATCTCCAGCACCAGCCCTGTGGGCGCCGGGCTGGCCGCTTGGTTCCACTCGGCCAGGACCTGCCGCCGCTGCCCGGCGGTCAGGACCGCAACGTCCCGCAGCGGGGTACCCGGCGCTTGCGCCAGGGCCTCGACCAGGCTGGCGGTCGCGGTCGCCAGAAGCCCGCACACCTGCCCGGCATCGGCCGGGGACACCGCGTGAACCACGAAGCCGAACCCGGTCCCGTCATCGTCAACCGACACGTTCAACGGGTAGTTGCTGGTGTCGCGGAAGACCACCTCGGTGATGCCGGGGGTGCGCGGGCGATTAGCGCGGCGGGTGTTGTGCCGGTAGTTGAACAAGGCGGTGAACAACGGCGCGCCCGCGGGGACGCCGCTGGCTTTCTGCGCCACCGCCAGCGGCGCGTGCTCATGGGCCAGCAGGCCGGCCAGCTGGGAGCGCATGGCGACCACCGCGGCGGCAACGGTGTCCGCGCCGATCGTGACCCGTACCGGCAGCGTGTTCATGAACAGCCCCGGTGCCCGGTCCGCGCCGGCCCCGGCGTCCAGCCGCCCGAACAAGACGGTCCCGAACACCACATCGTCGCGGCCGGCGACGGCGGCCAGCACCCGTGCCCAGATCAGGTGGAAGACCGTGGCCGGGGAGGTCCCCAGTGCCCGGGTCAGCTCCCGCACCTGGCTAGCCAGGGCCGCATCCAGCGGCCGGCTGGCCGTGTGGGCCGTCGCCCCCGCATCCCGGGCATCCAGCAGCCCGAACGGGGCGGTTGGCTCGGTCACGTCGCCGAGCAGGCGGGTGAAGTGCCGCTCGTGCTCTTCGGGTGGGACTCCGAGCCGGGCCTGGGCGACGAAGTCCCGGAATGGCTGCGGCTCCGGCAACTGGTCGCCGTGCCCGGCCAGCAGCACCGCGATCTCTCGCTGCACTATTTCCAGGCCGATGTGATCCAGGATGAGGTGGTGGCGTTGCAGCAGGGCCAGCCATCCCGGGCCGGCCGGGTCGGCGGCGGTGTACAGGCGCAGCAGCGGCGCCAGGCCGAGGTCCATCCGGGGTTCGGCCGTGGCCAGCAGCCGGGCCGCGGGGTCGCCGTCGCCGCCGGGCAGCGTCGTTTCGATGACCGGCAACTCCAAGTGCCGCCAGACCACCTGTACCGGCTCCGGCAGCCCTTCCCAGGCGACTGAGGTACGGAAGACGTCGTGGCGGGCGATCACCTGCCGCAGCGCGCCGATGAATTCCTCCATCCGTGGGCGGGAGGCAAAGCGCAGCACGAACGGCTCCAGGTACACGTCCTCGCCATCGCCGGCCAGCAGGTGGTGGAAGAAGATGCCCTCCTGCAGCGGGGCCAGCGGGTAGATGTCGGCCACGTTGGCCGCCCCGCCCGTCACCCGGGCAACCGCCCGGCTGATCTGCTCGGCGGTGAGCTGGACCAGGGGCAGCATGGCCGGGGTGATCTGCTGTGCTCCGGCCGGAATCAGGTTCGGCGGCACGTCGGTTGTCTCCCGCCCGTCCGTCGCGGCGAGCCCGGCCGGGGTCGGTGCCTCGAACAGCGCGCGCACCTGGACCCGCACGCCGCGGACCCGCAGCCGCTCCACCAGCGACACCGCCAGCAGCGAATGCCCGCCCAGGGCGAAGAAGTCATCATCGGGACCGACCCGCTCCAGTCCCAGC
>JAICYD010000212.1 GCA_025934375.1 Streptosporangiaceae bacterium | reverse complement strand
CTTCACCCAGGCCGGGGAAAACGCCACCCTCACCAACGCCAGCTACAACGCCGCCATCGCCGCCGGCTCCAGCGTCTCCGTCGGATTCCAGGGCACCTGGACCAGCAACGACAACCCACCCACGACATTCACCGTCAACGGGACCGCCTGCGGCTAGCAGGCGGGCTATCGGCCTGGCCGGGTGCCTGGACCCCTTCACCGGGCATCCGGCTCAGGTCGTTAGCCAACGCGGGCTGGGCGCGGATCGCGATCGCGCACGGCATGATCACCAGCCACTTCGGCGCCCGGGCGGGCATGACCGTCTGCGGCGCCGTCCCCATGCTGGCCGCCGCGATCGTCGCCGTCACGACGGCGACGGGCATCAGGGCGCGCGCGGGCCGTTCGCTCACATCACCCGCATCTTCACCCGCTCGTATTCTTCGTCGTTGATGACGCCGCGCTGATGCAGGCTCGCCAGCTTCGACAACTCGTCGGAGGGGCTGCGGTTCACGCCAGCGCTTTGCGGGCTGCCGTAATAGTCGCCGTATGGCGAGTCCGCGGTCAGCGGGCGGGTGCTGCGCTCATGCATCGCGCTACCGCGCGCGATCAGGTACACCAGGACGCCCAGGAGCGGCAAGACGATGACGAGGAGCAGCCAGCCGGCCTTAGCCAGGCCGCTCAGGTCGCGGCTGCGGAAGATGTCCATGATTATCCAGAACAGCAGGACGAGCCACAGCAGCCAGCCGAAGACGTACAGGGTCGTCAGGAATATGTCGAACAGCGGGTAACCGGTCACTTCAGGATGCCCCCCTTACACGCGAGCCGCCGGATCCGCTCCGCCGGCTGGGGTATCCCCAGCGTCGCCTCGCGGACGCGACGGGACGTCACCCGCGCGGGGTGAATCTGACGGCCGGGCGGTGCGCCAAGCTGGCCATCATGGCGATCAGGGCACGGGTCACGTCCGCGAGCACCCGGCGGCCGGGCGGCAACCGGCGGTTCGGGCTGCTGCTCGTCATGCTGGCGGGCACGTACGTGATCTCCGCCTTCGTCCCTGGCACGGTGACCAGGACGTTGCAGATCGCGCTGTTCCTCGCGATCGTGCTGCTCGCGGTGCGCGCCAGTCGCGCCCCCCGCCGCGTCGCCCGCCTGGTGAACGCCGTGATCCTGGCGGGGTCGGCCGCCGCCTTGGCCCTGGCGCGAGGCGCGCCGACGGGAGCCGCGGCGGGGGCGGCGTCCGCGTGGATCGCGCTGATCCTGGCGTTCGCGGTCGTCCTCATCCTGGGCGAGGTGCTGTCGGGCAAGGACGTCACGCTGCAAAGCATCTTCGGGGCCATCAGCGCCTACCTGATCATCGGGCTGATGTTCGCCGCTTGCTACGCGGCGATGAGCGATCTGGGCGGCGGTCCGTTCTTCGCGAACGGGCAGCGCGCCACCACCGCGACGTTGCAGTACTTCAGCTTCACCACCCTCACCACGGTCGGCTACGGGGACTTCACCGCGGCGGCCGACAGCGGCCGGGCGGTGGCCGTGATGGAGGCGGTCCTCGGGCAGGTCTTCCTGGCCGTGCTGGTCGGCTGGCTGGTGTCGGTCTTCCGCGCGCCCCGGTTCTCCGGGGACAGCGCGGGGACGGTGCCGCACCCGCGCACGCCGGCGCGCCAGAACCGGGCGGCGATGAGCGCCGCCGTGCGGAGGTCCTCCCGTCGCCAGTCCGCGCGCCCGCGGCCGGGAGCGCCGCCCCGCCTCACCCGCCGGGGGTGACGACCGTCGCGGGCCGGGATGGCACCCTCGGATACGTGACGGCAGCAGACCGCCGGTCGATGATCGCGCCATTGGCGTTGGCGCAGTTCATCGCCAGCTACGCCGCGACGAACATGAACGTCGCCATCAGCGCGATCGCCAAGGACCTGGGGACCAACGTGGCCGGGGTGCAGACCGCGATCACGCTGTTCACCCTGGTCATGGCGGCGCTGATGATCCCTGGCAGCAAGCTGACCGATATCTGGGGCCGCAAGCGGTGCTTCGTGCTCGGCCTGGTCGTCTACGGGGCCGGCGGACTGATCGCCGCGCTCTCAACCGGGCTGCCCTTGCTGATCGTGGGGTATTCGGTGCTGGAGGGCGTGGGCTCGGCGCTGATGATCCCGCCCATCTACATCCTGATCACCGTGGCGTTCCCGGACGTCAAGTCGCGGGCACGCTACTTCGGGGTGGTCAGCGGGGCCGCTGGCCTCGGCGCGGCCGCCGGGCCGCTGATCGGCGGGCTGATCACCACCGCGATCAGCTGGCGGGCGTCGTTCGGCCTGCAGGTCGTGGTGGTCGCCGTGATCGCCTGGCTCGCGCTGAAGATCGCCGATCCGGCGGCGGCCGGGCCGCGACCGCGGTTCGACGTGACCGGGGCGGCGCTGTCGGCCATCGGGCTGTTCTTCGTGGTTCTCGGGCTGCTGCAGTCGCGCACCTACGGCTTCGGGGCGTCACGGCAGGACTTCAGCATCGGAAGCACCGTGATCATCCCCAAGGGATCGATATCACCCGTGTGGATCTACGTCGCCATCGGCGCGCTGTTCCTCGCGTGGTTCATCCTGCACGTCCGTTCGGCCGAGCGGAAGGGCCGCGCCGTCTTGGTGACCCTGCGGATGTTCCGGAACAAGGCCGCCAACCTGGGGCTGGGCACCCAGGTGATCCAGTGGCTGACCGTGCAGGGGTCGTTCTTCGTCATCTCGGTCTACCTGCAAGAGGTCAACCACTACAACGCGATCAAGACCGGCCTGCTCCTCACCCCGGCGACCATCGGGATCCTGGCCGCGTCCGCGGCCGCCGACCGGTTCGCCCGGCGGCACACGCAGCGATGGCTGATCATCGCCGGCTTCGCGATCACCACCATCGGCATGGCGCTGCTGCCGGCGCTGGTGCGGGCGCACTCCTCGTTCTGGACCTGGGTGCCTGGGCTGCTCCTGATCGGCCTCGGGGTCGGTACCATGCTGACCTCATCGGTCAACGTGGTTCAGTCCAGCTTCCCCGATTCGGACCAGGGCGAGATCTCCGGGGTGTCCCGCAGCGTCTCCAACCTGGGGTCCTCGCTGGGCACCGCGCTGGCGGGCTCGGTCCTGGTAGCAGTCAAGCTGCCCGAGGGCAAGCCATTTGCCGTCGCCACCATCATGATGCTGGTGTTCACGCTCATCGGCTTGCTGCTGGCCGTCCTCCTGCCCCGGCAAGCCACCCACGAGGCGGCCACCCCATCCAGCGCCGACACCGCGGCCGTGGCCTAGAGACCTCCGGCTTATCACCGGCTGAGGGCCACGCCACATCGGTGGCGTGGCCCTCAGCCGATGGGGGCCTTACCCCGGCTATCCTCCTTGCCCGCCGACGGTGAGCAGGTAGGACTCCCAGGGCGGCAGGTCCACGAACAGTCCCGCCGCGGCTATTTCATCGCCCGCGCGGTCGAAGGCCTCGTTGCTGAGGAGATCGCGCAGGCGCCAGTCGCGGCCGGCCATGTCTGGCCAGGCCAGCTGGATCCGCCCGGCGGCGGGCTCGCCGGAGAAGTTGATGACGATGAGGTGCCGTTCACCGCCATCTGCCGTCCAGGACCACGCCAGCAGGTTGCGGCAGGAATCGTTGTCCGGCCACCCGGTGGCCTCCAGCAACTGCCAGGAACCCGCGCGCACCTGGTTGCCGTCGACGGTCACCAGTAGCTGGCGGTACCACTCGGCCAGGTTGAGGTCGGGCTCCTCGTCGGGCCTGCGGGACAAGAAGACCGGAGGGTGCACCCGGCGGCCCTCGAACTGTCCCTCATGCCACATGGTGGCCCCCGGGAGCGTCGCGATGGCCACCGCGGCGGCCTGCTCGGCGGCGACCGGCAACTCGGCGGCGACCCGCGGCTCGTCGTGGTTTTCCAGGAACCGCAGGAGGCGGGCCTGGTAGTCCAGGCCGGCCGTCAGGTGGGCGCGGACGCCGGCCGCGTCTTCGCCCATGAGCCGGTCATACAGCCGCTTGTCGTAGCAGAAGTCGAAGCCCTGCTGCTGCAGCGTCCATTCCATGTCCCAGTAGGCCTCGGCGATGAGCACGGTCTGCGGGTGCTGGTCGCGCAGGCCGGCGATGACCGCCGGCCAGAACTCCTCCTGCGGTTCCGGTCCGGTCCGGCCGCCCCACGTCTTCGCGAAGACCTGGTTGGTCATCAGCATGGCCATGTCGCAGCGGATACCGTCGCATTGCCCGGCGATGGCGGCCAGCGTCTCGATGGTGTGCGCGCGCAGGTCCGCCGAGAACGCGTCGAGCTGGACGACATCGGGCCACGGCGGGAAGTACGGGTCACGGCCATGGGCCAGCACGTGCCCGTCGGCCCGGATCCAGGCGGCGGGCTCGGCTTGCAGGTCAGATTCCGCGCCGTTGACGAACAGCTCCGGCTGGCTCATCACCCAGGGATGGTCGGGGGCGACGTGGTTGGGCACATAGTCCAGGAGCAGCCGGACCCCGCGCTCGGCGAGCGCCGCCCGGGCCGCGCCGAGTCCTTCGGGCCCGCCGAACGTGTCGTCCACGACGTAGCGGCGCACGCAGTACGGCGATCCGATCACGTCGTCGGGCCGCACGTCGGGCAGCGCCTCGCGGAACGACGCCTGCAGCCCCTCGTTCACGGTCGCCAGCTGGCGGCCGACCGGGCTGCGCTGCCACACGCCCATCAGCCACACCGCGTCCACGCCGGGCGGCGTCACCTGATCCCAGGCGGAGCCGGGCACCTCGGCGAGGGTTACCGGCCGGCCGGCCGCCCGGGACAGGTCGGCGAGCCAGATCGCGGTGTTGACCTCGTAGATCACCGGCCGGGCCGGCCACCCGGTCATCGGTTGCCTCGCACGGCCGCCCCCGCCTTGGCGGCACGGACAGGTTCCTTGCGCGTGGCCCGCTGCCCGGGGATGGCGACCGCTTCGTTGCGCACGGACTCGGCGGTCACGTTCCGGAACAGCAGCGGCAGCACCGCGACCAGCCCGGTCCAGCCGGTCTGGTGGCTGGCGCCGATCCCGGCGCCGTTGTCCCCGTGGAAGTACTCGTAGAACAACAGCAGGTCACGCCAGTGCGGGTCGTTCTGCAGCAGCGGCTGCCCGCCGTGCACCGGACGACGGCCGCTGGAGTCGCGGGTGAACGTGGCGGTCAGCCGGTTCCCGAGCTCCTCGGCGACCTGGTAAAGGTTGCGCTGCTGGCCCGATCCGGTCGGGCACTCGATCGTGAACTCCTCGCCGTAGTAGCCGTGCAGCCGCAGCAGCGCCCGGATGAGCATGACGTTGATCGGGAACCAGACCGGGCCCCGCCAGTTGGAGTTGCCGCCGAACATGCCGGTGTCGGATTCGGCGGGCAGGTAGCTGACCTGGTGCTCTTGCCCGTCGATGTTCAGGACGTAGGGGTGGGCGGCGTGGAAGCGGGACACCGCGCGGATCCCGTGCGGCCCGAGGAACTCCTCCTCATCCAGCATCTTGGCCAAGATCGCGCGAAGACGGGCCTCGTCGAACAGCGACAGCAGCACCGGCCCGGTCCCGCCGACCTGCCGTCCGGCCATGGGCATGGCGGCCCGGACGGCGGGGTGCTCGGCGAAGAACTCGGCGGCCTCGCTGGCCGCCTCTGGGAAGTCGGCGCGGAAGGCGCTGCTCAGCACGGTCACCGCCGCGAGCGGCAGCAGCCCCACGGCCGAGCGCACCTTCAGGGGGACCGAGCTGCCGTCTGGGCGGCGCAGGACGTCGTAGAAGAACCCGTCCGCCTCGTCCCACAGCCCGATGCCGCCGCTGCCCACGTGGTTGGTGGCGGCGGCGATCCAGGCGAAGTTCTCCAGCAGCGATTGCAGCTCCTCCAGGTAGGCCGGGTTCTCGCGGGAGAGCTCGCCGGCCATCTGGGCCATGTTCTGGCAGTACAGCGCCATCCACGCGGTGCCGTCGGCCTGGTCGATCTGGCCGCCGCCGGGCAGCGGCGCGCTGCGGTCGAAGATCCCGATGTTGTCCAGGCCCAGGAACCCGCCCTGGAAGATGTTGCGGTCGTCGGCGTCCTTGCGGTTGAGCCACCAGCTGAAGTTCCGCATGAGCTTGCGGAAGGACCTCTCCAGGAAGGCGTGGTCAGTTCGCCCGGTCATGGCCCTTTCCAGCTCGTAGACGAACCAGGTCGCCCACGCGTGCACGGGCGGGTTCACGTCGCCGAAGTTCCACTCATAGGCCGGAAGCTGGCCGTTGGGGTGCAGATAGCGGCGGTCCAGCAGCAGGTTGAGCTGCTGCTTGGCGAAGCTGATGTCCACCACGGACAGGGCGACGGCGTGGAAGGCCAGGTCCCACGCGGCGAACCACGGGTACTCCCACTTGTCGGGCATCGAGATGATGTCGTCGGCGACGAAGTGGCGCCAGTCGCCGTTTCGCAGCCCCGAGCCGCCGGCCAGCGGGTCAACGCCCTGCTCTTCCAGCCATCGCTCGACGTCAAGCCCGTAGTACTGCTTCGACCACAGCATTCCGGCGAGCGCCTGCTGGCAGACGAGCTTGTGGTCCTCGCCGATCCCGGCCAGGAGGTCGGCCCAGAACTCTCCCGCCTCGCCGCGGCGGGCCGTGAGCACCTGATCGAAGTCACCGAACGGGTCGATCCCGTTGGCGGGGTCGGTGTCGTTCATCCGTAGCCGCAGCGTCGCGGTGCCCCCGGCGGGGACGGTCAGCACATAGTGCAACGCGGCCTTCGTGCCGCTGCCGTCGGGGTTGACCGCCGCGTCCTCACCGTGCACGACGGCGCGGTCGATGCCGTCCTTGACGTACGGCGTCTCGTTGGGCGATCCGAACACGCGCTCGTTGTTGGTCTCGTTGCCGGTGACCAGGACCGGCACCGCGCCGTCGGCGCGCAGCCAGCGCGTCCCGAGCTCGCTGTGCTCGGCCCGGACCACGCTACGGCCGTCGGCGTCTGTCGTGGCCTGCAGGCCCGGCTTCTCAGTGCCGCCCGCCCAGGACCAGGTGTGGCGGAACCACAGCGTCGGCAGGACGTGCAACGCGGCGTCCTGCGGCCCGCGGTTGTGCACGGTGACCTGGAGCAGCAGGTCCTCGGGGGCTCCCTTGGCGTACTCGGCCTCGACGTCGAAGTACCGGCTCTCGTCGAAGACCCCGGTGTCGAGCAGCTCATACTCCGGCTCGGACATGCTCCGCGCGCCGTTGACGGCGACCAGGTCCGCGTAAGGGTACTCCGCCTGCGGGTACTTGTAGAGCATCCGCAGGTACGACGACGTGGGCATGGCGTCGAGGTAGAAGTAGCACTCCTTGACGTCTTCCCCGTGATTACCCTCGGCGTTGGTCAGCCCGAACAGCCGCTCCTTCAAGATCGGGTCCCGCTCGTTCCACAGCGCGATGGCCAGGCACAGTCGCTGCTTGTCGTCGCAGACTCCCGCCAGCCCGTCCTCGCCCCACCGGTAGGCCCGCGACCGGGCCTGTTCGTGGGAGAACGCCGACCATGTGTCGCCGCCTCCCGTGTAGTCCTCCCGCACCGTGCCCCATTGCCGCTCGCTGAGGTACGGTCCCCAGCGGCGCCAGGCGATACCACCATCATCTGCCTCGGCCAGGCGCCGGCGTTCGGCGTTGAGGTTGTCACTCACCCTGCTTGCCCCCCTGTGTTCGTCGGCCCATTGCGGCCGTCGTGGGTTCCGAGGATTCCAGACCGGGCCGCCGGTGAGATCACCCGGAAATGATGAGGCGGGACGGTCCGGCGCGGTAACCGCCCAGCCCCTGCCCCGAATCACCCCGGCGGGGTGATGCTCGCCGCCGGGCGGCGGGCGACAGTGTCACGCAGGACGCGTCCCCTGCGGGGGCCGAAGCGGATAAGGGGAAGCCGTGGAGCGCTATCCGGATATCAGCAATCACGGGATCATCGGCGACCTGCAGACCGCGGCGCTGGTGACCAGCGACGGCACCGTGGACTTCTTCTGCTGCCCGAGGTTCGACTCGCCCAGCGTCTTCGCGTCGCTGCTGGACG
>JAICYD010000210.1 GCA_025934375.1 Streptosporangiaceae bacterium | reverse complement strand
CCATCTCATGCGGATGGTTCCGGATGAACGCGCATTACCGGTAGCGTAACCCGCCAATCACGTGTGACCGTGGAATTCAACAGGAAGACACGCTCGTTAAGCCCGGATTGACGTGGGGCTTATTTGGCATGCCCCAAGGAGAGCCGGATAGTGAATGGCATCAGTGGTCACGTGCATATCCCAGTGGTCGTCCACCCTCACCTGAGGTCGCCGGACCAGCAGTGGGTGGCCAGCGCGCCGTGCCGGAGGACTGCCGCGCCAGCGACGGGCTAGTTCACGAGGAGGTGCAGCCCGGCCTGACGTGCTCATGCGGACTCGCCGCCGCCACGCCCGGCGAACTGGACGCGCATTTCCTGCGGGTCTTCACGCCCGGCGATCTGGTCGGCCGGGACGGCCAGAAGCACCAGGACAGGCTTCGAAAAGACCTTGGATTCCTACCTCCCGCATGCCGTTTCTAGATAGACGAATGTCACTGAATGCGTTAACATGTTCATGTAGTACATGAACTGCTTGAGTCACTGAGCGGAGCGGCCATGGCGACCTCGCTATCAACGCGCACGGCCGTTATGCCTGCGTACAGCTGGGAATGACAGCACACTCAGGGGATTTCATCCGCATGGTGCGTTATTTTGGCCATTTCTGACCGCATGCGTAGGCATGTCACTACGGTAGTGATGTGCGAGAAGGGGAAGTTGTAGCGGCCATCGTGGCAGGCGACCCCGCAGGGCTCGCGGAGGCGTATGACAGGTATGCGCTATCGCTGTACAACTTTTGCGCGACGATACTCCGCGAGCCTGCCGACGCTGCGGATGCCGTGCACGACACGTTCGTCGTGGCGGCATCTAGGCTGTCCGGGCTGCGGGACCCTGAGCGGTTCCGGCCCTGGCTGTACGCAGTGGCACGCAACGAATGCCATCGGAGGCTGCGAGGCGGCAGCCGGCAAGTGCCCTTTGAAGAGGCCGCGGACGTGACCGATGAAGCCGCAGACATCGCCGCGAACGTAGAGAAGGCTGAGCTACGCGCCCTGGTACGCGACGCACTCAATGGGCTGGGATCCACCGAGCGGGAAGTCCTCGAACTGCAGCTTCGTCAAGGCCTGACCAGTGGTGAGGTCGCGAGCATACTCCGGATCTCCCGCAACCACGTGCACGCACTGCTCTCGCGCGCCCGCGACCAGCTGGAGACCTCGCTCGGAGTGCTTGTGGTGGCCCGCGCCGGGCGCCGTGACTGCCCGGCCCTTGACGCGCTGCTCGAAAACTGGGACGACCAGCTGACCGTCCTGCTCCGCAAGCGCGTCAACCAGCACGTGCAGCGGTGCCTTGCCTGCTCTGGCCGACGGCGCGTGGAGATGACGCCGGCGATGCTTCTCGGAGCCGCGCCCCTCGTCTCGTTGCCGCTGGCCGCCCATGCCATCCGCACGGGCCTCAGGGATCAGGTCCTGCGGGCCGCCACCGGGAACTCACCTGCGGCGCTGGCGCACGGGGCTGCCGTTACGCGCACTGCGTACACGTTCGGGCGCCACGGATTCCCCAGGCCCCTCGATCCGCCCAGAGCGCAGTGGTGGCATCAGAGGCCAGCTCATGTCGCCGCGCTGGCGGGTACAACAGCCGCGGTCGCGTCCGCCGTCTTCATAGTCGCCGCGCCGCCCCATCATGGCCCGCGGCCGCCCGCCGGCAAGTCCGTAGGAGTGACCGGCGGCGTAAGTCCCACTGCCAGCGGGAACCGTGCTACGGCGAGGGCCAGTGTCGCCCCAGGCGGAAGCGGCACGGCGGCGAGCGCGGCGCCGACGCATGCGCGTGCATCCACGTCAGCGTCCGCGGCTGTGAGCGGTACGCCGGTCTCCGGCACGCTGAGTGCCAGCCCGGCGACGCTTGTAGTCGTGCCGCCCGCGCCTGGGACGATCCGGCTTGCCGCCTCCGGTGGCCCCGTTACCTGGTCGGTCTCGGAGTCACCTGGCCTGGCCAGGAAGGTCATCGTCTCACCGATGTCCGGCACGCTGGCAGTCGGCGCCACTGAGACGGTCAGTGTCACCGCTGACGGCCCAGGAAAGATGCACGTGCATCTGGTGTTCAGTCCCGGGGGAGCCAGGGTAACCGTCGTGATCAGCTAACCAGAGCGGCTGCGGGCGGAGAACGCTGAGCAGGCAGGCTCAGCTGCGGAACCTGCACGCTGACCTAGCGCTATACAGCGGGCAGCTTTGAGGCGGAGCCTTTGGGCGCGTTCAACTGAGGCCGGCATTTAGGCCATTGGATGCAATTGCAGATGAGAATACGCCGCGCGGATGGAGAACCTGGCCCGCTCAGTTCGGTGGTAATCGGTGCCATCTAACGCCGTGAGACTCATCGAACTAGTGGATGTTGCCGGTGACTGTCTATAGCGTTGGCTTTATGGTCGATAGCCCGCTGCTGCCGTTCGACGCCGGGAAGCCGTCGGGCGCGCGCCTTCATGACTACGCCCTGGGCGGGAAGGACAATTTCGCGGTCGACCGCGTGATGGCTGCGGAACTAGTGGAGATCTATCCGCAGGCGGCCGTGCTGGCCCGGGACAGCAGGGAGTTCCAGGCTCGTGCGGTCGGCTACGTGGCCCGGCAGGGTGTCGCGCAGTTCATCGACGTGGGCTGCGGCATGCCGACCAGTCCCGCCACGCACGAGGTCGCCACTCAGGTCAACCCGGATGCCCGGGTGGCGTACGTGGATAACGACCCCATGGTGATCACGCACACCGCCGCGCTACTGGCCCGTCCCGGCCGGGTGGCCGCGGTGCCGGGAGACGTCTGCCGCCCGCACGACATCCTCGCCCACGGCGAGCTGACGGCGCTGATCGACCTCAGTGAGCCGTTCTGCCTGGTCCTTGGCGTGATCTTGGACTTCGTCCGGCCTGCGGAGGCCGAAAAGATCATGGCTGTGCTCCGGGACGCCATGCCGGCCGGGAGCTTCGTCATCTTGTGCATCGGCATCAGCAACGGCGGGGCCGGCATCGCCAAGGACTGGGATCAGGCCTACTGCGGCGTCGCCAAGATGTACTTGCACAGCCGCGAGCAGATCAAGGGCTACTTCACCGGCCTGGAGATCGTGGAGCCCGGCCTCACCGAGGCGCGTAACTGGCGGTCGCCGCAGCCGCCGGCCAGCACCGCCCCGCTCCCGATAGACGCGCTCGCCTACGTGGGCCGCAAGCCCCGGTAGCCGTGGCGGGGTTAGTGCCTAGTTGATCAAGCGCCGCAGCAGTTCCTCGACCGCGTGGCGGCCCTCGGCCATGGCCGCCGCCTTGTCGTCGGCCTGGGCGATCATCAGCGCGATCTCATCGAGCGAGGCCATCAGGATGTGCGCGAACGAGTTGACCAGATCGGGCGCGAGGTGCCCCTCGTCCGCGACCTCCTGCAGCATGCCCCGCATCGCGACGATGGCCTGGCCGCCCGAGATCCGCCAGCGCTCCCAGCCCAGCACCGAAGGCGCGTCGATGAGCATGATCCGCGAGATGGCCGGGTCGCCCGCGACGCCGATCCAGCCGAGGGCGATCGCGCGCAGCGCGGCCACGGCGGTAGGCGAGTCCGTGGCCAGCTCAAGCATGCTGGCCATCACGCGGCCCTCGACCTGCTCGACCGCCGCCTCGAAGAGCGCTTCCTTGCCGGCGAAGTGATGGTAGAGGGCGCCCCGGCTGACCCCGGTCGCCGTGAGGACGTCCTCGATTGAGGTGTCCTCATAGCCACGCTCGGCGAACAGCCGCGTGGCGACCTCCACCAGGTTGTCACGGGTGGCCCTGCCCTGCGCGGCGCGCTTGCCCGGCTGCGGTTCGCTGCTCATCGAGATCCAGTTGTACACCACAACGCCCCCAGCATCCCTGCGCATGTTTACAAACCGACTGTCGGTCTGCAAACATGGAAACCGACAGTCGGTATGTAAATCAATCGAGAGGGCGTGACATGGACGTCTCCACCTTCACCAGCCACCGCCAGACCATCGCGACTGCCTCCGGGGAGATCGCCTACACCGAGTGGGGCACCGGCCCGGCGGCCGTGTTCGTGCACGGCGTCGGCACCAGTGGCGTGCTGTGGCGCAACGCCATCGAACGGCTGTGCGACACGACCCGGTGCATCGCCGTTGACCTGCCCGCGCACGGGGGCAGCCCGGCGCGCGAGGACCCGTCCGCACGCGCGATGGCCGGGGCCGTCATCGACTTGTGCGCGGCCCTCGGCCTGGAGCAGGTCGACCTGGTCGGCAACGACACCGGCGGCGCGGTGGCGCAGATCGTCGCCATCCAGCGGCCGGGCGCGCTGCGCTCGTTCGCCCTCACCAACTGCGACACCGAGGGCAACTTCCCGCCGGAGAGCTTCGCGTCCACCGTCCAGGCGGCCCAGCAGGGCCAGCTCGCCCCGCTGCTCACCGTGCTGGCGGCCACTCCGGCGGCGGCGCCGCAAAGCCCGCTGGGCGTCGGCTACGAGCACCCCGAGCAGGTCCCGGCCGACGTCTGGCCCGCCTACCTGGATCCCATTGGCGGCGACCTGGAGCGGGCCCGGCAGTTCGAGCGGATGATCGCGGCCATCGACCCCGAGCAGATGAAGGGCGTCAACGACGGCCTGCGCGACCTCCAGGTGCCCACGCTGCTGGTGTGGGGGACCGCCGACGAGTTCTTCACCCTGGCCGAGGCCCGCCATCTCCGTGACCTGATCCCCGGTGCCCGCGAGGTCGCCGAGATCCCCGGCGGCAAGCTCTTCTTCCCCGAGGAGCACCCCGACGAGCTCGCCGCCCACCTGCGCCGCCACTGGGCCCGCTGATCTGCGATCGCGGCACTGTTGAGCCACTAATCACTAGCCACGCCCCGATCATGGGTCAGTTCCGCTAGCCCGCTAGCGGAACTGACCCATGATCATGTGACCTCCTCGCCAGGGAAGCGCCCGGGCGTACCGATGACCAGGTGGCGCTCCCGGAAGGCGGCCGCCTTGACCCGGTTCTGGCAGGCCGTTGAGCAAAAGCGCTTGCTCCCGTTGCGGGAGGTGTCCACGTAGACCCGGTCGCAGTGGGGGGCGGTGCACACGCCGAGCCGGTCGTAGAGCTCGCCGCCCAGCACCACGGCCAGCCCGGTCGCGTAGCCGGCCGCCCAGCTCTTGACCCGCGATGACTCGTCGGCCGAGTGAAAGTGGATGTGCCAGGGCTCGCCGTCGTGCCGTTCCAGGGTCGGGTGGGCGCCGGTGGCCACGAGAATGTCGTTGACCCGGTGCGCGGCGGCGTCGATGTCGCCGGCCGCGACGGCGGCGAACACCATGCGGAGGCTGGCGGCCACCCAGCCGAACTCCTCCGCCTCGGCCTCGGTGAACCCCCGCCCGCTACGGGACGGCCCCAGCAGGTCATCCAGCCGCGCGGTGCGTTGCGCTCCCTCGGGCGGCAGGTACTTCCGGCTGCGGTCCTCGCCCTCGGTCAGCAGGTTCACGAGCGCGACCGCCATCCGGACCACCACATCCGTATGACTGTTGAAGTTCACTTGACCAGTCACGCTCCATCGTTTTAGGCTCTGTAACTGACGAACCAATCATAGACAGTTACGAGGAGCGCCTCATGCCTAGCTCGACGGAACTCGCCCCCGCCGCCGCGCGTGACTGGATCACCCGCTGGGACCGGCAGCAAGAGATCTACCTCCCCGACCGCGAGGACCGGTTCACCGCGCTGATCGACGCCGTGGAAGCGGGGACCGGGCGACCGGACCCGCTGGTCGTCGACCTCGGCTGCGGGCCGGGCTCGCTCGCGGTGCGGCTGCTCGCCCGCCTCCCCCAGGCGACCGTCCTCGCGGTAGACGCGGACCCGGTCACCTTGTCGCTCGGGCGCTCCGCCTACGGGGACACGCCGGGCCTGCGGTTCCTGGACGTAGACCTGCGGGCAGCGGGGTGGGCGGCCCGCCTCGGCCTCGATCCGGGTCGCGCGGTCGACGCGGTCGTCTCCACCACCGCGCTGCACTGGCTGACCGCCGCCGAGCTCCACGAGCTCTACCATGCGGTGGCGGGCCTGCTGCGCCCCGGCGGGCTGTTCCTCGACGGCGACCACCTGCGGCTAGACGAGGCAAGCGCCCCCGTGCTGGCCCGCCTGGACCGGGTGCTGGAAGAGCGTGAGGACCACCGCCGCTTCCCCGACGGCTACCCCGGCCGGGAGGACTGGCAGCAGTGGTGGCAGGCAATCGCGGCCGACCCGGCGCTGGCGGGCAAGGTCGCCGAGCGCGAGCGTCGCGCGGTCGGCCACCACGGCCCGGAGGGCGCGTTGCTATCCGTGCACGCCGGCGCGCTGCGCGCGGCTGGCTTCGCCGAGGTCGGCACCCTCTGGCAGCGCGGCTCCAACCGTCTGCTCGCCGCCGTCCGGTAAGGACAGCCGGCGCGCAACCCGTCGACGCTCTACCCATCTACGACATGGCGGCCGGCGAAGGCGCGGCCCAGGGTGACCTCGTCGGCGTACTCTAGGTCGCCGCCGACGGGCAGGCCGGATGCCGGGCGGGTCACCTTGATGCCCAGCGGCTTGACCATCCGGGCCAGGTAGGTGGCGGTGGCCTCGCCCTCGAGGTTCGGGTCGGTGGCGAGGATGACCTCGGTCACCGCCCCGTCGGCGAGCCGCGCCATCAGCTCGCGGATCCGCAGGTCCTCGGGGCCGATGCCGTCGATCGGGCTGATCGCCCCGCCCAGGACGTGGTACCGGCCGCGGAACTCCCTGATCTTCTCCACGGCGGCCACGTCCTTGGGCTCCTCGACCACGCAGATGACCGACGGGTCCCGCCGCGCGTCGAGGCAGATCCGGCACTGCTGCGCCTCGGCGACGTTCCCGCACGTGCTGCAGAACCGGACCTTCTGGGTGACCTCGATCAGCGCGTCGGCCAGCCTGCGGACATCGACGGCATCGGCGCTCAGCAGGAAGAACGCGATGCGCTGGGCGCCCTTAGGCCCCACGCCGGGGAGCCGGCCGAGCTCGTCGATCAGGTTCTGGACAACGCCTTCATACATCTATGCCGTCATTTCCGGTTAGCGCCCGGCTCGCGGCCCCCGTCGCCATCCTGGTCCTCGTCATCGTCGTCGTCGTCGGGGTCGTCGTCCTCGTCGTAATCGTCGTCCTCGTCGAAGTCCTCGTCGTCGTCCGCGACGTACCCGTGGGCCTGGCTGGCCCCCGGGCCAGTGCCGCCGAGCCCGGGGATCCCGAGGGCGGACAGGTCAAGGCCGCCCGGGCCGCCGGGCAGGCCCCCTCCCGGCAGCCCGCCAGGGCCGGCACCGGGAACGCCGCCGGGGATCCCGAGGCTGGACAGGTCCATGCCGCCGAGGGCGTCGGCGAAGCCGAGTTGGCGCTGCTGCAAGGCGAGCACGGCATTGGCGGCGTCGCGTACCGCGGCCAGCACCAGGTCGGCGATGGTGTCGGCGGTCTCGACCGGGTCGGAGGCGTCAATGACCTTCGGGTCGATGGTCAAGTCGAGCAGCTCGCCCTGGCCACTGACCTTGGCCACCACGAGGCCGCCGCCGGCCGTGCCGGTCACCTCGGCGTCCGCGAGCGTCTGCTGCGCGTTCTGCAGGTGCGCCTGCATCTGCTGCGCGGCCTGCAGTATCTGGTTCATGTCAAAGCCAGGTTCCACGTCTGGACTCTCAATCTTCGTATTCGGCGATGATCGATGCGCCAAGATCGCGCTCGATCAGGCTAATGCCGGTGAGCTCGGTATCCGCGTTCACTGACCCGGCAAGCTCGTCGTCATGTGCATACGGGTCGTCGTCAGGAAAAGGAACATCCTCTTCTTCACTCAACGCTCCCCTGGTCCCCGTTGATGCCATCCCTACGGCGGAATGGCCGCGCGCCGGGGCGGCCGAGGCTCCCGTCGGGCCGGTCGCGGGCGAGGCCCCCGCGCTACCCGGGGCCGTGGCCCGGGGGGCTACCGCCCACTCCGGCGGTCCCGATGAGTCCGCCGACGGCCCGGTCGGGGGCGGCGGGGCCGTCGGGCGGGGCGCCGCGGCGGGCGCTGCGGGCTGGGCGAACCCGGAGGGCCCGGAGGGCCCGCGGGAGCCGGGCGCGGGAGCACTGCCGGCCACGGCCCGGATCATGACGCCGATGCCGTAGCGGGCCTGCAGGACTTCCTTCAATAGCCCCTCGTGCT
>JAICYD010000004.1 GCA_025934375.1 Streptosporangiaceae bacterium | reverse complement strand
CGGCGGCCTGGGCTTCGCCGTCCACATCCTGTGGTGGATCGCGCTGGTAGTCCTCGTGCTCTGGGCGCTGGGATTCCTGTTCCGCGTCGGCGAGGGCACCTCACGCCGTCGCTGGTACCGCTGGTGAGCCGGTCCCCTGCCTGAGGCGGGCAGGAATCCCCCGCAGACGGCGATCGGCAAGCCCGTGGCGACCCAGTCGCCACGGGCTTGACCGGTATGGCGGAGCTTGAGCGAGCAGTGCTCCGTCGCCGCGTGGCCCAATTCCGGCCGGGTTCAGGTGGCCTGGACGGCCACGCCGCATTCCGGACAGAGGAACGGGCGGCGCTGGGCGACGGCCCGCCAGATGGCATAGACGACAAACGGAAATCCCATCCCCGGGATTTCGCGCGTTGCCTCGACCGTGCCGTGCGTCGCGCATCGCCCGGCTTGATTTTGGACTTCTTTGGCCATGGTGTTCCTCCTGTAGCGGTTGATGTTCAACGTCCGAGCGGTAGCCAGCTGAACGTGCGGAGAGCGATGAGGAGGCCCGCGGCTCCCCAGGCCGCCACGATCAGCAGGTCAAGTCCGGCGAACCCGAGTCCCGTGGTGTGCGGGTTGTAGGCGACGAGCAGGGCGTTGGCGAGGTGCCGGACCGGGAAGATCTCCCCGGCGTCGGCCAGCCAGTGCGGCATTGCCGCGACGGGGACGAACACACCGGAGATGAAGTAGAGCGGGAGCATGAGCGCCATCGTGGCGGGCAGCGCGGCGTCCTCGTCGCGGATGAGCGAAGTGATCGCGTAACCAAGGCAGCAGAAGGAGACGGCGCCGGCCGCCACCGTGACCGCGAGGGCCAAGGCGGTGCGGCCGGGGACGCGGGCGCCGTAGGCGGCCCATCCGATGGCGAGCAGCACGGCGGCCATGGCCACCGCGTTGACGACCGCGGTGAGCGCGCGCCCGGCGATGACGGCGGCGGCGGGGACGGGGGTCGCGCGCCGGCGCTTCAGCACGCCGCGTTCGCGCTGTGCGGTCACTGAGGCAACCAGGTTGCCGAAGCACGCCGCGATGATCCCCAGCGCGATGATGCCGGGCACGTAGTACACCGACGTGCTGATCTGGCCGCCCGCGACCTGGGTGGTGTGCCCGCTGCCGCCGAGCACCGAGGCGAAGATCACCAGGAAGAGCACCGGCAGGGCCAGGGTGAAGAACTGCGACTGGCGGTTGCGGAGAAAGGCACGCAGGTCGTAGCCGGACAAGCGCAGGGCCATATTGATCATCGCTGATCCTTTGTGCTCGCGGGTGCGGTAAGGGAGAGGTAGACCTCCTCCAGCGCTGGGCGCCGGACGTCGAGGTCAGGCAGGTCGAGGCCGCGGCTGAGTGCCCAGTCTCCGAGCATCCGCAGGTGGGCGAGCGGGCTCTCGCTGTGCAGGACGGTCGATCCCCCCGGCCCTGGCCCTGTCAGCGTGCCCAGCCCGGGTGGCAGGTCATGCGCTTGCACGTGCGCGGGAAGCGTGAAGCTGATCGCGGTGGCCATGCGATCGCGCCCGCCCAGCGTGCGTGGCGTGCCCTCCGCCACGACGTGCCCGGCGGAGAGCACGGTGATCCGGTCGGCCAGGTGTTCCGCCTCGTCCAGGTAGTGGGTGGTGAGGAAGATGGTCTTGCCGAGTCGCCGGAGCCCGGCCACGACCTCCCAGGCGGCGCGGCGGGCGGATGGGTCGAAGCCAGTGGTCGGCTCGTCCAGGAAGATGAGCTCCGGATCGCCGATGAGGGCGAGCGCGAAGTCGAGCCGGCGCCGCTGGCCGCCGGAGAGCCTGGTGCCGAGCGCACCCGCCTTCCCGGTGAGCCCGACCAGGGCGATGGTCTCGTCGATGTCGCGCGGCGCGCGATAGAACCCGGCGTACAGGGCAAGGCACTCCCGGACGGATAGGCCAGGCTCGGGCTGGGATTCCTGCAAGACCACGCCCACCCGGTCCCGCCAGGCGCCGCCCGCCGTGTCCGGGTCGTTTCCGAGCACGGAAACCTCTCCCGCCGTCCGCCGCCGGAATCCCTCGAGGATCTCGACCGTCGTGGTCTTGCCCGCGCCGTTCGGTCCGAGGAGGGCGAAGATCTCGCCCCGCCGGACCTGGAGATCGATACCGGCGACCACCTCGCGGCGACCGTAGCGCTTGACCAGGCCGCGGACGCTGATGATGTTGTCCATCTCGCTGCTCAGCAGGCTTCTGTCAGGCCTATGACCAGCACCAGACGGGGCATGGCGGACCACGAGACTTCCCATATCACGCTCCATTGGCCTCCCGGCCCTGTTAGCCGGCTCCCCGGGAACGGTATGAATCCCGGTCACCGCGGGGCGTCACCCGAAGGTGCCTGGCTGGTGGATGCCGCCTTGGGGCGATCCCGCACCCGAAAGTGCTACAGGGACGGCGGAGTCAGGGGATCAGGCCGAGCTGTCGGGCCCTCGCGGCGGCCTCGGTGCGGTTGGCGGCGCCGAGCTTGCCCAGGATGTGGGTCACGTGCTTCTTGACTGTGTCGAGCGCCAGGAACAAGTCGTGGGCGATGCGCTGGTTTGACCTGCCCCCGGCGAGTAGCCGCAGCACCTCAAGTTCGCGGTCGGTCAGCGGCTCCGTAAGCGGCTGGGTCAGGTCAGGCGACGCGGCGACGGCTCGCCGCTGCGGCGATGGCACGGCGTCCGACTGACCGCAGGCGCGCAGTATCGCGGCCAGGTAGCCGGGGTCGATGTGGCGCAGCCGGGTAAGCAGAGCGTGCATCGGCGCGCCCTCGTCGACGAAGATGCGGACGTGACCGTGCCGGCGGGCGAGCGTGAGCGCCTTGCTCAGCGCGTCGAGGGCACTGGAGTGATCGCCGCGGGCGGCCAGCGCGAGCGCCCGCAGCGACTGGATCTCGATGATGCTGCCGGTCCGTTCCTGGCTGGCTGCGGCGTGGCGCAGCCGCTCCAGCAAAGTGAGTGCCGCCCTGGGCTCGTTCTGGGCGAGCAGCACCCGGGCCAGCGCCAGATACTCCGGTTCCCGCAGGTAGTCCGGCTCGTCAACTGGGTGCAGGTCGGCTGCCTTCGCCCACTCGGCGGCCGCGAGGACATCGCCACGGGCCAGCAGCAGGCGCGCCCGCACAGGGTTGAGCAGGGTGATCACCTGCGGGCTCAGCTCAAGCTGGTTGACCTCGCTCATCGCCTCCAGGGCCCCGGCCGCGTCACCATGCGCCTGCCGGATCCGGGCCAGCATGGCCAGGCCGCTGGCCAGCGGGGTGGTGAAGGCGAGCTGGCGACACAGCCTGACCCCCTGGGTGGCGTGGTCAAGCGCGGCGGTCAGGTCGTTTCGTTCGTACAAGATCTGGGCTAGGCCCACGTGCGCCATGCCGGCGTGAGCTGACTCGCCGCGATCGCCGAGGACGTCAAGCGCCTGCCGGTAGGTCGCCAGTGCCGCATCCAGGTTGCCCTGGGCGCGCTGGACCTCGCCCAGGTCGTAGCAGGCCTGCATGGCGAGGAAGCCAGCGAAGAACTCGTCAGCTGACCGCCGTTCGGCGAGTACCTCCGCGAGGCCGCGCTCCGCTGACCCGAGTTGGCCGTCCTGCCAGTCCGCCGCCGCCTGGTTCCAGCGGACGAAGGAGCGCATTAGCCAGTCGTCCTCGTCCAGCTGGGCCAGGGCCTGCCGGTTGTAGCCGGCGGCGAGGGCGGCGTCACCGCGAAGCCGCGAGAGCACGGCCCGCAGCAGCGCGATCCCAGCGGGGACATTGGCCAGCACACTCGCCGCCTGGCCGGCGGGTGCATCGTACGGTTCGACGCCGCTGACCACGAGGGCGCGGTCGGCGGCATCGAGCAGGGCCTCGAGTGCGTCCAGCTGGAAGCCCATGGCGGCGCCGTATGCCTGGGCGAGGTACAGCCGCGGACGCCTCCGAACCGACTCGGGCGGCAGCGCGGACAGCCAGCGGCGCAGGGTCGCGCCCTCACCGCGGCCGAGCAGCGTCTCAACGTGCCGCTCCGCCAGCCGCGCCGCCCAGGCGGCATCCCCGGCCGCCAGCGCGTGCCGCACCGCGTCATCGGCCAGGTCATGCGCGTCACACCAGGCCGCCGCGGCCCGGTTAAGCGCCTGCGCACGACCGGATCGTTCGGCCTCCAGCCGGGTGCGGAGCAGGTCAGCGAACAAGTGGTGGTAACGCCACCAGCCGCGCACCTCATCCAGCGGCACCAAGAACAGGCCCGCCCGCTCGACGTCCTCCAGCATGGTCTGGCTACCGGTTCTGCCGGTGACCGCATCACACAGCTCTCCCGACAGCCGATGCAGGACTGAGGTCTCCAGCAAGAACTCGCGCACCTGCCCGGTCTGGCCGTCAAGGACTTCATCGGCCAGGTAGTCGAGCACGAAGCGGTGGCTGCCGCTGAACGCCGCCACGAAGCCGGCCGGATCCGGGTGTTCCCGCAGCGACAGCGCGGCCAGCCGCAGTCCCGCCGCCCACCCCTCGGTGCGGGCCGTCAGCGTCGCCACAACCGTGCCGGGCAGCCGCAGTCCCGCCGACTCTCCCAGCAGCGCCGCTGCCTCCTCGGGAGTGAAGCGCAGCTCGGCGGCGCGCAGCTCGGCCAGCTGACCGCGGGCCCGCAGCCGCGCCAGCGGCAACGGCGGGTCAGCCCGGCTGGACACCACGACGCGCAAGCTCGTCGGCAGGTTCTCCAGCAGGAACGCCACCGAGTCGTGCACTGGTCCAGAATCGACCAGGTGGTAGTCGTCCAGGAGCAGCAGCACCTCGCCGTCACCGGGCGGGACGGCTAGCTCGTTGACGACGGCCGTCACCAGCGCCTGAAACGAAGGCGGGGGCGGGCCAAGTAGCGGATCCGTCCGTGCGGCCAGCCCTGGCCAGGCCCGGTCCAGCGCGGCCACCGCGTAGCGCCAGAACCGGACCGGGTCGCTGTCGCCGGCATCCAGGCCCAGCCACGCTACCGGCCGCCCGCCGTTCCTGGCCCAGTCGGCCAGCAGCGCCGTCTTGCCGGATCCGGCCGGGGCACATATCAGCACCCGCCCCCTAGCCAGCCCGTCGCCGAGCGCCCGCGCCAGGCGCGGGCGCGGAGAGAAACCTGGCGACGGCCACGGCACGTGGAGCTTGGTGGTCAGCAGGGAATCCTGCCCGGACAGAGCAGCCCCGGCATCTGCGGGCTGTCGCGACTCCACATCATGACGGTACCGCTCAGCCATCACACTGAAATTCCAGTTTCATGCCACCTTCGGGTGACGCGCAGCCCCGCGTCCGGTCCTACCGTCCACAGATGAAGGCAATACAGTCCGGCCCTGGCCGGTACGAGCATTGCCGTCCTCGTTGAGGCGCCCAGCCCGGATTTACATCACTAGTGATGTATCATAGGTGATGTGAATGCGGGGCAGCTTCATCGCCTTGCCCGGGTACTCCGCGAGGTCGCCCAGGCAACGACCGCCAACCAGGGTGAGCGGCCGGTCGCCGCGAGCACGGTGGCGATCGTCGAGGACGTGACCGACCACCCGCGGAGCCCGATCACGCGAATCGCGCAGCGGACGGGCCTGGCGCAAAGCCTGGTGTCCCGGACCGTGGACCGGCTGCGGGGTCACGGGGTGCTTACCGTGGAGCAGGATCCCGCCGACGGCCGCCGCGCCCTGGTCAGCGTCGACCCTAAGACCCGGCGCCTGGATTTCGCCGAGCGGGCCGAACGCCCGATCGCGGACGCGATCCGTCACCTGACAGGAGTGAGCGGCGCGCAGCAGCTCCGGGTGGAGGCGGCGCTGGAGGTCCTGAGGGAGGAACTGCTGGATCGGATGCGGCAATCGGACTCGCCCGCGTCGGCCAATGGCCGCAAGCTGGGTGAATAAGCCGGTGACGTCTTTCCCGCAGGCAACGCTGCTGGCCACCATGCTGGCCGGACGTTACCGCCCCGGTGGTCGGGCCACGTGACGATCGGCGGCAGGTCAGCCTTCCTTCAGCAGCGCGGCGTAGCGGTCCAGGTACAGCGGCCAGCCCTCGGGTCCGTTGATCCCTTCGGTGACTGCTTCCCAACCAGGGCCGTGCCGGTCGATGTGGCGGTGCTCTAGCTCGACCCTAGTGCGGGCCGGGGTCTCGGCGTAGAACCGGACCTCGACCTCGCTGGCCTGGGCGTGGTCGGTCTCGATGGTCCACCGGGGGCTGATGTCCCAGCTGAATACCACCCGGTCCGGCGGGTCGTAGACCAGGATCCGCGCCCACCGGCATTCGCTGCCGTCGGTTGCCCGGTCCACGATGCCGCCGCCGACCCGGGGCTCGAAGACCGTCTCGGCGATCGGAGCGCCTAGCAGGTTGTGCTCGGGCGGCTTGAAGTCCCCGAACCGGCCGGTGAAGACCGTGAAGGCGCGCTCGATCGGCGCGTCCACCACGACCTGCTTGCGGACTGTCGCTGCCCCCGTGCTGGTCATCAATCCTCCTCAGTCGGCGCTAGGACGGCATCGGCGTACCCGGCCAGCGCCCGCTGCCAGAACGCGTCGAGCTGGTCCCGCAACGCCGCCAGCGCGACCGGGTTGAGCCGGTAGATCCGGCGCGTTCCCGCCGCGGCGTCCTCCACCAGGCCGGCGTCTTTCAAGATCTTCAGGTGCTGGGACACCGCCGACCGGCTCACCGGCAGCCCGTCCGCCAGCTTCCCGACCGCCAGGGGCCCGTCGGCCAGGCGGGCGACGATGGCCAGGCGCGTGCCGTCGGCCAGCGCGCCCCACCGGTCTGCATCTCGGTTAGAATCCACTAACCGTTAGAATTCACTAACCGACCTGCCCTGTCAAGGCCCACGGCGGAATGATCCTGCCCACGGGACCGGGGCGGGAATCCGGTGAAGGCCTCAGCCTTCGGTGAATTGCCGGGCCTCGGCCAGCAGCGTCCGCCATTCGCGGGGGTCGGTGACGGGGAAGGCGGCCCACTCGCGGAAGGTGCGGCCGTTGGGTGCGAAGGGCAGTGCCTGGCCGGTGGCGACCAGCGGGCTGACCCTTTGGGCGGGCAGCTTGACGATGAGGTGCCCGGTGGCCCGCTCGACGCTGGGGTGGGGGGCATTCACGCATGGCCGGGCTTCGGGTGGTAGGCGAGGAGGTAGCCGGTCGCGGCCAGCCAGGTGTCCCAGTGGCGGTCCGGGCCGTCCAGGGTGACTTCGCCGGTGGCGCGGCCGTCGTCCCAGCTGGCCGTGCCCGCCGCCCAGCGGTCCATGAACGCGCTCGACGTGCGCACGGTCAGGAGGGGATCGGCCGGTGCTCCGGCGGCCTGGTCGAGGTGACCGCGGGAGAACCGCAGCGTCGTGGGCGTTCCGTCGACGACAAGCCCGAGCTCGGCGTCGTGGAGGGCGTCGATGCCCTCGACGTAGTGCAGGTCGAACGCGTGCGATGCGGCGCCGTCGGCGGTCGGGTCGGTGAGGTAGGCGACTCCCCAGCGGCGCAGTGCCCCCAGCGATTCGCCCAGCCCCCTGCCCCGGTCGGTGAGGGCGTAGGCCACCCCCGCACCGACCGGGCCGGGGACGCGCTCGACGACGCGGGCGGCCTCGAGCTTGCGCAGCCGGTCCGCGAGCACGCTCGTGCCAATGCCGGGCAGGCGGCTGGCGAGGTCGCCGTAGCGGCTCGGCCGCTTCAGCAGCTCCTGCACGATGACCAGCGTCCACCGCTCTCCGACCACGTCAAGCGCCCGGGCCAGCGGGCAGAAGCGGCCGTATCCGGCCCAGGCGTTACGGGGCATGGCGGTGAGCCTGGCCTTACGGCATCAGCGCGGCCATCGCCGCCGTGTCGAACAGCAGGCGTGAGGACACTAGCTTCCCGCCGCGGATCACCGACCACTCGGCCATGGCGATGGCACCGGCCCCCGAGGGGGTCTCGACCTTGAAGTCATAGACCGAGCACACGTCATCACCGTCGGCCCACTGGCGATGGATCGTGCACCCGCGCGCCATCGACGCGGCCATGGCCGACCCGGCGAGGAACTCCGCCTTGCCCTTTGACTGCAGGATGGGCCCGTCGAAGGCGAACTCCTCGGCGAGGAGCTCGGCGGCGCCCTCGACGTCGCCGCTGGTGAAACGCTCAAGGTAGGTACGGAAGACGCCGGCGTTGGACACAGCCACCTCCAGATGATCTTAAAATAGGAATGTGATCTCATAATAAGAGCATGGCGATCGCTTGTCCACCAGCCAGCTCGTCCCGGTCGCGATCTGCCCGGCCAGGCCGGGGCAGGCGTAGTGGATGACGCCGTAGCTGACGATCTCGGTGACGCGCAGCGCCGCCGGCGCGTATCAGCCACCGCGGAAGTCAGGCGCCGGCGGGCACGCGGCCGATGGGCAGCAGCTGCGGCGCGGGCGCGCAGCATCCCCCGGAAGCGGTGATCTCCGGGTCGTCGAACAGCCCGGCGCCGCCGCAGACGCCGGTGTCCGGCAGGACCAGTTCGGCGCGGGCGGCGGCCTCATGGTCCCCCGCGAGCTCGGCTGTGACGCTGCGGACCTGCTCGTACCCGGTCATGGCGAGGAACGTCGGGGCGCGGCCGTAGGACTTCATGCCGACCAGGTACAGGCCCAGCTCGGGGTGGGCCAGGTCGCGGGCCAGGGTCGGGGTGGCCGTGGCGCACGAGTGGACGTTCGGGTCGATGCCCGGGGCGATCGCGCGCGGTGCCTGGAGGACCGGGTCCAGGTCCAGTCGCATCTCCGACAGGAACGACAGGTCGGGCCGGAACCCCGTCAGCACCACCACCGCATCCGCGGGCGCCAGTTCGCGGCCGTCCTCGGCGGCCAGCACCGCCCGGCCGGCGGCGTCCCGGCGGACCCGCTCGGTCCGGAAGCTGGTTGCCAGGACGACGGCGCCGTCAGCCACGGCCCGCTTGGCCGCGGTGCCGAGCGCGCCCCGCTCGGGAAGCTCGTCGGCTTCCCCGCCGCCGAACGTCCCGGCCGTGACGCCGCGCCGCAGCACCCAGGTAACGGTGGTTCCGTGGTGCGCGCGGGCGATCCGCGCCAGCTCGATCACAGCAGTCGCCGCCGAGTGCCCCGCCCCCACCACCACCGTGTGCTTCCCTGAAAATCCCTCCGGGGACATGAAGTCGGGGATCTGGTAGCGGATCAGGTCAGCGGCGGCACGCTCGCCGAGGGCGGGCAGCCCGTCCGCGCCGGCCGGGGCCGGGTGCCGCCACGTCCCGGACGCGTCGATCACCGCCCGGGCCAGCAACCGCTCCTCGTCCCCGTCCGGGCTGGTCACGTGCACGGTGAACGGGGACTGCTCGCGCCCGGCGTCCACCAGCCGGTCCCGGCCCCGGCGGGAGATCCCGGTCACCCGGGCGCCGTACCGCACCCGGCCGCCCAGCGCATCAGCCAGCGGTCGCAGGTAGGCCTCGATCCACTGCGCCCCCGTCGGGTACCCCGCCTGCGGCGCGATCCACCCCGATGGCGCCAGCAGCCGGGCGGCGGCCTCGTCGACCAGCTCCGGCCACGCCGAGAACAACCGGACGTGGCCCCACTCGCTGACTGCGGACGCCGGGCCGTCGCCGGCCTCCAGGACCAGTGGCTCCAGCCCTCGCTCCAGCAGGTGCGCGCCCGCGGCCAGCCCCTGGGGGCCGGCGCCGATCACCACTACCGGCAGGCCGCTGTCCTCGCTCATCACGTTATCCTTTCATTGAAGTTCCTCGATGCATCGATTATTGTCGATGCATCGAGTTTTGTCAATCGATATGGCAGGATTGAGCCATGACCGGCACGGCCCTTCCCCTCCTTGGCGAGGACTTCGCCGCCTGCTGCTCCCCGCTGACAGCAGGCGTGCTCGACGAGGACGCGGCCGAGCGGCTGGCCCGCGTCTTCCGGGCGCTCGGCGACCGGCACCGGGTCCGGCTGCTGTCGCTGATCGCCGCCGCCGACGGCGGCGAGGCCTGCATCTGCGACCTGACCGCCCCGGTCGGACTGTCCCAGCCGACCGTCTCCCACCACATGAAGCTGCTGACCGAGGCGGGCCTGGTCACCCGCGACCAGCGCGGCAAGTGGGCCTACTACCGGGTCGTCCCCGAAGCGATGGAAGCGCTAAGCGGCACGCTACGCACGACACGCTAAGCCCGCCATCCAGGCGGGCTGTTCCCGTCAGTCCATCCCGGCCACGTTGCTACGGCGCTCAACGACGACGGTGTCACGCCACCGGCCGTGATGGCGGGCCACCCGCTCGCGGGTGCCCACCACCCGGAACCCCGCCCGCTCATGCAGCCGGAAGCTGGCCCCGTTCTCCGGGAAGATACTGCTCTGGATCGTCCAGATCCCCGCCGCCTCGGTCGAGGCGATCAGCGCTTCTAGCAGCGTGGACCCCAGGCCTCGCCCCTGACGGGCGGGATCGACGTAGACGCTGTGCTCGACCACCCCGGCGTAGACCCGGCGGGACGACACCGCCGATACAGCCACCCAGCCCAGCACGGCCCCCGTCGCGGCCTCGGCGGCGACGTGCCGGTGCCCCGGCAGCTTGGCGGCGTCGAACTCCGCCCACTGCGGCGCCCGGATCTCGAAGCTGGCCTGCCCGCCGTCCAGCCCCGCCTGGTAGATCCGCAGCACCTGATCGGCGTCACCCGAGACCATAGGACGGATGACCACCGGCGGCTGCCCACTTAGTACCTGTTCGGTTGGCATGCCACCATCCAATCAGCAGCACGTCGCAGGCACGCTCGATCACCGGGAGGTCCCGGCGCGCTGGCGGCCATCGCGGTGGTCCCGGACGCGTCGCCGGTCATCGTGCTCGCCCTGAGCTGGCGCGGATCGCCTCAGCCACTTCGCTCAGGTCATTGTTCAGCTGATGATCGCGCCCGGGCGGCTCAGGCGAGTACCGTCAATGCTTCGTGAAGCACCTCGACGATGGCGGGCGGCTGGGCCAGTCCCGGCAGGCGGCCGAGGGACTCGCCGTCACCGCCCATCGAGACGTGTGGTGACGCCGTCACCTCCACCCGGCGGCCGCGCCGCACATGCACGCCGGGCAGGTTCACGTGAGCGCCTTGATACACCTTGGGCAGGGACTGCATCAGCTTGCGCCGTGATTCTGCTTCGATGATCACCACGTCGAGCAGTCCGTCATCGACGGCGGCGCTGGGGGCGATCTTCATGCCGTTGCCGTAGTACGCCGAGTTCGCGACGACGACAGATGCCCCGACGTACTCCGCGCCGTCACCGTCGACCGCCACCTCGAAGCGGGCCGGTCGGTAAGTCGCCACCGCGTGCAGCGCGGAATACGGATACTGCAGCCTGAGCGGCATCCACCGGACCGTGTTAACGATCTCCCCTGCCCGCGCATCAAGCCCGCTGTATGCCGAGCCCGCGATGACGCGGGGCTCGTCGCCGGGGATCGTTACCTGGAGCAGGTCCACTTTCATCGGTGACCCGGACAGGAGCACCGCGGCCGCGGCAGCGGGGGCCGTGGGCAGCCCGAGCATGCGAGCGAAATCGTTGCCTCGCCCCGCCGCGACGATGCCGAGCGTGCCGCCCCGGGCGGCGACCCGCCCGGCGAGCGAGGAGAGCGTGCCGTCTCCGCCCACCAGCACGATCACGTCGCCTCTGGCGGCGGCGGCGTCGACCAGGTCGAGGGTCCCGCGCACGCCCGGCGTCGGGGAGACCTCAACGTCATGCCCGGCGCCGCGCAGGATCTGCGCGACAGACTCCGCAGCCGCGGCACCTGAGCCGCCACCGCAGGCCGGGTTTACCAGCAGGGTGTAACCCGTCATGGGATCAGCACTCCGGGGTTGAGGATTCCGGTTGGGTCGAGCGCGGATTTGAGGCCACGAAGCATCGCGACGCCGACTGGCCCGACTTCACGGGCGAGCCATGGCTTGTGATCGACGCCGACTGCGTGGTGGTGGGTGATCGTGGCGCCGCAGTCCAGCATCGCGTCGCTGGCCTTGGCCTTCGCTACTAGCCACTGGCCAACGGGGTCCGCGGCCTCCCGGGTGGCGACGGTGAAGTAGAGGGCGCAACCTGTCTCGTAGACATGCGAGATATGGCACAGCACGAGGGTCCGCTCCCCGAGAGTCCCCGCGAGCGCCGCCTTCACCGCCTGATAGACACGGTCGCGGTTCGACCAGAACGTCGCCGTTTCAAGCGTCTCGACCAGCACGCCGACGTCCAGCATCGCATCGCGCAGATACGGCGCGGCGAACCGGCCGGCCGCCCACTCCTGCCCGCGCTGCTCGCCGAGCGGTCTGCCGCCGAGTTCGCTGAGCGCCTCGGTGATCATCCGCCGGCGGCCCAGTGCGGCGGTGCCCTCATAGCCGACGACCATGAGGCATCCGCTGACCTGCTCGGCGCCGATGTTGGTCTGACCAGCCAGGTTCACGAAGGTCTCGGCCTCGTCGGACAGGCGCAAGACGGTAGGCCGCAGCTCGCGCTGCACGAGCTTGCGCATCGCCTCTGCGCCGGCGGTGAACGACGGGAACACCCACGCCTCGTACGCCTTGACGTCGGCTGCGGGGCGCACCCGGAGGGTTACCTCGGTGATCACGCCGAACGCGCCTTCGCTGCCGAGCACCGCCTCGCGTAGATCGGGGCCTGCGGCATTTGCCGGGGCTGAGCCGAGCCGCAGCTCGCCGATCGGCGTCGCGACGCGGAGTCCGACCACGATTTCGTCGAAGCGTCCGTTGCCGCATGACGACTGGCCCGAGGATCGGGTCGCGGCGAAGCCGCCGATCGAGGCGAATTCGAAAGACTGCGGGTAGTGGCCAAGGGTCAGTCCGTGCACGGCAAGCAGCGCCTCGGCGTCTGGCCCGCGCACGCCGGGCTGGAACGTCGCGATCATGGAGATCTTGTCCACGGCGAGCAGCTGATCCATCCGCAGCAGGTCGAGACTGACCACGCCCGCGTAACCCTGCCGGCGCGCCACGAGCCCGCCGACGACCGAGGTGCCACCGCCGAATGGGACCACCGCGACATGGTGGGCCACCGCCCAGGCGAGCACCGCCGCCGCCTCGTCATGAGCGCGCGGGCGGACTACCGCATCTGGGACGTCCGAAAGGTCCCCGGCTCGAGCTCGAAGGAGATCCAGGGTCGACTTGCCGCGCGTCCTGAGCCGGCGCGTCTGGTCGTCCACCGCGACTGCGTCGTCGCCGAGCACACCGCGCAGGGAGTCCAGGAGATCAGCAGGCAGACCCGTCTGGGGCAGCGGGGCTATCTCTACCGCGGGGGTATCGGCCGTCCCGATAGCCATGTCGACCAGGCCGCGGATAGCGTCCGGCAGGGGCTTCGCCAGGGCCGGGTCGCCCCACCGCTGGGGATGCATGTCCATGAGCACACAGTTGCATATGGCCTTAACCTGTAACAACGACTATGCCCTGACGCTGAACCCGCGCTGCTTGTGGAGAGGTGCCTCGCGCCATGACCGGACCCTCCGAAGCACGCATTATCGCCGGGCTCGCTGGCGTGCCAACGCGGGTCGATGTCCTGGTGATCGGGCTCGGAGTCACGGGAGCCGGCGTCGCCGTGGACGCGGCGGCGCGGGGATTGTCCGTACTCGCTGTCGACGCCCACGATGTCGCCTTCGGTACCTCGCGCTGGTCCAGCAAGCTGGTCCATGGTGGGCTGCGCTATCTCGCCTCCGGGCAGTTGGGGATCGCTTACGAGAGCGCGGTGGAACGGGGAATCCTGCTGCAGCGCACCGCGCCGCACCTCGTCCGGCCGATGCCGATGCTGGTGCCGCTGACCAGCAATGTCTCCAGGTCGCAGGCCATGCTCACCGCAGCCGGGATCCAAGCCGGGGACATCCTCCGGATGGCGGCCCGTACCAGCGCCCGCGTCCTTCCTCGTCCTCAGCGCATCCCCGCGCAGCACGCGCTGCGGTGGGTTCCGGCGCTGCGCCGCGCGGGACTGCGCGGCGCACTGCTGTATTGGGATGGCCAGTTGGAGGATGACGCGCGCCTGGTCACCTGCCTGGCCCGGACCGCCGCCGCGCATGGCGCCGTCGTGCGGACGCGGGCGCGGGTTACCGTCACGACTGGCATGGGCGCCACGCTGCGTGATGAACTCACCGGCAGCACCATTCAGGTCACTACCAGGGCCGTCATCAATGCGACCGGCGTCTGGGCCAGCCAACTCGCCAGCGAGATCCGGCTACGCCCGAGCCGCGGCACCCACCTCGTCCTGCGCGGGGAGACTCTTCCGGGCCTCGCGGGCGCGTTCACGGTGCCTGTGCCCGGCTCAGCCAGTCGCTTCATCTTCGCCATCCCTCAATTCGACGGGACGATCTTCGTCGGGCTCACCGACGAACCGGTCGAGGGCGATGTGCCAGACGTGCCCGAGCCCACCGATGCCGAGATCGACTTCCTGCTGAACGTGGTGAGCGTGTCCCTGGAACGTCCGCTGCGCCGCGGCGATGTCGCCGGCGCGTTCGCCGGCCTGCGTCCGCTCCTCGACGCGGAGGGGCACACGACCGACCTGTCCCGCAGGCACGCCGTGCGCACCTCGGCCAACGGTGTCGTCACCGTCGTCGGCGGGAAGCTCACCACCTACCGTCGCATGGCCGAAGACGCGGTCGATGCCACGGGCATCACCGCCGCCCCGAGTCGCACTGCGGACCTGCCGCTGCTGGGTGCCGCACCCCCTGAGGAACTTGCCCGCATCAACGCACCCGCCCGGCTGGTCAGGCGGTTCGGAACCGAAGCGTCGCTGGTGCTTGCCGCCGCTCGCGCGGCCAGCGGACTGCCGGACCGGGAACTACTGTCCCCGGGGCCACGAGGGGTGACGCTCGCCGAGCTCATCTTCGGGGTGACCCATGAAGGGGCTATAGAAGCCGACGACCTGCTCGACCGGCGGACCCGCGTCGGCCTGGTGCCCGCCGATCGCGACGACGCGCTCGCGCTGGCGGATCGGGCACTGCGGATCGCCGGCTCCTGCGGTTGACAGGCCGGCCGCAGCGACCTGCGCTACCGTCCGCTGAACAACGTGACATCGTTGACGAGAAGGTCATCCCGGTCATGACCGCCGACCTAGCCCGTTTCTACCGCCCCGAACCCTGACGCGCGGCCGGCACCCTACCCCGGCTGCTTCGCCGCGGGCGGCGGCCCACGGCCCTCAGCAGCCAGGCGCTGCCGCGCCGCGTCTTGGGCGCGGCCTGCGCCATCTGGCTCGCCCGCTCTTCGATGCGGCGGATGTCGGCGAAGGTCTTGGCCCGGCCGATCTGCTGGACCTGGCAGAGAAGGTAATCGTTCATGCCTCGAACGTATTGCTAAGGCACGCGCCGCCACATTGGGAGAAAACCGTATTCGGGGGGGACCCGCAGGGGCGGGAGCAGCTAAGGGATAGCCCAGGACGGTAAGTCACCGAGGCAGCCGGTCGCCCTCACCACACATCATCTCTGACCAGTGGAAACACGCCGAATCGGGCGGCGGCGCACTGGCTAGTGACCGGTCACGGCGATCTGCTTTTTCGCTCGCACCCGTGAATTCCCTTGCGGTTACCGAGAGTTATGAGATAAGTACTGGTTGCGAGAAGGGTGCCTGGGCGCCCGGGGGCTTATTAGGGGGACTAGTGGGAAATGCCGCATTTGGCGTCCTGGCCGTAGCGATTGTCATGGCTCTGGGTCTGGCTCCTGCCGCCGCATCAGCCAGTACCACACAGGCGGCCGTACTTGCGCATTCGTCTAGTGCCCGGGGCGGGACCGACCCGGACACGACGGTGACCTTCAGCGTGACTTCCGGAGCCTTGTCGATGAGTGCTCCCGTCTCCGTAGACCTGGGCAGCGGCGCGCCGGGCACCACGATCTCCGGCGCACTGGGGCCGGTTTCGGTGACCGACGACCGGGCCCTGCTCTCGGCGAGCTGGACTACGACCGCATCGTCGAGCGACTGGACCACGGGCAGCGCCACGCCAGCGGAGACCATCACGGCCACCGACGTCGGGTATGACCCCGGCTCCATCACCACCACCGGGACCATCACCGCGACCGGAACCCCAGTCACGCTGTCCGGAACCGCCGCGCCTGTCGTAACGGGAACCTCGGGGGTCGGCGACAACACCGCGACGTGGAATCCGGTCATCTCGGTCGCGGTTCCCGCGTCCGCAGTCGGCGGCACCTACACCGGAACGCTTACCCAGTCAGTGTCGTGACGGCGCTGCCGTCGCGCGCGGCCAAACCTGAACGACCCCGCCGCTCGGTCAGCGCCATCGTGCTGGCGCTGGCCACGGGCATGGTGCCGGGCCGCCTTGTCCTCGTGCTCGTCATGGGGCGGTACGCCTGGCGGCGCCGCGCAGGCCGGCCTAGGCGCTGGGCAGCGCGCGCAGGGCGGCGCGGGCCTCGGCCACGGTGGCGGTGACCGGAATGTAGCGGTCAAGGCCGGTGATGGCCAGCAGCCGCCGCAGCTGAGGCCGGGCGGCGGCCAGCAGGAGGCTGCCGCCCGATGCGGCGGCCCGCCCGGCCGCGCCCGCCAGCACGCCCAGCCCGGCGGCGTCGCTGAAGCGCACCTGGCCCAGGTCCACGATGACCCGCTGCCCGGTGTCGGCCAGCCCCGCCAGCTGGGCGCGCAGCTGCGGCGCGCTGGCGATGTCGATCTCGCCGATCACGGTGACCAGCACGTGCCCAAGCTGGCGATGCACCGCAATGGCCAGGTCCTGCTCCATGACTGCCCGCCGCCCCTGTCGCTGGTCGTGCCGGTGACCCGCGGTGCCCGCAATCGGTTGCTGCAGGCCTCAGGCGACCGGTATCACCTCTCCTCATCGGATCGTCACTGCGTACTAGCGGCCTATCTACCCAACCTGACCAGGACATTCCTGCCCGGCCCGCGCGCAATCCGCGAAACTCCGCCTCGCCGCCGAGCCGCCGGAGGTACAGGGCAGCTGGGAACCGGACGACTTCGCGGGCGCGTAAGAGCTTGCGGGCCAGGACCCGCCAGCCGACGGGGCTTGCGCTGGCGGTGCCGCCGTGGTCGGGAAACTGCGCGTACGCGGCCAGGGATTCCGGCCTGATGAGCTCGAAGCCGTCCAGAAGGCCCGTGATCTGCTCTGGGGTGCGTGGGTGCAGCCGTTCGGTTGCCTGGCCGTAGATCTCGTATATGCGGGCGGCGACGGCGCTGTCGACTTGCCGGTTCCGGACGCGGCCGGGAACGATGTGGCTGATGGCCAGGTAGCTGCCCGGCGCGAGCGCCTCCCGGAGGGTGGCGATGATGCTGGCCGGGTTGTCCTCATCGGAGATGAAGTGCAAGACGGCTAGCAGGAACACCCCGACCGGGCGGGTGAAGTCCAGGTGATTCCTGATCTCGGGGCTGGCCAGCAGCGCGGCGGGATCCCGGAGGTCTGCCCGGACGGCGATGCTGCGGCCGGCGCTGGCGAGCACGGCCTGGCCATGCAGGACCACGACCGGGTCATAGTCGGCGTAGGCGACTCGCGCATCCGCGCAGGTTTCGGCGGCCACCTCGTGAAGCGCGCCCTGGGTGGGCAGCCCGGTGCCGATGTCCAGGAACTGGCTGATGCCCGCCTGGGCGGTCAGGTACCGGGCGGCCACCCGCAGGAAGGCGCGGTTGGACAGCGCCTCAGCCCGGGTCTCCGGGACCAGTCGCATGATCTCCTCGGCAGCTGCCCGGTCAGCGGCGAAATTGTCCTTGCCGCCGAGGTAGTAGTCATACATCCGCGCCACGTTGGGAACAGATGCGTCCACCCCCTCGGGAAGACGGCGTGACATCTCCGGCTGACTCCGCATCTCCCGGCCCTGTAGGCGGGGTATCACCCGTAATCGCGAATCCCTCGCCAAGTCTAGTGCGACCCGGCCGGCCGGCGGGCGCTAGCGAACCCCGCCGCCAAGGATCCGGGCGGCAACATGCAGCCCGGAGGGCCTGCCCGAACGACGGCGGCCCCGGCGCGCTCAAGGATGAGCACGCCGGGACCGCCTGGTTTCGTTCGCCAGGCCGGGTCAGGAACTGCCGGTGGCGACTGCCGAGGTCACCCGAACCTGTTAGGCCCGGGCGTGCCAGGCTGGCAGGCGAACACGAGCAAGACGATTGCCCCCACGATCGGGATGAGGCCGATGAAGGACCAGTACCCGCTGCGGTCGATGTCGTGCAGCCGCCGGACCTGCAGGGCGAGGGCCACCACGAGTACCACCGCGTCGAAGGCGTACTGGATGGTCTGGCTGGCGGCGGCGACACCCAGGATGATGCCCACGACGAGCCCGATGATGAACAGGAACAGGCTGAACCACCAGTACGCCGACCGCGAGGCGCGGCCGTTGAAGGTGAGGATGTTCTTGAACGCCTGCGAGATCGCCTCGCCGAAGCCGACCGGCCCGCCCTGCAGATAGCCCCGCGGCGTGCCCTGCGAGTACGACTGACCGTACCCGCCCTGGTCGCTGCTGTGCGGGTAAGGAGTGTAGGAACCGCTCACATCTAGCCTTCCTGTTTGTCCCCGTTGTCCCCGTAGGGGAGTCTCACCGTGGAACGCGGGGGATCCGCAAATGGTTCGGCTCGTGCGCGAGCATGTCGCAGATCACCGCCGAAGCGGGTGAGATGGGGTGGCGCATCGCGGCGTGACCGGGCAAGTGCGGACGACGCCAAGAGGGGCCACCCGGCACCCAGCGGGAATTATGCGCTCTCGCAGGCGTTATAACTGTGAGAGAACCGGGTTGGTCGCACGACGATCAGTTTCATGTCGTGTCACCAGCACATCCGGCTCCGGGTGCGGGTGACGCCCGCAGTGGGTGACTGCGTCGATCCTCAGAGATCCGCAAGCCCGCTCGGCGTCTCGTAGTAACAGGCTCGCTGCCCGGGGGACGTCCCGCCCCGTCGGCGGGACTGAGCGGCATGCTGCCGTGGCCACGGTGCCCGGCATTTTGGAGGAGGAGTCTTTGGCTCGAACAGGCCAGCGCCAGGCGGGCGCTCGCCGTACCGTCCAGCGGAAGCAGCCCCGCGCGCGGCGCCGCGGCGACGTTATCTCAGAGCTGTCCCGAGCCGTCCGTGAGCTTGAGGCGGCCGTGCGAAGCGGCCGGGTGACGCCTGCGGTACGCGCGAGGTTCCAGGCGATCGCGATGCTGCTACGAGACGAGCGCGCCCGCGCCCGGGCGATGGGAGGCGGCAGTCATCGCGCTGAGCAGCTCAAGCGCCTGGACGGCGTCGCGGCCACCCTCGCGGCGACCGCCGTCCGTGACGCTGGGCTGCTAGCGCTGCTCGCTGAGGATGCGAGCGTTTCCGCCGCCGCCCGGTCGTTCAAGCGGGAGATGGAGCAGGCCCTCGGCATCGAGGCGGCGCCTGAAGATACCGCGCCGGCTGAGGCCGAATCCGCTCCCGCCCGGACGGAATCGCGGGTCGTGCCGCAGTCGGTGGTCTCCCGGCAGCTGGCGAACCCCTTCCTCGCCCCTGATTTCTCCGGCGCCCCCCAGCGTGCCGTCCGTACCCGCCGCCTAGACGGCTGGGAACTGCTCGGCCCGCTGCTGAGTTCCTTCGAGCGCGCCGGCGGGGGAGCTCCGGCGTGCATGACCCTTCCGTTGCCGACGGCACGGTTCACGCCGGCGAGCCTAGAGCTGATGCCGCATCAGGGACAGGTGGTCGCCGCCGCCGCCGCCGGTCACCGGACGTTCCTCCTGGCCGACGAGCCGGGTCTGGGCAAGACGGCACAGGCGCTGCTGGCCGCCGAGGCGGCGAACGCCTACCCGCTGCTCGTAGTCGTGCCGAACGTCGTCAAGACCAACTGGGCCCGTGAGGCGGCCCGCTGGACACCGCACCGGTCGGTCACCGTGGTGCAAGGCGACGGCGACACTGTCGACGGCTTCGCCGACATCGTCGTGCTCAACTACGAGGTACTCGACCGCCACAGGGGATGGCTCGGCGACCTTGGCTTCCGCGGCATGGTGGTGGACGAGGCTCATTTCATCAAGAACAAGGGCTCCCAGCGCTCGCAGCACGTCCTCGCGCTATCCGATCGCATCCGGTCGCGTGCCACGCGGCCGCTGCTGATGGCCCTGACCGGCACCCCGCTGATCAACGACGTCGAGGACTTCCGGGCGATCTGGCAGTTCCTCGGCTGGATCGACGACAGCAAGCCCTTCGACGAGCTGGCGGACGCGCTCGAGGACACCGGTCTAACGCCCGCCGACCGGGGCTTCCACGCCGCGGCGCGCCAGTGCGTGATCGACCTCGGCATCGTGCGCCGCCGCAAGCTCGACGTAGCCGCCGACATCCCTGCCCTCCGCATCGCTGACCTTCCGGTCGAACTGGACGGACAGGCCGGCCCGTCGATCCGGGCGGCGGAGCGCGACCTTACCCGCCGGATGGTGGCCCAGTACGAGACAGCGCTCGCGAACCGGTCCTCCGACCTCGTCATCGAAGGCATCGACTATGACCTGGTCCGCCGGGTGGCCCGGTCGGAGCTGAAGGATACGACCACGCGGTCCGGCGAGAACGTGTTCACCATGATGCGGCGCATCGGCCAGGCGAAGGCCGAACTGGCCGCTGACTACACGGCGCAACTGGCCCGAAGCACAGGCAAGGTCGTCTTCTTCGCCAAGCACATCGACGTTATGGACGCCGCCGAAGAGACCTTCGCCCGCCAGGGCGTGCGCTTCTCATCGATCCGTGGCGACCAGACGCCGGCGGCCCGGCAGGCGAACGTCGACGCCTTCGTGAACGACCCAGACGTCGCCGTCGCGGTGTGCTCGCTGACCGCGGCTGGGGTGGGCCTGAATCTGCAGATCGCGTCGAACGTCGTTCTGGCCGAGCTGTCCTGGACTAACGCAGAGCAGACCCAGGCCATAGATCGGAGCCACCGCATCGGGCAAGGCGAACCAGTCACCGCGTGGCGCATCATCGCCGCACAGACCATCGACACCCGGATTGCCGAGCTGATCGACAGCAAGGCGGGGCTCGCCGCCCGGGCGCTGGACGGGTCGGACGAGGAAGTCTCCATGTCGTCCGACGTGCAGGTCGATGCGCTGGCCGCGCTGCTGACCGACGCCCTGCGGGCCTCTCCCGGATACGCCGGGGTAGAGCCGCTGGTGTTCGCGGACTAGGTAGTAGCGCGCCCGTAGCTTCGCTTGCTCCCGCCCGCAGGATCCCTGGGCGGCTCCGGGTTGACCTCGACGAGGGCGGTTCCCGGCCATATGCATGGATTAACAAGAAAGTTTCTTAATAGAAACTCTTGACGGCCCGGCCTCCGGCAGAGAAAGTGACCACAACGCCCCATTACTGCTCAGGCAAGGCGCCAAGTCACCTCAGCTCCTCTCATCCTGGAGGGTCCATGCAGGTCGGAAGACGGACTCTGCGCACAGCTCTCATCGCTGGCTCGGCGCTCGCGCTATCAGCCGGCGGCTCAGTCCTCGCGCTGGCCTCCGGGGCCAGCGCGCAGGCATCCACCGCATGCGCGGCGGCGTGGAGTTCCGCTGCTGTCTACACCGCCGGCATGCAGGCCAGCGAGAACGGAATCAACTACACCGCGAACTGGTGGACTCAGGGCAACGATCCGGCGACCAGCAACGGCGGTCCCGGCTCGGGCCAGCCGTGGACATCCAACGGCTCGTGCACCGGCGGTGGCGGCGGTGGCGGCGGTGGCGGTGGGGGCGGCGGGGGCGGCGGCGGTGGCGGGGGCGGCGGCACGGGCTCAGTGAGCGGCCTGCTCTTCAGCCCGTACAAGGACGTCACCATCAACATGAACTGGAACACCGACCAGATGCAGTCGGCCGTGGAAGGGACCGCCATCCCGGTGGTGGGGTCCGGCAGCCTGGTGTCGCAGTACATCCCGAAGCTGCCCGCGATCTCGCTCGCGTTCGCGACCGGAACCTGCGGCAGCGAGACCTGGGGCGGTGTCTCGGGTGCCGGCTGGGCGGCCGAGAACGTCCCGCAACTCCAGGCCGCCGGCCTGAAGTACGTAGTCTCGACCGGTGGTGAGGCCGGGACGTTCAGCTGTGGCTCGACGGCGGGCATGGAAGCGTTCATCGCCCGCTACGCCAGCCCGGACCTGGTCGGCATCGACTTCGACATCGAAGGCGGCCAGACCCAGTCGCAGATTCAAGCCTTGGTCGCCGCGGCGGCGGGAGCACAGTCGCAGTACCCGAGCCTGCAGTTCTCGTTCACGCTCGCCACGCTGGGCGCATCCGACGGCAGCTTCGGCGGAGTGAACTCGCTCGGCAACGAGGTCGTCCAGGCGGTGCTCGGCTCCGGCCTGAAGAACTACGCCATCAACCTGATGACCATGGACTACGGCAGCAGCGCGTCCAGCAGCGTCTGCGTCGTCGTCTCCGGCAGCTGCGAGATGGCGCAGTCGGCGATCCAGGCGGTGAAGAACCTCGAGCACACCTACGGAATCGCGGCGAGCAAGATCGCCGTCACCCCGATGATCGGCCTGAACGACGCCTCCAGCGAGACCTTCACAACCGCTGACGTGGACACGCTGACCGCTTACGCGGCCAGCAACGGCCTGACCGGCCTGCACTTCTGGTCACTGGACCGGGACACTCCCTGCCCCTCGGCCCAGACCTGGGCGTCCCCCACCTGCAACTCGGTTTCCGGCACGACAGCACTGCAGTACACCAAGAGGTTCCTCAGCGACCTCGGCCTGTGACAGAGGTCTAGCGCGGGCCGTGCACGGGCTACCGTGCGCGGCCCGCCTCCCTTTTCCGGAACGTGATCGCCCCGTCCGGTCGCATCCGGGTTGCGCTGGACATCGTGGTGCGCGAGCTCTTACAAGACTGACAGCATGCCGCCGTCGACGTACAAGATGTGGCCGTTCACGAAGTCCGCGGCCGGGCTGGCCAGGAACAGCAGCGGCCCCACCAGGTCTTTCACCTCGCCCCAGCGGCCGGCGGGCGTGCGGCGGCGAACCCACGCGCTGAACTGCTCATCGGCCACCAGCGCCTTGGTGAGCTCGGTCGCGAAGTACCCGGGGCCGATCGCGTTGACCTGGATTCCGTGGCCGGCCAGGTCCGCGCACATGCCCTTGGTCAGCATCTTCAGCGCGCCCTTGGTGGCCGAGTACGCGGCGGTCCCGGCCCGGGCCGCCTCGCTTTGCAGGGAGCAGATGTTGATGATCTTGCCGTGGCCGCGCGGCACCATCCGCCTGGCTACCTCGCGGCCGACCAGGAACGCGCTGCTCAGGTTGGTATCAAGAAGGCGGTACCAGTCCGCGTCGGTGAACTCGGTCAGCGGGGCGCGGTGCGTCATGCCAGCGTTGTTCACCAGGATGTCGATGGGCCCGGCGGCATCCTCGGCGACCGCGACGCCTTCGGCCACGGCGGCGGGGTCGGTGGCGTCGAACGCCACCGCGATGACCCGGTCGCTGCCGAATGCCTCCCGCACCTGCTCCAGCCGCCTGGCGTCACGGCCGTTGATGATCACGGTGCAGCCGGCGTCCAGCAGCCCGGCGGCCAGGGCGTGCCCGATTCCCCTGCTCGATCCGGTGACGAGCGCGACCCGGCCGGCGATGTCAAACAGCACTTCCGTCACCACTTCAGGGCCACCTTCGGGAACCGGGCCATGCCGCAGACGCGATCCAGCACCGCCAGGCGGTCCTCGCGCGATCTGGTCAGGGAGCTTTGCATCGTCACCGGCAGCTCACCGAGTCGATCGAGGCAGTCTGCCAGCCCGCGCCGATCTGGTTCAGGTGAACTTGCGCGTCGATGATCTCGATCCCTGCGGCCACGACGACCATCCTCCTCCCGGCCGAGAGCCAGCTCAAGGACCCGAAGGCGGCGTAGTCACGCCCGTCTGCGCAAGTCGGTGCCGGGACGCAGGCCGGTCCGGCATCCCAGGCTTATCGTCGGCCGCGGGAGTGGTGTGGGCTCGGGTTCAGTGTCAGCGCGGCGTGAGGACGTCGAATTCGTTGCCCTCCGGATCGGCCAGGCACGTCCACGGCACATCGCCCTGGCCGAGGTCGACGTCGGTGGCGCCGAGAGCGCGCAGCCGGGCCACCTCCGCCGCTTGATCGTCACCGGGGTACGGCCGGAGGTCGAGGTGGACGCGGTTCTTCACGGTCTTCACGTCGGGCGTGCGCAGGAACAGGAGATACGGCCCGACGCCCTGCGCGCAGCGCAGCACCGCATGATCGTCGGTCACCTGGTGCACGGTCCAGTCCATCGCCTCGCCCCAGAACCGGGCCATGGCCCGCGGATCCGCGCAGTCGGCCACCACTTCGGCTATCGGCCCGGTGTCCTGGTAGGCCGAGTGGGGCGCCAGCACGCAGAACTCGTTGCCCTCGGGGTCGGCGAGGACCGTCCACGAGACATCGCCCTGGCCCACGTCGGCGGGCTTCGCGCCGAGATCCTTCAGCCGGGCGACCAGGTCCGCCTGGTGGGCCGCGGAAGCGGTGGCCAGGTCGACGTGCACGCGGTTCTTCACCGTCTTGGGTTCCGGGACTCGGATGACGTCGATGCAGACGGCGGTGGGATCGGGATAGACGAAGCCCGGGGGCTCGAGGTTGGTCACGCCGGGTTCCTCGCTGGAAACCACCCAGCCGAGCGCCTCCGCCCAGAACTGGCCGACCACGGAGTCATCCTGAGCATTCATCGCGATCTGAACAAGCCGTAGTGCCATGCGGCCGATCCTATGCCTGCGGGGATCCTTCGACCGCTGGAGCCCGCACGGCCAGGGCCACTGTTCGCAACGTTGCCGCGACGATCGTCTATAACGACGCAGGAAGCGTCGCGCCAAATATCAACGGCGCGCGTGCTTTTACTGCTCCTGGTCGAGGCCGGCCAGCAGGCTGAACGCGCGCTCGAATACCTCTGGCGTGACGAGGCGGGGGGACAGGCGCTTTTCGATCTGCAGGCCGACCAGCATCGCCTGCCCGATGGCCCAGGCCTGGACGGGCGTGACCCCGGCGGTGAGCGCGCCGCTATCCCCGCTATCCCCGCCATCGGTGTCCGCTAGCTGCCGGAGCCGGCGCTCGCGGCCGCTGCTGTAACGCCGCAGCGCGTCCGGGGCGCGCAGCAGCGCGGCGAAGAACTCCAGGTACATCGCCAGTTCCTCGGTGTCCCCCGGCTCGTCGGCGGCGACGGCGCGGCCGAACTGGGCCAGGCGCTCGCGCAACGGCTGCGACTCGTCGTTCAGCGTGGCTGAGTAATCGGGGGCCGGGGCCGCTTCGAGCGCGCTGAGCATGAGGTCCTCCTTGCTGGCGAAGTGCCCGTAGATGGCGCCCTTGGTCACCTCCGCGGCCTCCGCGATCTGCTCCAGCGACGTCGCGGCGTAGCCGCGCTCGCGGAACAGCCGCTGCGCCTCCGCCAGCAGCCGCTGCCGCGTGCGCTCCTTGGACTCCGCTCTGGTCACTCTGACCACACCCTCATTCTGTCACATTGACATACCGACGGCATACGGATACCGTCAGAACTCAGATACCAATGGTATCTGAATGAATGATGGCCCGGTCGGGAGCGACCGACCCGCCTGGGCGGCGAAGGAGCGGGAGATGAGCCTCGCAGCGCGAGTCAAGAGCCACCTCGTCGAGCCGGCCGTGCTGCGGCTGCTGCAGTGGCGGGGCGATCCGGTCGCCCGGATGCTGCTTCCGGCGACGAAGGATGACCCGTACCCGCTATACACGCGGCTGCGGCAGCGAGGCCTGGTGCGCAGCCCGCTCGGAGTGTTCGCGGCGGCCGATCACGCGACGGTGGCGAGCATCCTGCGGGACCGGCGGTTCAGCAGCTCGCCCGTGCACCAGCGAGGCTACCGGCCGCCGTCCTGCCCGCCGGGCGACCCGCGGGCCGGGCTGCCCGCCGCGGACCTGCTCACGTTGGACCCGCCTGACCACACCCGGCTGCGCCGGCTCGTGGCCGGGGCGTTCACCCCCAGGGCCATCGCCGGGCTCGAGCCGTGGATCCGCGAAATCACGGTCCGGCTGCTGTCCGCCGCGGACGGCGCCGCCGGCTTCGACCTGATCGACGCGCTGGCCTTCCCGCTCCCGATCGCGGTCATCTGCCGCCTGCTCGGCGTGCCCGCGAAGGACCAGGCCCAGTTCCGGGCCTGGGGCCATGACGTGGCCGCCACCTTGGATCCCCAGACGGCGGCGGCCGCGAAGGCGCCAGCCCGCGCCGCGGAGATCGCGCTGACCGGCTACCTCCAGGACTTGGTCCGCGAGCGCCGCGCCAATCCCGACGACAGCATCCTGTCCGCGCTCATCGCGGCCGAGGAGGAGGGCGACCGGCTGACCTCCGGCGAGGTGGTGAGCACCGCCCTGCTGCTGCTCATCGCCGGGTTCGAGACCACCGTGAACCTGATCGGCAACGGCACGGTCGCCCTGCTGGGCGCTCCCGGGCGCTGGGACTGGCTCCGCCAGGATCCGGCACTGGTGCCGGCGGCGATTGAGGAGATGCTCCGCTACGACAGCCCGGTCCAGCTGACCTCCCGGATAGCCACCGAGGAGGTCGAGGTCGGCGGCGGCGTGATCCCGCGGGGCCGGCCTGTCATCGTGTTCATCGGCGGCGCTAACCGCGACCCGGCGGTCTTCGAGCGGCCTGACGAGTTCCGGATCGACCGGCCGGATCCCGGCCGGCACCTGTCCTTCTCGCTCGGTATGCATCACTGCCTCGGAGCCTCGCTGGCCCGGCTCGAGGGCCGCATCGCCCTGGAGGAGCTGACCCGGCGGTACCCGGCGCTTGAGCTGGCCGCCCCGCCGGCCCGGCGTCCGCTTCTCGTGCTGCGCGGATTCCAGAGCGTTCCCGTCCGCCCGGCCGATCCGGCGGCGGCCGGGTACTCACCAGCTCGGCAATCGCCGTACTGGCAGGGCGGCTAGCTCCGCGGGTGGCCGGCCAGGGTGCAGCACGCCCAGCCGCTGGGTGCTCCGGGTCATCGCCACGTAGAGGTCGTTTGCGCCGCGTGGCGATCCGGCGAGGATCGCCGCCGGGTCGGCGATGAGCACCGAGTCGAACTCAAGGCCCTTGGCCTGACTGGCGCCGAGGACCACCACCGGGCTCGCCAGGTCCGCGCTCTCGCCAAACGATGATGCGCCGGGCACGGCGCGGGAGACGGCATCGCCTAGTTCTGCTGCCCGGGTGTCCGGCACGATGATCGCGAGCCGCCCCTCGCTCCTGGCTCCCGCGGCGGCGATCTCGGCCAGCGTCGCGGGGAGCGCGTCGGAAGTCGTGGCCATCCGCCAGGGCGGTGTTCCGGTCTGGCGTACGGACCGCGGTGGCGGCTGCCCGGGGTCGATCGCGGTCAAGAGGGCCGCGGTGGCCGCCATGATCTCGGCCGGGGTGCGGTAGTTGACGGTCAGCCGGGCCAGCCGCCACCGGTCGCCGGCCAGCGGCTGGAGGACCCGTTCCCAGGAGGTGGTGCCGGCTGCGCTGCCGGTTTGCGCGACGTCGCCCACGATCGTCATCGACCGGGCGGGGCAGCGCCGGGCCAGCAGCCGCCAGGCCATTTCCGACAGTTCCTGTGCCTCGTCCACGATCACGTGCCCGAGCGTCCAGGTGCGGTCGGCCGCGGCCCGCTCGGCCACGGTGCGGTAATCCGGTTCCTCATGGCGTGCGGCCAGTTCAGCGGCATCCAGGAAGCCAGCGGCGGTGATCACTTCGTCGCCGGAGCCGCTGGAGCCGGCGGCGATGTCCAGCACGCCCTGGGCGTAGGCGATCCGCTGCGCGCGTTCGCGCGCGGAGCGGGCCTGGCCCGCCCGCTCGTCTCGCCCGAGAAGCTCGGCCGCCTCATCGAGCAGCGGCACGTCGGCGGTGCTCCATCCGCCGGGCTCGCGCGATAGCGCGGCGCGCTCGGCCGCTGTCAGGGAGGGGGCCGCGGTGGCGAGCCGCTCCGAGTCGGCGAACAGCCCCTCAAGCAGCCGACGCGGCGTGAGGGCGGGCCACAGGTCATCGAGCCGGGACCGCACTCCCGGGTCCGCCCACAGCTCACGCCGCAGGTCGGCGAGGCTCGGCTGCTCGTCCTCGCCGCTGCCCGGGATCCGCGGTATCGCGGCCAGGTCTGCCTCGATCGCCTCGCTGGCCTCGGCGAGGACGTCGGCGACATCGGCCTCGAGCCGCCCGGCGAGCTCGCGGGTGCGCTCGGCGTACCGCTCGGCGAGGGCGGCGACGATCTGCCGTTGGAACAACGGCCGGGCGCTGTTGTGCGGGAGCCGGGCGGCTCGCGCCCGCCTGGTGGCCTCCAGCACCACCTCGGCGTCGAGCCGGAGCGTCTCACCATCGAACTCGATCTCGGCCGGGCCGGTCGCCTGCCGGTCACGCACGGCCGCCGCGAGCACGTCGGCCATCATGGCCCGCCCCTTGACCTCCTCGGCGAGCCGGCTCTCGCCGCGATCCGCCGTGACGCCCGGGAATAGTTCGCCGACCGTGCGCAGCAGCACGTTCGTCTCCCCGAGGCCGGGCAGCACCTGGCTGATGTAGCCGAGGAACGTCGCGCTGGGGCCTACCACCAGCACGCCGCGCCGGGCGAGGTGCCGGTGCGTGTAGAGCAGGTAGGCCGCGCGGTGCAGCGCGACGGCGGTCTTCCCGGTGCCAGGGCCGCCCTGGACGACCAGGACGCCGGAGTGCGCCGACCGGATGATCGCGTCCTGCTCGGCCTGCAGCGTGGCTACGATGTCGCCCATCCTGCCGGTCCGAGTGGACTCCAGCGCGGCCAGCAGGGCCGCCTCCCCGGTCAGGCCGGAGGCGTCGGCGAGCTCCGCGCGATCCAGCACCTCATCATCCAGGCCGGTCACCTGGCGGCCGCGCATCACGATGTGGCGGCGACGCCGGACGCCGTGCGGCGCGCGCGCGGTGGCCACGTAAAAGGCGCGAGCCGCCGGGGCACGCCAGTCAAGCAAGAGCGGCTCCCTCTCACCAGGCCCATCCCGCAGGCCGATCCGCCCGATGTGCAGGCATTCCCCGGACCTCAGGTCGAGGCGGCCAAAGCACACCCCGCTTTCCGCCGCGTCCAGCCGGGTCAGCTGCCCGGCGTACCTCGCGATCGCGGCGTCCCGGTCGAGCCGGGACTGCGCCGTGCCGCCACCTTCCCGCAGCGCCAGCGCAAGCCGCGCCGACGCCTGCGCACGCAGCGCGTCGATCCGCTCGTACAGGCCCGCGATGTACTCCCGCTCACGGCTGATCTCACTGACCGGCAACTGGTTTCCCTTCCGTGGACAGCCCCGTCGCAAGATTGCCGGGTGAAGTCGCGGAAAAACAGTCTTGTGTTACCCGCTGCCCGTCAGCCGGCCCGCGAACACCCAGGTCAGCGAACCGCAAAAAACTCGCAACGCGCCTGGCTAGCCGCCGGCGAGCGGCGGCGGAACGACGACGTTCTCCTTGAGCGCCGCGCCCCACATCTGGGTCACGTCGAACACGTTCTGGGCGTCCTGGACCGCGACCGCCCACGTGTCGGACTCGACGGCGTCCCGGAACTGCCTCTCGTCGCGGAACCAGCACTCGGAGAAGCCGTCGAAGCCGATCTCGGCCTCGCCTTCTTCGCCTTCTTCGCCGATCGGGCCGACGACGTGGTTCTGGATGTAGCGATCGATGCCCAGGTTCTTGAAGATCGGACCGTGGACGTTGCGCCAGTGCGCCCGGCCCTCCTCCCGCGTCAGGCCTTCTTTGAACCGAATGATCCAGACGACCTTGTAGGGGCTGGCCGGCCCCTCGATCATCGGGACCTCTTCGATGTGGGCGCTCATGTTCCAGAGCCAGTCCATGTCGAACACGTTGGGACCGTCGTCGACGACTCGCTGCCACTCCGGCGTGGACATCGCCTGCTGGAAGTCCGCGCGGTCGTTCCACCACGCGCACGAGTACCCGTCAAACAGCGTTGCCTCTTCCGCGACTCCGGACACGGCCGGAAGCGGCCCCTGAACGTGACTCTGAACGTACCCGGCCACCGGCGAGACCCTCCTCATCAACGGCCCATGGTGCCCGGCCCAGTAGTCGCTGACCTCCTGCCGGGCCATGCCGCTGGGGTAACGCGCGATCCAGACCACCTTGTACATGACCACCCCATCCGTTCGATTGACGCCCTTGGTCCCGACCTGCGCGAACCGAGGTCCCTACCAGCGGATTTATCTCACCTCAGGGACGACCCCGCCGTCAACGTGCTCGACGGCCCGCGCGAGGAACCGGCTACCGATGATCGAGTCGTGCGTCGGCCATTCGTCGTCGCCGAGCGCGCCTGCATCGGACAACAGCGTCGCCGGATAGACGACCGCCTCCTGGCTGACCGTCTGCCTGCTGCTGTTGACGATCTGGGTCGCCAGGCTCTGGGTGACGCCCTCCCCGGGCTGGGAGCTGCCCGCGAGCCAGATCCGAATTCCCGCGAATCCGATACTGTTCGCAGGGGAAGGGAAGCCACGCCGTGATCAACGAGGCAGCACCACCGCGGGCGGGGACGGATCCCGGCGCCGCCGGATGCCGCCTCAGCCACCCTGGCCACCTTGTCCCTGTGCCTCGACGTGGCCCGCTGGTACCGCCCCGGGTACCGTCTCACCCCGCAGCAGCTCGGCGACTTTAACGCGGCCGCCGCCCTCCGCGTCGCCGCCGGCGCGGTCCCTGGCGGTGAGGAAGGAACCAGACCATGACCGTAAGCCCACCCGTCGGCCTTCGCCAGCTCATCACGAGGTCGGACCGGCATCCGGCGCTGGTAGTCCCCCAGCCGCATGCTGTGCTGTCATACGCGGGCCTGCAGCAGGCGCTGGAGCGGGCCGCGGGGCGACTGGCCGCCCTCGGGGTGCGCGAGGGTGACCGGGTCGGGCTGGTCGCCGCCAACGGCCCGGCACTGATCGTGGCCTTTCTCGCCATCGTCGACAGTGGCGCCGCGGTGGCGCCGCTGAACCCGGCCCTCGGCGTCCCCGAGCTGACCGCCGAGCTTGCCGACCTGCGCGTATCCCGCCTGTTTCACGACGGAGCGGCCACTGCCATCGCCGCGGCCGCCGCGGCGGGCGTGCCCGCCTGCGTGATGAGCATGCAGGACGGCCAGCTTCGGGTTGACGGGATGGCCGGCGACCCGCGCCGGGCCGTCGGCGATCAGCTGGCGGGCGGCCTTGATTCGCTGGCCTTGCTGCTGCACACCAGCGGCACTACCAGCAAGCCGAAGACCGTCCCCATCCGCCAGCGCAACCTTGTCGCGTCGACCGGCGCGGTCGCCCGGACGTACGAGCTGGCCGGAGATGACGTGACGATGTGCGTCATGCCGCTCTTCCACGTGCACGGCCTGGTCGCGACCGTGATGGCGACGCTGTCGACCGGCGGCACCGTGGTGCTGCCGAGGTTCCGGCCATCGGCGTTCTGGGACGAGGCACGCCGGTACGGTGCCACCTGGTACACGGCGGTTCCGACCATCCACGCGCGGCTCCTCACGCAGGCCCAGGCGCTGCCCGCGCCCCCGGATCACCGGCTCCGGTTCGCCCGGTCCTGCTCGGCGCCCCTGCCCACGGTGTTGTGGCAGCGCTACGAGGACGCGATCGGCGTCCCGCTGGTCGAGGCGTACGGCATGACCGAGGCGGCCCATCAGATGACGTCCAATCCGCTGCCACCTGGCGAGCGCCGGCCGGGGACGGTGGGGCGGGCGACCGGCATCGAGGTCGCCGCCCTCGATGACGACTGGCGGCCGGTCCCGGCCGGGGAAGAGGGCGAGGTGGCGGTCCGCGGCCCATCGGTCGTCGATGAGTACCTCGATAACCCGGCCGCGACGCAGGCCTCGTTCCGGGACGGCTGGTTCCGCACCGGTGACCTCGGCATGCTCAGCGCGGACGGCTACCTGTCCCTCGTGGGTCGCCTCAAGGAGCTGATCAACCGGGCGGGGGAGAAGATCTCGCCCTACGAGGTGGAGGACGTCCTGCTTGGCCATCCCGCGGTCGCGGAGGCGGCCGCCTACCCGGTGCCCGACGAGAGGTACGGCGAACAGGTAGGCGTGGTCGTCGTCTTGCGCGACGCGGCCCGGTCGCGGTCAGCGGGCGAGGGCGGGACCACGCCCGGGGAGCTCATCGCCTACTGCGCCGATCGCCTCGCCGCGTTCAAGCGGCCGGCCCGGGTCACCATCCTGCCCGAGATCCCGAAGGGCCCGACGGGCAAGATCCAGCGCCGCAACCTGGCCGGGCTGGTGGACGAATGAGGGTGGCGGTTGTCGGGGCCGGCGCGATCGGCGCGTACGTGGGCGCGGCCTTGCACCGTGGCGGCGCCGATGTCCACCTGCTCGCGAGGGGCGAGCACCTGGCGGCCATGAGGCGGGACGGGGTCACCGTCCGCAGCCCGCGCGGCGACTTCCGCGCTCATCCCCCGGCGACGGATGACCCCGCCGAGATCGGCCCCGTGGACATCGTGTTCCTCGGCCTGAAGGCCTACAGTTACGCCAGCGCTGGCCCGCTGCTAGCGCCGCTGCTGCGGCCGGGCACCGGTGTCGTCGCCGCGCAGAACGGCATTCCCTGGTGGTACTTCCATGGGCTAGCTGGCCCGTATGGGGGGCGCCTCGTCGAGGCGGCTGACCCCGGCGGCGCCGTCTCGGCGGTGATACCGCCGGACAGGGCAATCGGCTGCGTGGTGTACTGCTCGGCCGAGATCGAGGCACCCGGAGTCATCCGGCATGTCGAGGGCACCCGGTTCTCCGTCGGGGAGCCAGACGGCAGCATCTCCGAGCGCTGCACGGCGTTCAGCAAGGCGATGATCGCCGGCGGCCTCAAGTGCCCGGTGGAGAAGGACCTGCGCGCCGACATCTGGCTCAAGCTGCTCGGTAACGTGGCGTTCAACCCGGTCAGCGTCCTCACCCAGGCGACGATGGGCGAGATCGCCGCCCATCCGGGTACTCGCGAGCTGGTGCTGGCGATGATGCGCGAGACCGCCGAGATCGCCGCCCGCCTCGGCAGCCCGCCCAAGATCTCGGTCGAGCGCCGCTTCGACGGGGCCGCGAGGGTCGGAGACCACAAGACCTCGATGCTCATGGACTTCGAGGCCGGCAAGCCACTGGAGACCGGCGTCCTGCTCGGGGCGCCAGTCGAGCTCGCGCGCCTCGCCGGCGTGCCGGCCCCCAGCCTGGAGATGGTGCACGCGCTCATCGACCTGCTGACCCGGGCGCTGACGTGAAGATCTCCGAGGTCGGCAGCCCGGGGGCCGGGGTGCGCACTCCCCTGACAAGGGAGCGGGTCGTGTCGGCCGCCATCGTGCTCGCCGATCGAGAGGGCATCGAGTCAATCAGCATGCGCAGGCTCGCGCAGGAACTCGGCGTCGAGGCGATGTCCCTCTATACGCACGTGCGCAGTAAGAACGGCCTTCTCAGCGGCGTGGCCGACGCCGTGATCGGCCAGATCCCGGTAACCGCCGAGGGTCGCGACTGGAAGGCGTCGCTGCGTCAGCTGATGCTAGGCGCGCGCACCGTGATGCTGAGCCATCCATGGGCACCCGGTGCGGTGGAGGGACAGGCCGCGCCGGGGCCTGCCGCGCTGCGGTACGTCAACACGTTCCTCGGCGTGCTCCGGGAGGGTGGCTCTTCACACGCTAGCCGCCAGGGGCCCGGCCTGGGTAGCCCGGAACTGTCCGGTCAGGTCCGCTCTTCGGGGGCACTGGTCCGCTGGACGAGGTCGGCTGCCACCTCGGCCGCCGTGAGGTGGTTGCGCTGGGCGGCGGTGGCGAGCACGTGGAAGGCCTCCTCAGCGTCCGGGTGCACGCTAAACGAATGCTACGTACGGTGCACTCGCAGCCACAGGAACAGCAGCGCTAGCGGCAGTACGAGGCCGCCGATGCCGTAGATGACGAACGCGGTCACGGTGTTGATGTGGTTGACCAGCCATCCGAAGTTCTGGCCGAAGAACCCGGTGACGAACGTCAGCGGCAGGAAGACCGTGGCCAGGATCGTCAGCTGCTCGATGGTGGAATTCTGGCGGAGGCTGATCTGCGTCTGCTCGACGGAGATGACCGCCATGTTGGCCTGCAAGACCGTGGCGAGCAGGTCGCGCTGGGCGACAACCTCCTCGTTGACCAGGAGCAGGTGGTCCTGGACGTCACGCAAATACGGCTGCAGCTGCGGAGCATCGGTCATGCGCTGGACGGTGGTGACCACGGCGAGCAGCGGGTGGACGGCCCGGTAGAAGTCGGTGGCCTCACCGCGCAGTGAGTAGATCCGCTCGGTAGGGGCGGCGGTCCCGGAGAACACGGTGGCCTCGATCTGGTCGATGTCGTGCTCGAGCCCGGCGACGACCGGCTCATAGCCGTCCACCACCTGGTCCAAGATCGCCCACAGGGCCGACACGCTGCCCTCGGCGAGCAGTTCCGGCCGCTGCTCCAGCCGCTGCCGGGCCCCCCGCAGCTCACTCGCCACGCCCCGTCGCACGGTGATCACGAAGTTCGGGGCGAGGAAGACGCTGATCTGTCCGAACTCGACTTCCTCGGCGGCGTCGTCGTAGTGGGCGGTGCGCAAGATGACCAGCCGGACATCCCGGTCGTAGGATTCGATCTTCGGCCGCGCGTGCAAGTTCTGCGCGTCTTCAATCGCCAGCTCATGCAGGCCGAAGGTCGCCCGGACCTGGGCAATCTCCTCATCTCCCGGCTCGAACAGCCCTAGCCACACGAAACCGCCCTGCAGGCAGCGGACCGCGGCTTCCTCGAGCGCGACCGGGCCATCGTCGCGTCGGCGGCCATTCTGGTAGTGGGCACAGTCGATGATCATCCCGGGAACCTCCTCGCCGAACCAGGTCCGCGCCTGCCGAGATGATCTTCTCGCCGGCGGGTTACGACGTGGCCGGGGGCTGGTCGATCCGCACCAGGTTGCCGGATGGATCGCGGACGGCGAAGTCTCGCGTGCCCCAGAACTGGTCGGCCGGCTCCTGCACGACGTCGGCGCCCGAGGCGCGAACCTTCTCGAAGGTGGCGTCGAGGTCGTCGGTGCGGAAGTTGACCCCATTGAGGGCGCCCTTGGCGAGCAGGGCGGCGATCACGTCACGGTCGGCCGGGCTGCCGTGCACGTAGTTGGTCAAGACGATCGAGACGCCCGGCTGAGAGGGGGAGCCGACGGTGATCCACCGGGAGTCGTCGTTGGCGACGTCGCTGCGCAGTTCGAGGCCGAGCACGTCGCGGTAGAAGGCCAGCGCGAGGTCGGGATCATGGACTTGGACGAAGGACGTAGAAAGGCTGAGGTCCATGCACGCCACGTTAGCGATCCGCCGCTTCGCGCGCAGCCCCGCCCCTGCCCGGCGCGCGGCTAGGGCGGGTCAGCTCCTTGGCGATGCAGCCCGGCACGCCCTTGAGCGGGCCGTGGCCACGGGCCCGGTAGGCCGTCGGTGTCTCGCCCACCAGCTCGGTGAAGCGCGCGCTGAACGAGCCGAGCGAGGTACACCCGACCGCCATGCAGACCTCGGTGACCGACATCTCGCCCAGGCGCAGCAGCGCCTTCGCCCGTTCGATCCGCCGGGTCATCAGGTAGGAGTAGGGCGTCTCCCCGTAGGTCTCGCGGAACTGCCGAGAGAAGTGCCCCTCCGACATCAGCGCGACCCGGGCGAGTACGGCGAGGTCGAGCGGGCTGGCGTACTCGCGATCCATCACGTCGCGGGCGCGGCGCAGCCGCGCGAGGCTAGCGAGCTGCTCCGGAGTCACGATGCCAGCGTAACGCGCGAGCTACACGCCAAGCAGCCGCGCGAACGGCCCCACGCCCTGGCCGAGCAGCCGGCCGCCAACCCGCGACCGCCTGACATGCACGGCAGCCGGCCATACTGGGGCGATGGAGGCCGGTGAGTCGCTTGAGCGTGTCTACCGGGCGGAGGCGACCCGGATCCGGGCCGCCCTCGCGGCGCGCACCGGTGACGTCGGGCTCGCCGAGGACGCGGTGCAGGACGCGCTGGTGGAGGCGATCGAGCACTGGCCGCGGGACGGGGTCCCCGCTAACCCCGCGGGGTGGCTGGCCACCACGGCGCGTCGCAAGGCGGTCGACCGGCTCCGCCGGGTCAAGGCCGGCGAGGACAAGCTGGCGCTGCTGTCCGTCACCGAGTCATGGGCGCTGCCGCAGGAGGCCGGGGAGCTGGCCCGCTGCGCGGGCGGGGAACCGGGCCGGCTGGCGGATGAGGAGCTGCTCGGCCTGCTCTTCGCCTGCTGTCATCCGGCGCTGCCCCGGGAGGCGCAGGTCGCGCTGACCCTGCGCGCCGTGTGCGGCCTTTCGGTCGGCCAGATCGCGTCGGCCTTCCTGGTCAGCGAGCCGACGATGAGCCAGCGGCTGCTGCGGGCGCGCAAGATCTTCAGCGAGGCGGGCGCGCCCGTGCGCGTCCCCGATCCCGACGACCTCGCCGACCGGCTGGCGGGGGTGCTGTCGGTGGTCTACCTGGTGTTCAACGAGGGATACCTGGCCAGCTCCGGCCGCGACCCCGCCCGCCGGGACCTCGCGGCGCAGGCCATCGCGCTGACCCGGACCCTGCACCAGCTGATGCCGCGGGAGCCCGAAGTGCTCGGCCTGCTGGCGCTGCTCTTGCTGCACGAGTCGCGCGCCGCCGCCCGGTTCGACGGCTGGGGGCGGCTCATCCGCCTGGCGGAACAGGACCGGACGCTGTGGAACCAAGCGCTCGCGCAGGAGGCGATGGCCATCTTGGACCGCGCGATCGGGTTCCATCGCGCCGGGGCCTACCAGGTGCAGGCCGCCATCGCCGCGCTGCACGCGCAGGCGCCCGGCTACGAGCAAACCGACTGGCGGCAGATCCGGCTGCTGTACAGCCGGCTGCAACAGCTCGCGCCGTCCCCGGTCGTGCTGCTTAACCGGGCGGTCGCCACCCGCTACGCCATCAGCCCCGAGGCGGCGCTGACCGAGGTCGAGCCGCTGGCGGCCGACCTCGACGGCTATCACCTATTCCACGCGCTGCGCGCCACCTTGCTGGCCGCCGTCGGCCGGGCCGATGCGGCGCGCGGCGCCAGCGAGCGAGCGCTCGCGCTGGCCGCCAACCCGGCCGAGCGCGAGCTGCTCACCCGCGGTCTTTCCCTCTAACGGAACCGGCCCCGAGCTGGTTCTCACCCCATCTCGATGACCGGGCGAACCTCGATGGTGATCCAGCCGCGGTCCACGCCCGGCCAGGTCTTCGCGATGTCGGCGGCCTCGTCGATCGAGTCGGCGTCGACCACCGAGTACCCGCCGAGCACTTCCTTGGTCTCGATGAAGGGCCCGTCGGTCACGCTGGACCCGCGCACTGTCTTGGCGGTGGCCGCCCCCTGCAGCTGGTGGCCGCCATCGAGCTTGCCGGTCGCGCCCCACTTCTCATACCAGGCGCCGACCTCGGCGTACCAGGCGTTGTATTCCGGGGTTCCCGGCGCTGGCTCGGCCGGAGTGTCCAGGATGAGCAGTACGTACTTCACGTTCGTCTCCTCGTCTTCCGCAGGTGCACCCCCGTCGGGCGCCCCTCATCCACTCCACGAATGATGGCCCGCCGGATCCGACACGGCGCCGAAAAGAATCGCTGGAGAACAGGCTTCTTAAAATGAGAGAATGATCTTGGCGATAACCGGGAAGCCAGCGGATGGTGACCCTTGGGAATCCCAGGCCTCGGCGTGCCTCGGACACGGAGGACTACCAGCCTTCGAACTGCCCCTGGACGGCCCAGAAAATGGCCAGGAGGGTGGTGGCCGCGATGGCGGTCGCGGCGGTCCCCAGGCGACGGGCCGGGCGGCCCGCCGACCAGCGCAGCCCCAGTGTCCAGGCCCGGCGCGCGAGCCCGGTGACCACGTAGACCGACCCGGCGATCGACATGACCACCAGCGTGATGCTGATCGCGTCGATCGCGGCCGCCGCGAAGTGGTGACCGGCCAGCGCGGTGCCCATCAGGTGCGCCTGCTGGCTCGCGGAGTGCCACAAGGCCCGGTTAACGTCGGGAAGGCGCAGCAAGAAGTAGCCCAGCATCACGATGATCAGCGGGATTACCGACAGCACCCAGCTGGTGATGACCATCCGCGCGCGGGGGCGCAGCCCGGTTACCCGCGGGTCGGCGGCGGCGTGCGGCAGGGCGCTCTTCACGACCGGCGCTACGCGAGCGAACAGGTCGGGCACCCCGACGATGTCGCTGAGGATGAAGTAGCCGTCGAAGCGGATGAACGGCAGCAACTGCTCCAGCATCTCCAGGTGCGTGACCGCGATGACCAGCAGCAGGATCTCCGACGACGTGCCCTCGTAGATGCCCGCCAGCGCCAGGATGAAGATCAGGTTGAAGTAGACCCCGCCCAGGTCGGTGCGCAGCCGGCCGGCCCGGCTGAGCCGGTAGGAGTCGGTGACGTTGGTGAAGAACGCCGGCCAGACCAGGTAGATCCCGACCCCGATACGGCCGGGCCGCGCGCCGCCGTACCGGCAGCCGGCCGCGTGCCCGCACTCGTGGAACATCGCCGAGATGATGGTAAGCCCGGCCACGATGAGCAGGTCGGCCGGGTTATCGAGGACCTGGTGGAACGCGGCGGACAGCCCGTGGGCCGACAGTAGCCAGTAGTCCACGGCCGCGACGCTGACGATGACCGCCACCATGACCGGCGGCCGGAACAGCGGCCGGAAGAACGTCCCCGCGATGTTGGCGGCGCGCTCGGGCAGCAGCGTGCCGCGCGCCCGCAGCGCCAGCAGCGGGTTGGCGGTGGGCGCGGTGACGGGGGGACCTTCCCTGGCGATGATGCCCAGCGGCCGCAGCTTGGTGTCGATCACGTAGCCGACCTGCTCGGCGGTCAGGGTACGGCCGAGGCGACGGCTGGCCACCTCGGCGATGCCGGCCGGGGCACGGGTCCCGTCGATGAGGCTGGCGACCAGGTAGAGCAGCCGGGACATCTGGATGACCTGACCGTCCGCGCGCCGGATCAGCGACGGCGGCTCACGATACCCGGAGTCCTTGAACTCACCAAGCAGTTCCACACCGTCGGCTAGCCGGGGCGGGCCCGCGGGCTCGCCTGACCGGGACCACTGCCCGCTGGCCACCTCTTGCATCATTCTCACCTGCTGGTAGTCGGTGCCATGGACAGGAAAAGGCCGCCCGGATGACCGGGCGGCCCTCCCGCTGCCATGCACACCCGCGCGAGTACATGACAGGCCTGTGGGGCGAAGGGGCAGCTACAGGTTGATGCTGCCGATGTTCAGGCCGACGTTGACCAGGCCGACCTGGTAGTTCGCCTGCGAGAAGCTGAAGCTGCTGGAGTGCCCGCACCTCGGCGCGCACAGTGTCTCCCGGCTGGGCAGGAGCTCAGCGGATTCCATCTCGAGCTCGAACATCGAGATAGCGGTTTCGGTGGACATAGGAGCCTCCCCTTCGAAGCGAACAGCCACGGACCTAATGAGCGTCCGCCGCGTGTCCTGTGTTGCCGTTTGCTAACGCACATTGTGTACGGTCATCACCGTACAGTACGATCACGGAACAGTCAATGGTGAGCGATCGCGGGCGTCGGCTCACCGGGGTGAAGGGGTCGGGCGCCTTAGGTGAAGACGGGTTAGGTTGGTGACTATGACTGCGCATGCCGCAGACGACAGGCGTGGGACTCCCGAAAGCCCAGGGGACCCTGCGCCGCGTGAGCATGGCGTCAACCCCCTTCAGCGCCTGATCCAGGAACGGCTACGCGAGCGTGGCTGGTCCTACGGCGAGGTGGCCCGGCGGGGCGCGCTGCCCCGGTCCACCGTCTACACCCTCGCCACCACGCGAAACCTGGTCCGGCCGCCGCGCCCGGCTACCATTGACGCGCTCGCCAAGGGCCTAGACGTCCCGGTGTCCGCGGTGCGCGCGGCCGCTGCCGAATCGACCGGCCTGCACTATTACGACGAGGCCGGCGGCGGGCAGCGGGCGGCAAGCGACCAGGAGCGGGACCTGCTGATCGCCAGCATCGACGAACTGTCCGCCGAGGACCGGCAGCACGTGGCGGCGCTCGTGGAGTCGCTGCGCAGCCGGGCGGTGCGGGACGGGGGCGCCTCCCCGCGCGGGGAGGGTCCCCGGTAGTCATCGCCGACCGCCTCATTCCAGCGGCCAGTTCGCGGGTACGCCGAGGTGGCCAGCCAGCACCTCGTAGGTGTCATCGGGGAGGACCAGGCGAGCGGCCCGCAGGACGGCCCGCGGGTCCTCGCCCGGCGGTGTGAGCACGTAGACGGTGTCATCGGCGGTGCTGTAGGTGACGATGAGCCGCTCGTGGTTGGCCAGCACGATACGGGCCTTCTCGACGGCCTCCCGGGCTTCGCGGCCCCGGCGGCGCCTGCGCCCGAGCATCATGGCCGGCTCGCTGATGAACGCTACCGCGATGAGCAGCCCGGCCGACAGCAGCAGCGCCTCCAGCCACTGCGGCAGTCGCGCCGCCGTGGGCTGCGTCACCATCGGGCGGGGCGGGTTGGCGGCTCGCGGTGACTGGGCGCTAGCCGGTGGCTGTGCCGCAGCCGGGGAGGGGACCGCAGTCGAAGAGGGGGCCGCGGTCGAGGCGGGGGCCACGGCCGGAGACGAGGCCGCGGTCGGGGACGAGGCATTGCCGGAGGGCCGAGTGGTAGCCGGGGCGGAGGGCCGGGGCTGAGCCGGGGCCGGCCGCGGGTGGCCGTGCCCCGTGCCCGGCCCGGTCGAGACCGTGCCCGGCGCCGGGGCCGTCAGCCGTGGAGTGACCAGGATGGCGCCCGGCCGGAGCAGGTTCGGATCGGGTCCGATGGCCCGCCGGTTGGCCGCGTACAGCGCCTGCCAGCCGCCGGGCACGGCGAGCCGGCTGGCGATGCCGGACAGCGTGTCGCCGACGGTGACGGCGTACCGGACTGGTGCCCGCGGCACGGGCAGGACCAAGACGGTACCAGGGTGGATGACATTCGGGTTGGCCCCGATTCGCGGCCGGTTGGCCGCGTAGAGCGCCAGCCAGCCGCCGGGCACGGCGAGCGCGCCGGCGATGCTGGACAGGGTGTCACCTGGCCGCACGACGTACTTCGCGGCGGCGATGGCCGTAGGCGTCGTCGCCCGCGGCGTGGTCATGCCAACGCTGCTGGCCAGGGTGACCTGGGTGATGCTATTCGCGATGCGGTGGTTCGCCGGGGCGGGGCGGACAGATCCCATCATGCCTGCCGCCATCACGGCGGGCAGGATGCACCCGGCGAGCACCACGCACGCGGACTTCGTCCACTTGCGCACTGTGGTGTTGCTTTCCTTCCTTGGGGATCAGCGTCGAACGCTGGGGCTCGGCGCCGGATGGCACGAACCAGGGGGAAGGAAAGGACTAAGCCGGTGAGACTTCCGGAAGGTAAGAACGCCAGATCGTTTTGGAATCGGCGTGACGCTCCCGCCACAGCAGCAAGAGCGCGAGCAGTGTCATGGCCGAGGCGGCCACGCTTCCGACGGCGCCGCCGCCATTACCGCCTAGGCCACCGATGCCGCCGGGAGCTCCCGGGCCCGCGGGCCCGGCCGGGCCCGCGGGGCCACCCGGACCGCCCGGGGGCTGCGGCAGCGGCAGGGGCGCCGAGGAGTCGCGCTGCTGGCCGGCCGCTGCCCGCGCTGGCGGAACCGAAGAGTGAGCGGAGGCGGTCCCGGGCGCGCTGGCCGGGGCCTTGGCGGCGGTCCCGCTGGCCGGGCCGTACGGCTGAGAGGCGACCGGCGAACCGGAAGTCGTCCCGCTCACCGCTGCGCCCGACGGCGCCTGACCGGCGGGCGGCGCCGCGACCGGCGGGAGGACCGGCGACGTGACCGGCGCCAGGACCGGCGCGATGACGGTGGTGACCGGCGCGAGGACGGGGGCCACGGTCTGGGTGACGGGCGCGACGACCGGGGCGATGACGGTGGTGACCAGCGCGAGGACGGGGGCCACGGTCTGGGTAACCGGCGCCAGAACGGGCGCGACGGCGGTGGTGACCGGCGCGAGGATCGGCGCGACCGCGGTGGTGACGGGCTGCACGACGGGGGCGACGGCCTGCGCGACGGGGGCGACCGCGGTGGTGACGGGCTGCACGACCGGGGCGACGGCCTGCACGACGGGGGCGACGGCCTGCACGACCGGGGCAACCGCGGTGGTGACGGGCTGCACGACCGGGGCGACGGCCTGCACGACCGGGGCAACCGTCTGCGCAACGGGGGCGACCGCTTGCGCGACCGGCGCCGTGGCCTGCGTGACGGCCGACACCGCCGGGGTCACGCTGGAGGTCACCGGGGCCACGGGCTTCGTCGCGGTGGCCACAACCGGGGCCACCGTGCTCGTGACCGGCGCGGTGGCCTTGGTCACGGTGCTCGTGACTGGCGCGACTGCCGTGGTCGCCGTGTGAACGACCGAGTTGGCCGTGCTCGTTGCCGTGCTGCTCGTTCCTGTGCTGCTCGCTGCCGTGCTCGTTGTCGCGGTGCTGGCTGCCGCCGGGGGCGGAGCTGGGGTGGCTGCCTTCGCGACGGTGGTGACCGCCGAGGAGGCGGTCGCGGACACCGCGGAGACGGCGGAGGTCAGCCCACTACCAGAGGGGCCTTGGTCGGCGGTCGCGGCGTCCGCGTGCCGGGACAACAAGACCAGCAGGAACAGTATCCCGGCAGCACCGATCGCGAACTGCGCCGCCCGCAGGGCGACGCGACGCGTGATCGGGCGCGGCATCACAAGCTCCCCACTTACCGGGAAACCAACTATCAAACGCGCAAGGCGCGCTACTGTCCGGCCATCACCGTACAACTTCGCCTACTGGCCACGCAATGACTACCCGGACACCGGCGGTGGAAAGCTCATTTCCATTGCGCTAGAACGTGTGGTTCAACTGGACCGGATCCGGCTGGGCGAACCACGTGCCGGACTTTGTGCTGGAGCAGGCGGGCCTGGAAGAATCGGGCCCGTGAACCTCATGGACGCGACCCTCGTGGTCTTCACCGAGTCGGCCGAGCACCCCGCCGTGGCCCAGCTCGCGCGGTCAGCCTACGAGCGAATGGCGAACGGCGAGGAGGTCGGCTACCAGGCCCTGGATGACCTGATCGGCCAGGCCAGTGGAAAGGGGGTCCTGCGGGCGATGAAAGGCAAGTACGACCCGGTCGCCTTCGACGCGATCATCATGCCGATCCTCGCCGAGATCGGCCGCACCAAGCCGATCCGGTCAAGCCGCCCGCAATGGCATCCGACCCCGGGCGCGGACCCCTTCGCCTGAGCGCTGGCTAGCCGCCGAGCTCGGCGCGGAGCCTTGCCGCCGCGTCGGCCATGGCGCGCATCTTCCCGTTGGCGGTCTCCCGCGGGATGTACTTCATGCCGCAGTCGGGGGCAAGCACGACGCGCTCGGCCGGGACGTACGGCAAGGCGCGCCGCACTCGCTCGGCCACGAGGTCGGCGGTCTCCACGGCCGGGTCGCTGAGGTCAATGACGCCGAGGATCACCGTCTTGCCGTCCAGCGCGGTGAGCACGGACGTGTCAAGGTTGGATTGCGCCGTCTCGATGGACACCTGGCTGACGTCGCAGGCGGCCAGCTCCGGCAGGAACGAGTAACCGGCCGGCCGCTCGTGGATGATGGCGGCGTACCCGAAGCACAGGTGCAGAGCGGTCGTCCCGGTGATCCCGTCCAGGGCCCGGTTGATCACCTTGACCCCGTACTGCTGAGCCTCGGCCGGCCTGGCCTGCAGGTAGGGCTCGTCGAGCTGGACGATGTCGGCGCCGGCGGCGAACAGGTCACGGATCTCCTCGTTCACGGCCTCGGCGTAGCCAAACGCCAGCGCCTCCTTGCCGCCGTAGTAGTCATCCTGGGCTTGCTGGGCCATCGTGAACGGGCCGGGGACGGTGATCTTGATCGTCTTGGCGGTGGCCGCGCGCAGGAACTTCACGTCGTCCGCCTCGACCGCGTGCCGGCGCCGGATGGGACCGGTGACCCGGGGCACCGGGTTGGGGTGGCCGCTGCGGTCCAGCGCGGATCCCGGGTTGTCGATGTCAACGCCATCCAAGGCGGTCGCGAACCGGTTGGAATAGCTCTCCCGCCGGATCTCGCCGTCGGTGATGATGTCCAGGCCGGCGTCCTCCTGCGCGCGGATGGCGATCATCGTGGCGTCATCTTGCGCCTGGGCGAGGTAATCCGGGCCGACGCGCCACAGCTCGCGGGCGCGCACCCGAGGCGGGAACCGGCCCGCCAGCTTGGCCCGGTCGATCAGCCATTCCGGCTGCGGATAGCTTCCAACAAGTGACGTAGGCAGCAGCATGAGATGCACGTTACGCCCGCCGCTCCAGCGTGTATACCGTGCCATCCCCAAATCGAAGCTAGTGGAAGATGTTGACCGCGCGGGCTATGACCAGGGCGGCGGTTACCAGGGATACCGCTGATTGCAGGGTCATCGCCAACTTCGCCCAGCGCGACAGCGGCATGGTGTCGGTCGGGCTGAAGGCGGTGGCGTTGGTGAACGCCAGGTACAGGTAATCGGTGAAGGACGCCTCCCAGTCCTTCCGCACCAAGCGCGGGTCGTCGATCAGCGTCATCTGCGGGAACAGGAAGTCTGGCATGCGTTTGACGTCGCCCAGCGCGCGGGCGACCGGGCCGCCCTGATCGAACTCCCAGTACCACAGCGCGAACACGATCACGTTCGTCAGCCAGATCGCGCCCCCGGTGACCAGCAGCGGGCCCGGGCTATCGAGCGCGGACGGGGTATTGCCGGTCCCGGACGCGTGCACGAGATCGTTGACGAGCTCGACCACCGACCACGTGTTCGCGAGGCTAAGCAACGTGGCCAGCGCCAGCGACAGCATGCGCAGCGCGGTCGACTCCCGGTTGATCCGGTGCGGGTTCGCCACCACCAGCGCGACGAGCAGCGCCCCCTGAGCGGCGGGCATGATCCAGGCCGGCTGCACGAGGTGCAGCCGGCCAGGCACCGGCAGCTGCAGCGCGATCGCCGCCGCGGTGGCCAGCGCCACCTCCCAGCGAGTCTCCCCCAGGGTCGGCCGGCACCACGCGGGCACCGAGCGGATGGCCAGGCTGCCCGCCTCCCCGAGCTCACGGCGGCCCGTAGCCTCGAGGGCGTCGAGCCGAGCATGCAGTGCCTCGATGCCCGCAAGGATGCGCGCGGCACTCGGGTGCTCCTCATCGTTCCCGGTCATAACGCCAAAGCTAGTCCCGCGAAGCCATGGCAGTAGTACAGGCTAGTGGATGATGACGCCGCGGATCAGCTGGCCGTCGTCGAGGTCGGCGTATCCCTGGTTGATCTCATCCAGCGCGTACCGGCGGGTGATGAGCTCCTCCAGCTTGAGCTGCCCCGCCCGGTAAAGCCCCAGCAGCCTCGGGATGTCGTAGAGCGGGTTGCACATGCCGAACACGTGTCCCTGGATACGCCGCTGCCAGCCGACCACCGAGCCGTTGGCGGCCAGCTGGATCTGCTGCTCGCAGCTGCGGCCGACCGACGTGATGGTCACCTGGGCGCCCTTGCCGACGATCGCCGCCGCCTCCTGGACGACCTCCGCCGACAGCACGCCAACGGTGATGATCGCGTGGTCGGCGAGTTGCCCGCGCGTCAGGTCCACCACCGCCTCCTGCGCCTGCCCGGCGCTGGCGAACACGTGCGTCGCGCCGAACGACAGCGCCGAGGACCGCTTGAACTCCACCGGGTCCACGACGATCACGTTCGCGGCCCCGGCGTACCGCGCGCCCTGGACGGCGTTGGTGCCCACCCCGCCCGCGCCGAAGATCACCACCGTCTGGCCGGCGCGCACCCCGGCCGCGTACACCGACGTGCCCCAGCCGGTCGGGACCCCGCAGCCGGTCAGCGCGGCCACCTCGAACGGGATGTCCCGGTCGATGGGCACGCACGAGTGCTGGGAGACGACGGCCTGCTGGGCGAACGTGCCCAGCATGCAAAAGCCGCCCAGGTCCGCCCCGCTGTCGTCGTGGAACCGGAACGTCCCGTCGCTCATCATCCCGGTCATCATCTGGGCGCCGGCGTCGCACAGGTTCTGCCGCCCGGTCGAGCAGTAACGGCAGGTGCCGCAGGCGGGGATGAAGGAGCAGACCACGTGGTCCCCAACGGCCACCCGGGTTACCCCGGGGCCGGCCGCCTCGACGACCCCGGCGCCCTCGTGCCCGCCGACCAGCGGCAGCCGCCCGGTGCTGTCCCCGGTGCGCAGGTGCTCGTCGGAGTGGCACATGCCCGCCGCCACGAACCGGATCCGCACCTCGCCCGGCCCGGGCTCGTCCAGCTCAAGCTCCGTGATTTCCCACGGCTTGCCCGGCTCCCGGATGACTGCTGCCCTGGTCCGCATGGTCGCGAACGTAACTTTGGGCTGCTGGACCTGTCAATCGGGTGGCCCTGTCAATGTGGCGCGGCCGCAACCCCGGGGCCATGGTTCAGTGCGGGATGCCCGAGATCGCGTCCCCGACCCGGCCGAGGACGCCGGCGAGGGCGGCCTGGCGAGCGGATTCCGCACGCCCTTCCAGGCGGTCGGCCGCCCGGTACAGCGCGTACAGGCCGTGCACCCCGGCCCAGCGGGCCGGCTCGGGCTCCCACGCGCGGCTGTGGTAGCCGACCCAGGGGAGCGCGGTCAGCTCCGTGGAATCGCCGGCCACCAGGTCGGCCAGCGTCCGGCCGGCCAGGTTGGCGGCCAGGACGCCGTGGCCGGAGTAGCCGCCCGCCCAGCCGAGGCCGGCGCCGGCGTCGAAGTTCACCGCCGCGCACCAGTCGCGGGGCACGCCGAGCACCCCTGACCACGCGTGGTCCAGCTTCGCGGCGGCGGCGGCCGGGAATAGCCGCCGGATGAGCGCCCTGAGCGCCGCGACTGTCGCCGGGGAGGTCTCGCCGCGGTCATCGATCGTCGAGCCGAACCGGTACGGCACGCCGCGCCCGCCGATCGCGATCCGGCCGTCGGCGGTGCGCTGCGCGTACATGTACGCGTGCGCCTCATCCGACATCGTCTCGCAGCCGGCCCAGCCGATCTCCCGCCACGCCGCTTCGTCCAGCGGCTCGGTAACGACCATGGAGCTATTCATCGGCAGCAACGCACGGCGCGCGCCTGGGAGCCGGGCGGTGAACCCCTCGGTGCAGCGCAGCACCGCGCGCGCCCGCACGTCGCCGAAGACGGTCCGCGCGACGGCGCCGGGCCCCCCGGTCGCCATGCTCGGCAAGATCTCGGTGACCGGCGTCGCCTCGTAGATCACCACGCCCCGGTGCTCGGCGGCCGCCGCCAGCCCCGCCACCAGGGAGGCCGGCTGTACCCGGGCCGAGTGCGGCGCGAACAAGCCGCCCAGCGCCCCGGCGACGTTGACCCGCCCCGCGAGCTCCTCCCGGGACAAGAAGGCCAGCACGTCCTCGCCGTCACCCCATGCGCGCGCCTCCTCCAGGCTGGCGCGCAGCCGGGCGAGCTGAGCGGGGGTGGTCGCCACCGCCAGCCGCCCGCCGGCCACGAAGTCGCAGCTGATCTCCTCGGCGCCGCAGACGCGCTCGATCTCGGCCACCGTCGCCCGCAGGGCTGCTTCGAGCGCGCGCACCCCAGTGGCGCCGGACGGCTGCCGGGCGTACTTGTCGCGGGCGCCGATGTTCTCGGCGGTGACCCAGCCGCCGTTGCGACCGGACGCGCCGAAGCCGGCGAACGCCGCTTCGAGGACCACCACCCGCAGGTCGGGCCGGATGCCCTTGAGGTAGTACGCCGTCCACAGCCCGGTGTAGCCGGCTCCGACGATGCACACATCGGCCTCCTGCGGGCCGGGCAACGATGGCCTCCGGGCCGGGAACCCGCCAAGTGCCCGCCACCACCAGGAAACTTCTCCGTTTCGCATGGGACGAAGGTATCGGAGCACGGTGATCAGGGAGGACTTCCGGTAGCTTCTTTAATTATGCGACTTGGGGTCTTGGACGTCGGCTCGAACACCGTCCACCTGCTCGTAGTTGACGCCTACCCAGGCGCCCGCCCGCTGCCCGCCTTCTCGCACAAGGTCGACATGCGGCTAGCCGCTCACCTGCTGCCAGACAACACGTTGTCGGAGGCGGGCGAGGAACAACTGGCTGAGTTCGTCCTCGAGGCGATGCGGATCGCCGAGGACAAGGGCGTGGAGGAGTTCCTCGCGTTCGCGACGTCCGCGGTGCGCGACGCCGGCAACGGCCTGGAGGTCCTGGCCCGGGTCCAGGAGCAGACGGGCACCCAGATCAGGGTGCTGTCCGGCGAGAATGAGGCGCGGCTGACGTTCCTCGCCGCGCGGCGGTGGTTCGGCTGGTCATCTGGGCGGCTGCTGGTCTTCGACATCGGCGGCGGCTCGCTGGAGATAGCGGCCGGCCAAGACGAGGAGCCGGAGGCGGCGATGTCGCTGCCACTGGGCGCCGGGCGGCTGACCCGTGACTGGCTCACCGCCGATCCGCCCTCGGCGGGTGAGGTGCGCGCACTGCGCAGGCACGTCCGCGCCGAGATCGCCCGGCACGCCGGGGGGTTCCTGCGCCACGGCGCGGCCGACCACGCGGTGGGCACGTCCAAGACGTTCCGGCAGCTCGCCCGGATCGCCGGGGCCGCCCCGTCCAGTGAGGGCTTCTACGCGAAGCGGTACCTCAAGCACACGGACGTCATCGTGTGGGCCGAGCGGCTGGCGGCCATGGACGGCGTCGAGCGGTCCCGGCTGCCGGGGGTATCGGAAGGCCGCGCTGCCCAGATGGTGGCGGGCGCGATCATCGCCGACGCGGTGATGGACCTGATGGACGTCTCGCAACTGGAGATCTGCCCGTGGGCGCTGCGCGAGGGCGTGATCCTCAGGCGCCTCGACATGCTGGAAGGGAGCGCCGGCGAAGCGTCGGCGCCCCCTTCCGGGACTTCTGTTCGCTTACCAGTTACGGCATCAGGCGGATGCCCTCGGTGGACTCGTCGGGGTCGATCGTGCCCGTGCTCCGCCCGGAGTCCCGCAGCGAGTCCCGGTCCCGGTCCGGCGTGTCGCCGCGGCCCGGCCCGGACGGGAGCGGGTTGGACAGCGGGTTACCCGATAGCGCGGAACTGGGCCGCGACGGCCCTGAAGACGGTGCTCCTGAAGACGGTGCTCCTGAAGACAGTGCTCCTGAAGACAGTGCTCCTGAAGACAGTGCTCCTGAAGACGGTGGCAGCCGGGGACCGTCATCGTTCCCGGTGCCGGGGCGGGCACCACCCAGCCCGGGCGGCGGCGTCGGCAGCACGACCTGGCTGCCCAGCGGCGCGGAGCCCGGCAGGCCCGGTCCGGGCCTGCCAGCCGCCTGGCGGTGCGGCTGCGGCGCTACTGCGTGGGACCGGCCGTCCGCCCCGTTGCGCGCGGGGGCGGGAGTGCCGTTGGTGATCGTCTCCGGCGCGGGCGGTGCCAGCGACGCGAGGTCGACCGGGCGGTCGGCGGGCCGGGGCGCGGCGGGGGCGTCCTCGCGTGCGGCGGCCGCGGCCTGCTCCTGCTCTTGCGCTTCGGCTAGGGCGATCGCCTTGGCCACCTGCTGGTTGACCTCCTCCTCCAGGGACATGCGGGCCGCTTCGGCGGCGACCAGCCCCTGAACGCCATCAAGGATGTCGGTCAGCCGGCGGACCGTCTCGGAGTGCCGGGTGCTGAGCAGGTTGAGCCTGCGCTCGGCGCCGTCGTGGATCGCCGTGGCCCGGGCCGTCGCCTCGTCGAGCACCCTCTTGGCCTGCCCCTTGGCGCTGGCCAAGGCGGCGTCGGCCTTCTTGCGAGTCTCGCTGGTCAACCGATCGGCCTCGGTCCGGGCGCCGGTCCGGGTCTTGTCGGCCTCATTCCGCGCGGCGGAGATGGTCCGCTCGGCCTGCTCCTGCGCGGCGGTCAGCATCCGCTCGGCCTGCTCCCGAGCGTCGGCGCGCACTCGCTCGGACTCCTGCTGGGCCTCCGCGCGCAGCTTGGAGATCTCGTCGTCAGCCTTGCCCTTCTGAGCCTTCGCCTCATCATCAGCCAGCTTGAGGATCTGGGCGATGCGCTCGCTGACCTCCTCGTGCGCGGGCCGCCCGGCGAGGGCCTGCTGGCGCACGGTCGCGACCTCACGCCGGAGATGCTCAGCCTCGTCCATGGTCCTGGCCAGGCGCTGCTCCAGATCGCGGATCTCGCCGTTGCGTCGTGCTACGAAGTCGTCAACCTGGCGGCGGCTGTAACCGCGCATCTGCATCTCAAATTCTTCATGGAGCAGATTAGGCAGGAGGTCACTGTTTTCATTCATGGCATCACGAGAATCTCTGGTCCCAAGGTCTGCGAGAACGATGTGCGAGTCTAACGAGGGATCGGCCCCGGCGTCTGCGCCGGGCGATCAAGGGGCCGGCGGGGCGCGCCCAGCGGGTGAAGGCGTGCTGCGTCGGGACGGGTCCCCCCTGACTCTTCTCCCGAAGGAGCACTGTCCGCAACCGAAACGGCTGAGTGTCCCGTTATATCCCAACTTGACAAGCAGTGGGGGCTACTTAGGCGGAGCGCGGATCCCGTTGCGACTACTGAGGGTAGTGATTCTCGGGGGTTATGCGGTGTTAGATGGTTGCTTATCGGGCATGGTGCATGTGCGCATAGTGATCTAGTCTGTAACCAGAAGACTACGCACGGCTCGACTGGCAGGTCGGGGCGGGTAGTCGGCCTGCCGATGACAGCAGAGGCGCAACGTCCGCCGCGAGTCGCGGAATCGTTAACGCGAAGGCGGGTAAAACCGAACCAAAGGGTAGTTAGCTAATGGCCCTGATGGGTCATGCGGAGGAAAGGTGTCGCGACGTAACCTGGAAGACGGTCGAGAGGATCCCGCGTCGACGGAGGTGAGCGAGATTCCCAGGCAGCTTGACCAGCGCCTGCACGACCGCGTCGCATGGGACGAGATCGAACTCTACGGAGAAGTGCTCACTGCGGTGGCGGCAAGCGACAGGCCCCTCACCCGGACGGAACTTGACGCTGTCCTGGGGGTAGGCGTGAGGCCGGGAGCCTCCTCCGCTTAGCGACCTCTGGCCATGTCCGGCGGTGCTGCCCGGCGGTACATGACGTCGGTGTTGGAGCGGGTGAATCCGAGCGCGGTGTACAGGCGGGTGGCCGCCGTGTTCTCCTCATCGACATATAGCATCACGTGTGCCAGTCCCCGCCCCGCTAGGTGATGAAGGCCCGCGAGGGTCAGCGCCCGCCCGAGGCCGCCGCCTTGCCCGCCGGGATCCACGCCCACCACGTAGACCTCGCCTTCCGGCACGCCTTCCGGCCCCTCCGCGTGAACCTTGGTCCAGTGGAAGCCGGCCAGCCGGCCGTCGCGCTCGGCCAGGAAGAACCCAGCCGGATCGAACCACGGCTCCGCCTCTCGAAGCTCCAGGTCGTCTCGGGTCCAGGCGCCTTGCTCAGGATGGTGGGCGAACGCCCGCGCGTTGACTTCCAGCCACGCCTCCTCGTCCTTGCCGGGTACGAAGGTCCGCACGGTCACCCCGGCCGGAAAGGACGGCTCGGGCATGGACGGGGAGTACGCGCCGGCCAGCGGCCTGCGCATCTGCCACAGCGACCGGGCCCGGGTAAAGCCCGTGGCCCGGGCCAGCCCCGCGGCGGCGGGCAGGTCACCGTGCGCCCACAGGCGGATCCCGTGCCCGCGGGCACTATCGGCGAGTGCGGTGTCCGTGAGTTCCGTGCCGGCGAGTGGGGTGTCGGTGAGTGCCGTGCTGACGAGTGCGGCGATCAGCGCGCGGGCGTGTCCCCGGCGCCGGTGCGCGGGGTGGACGACTAGCTCGCCGCTGAGGTCACCTTCATCCTCGTCCGTTTCATCCGGCGGGTCCAAGTGCGCGTAACCGACCGCGGTCTCGTCGATGGTCAGCAGCAGGTCGCGGGCGGCACTGCCCTCACCGCTACTGCCGTCCGCGGGATGCTGGACATGCAGCAACGCGTGCTCTGACAGCGGAGGGACGCCATCGGCCCGACGGGCCGCCTCAGCGAGCTCGGTGACCAGCGCGGCCTGGGCTGCGGACAGGGGGCCTTCGGTGAGCCGCGGCCGCGTCACCGGTCCGCCGGGACGGAGGGGGCGACGGAGTCCTGCATGAGCACTCCATCCCGGTCCTCCGGGGCGCCCTTCACCGGCACGAACCGGTAGCCGACGTTGCGGACCGTCCCGATCAGCGCCTCGTGCTCGGGACCGAGCTTGGCGCGCAGTCGCCGGACGTGAACGTCCACCGTCCGGGTGCCGCCGAAGTAGTCATAGCCCCACACCTCCTGGAGCAGGTGCGCGCGGGTGAACACGCGGCCCGGGTGCTGGGCCAGGAACTTGAGGAGCTCGAACTCCTTGAAGGTCAGGTCGAGGACGCGGCCGCGCAGCCGGGCGGAGTAGGTGGCCTCGTCGATGGCCAGGTCGCCGGAGCGGATCTCATCCGGCGCGTCGGCCGCTGCCCTCATCGCGCACCGCCCGATCGCCAGCCGCAGCCGGGCCTCGACCTCGGCGGGACCGGCCGTGTTGAGGATGACGTCGTCGGCGCTCCACTCCGCGCTCACCGCCGCCAGCCCGCCCTCGGTAACGATCGCGAGCATGGGGCAGTCAAGTCCGGTAGTGTGCAGCAGCCGGCAGATACCCTTGGCATGCGCGAGATCGCGGCGCGCGTCCACGAGGACCACGTCGGCCGGCGGCGCCTCGACGAGCGCGGACGCGTCCGCTGGCACGACCCGAACCGAGTGCAGCAGCAGGCCGAGGGCTGGCAGCACCTCCGCGGAGGGCTCCAGGACGCCGGTCACCAACAGCAGGTCGCTCACCTGATGCCACCTCCAGACTGCGACGCATGCGCGCCATCATTATCTGTATAAACACAAATGGGACCCGGAGGCAACAGCGCCCGAGGATCCCGTTGGGGTAAGGATAACCCACATGGCCAAGGTGACGATTCGGTACTGGGCCGCGGCGAAGGATGCCGCCGGCACGCCAGAGGAGTCGGTGGAGGCGGAGACGCTCGCCAGCGCGCTCGCGGTCGCGCTCGCCGGCCGAGCCTCCCCTGATCGGCTCAAGCAGGTCATGGAGCGATCATCTTTCCTGGTCAACGCGCTACCTGTGCGCCGTGTGGCGGCTGCGGGGACCATCTTGGAAGACGGTGCCACCATCGAGGTGCTGCCCCCGTTCGCGGGCGGCTGAAGATTCGCGCAACTTTTCCCGGGTAACCGGGAACCCGGCCAGAGGGCCTCTGTAACATGCCTGAAACGCAATGTTTCACCGCTGTGATATGCCATGCGACGAAGATCACTGCTTTTCCCGGAGAGTTAGCAACCCGCTCCCGGGGAGCGTAGTTGTTACTGTGCGGGCATATTTAGTCGCTTTTGGTATGCTTGATGCGTGGGAGGGGCCAGCCCTCCCCCGTTCACCCGGTGACCTAGGCACGGTGGTCGACGAGCAGTGTCCGAAGATTTCCCTGAAGAGGTGAACCGCCAGGCGGCTAGCTCCGTTCTACCTGGTGTGCCGGACGCGAGAGCGGCCACGACGCAGCAACCGCCCGCGGGGGCGACCCCGGAGCGAGGCGTGGCCGACGAGGCGTTTATCCGGGCGCTGTACGCCGAGCACGGCGGCGCCCTGCTCCGGTACGCCCTGCATCTGACCGGAGGAGACAGGCAGCGGGCGGAGGACCTTGTGCAGGAAACCCTCGTGCGGGCATGGCGGCACCCGGAGGCGCTCGCCGACCGGCCGGCGCGGCCGTGGCTGTTCGCCGTCGCGCGCAACCTGGCGGTGGACGCGTTCCGCGCCCGCCAGTCGCGCCCGCCTGAGGTAGGACAGGCGATCCTGGACACGCTCCCTGCCAGCGACGACACCGACCGGACCCTGGAGTCCTGGGCCGTGGCCGAGGCACTGGCCTCGCTGCGCCCCGACCACCGGAGGGTGATCGTGGAGACCTACTACCGGGGCTGCTCGGTCGCGGAGGCGGCCGTGACCCTCGGGATACCGGCCGGAACCGTGAAGTCGCGTACTTACTACGCGCTAAAGGCGCTCAAGCTAGCGCTTGAGGAACGGGGACTGCCATGACGGCCACCTGGGATTGCCAAGAGGCGCGCATCGCGCTCGGCGTCTACGTGCTTGGCGCCATCGACCCTGATGAGCGCGCGGCAGTGGACGAGCACCTTGACACCTGCCCGCGGTGCCGGGACGAGCTGGCCGAGTTCATGGAGCTACCCGCGCTGCTGGCCCTGGTCCCGTCCGAGGAGGCCATCGCGCTCGCGGATGGCCCCTTGCCCGGGGATCCCCTGCTATTGCCCCCGATGACGTTCCTGGGCCGGCGGCGCGACACCATGTCAAGCGACACCGTATCCGGGGGACTAGAGGCAGCCCCGCCTCTGGAGGCAACCGCGCCGTACCCCACGCTGCCGCCTCCAGCCGTGCCACCGGCCATGCCGCCGACCCCAGTGCCGCCGACCCCAGTGCAGTCGTCGACGGCAGCGCCGTCGACACGGTTCCTGGCAGCAAGCGCGCCGGACGCGGCAATCGCCCGGGTCCCGGGGCCTGCCCAGGTAGCCGGCAGCTCTGCCGGGCCGTCCGCCCCCGGCGGGCCGGCGGCCGACGGCGAGGCATACCCGCCGCCGCCCGCTAACGTCGTGGACCTGGCCGCGGTCCGTCGCAAGCGGCGCGGGCTGGCGAGCATCGCCGCGGTGGCCGCCGCGGCGGTGGTCATCGGCGCGGCGTCCTTCGGCGGCGCTAAGCTGGCCGCCAGTCCCGCTCCCGCCCCGGCTCAGCAGGCGCTGGGGCAGGACCTGCACCCGGCCGGGGCGCCGAACGGCGCGTGGCTGACCGCGATCGGGAGCAATGGCCAGGAGGCGGCGACCGTCACCTACCAGTCGATGCGCTGGGGAACGCAGCTGGCGGCGAAGGTATCCGGGCTCCCGGTGGACACCCCGTGCCAGATGTGGGTGGTCGAGGGCGATGGCGCCCGCCAGCTAGCCGGCAGCTGGGTAACCGACTCCGACGAGGGAAACGTCTGGTATCCCTCCTCAGCCGGGGTCACGGCCACGGACATCAAGTCCTTCATCATCACGGTCCAGGGCGGTCAGCCCATTACCGTCACCATCTGAGCGGGAATACAGGCGCCTACCCCGCGCGCTAGGGGGAGCGTGATGGGTGGCTTGATCGTGCTCGTGGTGGTGCTGGGTGCCGCCACGGCTGCCGGGCTGGCCTTGCGCAAGCGCCGGGGGAAGTTCAAGGCATCCCCGGCCGGGGTCCGTCCGGTCGCCGGCCGGAGTAACCCCGCCGATCCGGCCGTGCTGACCGCCGAGGAGCTCGGCGCCCCGCTCGGCGCCCGGGCAACGCTGGTCCAGTTCTCCACCGAGTTCTGCGCCAACTGCCCGCCGACCAGGCGGATGCTCGGCCAGGTAGCGCAAGAGCATGACGGGGTCGAACTGGTCGAGGTGGACGCCGCCGCGCGACTGGACCTGGCCAGGAGGCTGAACATCTACTCCACCCCGACGATCTTGGTGCTCGGCCCCGATGGCGCGGTCGCCAGCCGGGCCAGCGGCCAGCCGCGCAGGGCCGACGTGCTTTGCGCCGTGGACGGGGTCTTGGAGGCGGGCGCTCCGTGACCGACAGCTCAGAGGTGACAGCCGGGCCTCGGATGAATAACATCTGGTTCGTGCAGTCCCCAACAGCGCAGACGCTCACCAAGCGGCGTGCTGTCGATTTTTGCCGGGTGGCGACCGCGATCTGTATGCGGTCGGCCCTGCCCATCGCATTAGGGAGAGCTAGGTTCTCCAACGGGCAGGCCGAGTACGAGCTTTACCTCGTCTGCAGTTGGGAGCACCACCATGGGCATCGATCCGCGAGGACCGCGGTTTGGCGCGGTCATCACCACCATCGTCCTCGCGATCGCCCTGGTCACCGGTAGTGGCTGGCTGCTGCTAGCCCAGACCGTGGTGTTCGCGATCGGGGCGCTGGCCGGACTGCGTTACGCGCCCTACGGCTTGGTGTACCGCGCGTTGGTCCGGCCGCGGCTAGGACCGCCCGCCGAGCTTGAGGCCGAGTCACCGCCGAGGTTCGCGCAAGGAGTCGGCATGATGTGCGCGGCCATCGCGACGATCGGCTTCCTGGCCGTCTCGCCCGTGCTCGGCGTCGCCTTCACCGGGCTGGCGCTCATCGCCGCCTTCCTGAACGCGGCCTTCGACCTGTGCCTGGGCTGCCATATGTACCTTTTCATCCAACGTCTCCGGCCGGCCCAGTAGCGGCCGCCACCCAAGGAGGATCTCATACAATGAGCCGCTCAGACGTCCTGGTCGACGCTGACTGGGTCGAATCCAAGATCGGCCGGCCTGGCTTCGTCATCGTCGAGGTTGACGAGGACACCAGTGCTTACGACAAGGGCCACATCCCGTCAGCGGTCAAGATCGACTGGAAGAAGGACCTGCAGGACCCGGTCCGCCGTGACTTCGTCGACAAGGCCGGGTTCGAGGCGCTGCTGTCCGAGCGCGGCATCGGCAACGACGACACCGTCGTGCTGTACGGCGGGAACAACAACTGGTTCGCCGCGTACGCGTACTGGTACTTCAAGCTGTACGGGCACGACAAGGTGGTGCTCCTGGACGGCGGCCGCAAGAAGTGGGAGCTGGACTCGCGCGAACTGGCCACCGACGTGCCCACCCGCGCGAAGACCAGCTACACCGCCTCGGAACAGGACTCCGCGATCCGCGCGCTGCGCGATGAGGTCGTCTCGTCCATCGGCGTGCAGAACCTCGTCGACGTCCGCTCGCCCGATGAGTTCGCCGGGCGGCTGCTCGCCCCCGCCCACCTGCCGCAGGAGCAGGCGCAGCGGGCCGGGCACATCCCGACCGCACGTAACATCCCGTGGTCCAAGGCCGCCAACGAGGACGGCACCTTCAAGCCCGACGACGACCTCACGACGTTGTACAGCGAGGCGGGCGTGGACTTCGGCAAGGACACCATCGCCTACTGCCGGATCGGCGAGCGCTCCGCGCACACGTGGTTCGTGCTGCACGAGATCCTCGGCCAGGCGAACGTGAAGAACTACGACGGTTCATGGACCGAGTACGGCTCGCTGGTCGGCGTGCCGATCGAGTTGGGAGACGCACGTTGAGCAACGACCTGAGCGGCTGCGGAGCGCCGGCCGGCGGGATCACCGTGACCGCTGACGCCGCGGGCAAGGAAGCGATCGTCGAGGGCCACGTCACCGTCGGCGGGGTGCCGGCCAGCACCGGGTATGCCCGGTTGCGGGGCAGCGGAGATGAGTTCGTCGCCGAGGTTCCCCTGGGCGAGGACGGCGGCTTCCGGTTCTTCGCCGCGCCGGGCGACTGGACGCTGGTCGTCCTGGCCCCCGGCGGGGTCCGCGAGGAGCGGGTGGTGCCCGCCGCAATCGGGTCCGTCACCAAGGTTGAGGTGGCGGTCTAGCCCGGGTCCCCGGGAGGCGGAAAACCCTGAAATTTTCGGGGCGCGCCGGTGGATTACGCCGGCGCGCCCCGTACGCTTGCCCCGTGGGAGAGCCCAGGCAAGAGTTCGAGCGAGAGCTGGAAACCATTGAGGGGAAGGTCATCCAGCTGTTCGCGATGGTCGGCGAAGACCTCAGTGAGGCCACCCGGGCCTTGCTGGCCGGGGATGGCGAGGCGTTCACGATCCTCCTCGAGCGTGACCAGGAGATCGACGCGCTCTACCTCGAGGTCGAGGAGCTGGTACAGCGGGAGATCCTGCTTCAGGCACCGGTCGCCTCGGACCTGCGCTTCCTGCTGTCGGTGCTACGGATCACGCCCGAGCTTGAGCGCTCGCATGACCTCATCGTGCAGATAGTCGCTACCGCCGCGAACGCGCCAGCGGGGGCGTTGTCGCCCGCCGGGCAGGCGATGCTGACCCGCATGGGGCAACTCGCCGCCGAGATGTGGGGGCAGACGTCCGACTGCTGGTACCAGCGCGACCGCTCCACGGCGGCCCGGCTGAGCATCAAGGACCAGGAGATGGACGACCTGCACGCGCGCCTGCACGCCGAGCTCGCGGCCGGCGGCCTGCCCGTCCCCGCGATCATGGACCTGACCCTGGTGACCCGGTTCTACGAGCGCCTGGGCGCCCACGCCGTCAACGTCTCCCGCCGCGTGATCTACCTAGCCGGCCCCAAGCGGGATTAATCTCCGGGAGGTGCACACCAACCCCCAGGCCTGTGCCCCCGGGGGATAAGAACAAATACCCCAGGCCCCGGACATGGGGAGACCGTCCCCCTATCACCCCTTGGCCGGGGGGGAGCACACATTGCTCCCCCCCGGGATGCAGCCGGCCTTCGGCCGGCTAGCCGATCCGGCCGGTGACGTAGGCCTGGGTCCGGTCGTCCTTCGGGTTCTCGAAGATGTTAACCGTCCGGTCGTACTCGACGAGCACGCCGGTGCGGGTCTCGCTCTTCTCGTCCCGCAGCACCGAGTAGAAGGCGGTGCGGTCGCTGACCCGGGTCGCCTGCTGCATGTTGTGGGTGACGATGACGATCGTGTACTTGGACTTGATCTCTTGCATCAGGTCCTCGATCCGGCCGGTGGCGATCGGGTCGAGAGCCGAACACGGCTCGTCCATGAGGACGACATCCGGCTTGACGGCGAGGGCGCGGGCGATGCACAGCCGCTGCGCCTGGCCACCGGACAGGCCCAGCCCCGACTTGTTCAGCCGGTCCTTGACCTCGTCCCACAGCGCGGCCTGGCGCAGCGAGCGCTCGACGATCTCATCGAGCTGGCCCTTGCCGCGGATGCCGTTGATGCGCGGCCCGTACGCGACGTTGTCGTAGATGGACTTCGGGAACGGGTTCGCCTTCTGGAAGACCATGCCGATGCGGCGGCGCACCGCCGTCGGCGATACCGCGGTGTCGTACAGGCCCGCGCCCCGGTAGTGGATTTTGCCCTCCATGCGCGCGCCCGGGATCAGGTCGTTCATCCGGTTGAGTGTCCGCAGCACGGTCGTCTTGCCGCACCCGGACGGGCCGATGAACGCGGTGATCTCGTTCTCGTGGATGGTGAGCGAGACGTTGGTCACGGCCCGGAAGGACCCGTAGTAGACGGAGACGCCGTCCACGTTGAACACGGCGGGGCTCGCGAACGATTCGGCCGGCACGCCGACCGCCGTCTGCGGCACGTGCAACTTGGGGAGTACCTCGTACTCAGGCTGATCCATGTCGTTCCTAGCGCGTGTAGCGCGTGAACCGGGCGGTCACGACGCGGGCGATGATGATCAATATGAAGGCCATGGCGATGAGCGCCAGTGCGGAACCCCAGGCACGGGACTCAGCGCCAACGTAAGGCGAGGTGGCGTTCACGAAGATCTGCGTGGATAGCGCCGTGTTGGCGCCGCTGAAGATGTTCGTGTTGGTCGCCTCCACCGTCAAGATGGTGAACAGCAGCGGTGCCGTCTCCCCGGCGGCCCGGGCGACGGCCAGCAGCGAGCCGCTGACGATACCGCCGATCGCGGCCGGGAGCACCACGGTCACGGTCACCCGTGCCTTGGTGGCGCCCAGCGCGTAGCTGCCCTGGCGGAGGCTGTCGGGCACCAGGCGGAGCATCTCGAAGGTGGACCGGATCACGATCGGGAGCATCAGGCAGGCCAGCGCGAAGGCGCCCGCTACCCCTGAGTAGCCGAAGTGCAGGATCCAGATCGTGAAGATGAACAGGCCCATGACGATCGACGGCACGCCCGTCATCACGTCGGACAGGAAGGCCAGGAGCTGGGCCAGCCAGCTGGTGCCGCCATACTCGTTGAGGTAGACCCCGCCGAGAACCCCCAGCGGGATGGCCATGAGCGCGGCGAGCCCGGTGATCTCGAGCGTGCCGATGACCGCGGGGCCCATGCCGCCGACGCCCAGCGGCAGCACGTTGGGCGGGATCGGGCCGCCGGTCAGGAACTGCCAGCTGATCGCGGAGGCACCCTTCTGGATCACCGTGTAGAGCACCAAGACCAGCGGGATCAAGGTGATCACGAAGGCAGCCCACATCACGATGGTGGCAAACTGGTTCTTGGTGCGCCGCCAGCCGGCTGGCTCGCGCAGGTCGACGGTCGGCTGACCCGGGCCAGGGTTAGCGGTGGCTGCCATCAGGCCCCCCTCATGCGCCGGGCGGACCGCTCAACGATGCCGCGGGCCACCAGGTTGACGATGATCGTGATCGCGAACAGGAACAGGCCCATGCCGATCAGCGCGGACCGGAAGACGCCGGACGCCTCGCCGAACTGGTTGGCGATGACGGCGGGGATCGAGTAACCCGGGGCGAGCAGGTGCGACGTGATGGTCGCCGAGGAGCCAATGACGAGCGCGGCCGCGATCGTCTCGCCCATCGCCCGGCCCAGCCCGATCAGCACTGCCCCGAGCACTCCGCCCTGGCTGTGCGGCCAGACGGCGCCCCTGATCATCTCCCACCGAGTGGCGCCCAGTGCGTAGGCGCCCTCCTTGTCGATCGCCGGAACCGTCGCGATGACCTCGCGGGACAGCGACGTGATGATGGGCGTGATCATGATGGCCAGGATGACCCCGGCGGTGAAGAACGCCGCGCCGCTGACCGGTGGCCCGAACAAGTTACCGAGCACCGGGACGCCGTTGAGCACGTTGCCGATGTGGCCGTAGATGCTGTTCTGCAGCCACGGAACCAGCACGAGGATGCCCCACAGGCCCCAGACCACCGAGGGGACGACGGCGAGCAGGTCGATCACGTAGACGATGGGCTGCGACCAGCGGCGCGACACCACGTCGGTCAGCAGCAGCGCGATCGCGACGCTGACCGGAACCGCGATCGCGATCGCGATCACGGAGGTGATCACCGTCCCGAAGACGAAGGACATCGCGCCGAAGTGGTTGTTGGCCGGATCCCAGTCGATGGAGAAGATCCCCGACGCCCCCGCGGTGGTGAACCACGAGGTGGATTGCTGCGCCGTCGACACCGCGATCAGGATGAGGATCACCAGCACCAGCAGGCCCGCTACGAGCGCGAGGATCTGGAAGGTGCGGTCGCCGAGCGGTCGCCGATGCGCAAGCGGGTGGGCGGACCCGGCCGACTGGGCCGGGTCCGCCGGTGCCACGGTGTTCATCTGCTCAGGAGGTGATCTTGTCGAGCTGGGCGACGGCCGCCTGGTCGATAGCGGTGGGCAGGGGGGAGAGGTAGAGCTCGCTCAGCAGACCCTGGCCCTGCTGACCGAGCAGGAAGCCGAGGTAGGCCTTGAGCAGGGCCGCGTCGCTAGCGTTAGCCTGCTTGGCGTACACCAGGTCCCACGACTGGTAGGTGATCGGGTAGGCGCTCGCGCCCGCCTGCCAGGCCGCGCTGAACGTGAGGTCGGCTGTCGGGGTAATCGACTGGGCCGCCGCGCCGGCGCTTTCCGGGGACGGGGCGACGAACTGGCCGTCCTTGTTCTTGACTGACGCCGCGACCAGGCCAGACGCCTTGGCGGTGGAGTCGTCCACGTAGCCGATCGCGCCCGCCGTCGACTTGACGACCTGGGCGACGCCGCTACCGCCGCTGGCGGCGTGCGCCGTGGCCGGGAACTTCACGGTCGAGCCGGTGCCGAGCGTCCAGCCGGGCGTGGCCTCGGTGAGGAACTTGGTGAAGTTCTGCGTCGTGCCGGAGGAGTCCGAGCGAACCGCCAGCGTGATCGGGGTGCCCGGCAGGCTGGCGCCGGAGTTCAGCGCCTTGATCGCCGGGTCATCCCATGTCTTGATGGTGCCCTGGAAGATGCCGGCCAGCGTCGGGCCGTCCAGCTTCAAGTCGTTCACGCCGGAGAGGTTGTAGGCGATCGCGATCGGGCCGATCTGGACCGGGAAGTACAGGACTTGCTTGCCCTTGAAGTTCGCCACCTCCTTGTCAGGGATGGGCGCGGTGTCCGAGCCGGCGAACAGGACCGTGCCCGCGGCCAGGTCCGAGCGGCCCTTGCCGGAGCCGCCGCCGCCGTAGTTGACGGTGACGTTCGGGTTGGACTGCTTGAACAGGGCGATGGCGGCCTGCTGGAAGTTCGTCTGGAACGTTGAGCCGCTCGCGTTGATGGTGCCGCTGGCGGCGGCCGCCGACGATGTAGTTGCCCCGCCGCCCGCGGCCGGGCTGGTGGCTCCGCCGGCGGACGTGGTTGAGCTCGACGAGGAGCATGCGGCGAGCAGTGCCATCGCGAGGACGGCCCCCCCTGCGGTAACGGCCTGCTTCCTGCCCCGAAGTTGCATGACGAATTTCTCCTCTTAGTCATTGGTCACAGGACGCGCGGTGGCTTGAACCACCAACGCCCGAAATACAGTCTGCCGACACGGATGACATGCATCGGTGAACCCGAGATGGCCAAAAGGGGTATGGATGGTCAACTTATGGTGAACTGGCCGCCGAAGGCCGGTATCTGCCGAGGTTTACGCTACCTCGGCGACCCCCGGTGGCCGTGCCCCGGCGTCCTGGATGACCTTCGCCACGGTAAAATTAAGGTAAAAACTCCAGTACAGCGCGTTGCGTGCCGGATTACGGCGAGCCTCCTAGTCCTACGAGAACCCCGCGGAAGCCGCAACCCATTAGAGCGTAGGGTGCCGCAGGGCGTTGGTCGTGGCACCGAGCGCGACGGTTTACCTACATGACATTAACTAAGACAGTCGCCATTCTTTTCTGGTTCATCTTAAGTTCACCTACAGTGATTATAAATAACTGTGAACACGCGGGATTCGCCTCCCGCTCGAATCTGAACGCGTGAAGGCAAGGGGTGTCGTCGCATGACTGCTGCCTCCGGCGGGAGCAGTAGCCACGTGCCTTCAGCGCGGGACGCGCCCGATGGTCCCTCGGAGAACGTGATGACCGGCGACCACCGTGCTTCGGAAACAGGGGCCGCGATCGGGGTGCTGGCCGATCGCGTCGCGGCCGCGCTGGTCCGCCGCGAGCCGGGATGGCGACTGCCCCGGCGCAGCGCGCTGGCCCGCCGCTACAACGTTGGCGTCTCGGAGATTGACGCGGCGATCGGCGAGCTCATCCGGCGCTCGCTCATCCGCAGGCTGCCCGACGGGCAGTTGTACCGGGCCAGCCAGGCGGAGTACCTCATTCCGGTCGAGGGCATTGCCGGGCTGCTCACCCGCCTGGACCCGATGGGCGGCGAGATCACCTGCCAGGCCCGGCACGTCTCCCGGCGGGACGCCCCCCAGGACGTGGCCCGGGCGCTTGGCGCCGGGGACGGCGCGGCGCCCGTGCGGGTCGTCCGCTGCGTGTGGGCGTCCGGGGGCGAGCCGGTGGCGATCTCCATCGCGTACGTCCCTGATGCCGTCGCCGAGATGGTCTCCGACGACGACATGCTCTCGTTCGCCGACGCCCTGCAGGCCCTTCCCGGGGGCATGGCGGCCCCCGGGAGCGCCTATGCCGCGGCGGTGGACATGGAGCTCTCTGCGCCCCAGTCGTCGGTGGCGCGCAGCCTGCGGCTTGTCCCCGGCCAGCCGGCGATCTCGGTGACGATCCGGTTCGATGGCACCGTCACGCGAGCGCCCATGGGCCTGTCCGTCGTCATCCTCAAGCCCGACCGCTTCCGCGTAGTAATCGAAGCCAGCTAGCTCCTGGGGGGCACAAACCAGCCCCCCAGACCCCCCGAGGTGGTGCAGCCACCGTCCGTACTCCCGGCTGCGCCGGCAGGGCGCCGCCCCCAGGAAACACCCCACAGGGAAAACAACCCCGGGGAAAACCACCTCGGATACCATCGGCGGCAATGGACACGACACTTCCCGGCCGTCCCCGGCTCCCGATGCGGGCCCGGCTCGCCACGACGGTCGGCGGGGCCGCCGCGACCGTATCCCGGCTGGCTGGCAAGGGCGATGGGTCCGTCATCGGCGGCGTCATCAGCCTCCGGCTGGAGCCGGACCTGCTGTCCCTGCTCGCCGCTGGCCGTCAGGTCGTCCTGGTCACCGGGACCAATGGCAAGACCACGACGACGCGGCTGATCACGGCGGCGCTGAGCGTCCTCGGGCAGCCGATCGCATCGAACGTGTACGGCGCCAACATGGAGGCCGGGCTCACCTCCGCGCTCAGCCGGGCGCCGGACGCGCCGCTGGCGGTCCTGGAGACCGACGAGAAGTACATCCCCCCGGTGATCAAGGCGACCCAGCCCAAGGTCGTGGTCCTGCTTAACCTCAGCCGCGATCAGATGGACCGGGCCGCCGAGATCTGGATGCTGGCCCGCCGCTGGCGCGAGGCCCTGGCCGCCGCCCCCGACTGCCGGGTCGTCGCCAACGCCGACGACCCGCTGGTCGCCTGGGCGGCCAGCGCCGCCAGCACCGTCACCTGGGTGGCGGCCGGGCAGCGCTGGCGCGAGGACTCCTGGTGCTGCCCGAACTGCGGCGCCCACCTGTTGCGCGAGGGCGATGAGTGGACCTGCCGGGAGTGCGGCAACCGGCGCCCCCCGGTCAGCTGGGTGCTCAGCGACGGTAACGTCGTCGACCCGGCCGGCCAGTCCCAGCCGCTTGGCCTGGCCCTGCCCGGCCGGGCCAACGCCTCCAACGCGGTCATCGCGCTCGCGGTGGCGGAGGCATTCGGCGTGGGCGTCGACAGCGCCCTGGCGAAGATGCGCGGGGTCACCTCCGTGGCTGGCCGGTACACCCAGGTCCAGCGGCGGGGTACCGAGATCCGGCTGCTGCTCGCGAAGAACCCGGCGGGATGGCTGGAAGCGCTGGACGTGATGGTTCCCGCGCCGGTCCCGGTCTTGCTGGCGGTGAACGCGCAAACGCCCGATGGGCGCGATACTTCCTGGCTCTGGGACGTGGACTACCGGCGGCTGCGCGGCCGCCCGGTGCTGGTCGGCGGCGAGCGCCGGCTGGACCTGGCGGTCCGGCTGGAAGCCGACGACGTGGCGTTCCGCCTAGTGGACAGCATCGACGACGCGGTTGACGCGGCTCACTCGCCGCGGCTTGAGGTGCTGGCCAACTACACGGCTTTCCAGCAGTACCGGGCTGTCGTGGGCCGGACCGAATAATGGGCGGAGGACGCGATTCGATGCGGCTTGTGTGGATTTACCCGGACCTGCTCAGCACGTACGGCGACCGGGGCAACCTGCTAGTGCTGGAGCGCCGCGCCCGGCTGCGCGGCCTGCCCGTCGAAGTGGTCGAGGTCAACTCCGACCAGCGGGTTCCGCTGGACGGCGACATATACCTGATGGGCGGCGGTGAGGACCTGCCGCAGGTGCTGGCCACCCGACGGCTGCAAGCCGATGGCGGCCTGCACGAGGCGGTGCGCCAGGGAGCGGTGCTGTTCGCCGTCTGCGCTGGCTACCAGATGCTCGGCACGGAGTTCGGCGGGGCCGATGGCCAGCCGCTGCCCGGCCTTGGCCTGCTCGACATCAGCAGCGGCCGGGGCGAGCGGCGCGGCGTCGGGGAGATCCTCGCCGACGTGGACCCCGCGCTGGGCGTCCCGAGGCTCACCGGATTCGAAAACCACCAGGGCGTCACCCGCCTCGGCGGGGACGTCAAGCCCCTGGCCCGCGTGGTGACCGGCGTTGGCAACGGAGACGGCACCGAGGGCGCGCACTCCGGCCGGGTGCTCGGCACCTACCTGCACGGCCCCGCGCTCGTGCGTAACCCCGGGCTCGCTGACCTGCTGCTGACCTGGGCTGCGGGCCAGCAGTTGCCGCCGTTGCCGCCGCAGGCCGAGGAACTAGCGCTGCGCCTGCGCGACGAGCGCCTGGCGGCCGTTCCCGCTCAGTAGGTGAGCGCCCTGTAGACGAGCGCTCAGTAGACCAAGGCCTGGGCGCCGTCGGCGAGGGCCTCGGCCACGAAGGTGGCCGCCCCGGCGATCCGGATGCCGTCGATCACGTCGGACGGCGCGATGTCCCGCCGGGCGGCGCACTGAGTGCAGACCGTGACCGTTCCGGCGGCGAGTACCCCGGCGAGCAGGTCGGCGAGCGGCGCGGCGTGCGGTAGCGAGAACTTCTCCGCGCGGCCGGGCAGGGCGAACCAGGCCGCCTCGCCAGTCAGCCACAGCGACACGCTGACACCGCTCGCGGCGGCGGTCGCCGCCACGGTGAATGCCTGGTTGCAGCGCTCGGGGTCGTTGTCGCCAGCGGTCACCTTGACGACGAGGGATCGTCCCACGGACTCACTGTACGGCGAGACCCGGGGCGGCGGCATTGCCTGGGGGTTGATGTGCGCTCCCCGAGAGAACGGCGTGGCGTGAGCGCAAAAGGGGCGCTAGCGCATACCCTCGGGGCCATGCATGGCATGCTGAGCGCGGCGGTGATGATCGGCGCCTACGCCCTGGTCGCCGTGGCGGCGGCCTACACGGCGGTCAAGGTGATCCGCGGAGGACCCCATGACGCATGAGCAGGTCGACAACGAGCTGCCCCAAGAACACCCGGACCTCGCGCCGCTGAGCTTCCTGCTCGGCCGGTGGGAGGGCTTCGGGAAGGGTGACTACCCCACGATCGAGTCGTTTGACTTCATCCAGGAGCTCACGTTCACCCACAACGGCAAGCCGTTCCTCATCTACACCAGCAAGTCCTGGCTGCTGGATAAGGACGGCACCAAGGGACGTCCGCTCGGGACGGAGACAGGCTACTGGCGACCGCAGGCGGACAACCACGTGGAAGTGGTCCTCGCCCACCCGACCGGGATCGTTGAGATCTACCTGGGCGAGGTATCCGGGACCCGGGTCGAGATGGCCACCGACGCGGTGGCCCGCACCGCGTCCGCCAAGGCGGTCACGGCCGGCAAGCGGCTTTACGGCCTGGTGGACAGCCAGCGCGAGGGCGAGAAGGACCTGGCCTACGCCTACGACATGGCCGCCATGGGCCAGCCCCTCCAGCCCCACCTGTGGGCTCGCCTCGAATGGGCCTGGACCGAGTAAGCGCCGGGTGGCTCGCGCGGAGTACGCTGGTGACCTTGGTGACCTTGGTGACCTTGGTGACCAACGAGATTCCTGACGGTCAGAAACGCAAAAACCCCCGAGCGACTCCGCTTGCGCGGGACCAGGTGGACAAGCCTGGCCAGCCCGGGGGTCCGGTGTATGCCTTGTACTAACTGCCGCCACACCCGCAGTGGGGTCAGGGGTGTTACCCCTCCCGGCGGCGGGGGCGGCTAGCTGACAGCCACCTCACTCGTCCGATAACTATGCATACTTCGGACCACCTCCTTTCCGTGTACCTCAAACGCTACGCCGCACGGCCGGCCACGCGCAAGATATTTTGCGCTGAGCCTAGACTCTGGGCATGGCACTGGAGACGAGCCAGCCCAGCCAGCCGAAGCAGTGGGATGAGCGGCTGCGGGCCGGCGGCTACAAGGTGACACCGCAGCGGCAGCTGGTGCTTGAGGCGATCGGCAGGCTGGATCACGCCACTCCCGAGAAGATCCTCGCCGAGGTCCAGCAGACCGCGCGCGGGGTCAACCTCTCCACGATCTACCGCGCGCTGGACGTCCTTGACGAAGTGGGCTTGGTCACCCACCACCACCTCAACGACGGCGCCCCCACCTACCACCTGGCCAGCGAGGGCGGCCACGTTCACCTGGTCTGCCAGGATTGCGGCAGCGTGAGCCAGGTCCGCCCCGAGGCAATAAAGCCGCTCATCACGGCGCTAGATCAGGAGCAGGGGTTCGAGACCGACGTGGCGCACCTGACCGTCTTCGGCCGGTGCAGCCAGTGCAGAGGGAAGCAGGGCTGAGCGAGCCCTGGTGTGCAGGCGATGCGGGAGGCACAGTCACCATGCTGGACATCGACGGGGCCGTGGAAGCCGCCTGGCCGGACGCGGGCGTCGCCGCGCACTATGGCGACCCGCTGCGCGAGCAGCGCGTGGCGGCCGAGCGCGGCGCGCTCGTGGACCGCTCCAACCGGGGCGTCGTCACGATCACCGGCCCGGACCGGCTGTCGTGGCTGCACAGCCTGACCAGCCAGCACCTGGAGCGGCTAGCGCCCGGCGAGACCGCGCAGGCGCTCATCCTCAGCCCGCAGGGCCACCTGGAACATCACCTGACGCTGGCCGATGACGGCACCACCGTCTGGGCGCATGTTGAGCCGGGTACGGCGGCCGCCCTGGTCACGTACCTGAACTCGATGCGGTTCATGCTCCGCGTGGAGGTCGGCGACCTTTCCGCTACGCACGGGGTTCTGTCCTTGCTGCACTCAACGGATTCGCCCGGCCGCTCGTCCCTCCCTGACTTCCGGTCGCTGGCTGGCGTGCTGGCGGTCACCAGGGGACCGTTGGGGACAGACATGGTCGTTGACCTTGACCTGGCCGGCGAGGTTCGCGGGCAGCTGGACGTGGCGGTGGCCGGCATGTGGGCCTACGAGGCGGCGCGGATCGCGGCGTACGTGCCCCGTCCCGGGGTGGACACGGACCACAAGACGTTGCCACACGAGGCCGGGCTCATCGAGACCGCCGTCCACCTGAACAAGGGCTGCTACCGGGGCCAGGAGACCGTCGCGCGGGTGCACAACCTGGGTCACCCGCCCCGGCGGCTGGTGTTCTTGCACCTGGACGGGAGCGCCGACCGGCTGCCGGCGCACGCCGCGCCGATCGTCGGGCCGGAGGGCCGGGAAATGGGCTTCGTCGGCTCGGCCGCACTGCACCACGAGCTCGGGCCAATCGGGCTGGGGCTGGTCAAGCGCACGGTGCCGACCGGGGCTACGCTGCTGGCTGACGGGATCGCCGCCGCGCAAGAGGTCATCGTCACGCCCGACGCGGGCGGGGCCGTGAAGGTCACGCTGCGCCGCGATAGCGTGCCGCAACCGCCGCCGGCGGCCCGCAAGCTGATCTGAGGACCGGGAGGGGAATCGTGCTGCGCCGGGCACTGCTGGCCGCTGCCGCCAGCGACCAGATCCGCGGGCTGCTGACCGGCACGCCAGCGGCTCGCGCGATCGTCGCGAGGTACGTCGCCGGGGACAACGCGAGCGACGCGGTGCGCGTCGCGCGGGAGTTGCGCGCCGCCGGGCTGCTGGTGACGCTCGACTACCTGGGCGAGGACACCAAGGACGCGCTGCGGGCCGCCGCGGTGCGCACCGAGTACGTCGCGCTGCTGGAAAAGCTCCAGGCCGATGGCCTGACCGCCGATGGCGCGGTCGAGGTGTCGGTGAAGCCGACGGCGGTCGGGCTGCTACTCGGCGCGGACGCGGCGGCCGGTGAGCGGCTCGCCTTCGAGAACATCGAGCGGATCGCCGCGGCAGCCGATGCCGCCGGGACCACCGTGACGATCGACGCTGAGGACCACCGGACCACGGACGCGAGCCTGCGCATCGCGGCGCGACTGCGGGAGCGGTACCCGAGCGTGGGGAGCGTCGTGCAGGCGTCCCTGCGGCGGACCGAGACCGACGTGCGGTCGCTGGCGGCGGGCACGGAGGATGCTCCGCGCGTGCGCCTGTGCAAGGGCGCCTACAACGAGCCGATCTCGGAGGCTTTCACCGATCCCCACGAGATCGACAAGTCGTTCGCGCGCTGCCTGCGAGTGCTGATGGAGGGGCCGGGCTACCCGATGGTCGCGACGCACGACCCCCGCCTGGTCCGGATCGCCTCCGCGCTGGGCCTGGCCCGGCCCGCGGGGTCGTTCGAGTACCAGATGCTCTACGGGATCCGCGCTGACGAGCAGGCCCGGCTGGCGGCCTCCGGGGCGGTGGTCCGGGTGTACGTCCCCTACGGCGGCGACTGGTACGGGTACCTGGTGCGGCGGCTGGCCGAGCGGCCGCAGTCGCTGGGCCTCCTCCTGCGCTCGTTGTACTCCCCGGGGGGCAAACACCAGCCCCCCGGACCCCCGGGTCGGGCGCCCTTTGGGCGCGTTGCTCCTCCCTCCCTGCGCTTGGTCGTTCCTCCCGCGCTCCGGTCAGTCCGGGGCAACGCGGGGCGCCCGACGAAACCCCCTACGCGATAGCGTCGACTGCATGATCGCGATACTTGGCGCGGGCAAGATGGGCGAGGCGCTGCTGTCCGGGTTGTTGCGGGCCGGGCGGCCGCCGTCGTCGGTGGTAGCCGTCGTGCGCCGTGAGGAACGGGCGACCGCGTTGCGGGAGTCCTATGGCGTCTCGGTGGTATCGGCGGCGGAAGCGGCCAAGAACGCTTCGGTGCTCGTCGTTGCGGTCAAGCCGCAGGACATGGCCTCCGCGCTGACGGAGATCTCGTCGCTGACGGACCCGGGCCAGCTGGTGATCTCGGTCGCGGCGGGCATCACGACCGCGTTCATCGAACAGCGGCTCGCCGCGCAGGTCCCGGTGGTGCGCGCGATGCCGAACACCCCGGCGGTCGTCGACGAGGCGATGTCGGTCATCTCGGCCGGAGCCTACGCGCGGGCCTCGCACCTGTCGGTGGCCGAGGAGCTGTTCGAATCGGTGGGCAAGGTGGCGCGCGTCCCGGAAGCCCTGCAAGACGCGGCGACGGCGCTGTCGGGCAGCGGCCCCGCTTACGTGTACTACCTGGTCGAGTCGATGGTCGACGCCGGGATCCTGCTCGGGGTTCCCCGGAAGACAGCGCTGGAGCTGGTCATCCAGGCGGTGTACGGGGCGGCCACGATGCTGCGGGAGTCCGGGGAGCACCCGGTCATCTTGCGCGAGGCCGTCACCTCACCGGGGGGCACCACGATCTCGGCAATCAGGGAACTGGAGAACCACCGGGTGCGGGCGGCGGTGCTGAGCGCGATCGAGGCGGCCCGCGACCGCGGCCGAGAGCTAGGCGCCTCCTGATGTCGGGTTCGCTGCGGGTGCAGTGGGATGAGTCGCTGATCCAGTACGACTTCGGCCCGGGGCACCCGATGGACCCCGTCCGTGTCGCGCTTACCTTCTCACTGGCCCAGCGGCTGGGCGTGCTGTCGGGCCCGTCGGTGACGATGGCCGGCGCCGCGCCCGCCACTGACGCCGAGCTGGAACTGGTCCATGACCCCGACTACATCGAGGCCGTGCGCCAGGCGGGCCGGTGGCTGTCGGCCGCGCCCCAGTACGGGCTGGGCACCCCCGATGATCCGGTCTTCTCCGGGATGCACGAGGCGTCCGCGCTAGTCACCGGGGCCACGCTGGCGGCCGCCCGGGCGGTGTGGTCGGGGGCCTGCGACCACGGGGCGTCGATCTCCGGCGGGCTGCACCACGCGATGCGCGGGTCGGCGAGCGGGTTCTGCGTCTACAACGACCCCGCGGTCGCCATCAAGGGGCTGCTGGCGGCGGGAGCGTCCCGGGTGGCGTACGTCGACGTGGACGTGCACCACGGCGACGGTGTCCAGGCCGCCTTCTACGACGACCCGCGGGTGCTGACGATCAGCTTGCACGAGCACCCCGCGACACTGTTCCCCGGGACCGGGCTGCCCGGCGAGACCGGGACGGGCGAGGGGGAGGGGTACGCCGTCAACGTGGCCCTGCCGGCCGGCACCGCGGACGCGGGCTGGCTGCGGGCCTTCGACGCGGTGGTGCCGCCCCTGTTGCGCGCGTTCCGGCCGGAGATCTTGGTCACGCAGCACGGCTGCGACAGCCACCGGCTTGACCCGCTGGCGAACCTCCAGCTGACGGTGGACGCCCAGCGCCAGGCCGCGCTCTGGCTGCACGACCTGGCGCACGAGCTGTGCGACGGGCGGTGGGTGCTCACCGGCGGTGGTGGGTACGCGGTGGTCCAGGTCGTCCCGCGGACCTGGACGCACCTGCTGGCGATCGCGGCTGGCGCCCCGGTGGACCCGACGACCGCCACCCCGGCCGAGTGGCGGGCCGAGGCCACCCGGCTTACCGGCGAAAGCGCCCCTGAGCTGATGACGGATGGCGAACGCCCGGTGTACAGGCCATTTAGTTCTGGCGTGGACCCCGGTGATCCGGTTGACCGCACGATCATGCGCACCCGCAGCGCCGTGTTTGCCTCTCACGGGCTACATCCGCAAGGCTGACGTGGTCCTTTCGGGCTTTTTCCATGATTCATCTGAGCCATGGCACGAGGTCGGGGGCGGTTCCGGGAGGAGAGTAACAACAATGAGGCTATTCGGGGGGGTTGCTCTTTTCTGTGCGGGACTTACCCTGGAGACGTACGTGACTGGTGCGCTGAATCCGGTCATGCGTGCTCGGCTTCGCGCGGAAGAGGGTAATGATGGCAAACGAAACCCCCCTTAGCGACGTGAGATTCCTTACCGTCGCCGAAGTAGCCACGATCATGCGGGTATCCAAGATGACTGTCTACCGGCTGGTTCACTCCGGTGAGCTGGAGGCCATCCGGGTTGGCAGGTCGTTTCGGGTGCCTGAGCAGGCGGTTAATCAGTACCTGCGGGCAGCTTACGTAGGCACCGTCTAACAGGCGGGCCCGGGATGCTCGCGGCGGGGCGGCCGGACCCGCCGCGGGCATGCCGGGTCTCGGTAGGCCTCCTGGCCGTGGCCGGGGTGTTATCACTGGCGGGCGCCGGGCCTCGGTGGGCTGACGCCTGGGTGCGCTGGCCTCTGCGGCGTTAGCCAGCGGCCGCAACACCGTCGCGCGGCACCGGGTAGTGTAGGTGACTGCGCGGGCGAGAGTCGTTCGCGTGGTTTGTCCTACCTTCGGGCGTGTGCCGTCCTCCGACGTGATGCTGCCTCACCTTAGGGTGAGCGTGATGGCGTGCCCGTCTGCCGTTGTGCCGAGAGGGGTGGCCTCATGGGCTCCGTCATCAAGAAGCGCCGCAAGCGGATGGCCAAGAAGAAGCACCGCAAGCTGCTGAAGAAGACGCGCATCCAGCGCAGGAACAAGAAGTAACCCGCGGTGCCCTGGCCCGACCGTGTTCCGACCGGGCCAGGGGCCGTGGGAGTTCATGAGCTATTCCGAGGAGACTGGCCGGCATCGCGGGCGCGCAGAGCGTGGTCGCAGTGTCGGCCTCTGGTCGTTGCGCCGTCAGCGGGCCGCACGTCGAGGGTTAGGGCACGTCGAGGGGCATGGTGCCTCGCCGGCGGGGTATGTCGCGACCAGGGAACACTTCGGCGCAGATGGGCACGTAAGCTCACACGTGACCGGTAGGGGCGAGACCAGAAACGGAGCGGACATGAGTGGCAGGCGACGTCGCGACGACGACTGGGACGACTCTCGTCGCGCCCCGTCCGATGATCGCCGCGACGCCTGGGCCGACGATGTTCCGGAGGGCTGGGCAGACCAGGGGCGCCCGGGCGGCGGCGACCGCGGCGCGAACGACCGCGGACTGGGCGACCGGGGGATGAGCGACCGGCGGGCAGGCGACTGGGGTGGCCGGGACCGAGGGGTCAGTGACCCGGGGGCCGGGGAGATCGACTTCGGAGACTGGTTCGTAGGCGGCGGGAAGCGGCGTGCCGGTGCCCACGGGAGCGACGCTCCCGGGACCGGCGCTCACGGGGGAGCCGCTCCTGGCGGTGGCGGCCAGGGCTACCGCGGGCCGGACTACCCGGCCCAGGGACCCGGAGATGCCGGCCGGAGGCAGTCGCGGCACGACCGCGGCGGGTACGCCGAATCCGGGTATGGCGACTATCGCCAGGGCCGGGATTTCCCGGATCTGGTTAGGGACTTCCGGGACGAGACCCGCTACGACGACTACGGAAGCGCAAACCGCGATCGCTACCACGGCCCGACGTTCACTCAGGCAACGCCGGAATTCAAGCCGGCCGTTTCCCCCCCGCCAGCCACCGGCGGCACCAGCGGCGGCCGCCCATATGGCCGGCTGTCAATATTCACGCTCCTGGATGACAAGGCCAGTGAATTCGATCAGCTGGCCGAGCGGGCCGCCGAGGGAGTTCTTTCCCTGGAGCCGGACACGCTGGTATACGTAATTCACGTGGTGCCCAAGGCGCCGATGCAGCGAATAATCTACGAGATTTACCGCGATCGCGCCGCGTTCGACACTCATGAGCGGCAGCCGCATATCCTGCAGTTCGCCGCCAATCGCAAGTCATGTGTTCTGGCGACCAATATCATTGATTTGCGCCTGAAAAACGCTAAGGTCGCGCCCCTGGGCGGCACGGCGCAGCCGGTGAGCGGTCAGGCCGCCTCGCCCGGGACCGCGCAGCCCCCGCCTAGGGCACTGGAGCCCGGCCACGGGCCATCCGGCGACGGCCGCTCCGCCAACGCGGGCAGCAGCAGGTACAGCGGCCACGGCGACGGCTACCAGGAGTCCGGCAGCGGCCGGCGCCCGGCCGCGGGCGGTGCCCGCTACGCCGAGGGCGGTGGCCGCCATGGCGGCGGGGGTTCCCGCTACGCCGAGGGCGAGGGCCGCTACGCGGATGACGATGACCGCCAGGCCGACGGCGACCACGGCTGGTTCGGCGATCATGGTAGCCGCAGGTCAGGTGGGGCCGCCGGGTCGCCCGGGGGAGACCGGGGACAGTTCCCGCACCCCGGCCAGCGTTACGGCGGTGACTGAGGTGACCGCGCGGATCACCTTGTTCAGCCGCCCCGGCTGCCATCTGTGCGATGACGCGCGCGAGGTCATCCGCCGCGTCGCCGAGGACCTCGGCGTCTCCTGGGAGGAACGCGACATCACGCTGTCGGCGGCGGACATGCGGGAGTACTGGGACAAGATTCCGGTCACGCTCGTGGACGGGGTGCAGCACGACTTCTGGCGCGTCAGCGAGGCTCGCCTTCGGTCGGCCCTGACCGCCCCGGCCGGGCGCTAGCCGCTTACTCGGTTCAGTCGGCCTTGTCGGCTGTGCGCCCGTCACAGTAATTGCTTCGGGCAACTTTAACCTGGCCACATATCCGCGATGCGGCTGGGTAATTCCGCCCTGGTGCGGGACCGCACCCTGTTTCTCGCGAGTTCTTTCCCGTCACGGGAGTTTCCGGCGAAGGCGGACATTTGTCGCGTGATGCGAATTTTCACCCCATGAGTTCTCGCTACCACGTTCTGCAGTTCTCCAATAAGCGAGAACACGGCGCGTGTATGCGGGAAAGCGGAGAGAAGTGAGCGCGACGGCGGCGCCCCGGCGCCCTCAATGCCGCTCACCTTGGGCGCCCCACTGACCTCAGAAGCATCACCATAACTTCGCATCCCTCTAGGAACTGTGAGCGGCCCCCGGGTCGGGCGCCGTTACTCATGGCCGCGGGTCGCGGCATGAGTAACGGCACTCGCCTACGGTCATGACGGGTTGTCACGGCTCGCTTGACTCCTGATAACTGGTGGGGCGGCGGAGGTGTGTGGTGATGCTCACATGTGCGCGGAGCCGGGGCATTGCGGGCTCTGCCCCGAGACGGTCCGCGGTGCCCCCGGGGTGCCCCCGGCTCAAGCGCGGGGCCGCGGCCGTTGCCCCGAACGGGAGGCCGCGATGGGGCGACGTCGCCCCGAAGGGCCGCGACCCTGGGGTCCCGCGTGAAATCCGCGATGTAAGTTGCACGGCGGTACCTGGCCCGGCCGGGCTGCTACCGGTCGGTAGCAGTGCCTTTGCGGGCATGGCGGCGCCGGAGGCCCTGATTGCCAGTTAGTAACCAAGCTGGGCGGCGGGAGCCCGGGAGCGGAGGGACTGGCCGGCGTAGCCTGAGTGCATGGGCGATACCTCGTGGAAGCCGGGGGCTTGGGGGGTTGGTGTGTCCCCTCTGAGCAGCCCAAGCACTTTGTGCATTCGTTCACAAACAACGTAAGGTAGGAGCGCCCGATCAGCTAGGAGCGCCGCGTGACCAGTGCCGCCGAGATTCCCGATACCGAGACCGTGCCGGAGGAGCCGTCCGGCGGCGGCGAGCCGGCCAGGGTGGCTGGCGGGATCCCCGAGGCGACAGTCGCCAGGCTCCCGGTGTACCTGCGAGCGCTCTACACGCTGGCCGAGCGGGGGGCTAACACGGTCTCCAGTGACGAACTGGCCGCCTGCGCCGGGGTGAACTCGGCCAAGCTCCGCAAGGACCTGTCGCACCTGGGGTCCTACGGGATCCGGGGCGTCGGCTACGACGTTGAATACCTCGTCTACCAGGTGTCCAGGGCCCTGGGCCTGACGCAGAACTGGTCGGTCGTCATCGTCGGGGCCGGCAACCTCGGCCGGGCGCTGGCGAATTATGGAGGCTTCCTCACCCGGGGCTTCCAGATCTCTGCGATTCTGGACAGCGACCCCTCCCTCGTCGGGCGGCCGATCGGCCCGGTGACCGTGCGCCACGTGACCGAACTTGAGTCCGTGATCACGAGTAACAGCGTGGCCATCGGGGTTATCGCAACGCCGGCCGGCACCGCGCAGGTGGTGTGCGACAGGCTGGTCGCGGCCGGCGTGACCAGCATCTTGAACTTCGCGCCGCTGGTCTTGAACGTGCCGGACGGCGTGGACGTACGTAAGGTCGATCTATCGATTGAGCTGCAGATTCTCGCCTTCCACGCCCAGCGGAGGTTCGCTGAGCGCTTCGGGCAAGAATCGGATTCCGCGGCGGAAGCGTAGGCGGTGAGCAGGTGAGCGTCCTCGTAGTCGGGCTGAGCCATAAGAGCGCCCCGATCACGACCCTGGAGCGAGCCGCGGTCAGCGGCGACGCGCTGGGGAAGCTGCTGGCCGACATCGTCCGCCTGCCGGACGTCGCGGAGGCCTTCGTCATCTCCACCTGCAACCGGGTGGAGGTCTACGCGGACGTCGACCGGTTCCACGGCGGCGTCAACGGAGTGTGCGAGCTCCTTTCCCGGCACTCGGGAATCCCCGTCGCGGAGCTGACCTCTTACCTGTACGTCCACTACGAGGACCGGGCCGTGGCGCACCTGCTATCGGTGGCCAGCGGCCTGGACTCGATGGTCGTGGGCGAAGACCAGATCATCGGGCAGGTGCGGGCGGCCATCAAGCTGGCCGAGGAGCATGGGACGCTGGGCCGGTCGCTGCGTGACCTCGGGCGCGTCGCCTTGCGCGCGGGCAAGCGGGTCCGCGCCGAGACGGGGATCGACCGGATGGGCCTGTCCCTGGTCAGTGTCGGGATCGAGCGCGCCCTGCGACAGCTCAGCGAGCTTTCTCGCGGCGCGACCTCAGACGAAGTGCGGTCCTCCGGGAGCCTGGCGATCCCCCAGGCTCCCGGCCAGGGGGATGAAAAGGGGGACGGAGTCCCCCCTTCGCCGGGGGTCGACAGGGGGCCTGTCCCCCGGGGGTGCGCAGTGCTGGTAGTGGGGGCCGGCACGATGAGCGGACTGGCGGTCGCGACGGCCACGCGGCTCGGCGCGACTCGTGTCGTGGTCGCCAACCGGACCCGCGAGCGTGCCGAGCGGCTCGCGTCCAGCGTGGGCGGGCAGGTGGCGGACCTCGCCGGCTTGGCGGACGCCATCGCGGCGGCCGACCTCGTCATCTCCTGCACTGGCGCCGCCGGGCTGGTTATCACCGAGTCGGTGGCCAGGGAAGCGCTCGCCCGGCGGGTGACGGGCGCCCCGCTCGTCCTCCTCGACCTCGCGATGCCCCGGGATGTCGATCCCGCCGTCGCCGCGATGCCCGGCGTCGCCCTGCTGGCGATGGAGCAGCTGGCCGAGGACGAGCAGCGGGCCGGCCGCAGCGCCGGCGCCGGCGCGGCCGACCTGACGGCAGTGCGGGCGGTCATCGAGGAAGAGCTGGCCGCCTACGGGCTGGCGGTGCGCACGGCCGCGGTGACGCCGACCGTGGTGGCCCTGCGGGCGAAGGCCGCCACCGTCGTGGACGCGGAGCTGGCCAGGCTCGAAGGGCGGCTGAGCGAGCACGGACTGAGCGGCCACACCCTTGAGGAAATAGCCCACACGGTGCGACGCGTGGTAGACAAGCTGTTGCACGTTCCTACGGTGCGGATCAAGGAGCTCGCCTCCGCGCCGGGTGGCGAGGACTACGCGGTCGCGCTGCGAGTCCTGTTCGACCTTGACCCGCGGGCGGTCGAGGCGGTCACCCGTGCCGATGTGGACCCCCTTGCCCTCACCGAACCGTGCGGGCCTGACCAGGAGGGTATCCAGTGACCGCGGCGAACACGACACCCCTGAGGCTGGGCAGTCGCCGAAGTCCGATGGCGATCGCCCAGTCAGGTGACGTGGCGCGGCTCATCACCGAGCGCGCCGGCCGGCCAGTGGAGATCGTGGGGATCACGTCGTTCGGCGACGTCAGCCAGGCGCAGCTCACTCAGATTGGCGGCACTGGCGTGTTCGTCAGCTCGCTGCGGGAGGCCCTGCTGCGCGGGGAGGTGGACCTCGCCGTCCACTCGCTCAAGGACCTGCCCACGGCCAGCCCGGCCGGGATCACCCTCGCCGCCGTCCCGGTCCGCGATGACCCGCGGGACGCCCTGGTCGCGCGGGATGGCGCGAAGCTCGCCGACCTGCGCGCGGGCGCGAGGATCGGCACCGGCTCGCCGCGGCGGGCTGCGCAGCTGTCCGTGCTGCGCGCCGACGTCAGCTGCGTGCCCATCCGCGGCAACGCCAACACCCGGCTGGCCAAGCTGCGCGACGGAGATGTCGACGCGCTCGTCCTGGCGTACGCGGGACTGGCCAGGATCGGGTGCACTCAGCTGGTCACCGAGGTTTTCGAGCCGGAGTCCATGCTGCCGGCCCCGGGCCAGGGGGCGCTCGCCGTGGAATGCCGCGCCGGCGACGCGGCTCTCATCGAGTTGCTGACCGTTGCCGACGACGGCGCGACGCGGGCCGCCGTTACCGCGGAGCGGACGCTGCTGGCGGCGCTGGAGGCGGGCTGCAGCGCCCCGGTCGGCGCCTTCGCCTCCGACGCGGGCCGCGGGCGGCTGCGCCTTGACGGCGTGGTACTCGGGGAATTGGACGATTCCGTGAATGGCGAGATGATAGTGGTGCGCGAGCACGGGGAAGCGGAGGCCGCGGACTGCGTGCGCCTCGCCCGCGACCTGGCCGCGCGGATGCTGTCGCGTGGCGCGGCGCGGCTCATGGGCGCCGGCGGTGCTTCCAAAGACAGCGCTTCAGAAAACAGGGCTCTGGAAGACGCTATCCCGGGTACTAAAGCCCCGGCCGACAATGCCACGAACAACAGGGATGATGCGCATGAGTGACATGGACGGCTGGGTGGCGTTCGTGGGCGCCGGACCGGGCGACGACGGGCTTCTCACGCTGCGAGCGGTGCGGCTGCTCAGCTCGGCGGGCCTCGTCGTGGCCACCCCCGAGGTGGCGGAGCGGACCCGGCACCTGTTCGCCGCGGACGCGACGGTCGCCGTCCCCGCGGCGGACGCCCCGGGGACGGCTCGCCGGCTGCTGTCAGCGGCGAAGGACGGCCAACTCGCCGTCCGGCTGTACGAGGGCGATCCACTGCTGAATGGCGGGACCGGCGAGGTCGCGGCGTGCGCGAAGGCGCGGGTTCGCTTCGAGGTAGTGCCCGGAGTGCCCGCGGCCACGGCGGTACCCGGCTACGCGGGCATCCCACTGGCCGGCGACGGCGCCGGGGAGTTGCGGGTGATCCACGCCGCCGACGCCAGCCAGGTGGCGCACGCGCCCGGCACGCTGATCATCACCGGGGCGGAGGCCGCGCCCGCCGACCTCGGCAAGATGCTGATCGCGGCGGGCTGGCCGGACACCAGCCCCTTCGCGATCACCTGGGACGGGACGACGACCGACCAGCAGACGGTCCTCACCACGCTGGGCCGGATCGGCCCGGACCTGAAGGCGGCCGGCGTTACCGTCGCGACCACCCGGGGCTCTGCGGTGGCCGTGGTCGGGCAAGCGGCCGCGTCCGGGAACCAGTTGTCCTGGTTTGAGACGAAGCCGCTGTTCGGCTGGCGGGTCCTGGTGCCGCGGACCCGCGAGCAGGCCTCGGTCGTCTCCGACCGGCTGCGCGAGTACGGCGCGGTCCCCGAAGAAGTGCCCACCATCGCGGTGGAGCCGCCGCGCACCCCGCAGCAGATGGAGCGCGCGGTCAAGGGCCTGGTGACCGGCAGGTACCAGTGGGTCGCGTTCACCTCCACGAACGCCGTCAAGGCAGTGCGCGAGAAGCTGGAAGAGTACGGCCTCGACGCGCGCGCGTTCGCCGGGGTGAAGGTAGCGGCGGTCGGCGAGCAGACCTCGGCGGCCCTGCTCGACTTCGGCATCCGGCCCGACCTGGTCCCCGATGGCCAGCAGTCGGCGGAGGGGCTGGCCGACGCGTGGCCGCCCTTCGATGACGTGCTTGACCCGATCAACCGGGTGCTGCTGCCCCGGGCCGACATCGCGACCGAGACGCTGGTGGCGCGGCTGACCGACCTTGGCTGGGAAGCCGAGGACGTCACCGCCTACCGCACGGTTCGCGCCGCCCCGCCGCCCGCGGCCATCCGGGAGGCGATCAAGGGCGGCGGGTTCGACGCCGTCTTGTTCACCTCGTCCTCCACGGTCCGCAACCTGGTGGGCATCGCGGGCAAGCCGCACGCGGTGACCATCATTGGCGTCATCGGCCCGCAGACGGCCAAGACGGCGGCGGAGTTCGGGCTGCGGGTCGACGTGACCGCGCCCCGTCCGTCGGTCACGGCCCTGGTCGACGCGGTCGCGGAGTTCGGCGCGGCCCAGCGCGACGCGGCGATCGCGGCGGGTGAGCCGCTTAAGCGCCCGAGCGAGCGACGCCGGGGCGGCCGCCGCAGGCTTGCCCTGAAGTAAAAGCACTGAAGGAGCCTTAGTGACCGCTCAATTCCCCGTGGCCCGGCCGCGGCGACTGCGCACGACGAAGGCGCTGCGGGCCATGGTGGCGGAGACGTCACTGCGCCCCGCCGAGCTTGTGCTGCCGGTATTCGTCAAGGAGGGCATCGCCGAGGCGCAGCCGATCGGCTCGATGCCCGGCGTCGTCCAGCACTCGCGCGACAGCCTGCGCAAGGCGGCCGCCGAGGCGGCGGCGGCCGGGGTCGGTGGCGTGATCGTCTTCGGCGTGCCCGAGGACAAGGACGACCGGGGCAGCGAGGCGGACGCCCCGGACGGCGTCTCGCAGGTCGCCATCGCCGACATCCGGGCCGAGGTCGGCGACGACCTGGTCGTCATGGCTGACTTGTGCCTGTGCGAGTACACCGACCACGGGCATTGCGGCATCGTCACCGCTGGCGGTTACGTCGATAACGACCGGACGCTGCAGCGGTACGCCAGCACCGCGGTCGCCCAGGCGGCGGCGGGCGCGCACATGATCGCGCCCAGTGGCATGATGGACGGCCAGGTGGGCGCGATCCGCAAGGCGCTGGATGAGGCCGGCTACTCCGCGATCCCGATCTGCGCCTACTCGGTCAAGTACGCTTCGGCCTTCTACGGCCCGTTCCGGGAGGCCGCCGAGGGCGCGCCCAGGTTCGGTGACCGCTCCACTCACCAGCAGGACCCGGCCAACGCGGTGGAGGCGCTCAAGGAAGTGGAGCTTGACCTCGCCGAGGGCGCCGACATGGTGATGGTCAAGCCAGCGCTGTCCTACCTTGACGTCATCCGCCGGGTAACCGATCAGGTCTCCGTCCCGGTGGCCGCCTACCAGGTCAGCGGCGAGTTCGCGATGGTCGAGGCGGCCGCCGCCAACGGCTGGGTGGACCGGGACAAGGCGATCATGGAGACCCTCACCGCCATCCGCCGGGCCGGCGCGAGCGTCATCCTCACCTACTGGGCGGCCGAGGTCGCCCAGCGGCTAGCCGGCTAGCTGGGGCAGGCGAGGAAACGGTTACGTGTGAGAGTCGCCACGCCTCGTTGCGGGTACGTTAGTTGAATTCTTGACGGTACGATACCGGAAACCCCTCGACACGACTGGTGAGCGCTTTGGCGTTCGCGCGGGCGATCGGGACATTGCGGGACGCGAGCGCGGGGAACGGGAGTACTGGGGCCTGATGGTGACGATGATGCGGCGACGGGGCCGACGGCGGGGGACGCATAAGACGCCGGCGCTGGGCACGGCGGCACTTGAGTACGCCGCCCTGGGCTGGCCGGTATGCGCGGGAGCTCATCCAAGCCGGGGAATCGACGGGACCATCGAGATGGGACGGGCCTGCTCCTGCGACCGGGTCGGCTGCCCGGCACCGGCGGCGCATCCCGTAGCGCCGACCTGGCAGATGCAGGCGACAACCGACAAGTTGACAGTGGCGCGGTGGTGGGAAGCCCGTCCGGAGGCGAATGTGATACTCGTCACCGGGCGGGTTTTTGACGTTCTGGACGTCCCCGCCGTGGCCGGCGCCACCGCGCTGGCCAAGATGGCCACCGAGGACGTGGACACTGGCCCGGTCGCGGTGGCCGGCGCCGAGCGGATGTTCTTCTTCGTGGCCACCAGGGGCGCGCCCGCCGATGAGGATGAATGGTGGTCCTGCGGCCTGGACAGCGCGCCGGACATGTACACCCAGACCGAGTCGCTGCGGTGGCACTGCCGGGAGAGCTTCATCCTCGCCCCGCCCTCCCGGCTCGGGACCGGGCAGGACGTACGCTGGGTCCGGCGGCCGGCGCGCTTTCCGCTTCCGGACGCGCTGCGACTGCTTGAGTACCTGGCCGACGCCTGCGAGGAAGAAGGCTGCTAAACCATGGTGAGCTCCGCCGACCTGTTCACTGCGGCTCTTGAGGTGACCCCAGGCGGAGTGAACTCGCCGGTCCGGGCGTTCGGCCCGGTCGGCGGGAAGCCCAGGTTCATCGACCGCGCCTCCGGTGCCTACCTGCACGACGTCGACGGGCGGTCGTACGTCGACCTCGTGTGCTCGTGGGGGCCGATGATCCTCGGGCACGGGCACCCGGCCGTCGTGTCGGCGGTGTCGGCGGCGCTCGCCCGGGGGACGTCGTTCGGGGCGGCCACCCCCGGCGAGGTGGCGCTGGCCACGGAGATCATCGCCCGGGCGCCAGTGGAGCAGGTCCGGCTGGTCAACTCCGGGACCGAGGCCACCATGTCCGCGCTGCGCCTGGCCCGTGGCTACACCGGGCGGTCGCTGGTGGTGAAGTTCGCCGGCTGCTACCACGGGCACGTGGACGCCCTGCTCGTCGCGGCCGGGTCCGGCGTCGCCACGCTCGGCCTGCCGGACAGCCCTGGCGTGACCGGTGCCTCGGCGGCCGACACGATCGTGTTGCCCTACAACGACGCCGACGCCGTGCGGGCGCTGTTCGCGGCGCGCGGCGCCGAGATCGCCTGCGTGATCACCGAGGCGTGCCCGGCGAACATGGGCGTCGTCCCGCCGCGGCCCGGATTCAATGAACTGCTCCGGTCGCTGTGCACGCAGGCCGGCGCGCTGCTGATCATGGACGAGGTGCTGACCGGGTTCCGGGTGTCGGCGTCGGGCTGGTACGGCATCGACGGGGTGCGCGGTGACCTCGTGACGTTCGGCAAGGTCATGGGGGGCGGCCTGCCCTGCGCGGCCTTCGGCGGCCGCGCGGAGATCATGCAGCGGCTCGCCCCCGCCGGGCCGGTCTACCAGGCGGGCACGCTGTCGGGCAACCCGCTGGCCACGGCGGCCGGCCTGGCGACGCTGCGCGCCTGCACGCCCGAGGTGTACGCGGCCACCGGCGCCTTCGCTGGGTCGCTGTCCAAGCTGGTGACCACCGCGCTGGACGAGGCCGGCGTGCCGCACTACCTGTCGGCCGCGGGGAGCCTGTTCACGGTGTTCCTGGGCCGGACGGCGCCGGTCGCCAGCTTCACGGACGCCAAGGACCAGTCGACCGCCGCCTACTCCGCGTTCTTCCACGCCATGCTCGACGCCGGCGTCTACCTGCCGCCGTCCGCGTATGAGGCCTGGTTCGTCTCGTCCGCTCACGACGAGGAGGCGCTGTCGCGCATAGCCGACGCCCTCCCCGCCGCCGCCCGGGCGGCCGCCGCCGTCATCGCGGGGTAGCGGCCGCGCCAACAGTAAGAGATACCTATCCGCACGGATAGGTTTCTTCCCAGTTCAAGGCAACTATCTGGGTTCCAGTGCCACGATGAGGATGAGCTGACCGCCGCCGGCGCGGAGGCGAACATCCCGGCCGGGTAGCCTGGCTTGCGCTATGGCTGAGAAAACCAGTGTCCACCTGCTGCGGCATGGTGAGGTCTACAATCCACGGCACCTCCTGTACGGGCGGCTGCCCGACTTTCACCTTTCTGACAACGGGAGGCTCATGGCGGACGCCGCCGCGGACTTTTTCGCCGACCGTGACGTCGTGGCCCTGTTCGCCTCCCCGCTGGAGCGGGCGCAGGAGACAGCTCAGCCGACGGCGGAGCGCAAGAGCCTGGCCATCCAGACCGACCGGGGCCTGATCGAGTCGGAGAACGTGCTTGAGGGCAAGACGGTTAGCCTTGCGCACCTGGCGCTTAACCCGCTCAACTGGCGGTACCTGTGGAATCCGTTCACACCGTCCTGGGGAGAGCCGTACCAGCAGGTAGCGGAGCGGGTCTGGCGGGTCGTCGAGCGAGCGCGGCACGCCGCGCGCGGCCACGAGGCTGTGTGCGTGAGCCATCAGCTGCCGATCTGGATCACCCGGCTGGCGGCCGAGAAGAAGCGGCTGTGGCACAACCCGAACGCGCGGCAGTGCGCGCTGGGCAGCGTGACCAGCTTCACCTTTGATGACGACGCCCTGAGCGGGGTTTCCTACACAGTGCCGCCCCGCCGTCAGCTCCACGACACGGGTGCGGCACAATAGGGACTCGTACTACCCCCTGTAGGAGATCGCACCGTGGTGGGAGATGGCACCGTGCGGCTCGGAATTGTCAGGAAGCGCCGAACGATCGCGAGCGTGGCGGTCGTTACTGTCGTGCTGCTCGCGGGGGGCCTCGCGGTGACCTTGACCAGCGGCAGTGGCCAGGCGACAGGAGTAACGCACGTCGACGGCAACCCCAGCGCCGTCTTGTACCCGGCCGGCCACCGCGCGCAGGTGCCAGACTTCTCCGGGACCACGCTCACCGGGACCAAGCTGAACTTCGCGGGTTACCGGGGCAAGGTCGTCGTCCTCAACTTCTGGGGTTCGTGGTGCGGGCCGTGCCGCTCCGAAGGCCCCACCCTCGCGGCGCTGTCGGCTAAGTACCAGGGTTCCGGCGTGTCCTTCCTCGGGGTGGACGTGCATGACTCGCCCGTGAACGCCGCCGCCTTCGAGCAGGATGCCGGCATCAAGTACCCGAGCCTCAATGACCCCGGCTATGCGGTCGCGCTCACCCTTGGCAACACGGTGCCGATCAGCGGGACGCCCACGACGGTGGTGGTCGACCCGACCGGGCATGTCGCGGGCGCGGTGTTCGGCCCGGTGACATACTCGGTGCTCAATAGCATCCTGACCAAGGTGACCGCCTGATGACCGATATCCGAGCCCCTCAGGACGCCGCCGAGGACGAGTCCCAGCTGGCCTTCCCGGAGGACGGGCGGAACGCCGTCCAGGCAAGCGCCGCCGCCGCCACCGCCACCGCCGACGACGGCGACGGCGCCGGCGCCGGCCCGGCGGCTGGCTGGGGCTGGTTCCGCTGGGCCTGGCGGCAGCTCACCTCGATGCGCACCGCGCTGGTGCTGCTGTTCCTGCTCGCGCTGGGCAGCGTGCCCGGATCGATCCTGCCGCAGCAGGGTCAGGACCCGGCCGCGGTGCAGAACTACTTCAACTCGCACCCGGCGCTGGCGCCGTGGCTGAACCACCTCGGCCTGTTCAACACCTTCGCCGCGCCCTGGTTCGCGGCCATCTACCTGCTGCTGTTCGCGTCCTTGGTCGGCTGCGTGGTGCCCAGGACGTTCCGGCTGGCCGGGCAAGCGCGCATGCCCCCGCCGCGCGCCCCCCGCAACCTGGGCCGGCTGCCGCACTCGGAGTCCTACGCGGTGGCGCTGCCGCCGGTCCAGGCCGTCGCCGCCGCGGCCGCGATACTGCGCGGCAAGCGATTCCGGCTGCGCCACCCGGCCGCAGATGAGGCGGGAGGGTGGGTTTCCGCCGAGAAGGGCTACCTGCGCGAGGCGGGTAACCTGCTGTTCCACCTGGCGCTGCTCGGGGTGCTGGTGTCGGTCGCGATCGGTGGGCTGTTCGGCTACAAGGCCGACAAGCTCATCGTCGAGGGGCAGACGTTCTCCGACACGCTGACCGCGCTCGATGAGTTCCACCCCGGCCGGCTGGTCACCGGGTCTGACCTCGCGCCCTTCCAGCTCACCCTGAAGCAGTTCAGCGCGAGCTACTACACCTCCGGGGAGTCACGCGGCCAGCCGTCCTCGTTCGACGCCCGCGTCTCGTACTCGTCCTCCCCCGGCGCGCCCTCCCGGCCCTACGACATCCGGATCAACCAGCCGCTGAACGTCGACTCGGTGAAGGTGTACCTGATCGGGCACGGCTACGCGCCCGAGTTCACGGTGACCGACGCCGCCGGGAAGGTCGTCTACGACGAGGCCCCGCCGTTCATCCCGGCCAACACGGGGACGTTCCTGTCCGACGGAGTGGTCAAGGTCCCGGACGCCGCGCCGGACCAGCTGGGCTTCATCGGGGTCTTCGTGCCGACCGGGGTGACCGCGGGCGGGATCCTGGACTCCGCGTTTCCCGCGCCCTACAACCCGGCCGTGTCGCTGCTCGGCTACGCCGGGGACCTCGGCCTGAACTCAGGGCTCGCGCAGTCGGTGTTCCAGCTGGACACCAGCGCGATGACGAAGATCACCAGCCGGCCGTTCCTGCTGCAGCCGGGGCAGTCGTTCACGCTGCCCGGCGGCCGGGGCAAGATCACCTTCACCGGCTACAAGCAGTGGGCCAGCCTCGCGGTTACCTACGACCCAGGTCAGGTCCCGGCCCTCATCTGCGGCATGCTCGCCATAGCCGGATTGCTGCTGTCGTTCCTGGTCCGGCGGCGGCGCGTCTTCGTCCGGGCGGTCCCCGCGGCCGCCGATGGCGAGCGATCGGTGGTCACCGTCGGCGGCCTGGCCCGCACCGATGCCAGCGGCGGCTTCGAGGACGAGTTCACCGAGCTAGTAGCGCAGTTGTCTTCCGGGGAGGCCACCCCGCGGAGCATCATCCGTGCCCCCCGGGGTGCGCCCGATGGGAAGGCGACTACATCGGGCGCACAACAACCGGCTTCGCATGATTCGAAAACAGATCCCGGAGCGTGATGCTCATGTCCGTCAACCAGTCCATGGCGAGCCTCAGCGGGGACTTCCTCATCGCGGCGCTCATGATCTACTCCGCTTCGGTCATCGCGTTCGCCGGCGACTTCGCGTTCGGCCGCCCGCGGCGTGCCGCCGCCAAAGCCGGCACTGGCCTGACCGGCACCGCATTGATTGACACCGGCGAGGAGCGCGAGCTGGCGACCGTCGGGGCCGGCGCGGACGCCGCCAGCGCGGACGGCGTGACCGTTGACGGGTCAGCGACCCCGGCCGACAAGGCACGGAGTCAGGCGGCTGAACTCGCCGATGCGGCGCGGGCCAAGGTCGTGGCATCGCCGCCGGCGCCGCCGGCTTCCGGCTGGCAGGCCATCGGGCAGGCCGGGGCCTGGGTGCGGGCCGGCGTGGTGCTCAGCGCGCTCGGCGCCACCGCGCACCTGGTGGCGGTGGTGACCCGGGGGCTGGCGGTCCACCGCGCGCCCTGGGGCAACATGTACGAGTTCGTCACCGCGCTGACCTGCGTGGCGACCCTGTTCTTCCTGTACGTGCTGATCCGCTACCGGGCCTGGGCGCTGGGCGTCTTCGTCATGGGCGCGGTCGTCCTCGCGCTTGGCCTCGCCGAGACGGTCATCTACACGGCGGCCGGTCCGCTCGTCCCGGCGCTGCAGTCGTACTGGCTGTCCATCCACGTCACCGCGATGACCCTGGCGACCGGGGTCTTCTTCGTCGCGGCGGTGCTGGGCGCCTTGTACCTGATCGCCGAGCGCTACCGGGCGCGCGGTGCTGGCAGGGGCAACGGGCTGATCGCGCGCATCCCCTCGGCCGATCAGCTGGACAAGCTGACCTACCGCACCGTCATCTTCGGATTCCCCGTGTGGACCTTCGGCGTCATCGCGGGCGCGATCTGGGCGGACCAGGCGTGGGGCCGGTACTGGGGCTGGGACCCGGTGGAGACCTGGGCCTTCATCACCTGGGTGCTGTACGCGTGCTACCTGCACGCGCGGGCCACGGCCGGCTGGCGCGGCCGCCGCGCGCACTACATCCAGCTGATCGGCTTCGTGAGCCTGGTGACCAACATGCTCGTTGTGCAGGTCTTCATCACCGGCATGCACTCATACGCCGGAGTCAGCTAAGCCCCACTGGCACCGCGCATGTCTTTGATCCTGGTCTGTCACCTCGGATGACGTATCAGTCTTAAGGGAATACTCTGAGCGTTGGGCGTGAAATCAGGGAGTTCCCATAATGCGGCTAGGCCTATTTGACCGGCTTCGCCGGCTGGCTCGCTGGGGCGGGGCGGTCGGCAGGCACCGGGCAGGTACGGCAGATCGTCCTCGCGTCAGCAGTGACGCAAGTGGCGGTGCTGGCGTACCAGGTACTGTGCCGCGGCGTGGAGCGTTCCAGCCCCCGGCGGGGCTCCCCCCAGCGGGAGTCCTTCCAGGGGGCCTGTCCCCAGGGCGACGGCCCGCGGCGGGCTTGCCGCCAGGGGGACCCGCTCGCAGGGGCGCGGCTTCAGGAGCATGGTCCTCAGGTGCGCGGCCTTCAGGTGCGCGGCCTTCGGGAGCAGGGCCTTCGGGAGCAGGGCCTTTGGGAGCAGGGCCTTCAGGGGCCCTCTCGTCGGAGGCACTGCCCCCGCGCTCGCGCTCTGGGCGCCCGGCCCCCCCGGGGATGGCCTGGCCATCCGGCCCTCCCGCGAGTCCCCCCTCATCCGGCCCGTCTCCCGCGGGCCCGCCGCCCGCGGTCCGGAGGCCGGGCACTGGCGCCGGCGCGGCCGGCGGCATTGGCCGGGCCCGCATCCGGGAGGCACCCCCCTATGAGCTGGCCGCCTACGGGACGGCGCCGGTGGAGACCGTAAGCCCGCCCGCCGAGCCGACGGCGCGAACCGCGGAGCGCGAGCCGTGGTACCAGGTCGTCACCGGCCCTCCGGCGTCCCGGCCGGCCCAGTCGTGGCAAGCACAGTCCGGATCGGCCCCGGCCTGGGCGGAACAAGGGCCCGCGAACGCCTTGCCGTGGAACCAGGCGCTGGCGGCGTCCGGCCCGCAGGCCCGCGCTGCCGGCGAGATCGCGGGACTCGGCCGGACGCAGCATGCGGCCGGGTTCGCCCAGCAGGCGCTCGGGCGGCACGCGGGGAGCGCTCAGCCGGGTCCCTCGCCCGCCGCGCGGCTTCCCCGGGTCGCCCCGCATCCCGTGGGGCACCCGCCCGCCGGCGATGGCCGGCGCCACTGCGGCCCGCTGGAGAAGATCCTGCACCGCCAGTGGGACGTCGAGGCGCCGCTGCCCGCCCAGGTGATCGCCGCCATCGACCGGCTCGCCGAGTTCCCCCGGCCACTTCAGGAGAAGCTGGCCGACAACCTCGTCGGCATCTACGTCGGGCCAGGCGGGGTACCTGAGCTTGATGACATGAGCAGGCTGCGCGGGGTCCCGTTGCCGTCCGGGCGGGCGACCTGGGACGCCTGCGCGGGCGCCTACGGGGAGCGCAAGATCGTGGTCGGCTCGCGGCCCTCGCCGACCCCGGACGTCATCTGCCACGAGGTGGGGCACGCCCTCGATGACCTAGACGCGGTGGAGGGCAAGTGGCAATCGGATTCACCGGAGTTCCGGTGGGTTTACGATCAATGCAAGCCGCATATCGTCAGCGACTTCCACCGCCAGCGGGGCGGTCTCGGTCGTAAGGAGTTCTTCGCCGACGCGTTCGCCGCGATCGCGTCGGGGCAGCGGCCAGCGCTGGTGGACATGCTGGGCGGTAACACGCGCACCGCGCTGAGAGTGATGCTGTACTTCAACCGGCGCTATGGCATCTAGGTGATCGCAGGATGTTTATCATTCGACTACCCAACGGGAACTTGCAGGTTCCCCAGTCAGCGATTCACGAGGGCCAGGTAATCGGCGACGCGTACGTCGAGATAGGCCCCCAGGACGCCGACTATGCCCGCCTCGCCGCCCAGGCGGTGACCGTGGAGGAAGCCGAGCAGCGGCGCGCGGCGTGGCGGGAGGGCGACGCCGCGCTGCACCGGAAGTTCCTGGAGTTCGCCCGCCTGGTCGGGGATGATTACTGGCCGGAGACAGACTTCGGGCCGGACTCCGAGTAGATAGTCCGGCCCTCCAGTCATCGGGCGATCCCGCGGTCAAGAAGCCGCCGGGTGCCCTTCGGGTGTAGCTTCACTGTCGCCCCGTAGCAGTGCGCGCACCTCTGACTCACGGAACCTGCGGTGCCCGCCTGGCGTGCGGATACTGGTGATCCGTCCAGATGCCGCCCACCGGGTGACGGTTTTCGGATCCACCCGGAACAGGGCGGCTACTTCCCCGGGGGTGAGCAGCCGCTCATTGTTGCCGTCCACCTTCTGTCTCCTCAAACCTCGGTCGGAGTTATGCCCCTAGTTTGGCGGCATACGAGTGCTTTCTGCCTAGATTTCGGAAAATTAGGCCAGCTCTTAGGGAGTGAGAGCGTGGTCAGCGGGGTACCGGCGGCGACTTCCCGCAGGTAGCTACTACACTGGGTCGTGTTATGCGAAACGGACTTGCCTACACCTGCGCCCGGATCCTGCTGCTGCTGGTTGCCTTTGGGCTGCTTCGCCTAGCGGGAGTGCGCGGGTGGGCACTCCTGGCCCTGGCGTTCCTAGTGAGCGCCCTGGCGAGCTACGTCCTGCTGTCCAAGCAGCGCGACGTCATGTCGGCCGCGGTCGCCCGCCGGCTGGGAAAGTCGCCGGGGCGTCCCCGGCTTCCCCGCTGGCGTGGCATGGCTGAGCTCCGCGCACGCCTCGAGGAAGGCGCCCGCGCGGAGGACGTCCCGGACGCCGCCGACGTCCGCCAGGCCCGGGACGTCACCCCTTCGTGAGCCAGCCGCCCCGCGTCAGCAGGGTGAGCACCGCGTCAACTGCCTCCCGGCGCGACAGCGCCGAGGTGTCGAGCACCAGGCTCGCGTCCGTGGGATCCTCGTAAGGGTCGTCGATCCCGGTGAACCCGGTGATGAGGCCGGCCCGGGCCCTGGCGTACAGGCCCTTGCGGTCGCGGGCCTCGCACACCTCCAGCGGCGTCGCCACGTGGATCAGCACGAAGTCGCCGACCTCGGTCACCATCGAGCGCACCGCGGCCCGCGCCGCCGCGTACGGCGCGATCGGGGCGCAGATGGCGATCCCGCCGTGCCGGGCGACCTCGGTGGCGACGAATCCGATGCGGGCGATGTTGAGGTCACGGTCGGCCCGCGAGAATGTCAGCCCGGCCGACAGCAGGCGGCGCACGAGGTCCCCGTCGAGCAGGGACACGGTCCGGTCGCCCCGCTCCAGCAGTGCGTCCCGCAGGTCGCGGGCCAGCGTCGACTTGCCGGAGCCGGACAGCCCGGTGCAGAAGACGACCAGCCCCCGTTCCGACCGCGGCAGCCGCGCCCGGCGTAGCTCAGTGGCGACGTCGGCCGACAGCGCCCACTGCGGCACCGGGTCCCCGGCGTCCAGCAGCGCGCCGAGCTCGTCGTCCGACAGCTCACCGCGCTCGGCGCCCGGCTCGATCAGGGCCAGCGGCCGCCATACCTCGGCCCGTGGATCGTAGGCCCACTCACCCAAGGTCAAGACCGAGATCTCTTCGCCCGAACGAGACTCGCCGCTTGCCCGCGAGGGCACTCCGTGCGCCCCATCCGCGAGCAGGTGGGTAGCGCCGTAGGCGCGCGCGACAACCACGGCCGCGCGCAGTTCCTCGGCCAGGTCCGCGCGCGGCGGCAACGGCACCGGGACGACGAGGGTCCCCTCGGGAAGCTGCCGGGCGGCGGCGAGGACCGCGCGGACCAGTGCCTCCGGTCGGCCGACGACCCGGGCGGGCCCGGCCACCAGCGGGAGCAGCAGCAGCCGGGGCGCCTGCGGGCTCCCGGCTTGCCGCAGCTCGCGGGAGAGGTGCCGGAGCTGACCGATGTGCCGCTGGGTCAGCGGCCCCCTGGTCGCCAGCGCCAGGACCGGCCCGCCTGACAAGTCGGCGCGGACGTCGGCGGGGAGGCGCCGCAGCGCGCGGAACGGCCCGTGCTCCGGCGACCGCCGCGCCGTAACCGGCCCGGCGATCGCGGTACCGCCGGAGGGGCGAACGGAGTAACCCCCCGAGGGCCCGGCCGGGACCTCCCAGCGCTCGGTGATTTCCACGACCGCCAGCGGCGACCCCTCCGGGTCGGCGAGAACCAGGTGGCTGCCGTCCTCGGGAACCAAGCCGGCCGGGACAGTGAGCGTGACGGGCAGCGTCCACGAGGTGCCATCGGCCAGTTCCCCGCGCTCGGCGACCGACGCCAGGTCCGCCTGTGACAGGTAACCAGTCAGCGGCGCGAACGCGCCCGAGGTGAGCAGCTCAAGCTCGCCAAGCCGCGCCTCATCGGGTGTCCAGGCCGGCCAGTTAGCCAGCTCCGCCGGAAGTTGCTCGCTCATGCAAAGCATCCTGCCATCCTTCTCCGGGGGCACAACCAGCCCCCAGACCCCCACCTTGTGCAGCATCCCGACGCACATCCGGCTGAAAGGCGGCCGTGAGTCTGAAAGACTCCTAACACCACGCGGGCGAAGCGGTCGTGGGGCTTGCGGATTACGTAGAGCAGTTCATCGTGGGCGTTGCCGAACCGGCCGTTGGACAGGCGGGAGATGACGGCGCAGGTGACGCGGACCGACGATGCCAGGCGACCCTCCTTGGCCGGGATGGTGCGCTCGGCTGATCGCTGGGCGATGACCAGTCCGCGCATCAGGGCGTAGGAGGCGATGCCGCGCTCGGAGACGGTCCGCTCGTAGATCGCGGGGAACGGGCCGGGGATGCCGGGGCGCAGCCGGTGCCAGATGACGTGCCGCAGCGGGCCAGGCAGCCGCCGGTCCAGCAAGGCGGAGGCGCTGTCGCGGTCGGCGACCCGGATGAGCAGCAGGCCGCCCGGGCGCAGCGCGCTGGTCAGCCGGTCCAAGACCAGCTCGACATGGGGGACGCGCTCAAGCAGCCTCCCGCAGTACACGACGTCGAACCCGCGCAGTGGCAGCGATACGGTGCGCAGGTCCCCGACGAACACCTCGTCGTAGGCGCCGCCGGTCTGGCCGAGTACCTGGCGGGCGAGCGGGTCATCGCCATCGACGACGGACACCGAGACATCGAAGCCGCCCTCTTCCAGCTCGCTGATGCCGAGCTCGCGCAGCGGCGCCAGGCAGCCCGCTTGCAAGACGTTGAGTGGGCGCCCGAGCCCGGCGAGCACGTAGTCGCGCAGCGGCTCGGCGAAGAACCGCCCCGCGCTCGCCCGCGCGCTGGGCGTGCCGTTCCCGACGGTCGTCATGACACGGATAGTAGTGGATTAATTACTACGTGGTTAGGGGTTCGTCGCGACGAGGGTGAAGCGGGGCTGATCGGCTACGGGCCGGCGCGCGGTTGGGGTGGGGCGTAAACTTGCAAGGGTTGACGTTGTGCGCGGCGGGCCCCACCCGGTCATGCCGCGTACGCGGGGGTTAGTGCTGCCCGGATCCGGGCCGTGACCCCGTCCGCCTCCTTTCGACTTGGGACAGCATGAGCCTCGCCGGACTACTCAGTACCGTCGCCGAAGATCTCACTATCCGTTCGATTCTCGCCGCCGCGCCGGACGACCCGGCGGCGGCCGAGCGTGAGCTGGTCGCGCCCCAGGCGCTGCGTCCCGTGCTGGTGGCTGCGCTCTCTACCCCCGGGGGGCTGTCTGCCCCCGGGGGGGCGCCCCCCCTGTCGACCCCCCGGCAGAAGGGGGACTCCGTCCCCCCTCTTACCCCCCTGGCCCCACAGGCGCAGAGCCCGCGCCCCTGGGGTGGCCTGGGGCACCGGTTCGTGCTGGCCGTCACCGCGACCGCGCGGGAGGCTGAAGACCTGACCGCCGGGCTGGGCGCGTTCTTGCCACGGCACACCATTGCCTACTTCCCCGGCTGGGAGACGCTGCCGCACGAGCGCCTGTCACCCCGGTCCGACACCGTCGGCCAGCGCATCGCGGTCCTTCGCCGGCTGGCCCACCCGGCCACCGGGAAGGGGAGCGACGATGAGATCGAAGGGCCGCTGAGGGTCGTCGTCGCACCGGTACGCGCCATCTTGCAGCCCATCGTGGCCGGCCTGGGCGACCTTGAGCCGGTGCGGCTGCGGGCCGGCCAGGACGCCGACCCCGATGACGCGCTCGCGCGGCTGGTCGAGATCGGCTACGCGCGCGTCGAGATAGTCTCCAAGCGCGGCGAGATCGCCGTCCGGGGCGGCCTGCTCGACGTCTTCCCGCCCACCGAGGAGCATCCGCTGCGGGTGGAGTTCTTCGGCGACACCGTCGAGGAGATCCGCAGCTTCCGGGTCGCCGACCAGCGCAGCACCGGCCCCGCCAGCCACGGCTTGTGGGCGCCGCCGTGCCGGGAACTGCTGCTCACCCCGGCGGTGCGGGCGCGGGCCAAGGAACTGGCCGGCCAGCACCCGTCGGTCTCGGAGTTGCTGGGCAAGATCGCCGACGGGATCACCGTGGAGGGGATGGAGGCGTTCGCCTCGGTCCTGGCCGAGCGGATGGAGCTGATCCTCGACCACGTGCCGGCCGGCGGCCTGGTGCTCGCCTGCGACCCGGAGCGGATCCGCACCCGCGCCGAGGAACTGGTCGCCACCAGCCAGGAGTTCCTCGAAGCGTCCTGGGCCAGCGCGGCCGCCGGCGGCGAGGCGCCGATCGACCTCGGCGGGGCGGCGTTCCAGCCGATCGACCGCATCCGCGAGGCGGCGGCCGATCTCGGCGTCCCGTGGTGGACGCTGGCGCCGTTTGGCGTGACCGACGCCGACGGTGATGACGCTGGCAGTGAGTCAGCCGCGTCGGGGGCGGTCAAGGCGTCCCCGGCTCCCGCCTACCGGGGCGACACCACCCGGATGCTCGGCGACGTGCGCGCCTGGCTGGCCGACGAGTGGCGAGTGGTGCTGGTCACCGAGGGGCACGGGCCAGCCCAGCGACTGGCGGAGATGCTGCGCGGCGAGGGGTTCGGCGCGCGGCTGGGCGACATCACGCAGCCGCCGGAGCCTGGCGTGCCGTACGTATCCACCGGTGAGCTGCGGGCGGGCTTCACCTGGCCGGCGCTCAAGCTGGCGCTGCTCACCGAGGGCGACCTGGTGGCCCGGGGCACGGGCCGGGTGGCCAGCAAGGACGAGCGGCGAATGCCGTCCCGGCGACGTGGCGGCGTCGACCCGTTGCAGCTCAAGCCGGGTGACTACGTGGTCCACGAGCAGCACGGCGTTGGCCGGTTCCTGGAGATGACGAGCCGGACCGCCGCCGGGGCTACCCGCGAGTACCTCGTGCTGGAGTACGCCCCCGGCAAGCGCGGACATCCGCCGGACCGGCTGTACGTGCCGACCGACCAGATGGAGGAGGTCACCCGGTACACCGGCGGCGAGGCGCCCGCGCTGCACCGCCTGGGCGGGGCGGACTGGGCCAAGACCAAGGGCCGGGCCCGCAAGGCGGTCCGCGAGATCGCGGCCGAGCTGATCCGGCTGTACTCGGCGCGGATGGCCTCACCGGGGCACGCCTTCGGGCCGGACACCCCGTGGCAGCGCGAGCTCGAGGACGCCTTCCCCTACGTGGAGACCCCCGACCAGCTGGGCGCCATCGACGAGGTCAAGCAGGACATGGAAAAGCCCGTCCCGATGGACCGGCTGATCTGCGGTGACGTCGGCTACGGCAAGACCGAGATCGCGGTGCGGGCCGCGTTCAAGGCGGTCCAGGACGGCAAGCAGGTCGCCGTCCTCGTGCCCACCACGATCTTGGCGCAGCAGCACTTCAATACCTTCTCCGAGCGCTATGCGCCGTTCCCGGTCGCCGTGCGGGCCATGTCGCGGTTCCAAAGCGACAAGGAGGTCGCCGAGACCCAGCGCGGCCTGTTCGAGGGCACTGTCGACGTGGTCATCGGGACGCACCGGCTGCTGTCGGCGGAGACCCGCTTCAAGCGGCTCGGCCTGGTGGTCATCGATGAGGAACAGCGCTTCGGCGTCGAGCACAAGGAGTACCTGAAGCGGCTGCGCACCGAGGTCGACGTGCTGGCCATGTCGGCCACGCCGATCCCGCGGACCCTGGAGATGGGCGTGGCCGGGATCCGGGAGATGTCCACGATCCTCACCCCGCCGGAGGAACGGCACCCGGTCCTGACCTTCGTCGGCCCGTATGACGACAAGCAGATCGGCGCCGCGATCCGGCGCGAACTGCTACGCGACGGCCAGGTCTTCTTCGTGCACAACCGGGTGCAGTCGATCCGCAAGGTCGCCGCCGGGCTGGCCGGGCTGGTGCCCGAGGCGCGCATCGCGGTCGCGCACGGCCAGATGAACGAGCATGAGCTGGAGAAGATCATGGTCGACTTCTGGGAGCGCAACTACGACGTGCTGGTGGCCACGACGATCGTCGAGTCGGGCCTGGACATCCCCAACGCCAACACGCTGATCGTCGACCGGGCCGACGCCGCCGGGCTGTCGCAGCTGCACCAGCTGCGCGGCCGGGTCGGCCGAGGGCGGGAGCGAGCCTACGCCTACTTCCTGTACCCGCCGGAGAAGACGCTGACCGAGACGGCGCACGAGCGGCTGGCCACGGTCGCCCAGCACACCGAGGTCGGGGCGGGCATGTACGTGGCGCTGAAGGACCTGGAGATCCGCGGGGCGGGGAACCTGCTCGGCGGCGAGCAGTCCGGGCACATCGCCGGGGTCGGCTTCGACCTGTACCTTCGGATGATCGGCGAGGCGGTACGCGAGCTGAAGGGCGACGGGCCCGCCGAGCGCGCCGAGGTCCGGGTGGAGCTGCCGGTCAACGCGCATATCCCGCACGACTACGTGCCTGGCGAGCGGCTGCGGCTGGAGGCGTACACGTCGATCGCCGCGATCGACTCCGAGGAGCAGGTCCGCGCGGTCCGCGATGAGCTGACCGACCGGTACGGGGCGCTGCCCGCGCCCGTGGAGACGCTGCTGCAGGTCGCCCGGCTGCGGTTCGCCGCGCGGCGGGCCGGGCTCACCGACATCACGCTGCAGGGCAATCACGTGCGCTTCGCCCCGGTTGAGCTGCCCGACTCCCGTCAGGTTCGACTTCAGCGGCTATACCCCAAGACGCTACTCAAGCCGGCCGTGCGTACCATGTTGGTGCCGGTCCCGAAGTCCGGCGCCGTCGGTGGCCGGCCCGGGGGCGGCCCCGGCCGCGCGTCGGGCGCCGGCTTCGGCGGCGAGCCACTGCGCGACACCGGGCTGCTGGCGTGGTGCGCGGAGGTCGTGCGTTCGGTACTGTCCGAGAGTTGAGTCATGCTCGTGAAGGGATCGCCTGTGCCTGGCAGTGATCGCCCGGGGGGACCACCCCCCGTACCCCCCGGTGCCCGCCCGAAGAAGGGGCAAGCGTACCGGGCGGTCAAGTCTCGTCTGGCCGCCAAGGTGGCCACTGCTGTCGTCGCGACAGCGGGAGGGTGCGTGCTGCTGGCCGCGTGCTCCACGGTCAAGATGGGCTCGGCGGCGATCGTGGGCGACCAGCGGATCACCGCCGCGGCGCTTGGCACTCAGGTGGCGAACGTGCAGCAGGGCCTCACCCAGTACGGCATCAAGAGCCAGGTCGCCCCGGCGGACGTGCCCAGGACCGTGCTTACCTGGCTGGTCAGGTTCGCCGTGACCGACCGGGCGGCGCAGGACGCCGGTATCACGGTCAGCCAGGCACAGATCCAGACCACCCTGAATCAGTTCAACGCGCAAGAGCAGCAGTCCATCGCGTCGCAAGGCGGCACCTACCCTGGCCTTAACGCGCTGCTCGCCGCGAACGGGGTCCCGCCGGACCAGCGCATGGCGCTCGGCAAGTGGCTGACCCAGCAAAACGCCCTCGAGGCGAAGGCCAACGCGGGCAAGCAGCCGACCACCCAGGCGGAGGCGGCCAAGGTGGTCGCCCAGCTCAACGTGGATAGCTGCAGGGCCGTCAAAGCGCTCAACATCCAGGTCAACCCGCAGTACGGGCAGCTGGACTATCAGGTTGACACCAGCAGCGGGCAGGGCATCTACCAGGTGACCGCCGGGACCGATACGCTGTCTCGCCCGGCCGGGAAGGCGTCGTCGGCGCCCCCGGCACCCGTCCAGCAGCCCTGCTGACGGCCGGCTAGGAGACGGGGGCCCTGCTGACGTGGCCGCTGCCCTGACCATCTTGTTGACCAGCGCGCGAGTCGCCCCCGGGCTGCTGAGCTGGCAGGCGTGGGCGGCGCTGAGCGCGGCGGCCCGCGTCCTCGCGAGCGCCGAGCATCCGCAGGCCGAGTCGCTGGCCGAGGCGGGGGTGGCGGTGCAGCTGGTGGCCGCGCCAGCCTATTGCGGCGACCCAGCGGAGCACGCCGCCCTGGCGCGCTTCCTGGCCGGCGCGGCAACCGCGGATCCCGGCGGCCCAGTGGTCTGGCTGGCCCCGGCGGGATCCGACGCCACCCCGGAATTGCTCGGCGCGCTTGTCGGGGCTGGACTGGACGTCCAGGTGATGCACGGGTCGCGTGACCTGCCCGGCGCCCACCTGCTTGACGTCGTCGAGGTCATGGACACGCTGCGCACCTCCTGTCCCTGGGACAGGAGGCAAACGCACGCCTCGCTGGCGCCGCACCTGCTTGAGGAGCCGTACGAGGCGCTTGAGGCACTGGAGAACGGCGACGACCACGCGCTGCGCGAGGAGCTCGGCGACGTGCTGCTCCAGGTGGTGTTCCACGCCCGGATCGCGGCCGAGCGGCCCCGCGAAGACGGCGGGTATGACATAGACGACATCGCCGACACGCTCGTGGCCAAGCTGGTGCGGCGGCACCCGCACGTCTTCGCCGACGTGTCGGTCTCCTCGGCGGAGGACGTGAACCGCAACTGGGACGAGATCAAGAAGGCCGAGCGGGCCGGGAAGGACCCGGACGGGCACCCCTCGGTCTTTGACGGCGTGGTCTTCAGCCAGCCCGCGCTGTCGCTGGCCGCGCAGCTGCTGCGCCGCGCCGAGCGAGCCGGGTTCCCGGCTGGCGATCGTCCGGCGAGTGACGAAAGCCTGGGTGACCAGCTGCTGGAGCTGGCCGCGCGGGCTCGCGTCGCAGGTCTAGACCCTGAGACCGAGCTGCGGGCGGCCGCTCGGCGACTGGTGGGGCGGGTGCGCGATTGGGAACTGCGGCAAGCCTGAGATGCCATCGTTATCAGGGAATACCTCCTGTTCAGAGGCCCCTTAGTAGCATCTGAGACGAACAACTTGGAAGCTGGCCGTGTCAACCGCGCGGCCAAGGCGGGCGTCTTTCTTACGGGAAAAGCTCTTTGGTGAATTCAAGACTGGGGGCGCGGCGGGGTGGCCGCGCTGTAAGGGGCGGGCGGTCTACTTTGAGTGATTTCGTTGTTACCGCAAGTGACAGAAGTGGTGGGTGGGCCTCATCGCGTCTCGCGGTGTGGACAAAGGCTTACCTCAGACAGGCTCTGTTTGCGGATATCGCCACTGGCTTCGTGACTTCCACGCTGGCGCTCGGGGTACGTTTCCAAGGTCATATCACCCCCGAATACGCGGTGCTCAGCCTGGCGCTCCCGGTCATGTGGGTGGCCGCGCTGCGGCTGGCCGGCGCGTACGATCCGCGCTTCATCGGCACCGGGTCCGATGAGTTCCGCAAGGTGATCAACGCCGGGGTGAGCCTCACCGCGTTCCTGGCGATCTTGTCCTACGCGGTCAACACCGAGTTGTCCCGGTTCTACCTGCTGGTCACGATGCCCGGGGTCACGGTCCTGGGCCTGGTCATCCGGTACGCCAAGCGCAAGCGGCTGCACCGGCAGCGGGCCGCCGGGTTGTGCATGTCCACCGTGGTGGCCGTTGGCCACGAGCCCGCCGTCGCCGACTTGATCAACGAGCTGCGCAGGGACTCCTACCACGGGCTGAGCGTCGTCGCCACGTGCCTGGCCGGCCCGGCCGACCCGGCCAGCGACGTCGACAAGGTGGCCGGCGTGCCCGTCTTCGGCAACGTGCACCAGGTGACGGACGCGGTCCGGCGCAGCGGCGCCGACGCGGTCGCGGTGCTGTCGTGCCCCGAGATCGACGCCATCATGCTGCGCCAGCTGGCCTGGGAACTGGAGAAGACCGGCACCGACCTGGTCGTCGCGCCCGCGCTGCTTGACGTGGCCGGGCCGCGGACGACGGTGCGGCCGACCGCCGGGCTGACCTTGCTGCACGTGGACCACCCGCAGCTGTCGGGCCCGCGCCAGGTGCTCAAGGGGCTATTCGACCGGTGCATGGCGGGCATGGCGCTCCTCATGCTGTCCCCGCTGTTCCTGGTGCTCGCGGTCGCGATCAAGCTGAACGACAAGGGCCCGGCCCTGTTCACCCAGACCCGGGTTGGCAAGGACGGCGAGACCTTCCGGATCTACAAGTTCCGCACGATGGTCGTCGACGCCGAGGCCCGCCTGGCCGAGCTGATGCCGGCTAACGACTCCGATGGCGTGCTATTCAAGCTGCGCCGTGACCCCCGCATCACCGCGATCGGCGCGAAGCTGCGCAAGTACTCGGTCGACGAGCTGCCGCAGCTGATCAACGTTGTCAAGGGCGAGATGTCCCTGGTCGGCCCGCGCCCGGCGCTGCCGGTCGAGGCGGCCCAGTACGCTGACCACGTCCGCCGCAGGCTCGTGGTCAAGCCCGGCCTGACCGGCATGTGGCAGGTCAACGGCCGCTCCGACCTGTCGTGGGAGGAGTCGGTCCGGCTGGACCTGCGCTACGTCGAGAACTGGTCGTTCGCCCTTGACCTGCAGATCCTCTGGAAGACCGTCTCCGTGATCTTGCGGGGCTCTGGTGCTTACTAACGCCTGCGGCGGCCTGGACGCCGTCGGAAACGATGTGGCGAGCCTGGACATGGCCCGGCTCGTGCGGCGGGCCGCCACCGGGGACAAGCGTGCCTGGGAGCGGCTGGTCGATCAGTACGCCAGGCTCATCTGGTCGATTACCCGTGAGTTCAAGCTCCTGGAAAGCGACGCGGCTGACGTCGCGCAGACGACGTGGATGCGCCTGATCGAGCACATCGACCGGATCGAGCACCCGGAGCGGGTCGGATCCTGGCTGGCGGCCACCGCGCGCAACGAGTGCCTGCGCTCCCTGGCCGCGCGCAAGCGCCTGGTGCTCGTGCATGAGGACCAGTCCTTCGACGGGCCCGCCGAGGGAGAGCCGGCGATCGACGAGGGCCTGCTGGCGGCTGAGCGCGCCGAGGTCGTGCGCGAGGCGGTGGCGCACCTGCCGCACCGCTGGCAGCGCCTGATGGAGATGCTGATGGCGGACCCGCCAGTGTCCTACGCCGAGATATCGGACGAGCTCGGGCTGCCAGTTGGCAGCATCGGCCCCACCCGGGGCCGATGCCTGGCCCGGCTGCGCACCCTGCTGGAAGCCAGCTAGGCATTAAGCCCCAGCGCGGTCCTAAGCAGCCGACTCCCGGCCGGCTGGCCTCCCCAGGGGCCAGCCGGCCGGGAGTCTCGGTTTACCGGTCGATGCCGAGGGCGTCGGCGTCCACCCACTGGCCACCGGCCGCCTCGACCTGCGGGTAGGCCGCGCGGACCTCAGCCAGCAGGTCCGACACGAACAGCGCGACCGCGTCCGGCGCCCGGTCCACCAGCGCGGCCGGGGTGATGACCGGGATCCGGGTCCCGGGCATCCGCGTCCCCGCCTTGCCGGGGGAGGCGTCGGCCACCGCCGGGAGCAGGTCCGCGTCAACACCCGCGGTGCGCAGCAAGGCGACCGCCCGGGAGGCGGCACCGTAGCCGACGACGCTCTTTCCTGAAGCTTTCATCTCGGCCAGCCAGCCGTGCAGCGCCTCGGCCCGCGCGCGGACGTCCCGCTGCAGGCGCTCGTAGGCGGCCGGACGGGTGACCCCGGCGCGCTCCTCGCCGTCGCGCAGGGCCGTGATGGTGCCATCGGCCGCGCGGCCCTCGCCATCGCGCTGCACGGCCAGCAAGACAGTGCCCCCGTAAAGGTCGAACAGCCACGCGGTGCGCGGGCTGAGGCGAGCCCTGCTGGTGGCGGCGAGGGAGTCCATCATCGCGGCGAGCGCGGTCGCCGAGTAGTACGCGAAGTGCCCGTGCCGAAGCGCGTTCCACTGGCCGGTGCGCAGGATCGTCTCGATGGAGTGGAACTGCAGCAGCAGAACCCCGCCGGGGGCGAGCCGCCCGGCGCGCTCGGCGAGCGCCGCCGCCTGGTCGGCCGCGTGCATCATCCCGAAGCAGTCCAAGATGACGTCGGCCTCGCCGCCGTCGTCAACCGGCTTGAGCCCCTGCCCCGCGAGGTTGTCCAGCCAGGAGCCGCCGTGCGGGCTGCCGTACTCGGCGACTCGCGCCCCGGCCGGGAGCAGGCCGGCGGCCGTGACCCGGGCCACGGCGTCCGCCGCCTGGGCGACGAGCGCCGCGGGCTCGGCCCCCTTGGGCTCCTCCGGGGTCGTCGGGTCCTCCAGCAGCTGAGCCAGCCCGCAGTGCGCGCAGAGCCACATTTGCAAGGGGTAAACCGGATCCGGGCCTGAGTCGTCATATGTCGGGAAGTAGTCACAGGCTGGCTGGTCGTCCAGGTCGAGTACGATGTGGCCATCCTGCCGACGGCAGGCCCGGCACTCATGTTCCGTCATCCGCGTCTTCGCCCCCTGTAACGCTCGTGAAAGAGGAAATCCCTGCAATCCAACTGTATCAACGGGATTTGTTTGACGCTCCCATGAGTAGCATTGTTCAACACCGTTACCGCTGGTAGCAGCAGCCTCACCAGCACCGGAGTTTTTGGGGGGACATGTCGTCAGGACATGCGTGCCGCCTGTGCGGCGCGGAGCTCACGCGCTCATTCGTGGATCTTGGGATGTCGCCGCTGTGCGAGAGTTATCTCGCGGCGGACGCCATCGACGCACCTGAGATCTTCTATCCGCTGCACGTGCTGCTGTGCGACGAATGCCTGCTCGTTCAGTTGCCCGCCTATGTTTCCGGCGAGCACATTTTTTCGGACTACGCGTATTTCTCGTCGTACTCGACTTCCTGGGTCGCGCACGCCAAGCGGTACGCCGACGAGATGACCGCGAAGCTTGGCCTGGGCGCCGACAGCCTGGTGACCGAGGTCGCCAGCAACGACGGCTACCTGCTCCAGCACTTCCACGCGGCGGGCATCCCGGTCCTCGGGGTCGAGCCAGCCGGGAACGTCGCCGAGGCGGCCATCGCCAAGGGCATCCGGTCGGTAGTCAAGTTCCTCGGCCCGGACACCGGCGCGGAGATCGCCGCCGAGTACGGCCGGGCCGACCTAGTGGCCGGCAACAACGTGTTCGCCCATGTCCCGGACATCCGCGGGTTCGCGGCCGGGCTGCGGGCCCTGGTGAAGGACACCGGCGTGGTGACCCTGGAGTTCCCGCACCTGCTGCGGCTGATGGAGCGCCGCCAGTACGATACGATCTACCACGAGCACTTCCAGTACCTGTCACTGCTCACCTCCTCCCGCGCGCTCCAGACGGCCGGGCTGACCGTCGTGGACGTCGAGGAGCTGTCCACCCACGGCGGCTCGCTGCGGGTCTTCGCCAGCCCCGCCGAGACCGCCGGCGAGCCGTCGGCCCGGGTCAAGGCGCTCCTTGACCTTGAGGAAGCCGCAGGCCTGCACACCGTGGAGGGGCACGCGGGATTCGCCGTCGACGTGCTCAAGATCAAGAGCGACCTGCTCACATTCCTCATCGGCGCCGCGGCCGAGGGCAAGACGGTGGCCGGCTACGGTGCCCCCGGCAAGGGCAACACGCTGCTGAACCACTGCGGGATCCGGGCTGACCTGCTCAGCTACACCGTCGACCGGTCGCCGCACAAGCAGGGCATGTTCCTTCCCGGCACGCACATCCCGATCTACGCGCCGGAAAAGCTAGCCGAGACCCAGCCGGACTACGTCCTCGTGCTGCCGTGGAACCTGCGCGAGGAGATCAGCCAGCAGCTTGAGTACGTGCGATCCTGGGGCGGGCGGCTAGTGTTCCCGATCCCCGCGCTCGACATCGTCAGCGCGACATCCGGATCATCAGGTTCCTCCTGAGGGGAGAGTGGGCCAATGAAGGTAGTGCTGTTCTGCGGTGGGTTCGGCATGCGCATGCGGGATGGGGTGACGAACGCCCCGAAGCCGATGGCGATGATCGGCGACCGGCCGCTGATGTGGCACGTCATGCGGTACTACGCGCACTACGGGCACACCGAGTTCATCCTGTGCCTGGGGTACGGCGCCGCGGCCGTCAAGGACTTCTTCTTGTCGTATGACGAGACGCGGTCCAACGACTTCGTCCTGAACGGCGACGGCCAGGTCGAGCTGTTCAAGACGGACATCTCCGACTGGAAGATCACTTTCGTCGACACCGGGCTGCACTCGGCCATCGGCGAGCGGCTGCGCCGGGTCAAGCGGTTCGTGGAGGACGAGGAGATGTTCCTGGCGAATTACGCCGACGTCTTCACCAACGCGCCGCTGCCGGACATGATCTCCCGCTTGGAGGCCAGCGACGCGGTGGTGAGCCTGATCGCGGTGCAGCCGCAGTCCTCGCACCACGTCGTCGAGGTCAGCGAGGCAGGCCTCATCACCGGGGTCACCCCGGTGCGCGACCTGCTGCAGTGGGAGAACGGCGGCTACTTCGTGCTCCGCCCGGAGATCTTCGACTACCTGGACGAGGGCGAGGACCTGGTCGAGGATGCCATCATGCGGCGCCTGGTCCCGCAGCGGAAGGCCATCGCCTACCCCTATAAGGGCTACTGGTCGCCGGCCGACACGGTCAAGGAGCGCGCCCAGATGGAGGAGATGTACTACCGCGGCAACTGCCCGTGGATGATCTGGGACCCGGAGCGATCCGGGCGGCCCGCGGCCTCGCAGGCCGGTCAGTGATCAGCCTGCCGATCCGGCCGCCCGGGAGTGCGCCGCTGTCGGTGCTCGCGCTTGGCGCTCACCCCGACGATATCGAGATCGCGGCGGGCGGGACGCTGCTCACCCTCGCCGAGCGCCATCCGGGCCTGCTCGTCCGGTACGTGGTACTCACCGGGGTGCCGGCCCGGCAGGCCGAGGCGCGGGCGGCGGCCCGGGCCTTCTCCCCCGGCGCGGACCTGACAATTGACCTCCACGACCTGCCCGACGGGCGGCTGCCCGCCGTCTACGGGCAGGTGAAGGAGGTCTTGGAGGACGTCGCCCGGTCGTTCACGCCGGATGTCATCCTGGCGCCGTCCCCAGCCGACGCGCACCAAGACCACCGGACCCTCGGATCGCTCATCTCCACCGCATTCCGGAACCAGGTCCTGCTCAGTTACGAGATCCCGAAGTGGGACGGGGACCTAGGCCGGCCCAACGTGTACTTCCCGATCAGCGACGACGTCGCCCGGCGCAAGTGCGAGCTGCTCGACAAGTGCTACCCGTCCCAGCACGGCCGCGACTGGTGGGGCGAGGAGACCTTCCTCGCGCTGGCGCGGCTGCGCGGGATGGAGTGCCGCTCGCGCTACGCGGAGGCGTTCGACTGCACCAAGATGGTAATATCCTGAAACTTTTCGAGAGCCTGGAATGAGGGTGCCCCGGGCCGGATGGCCCGGGGCACCCTCATTCGTCCTTACCTGGTCAGGAGCAACCGGGACAGCTTGGCGAACTGCTGCCTGGCGCTGCGGGTCTGCTCGGCGTTGAGCCGCCGCAGGTCCTCGGTGATCTCGGCCCGGTGGCTCTCGGCCTTGGTGAACTGGGTCTTGAGCAGTTCGACGTCGATCGAGCGGGCACGCTGGCAGTACTCGCTGAGCCCCATGTCCAGCATCACGGAGTCATTCTTGGGCGAGTACCCGATCGAGATGGTGGGCTTGCAGAACATGAGCGAGAAGACGATGTTGTGGAATCGCGTCGCCACCACGGTCGCGACCGGCTCCATGACCCGGAGCACTTCCGCGGCCGTCCTCACCGGGTGACCAGTGAGCCGCGCGGGATCCACGTCGGGCCGCTGCCGCCGCACGTCCGCGACGATCTTGTCCGCGGTAACCTGATCGACCTCATCCCCGACGAACACCCGCACGCTGCGGCCGTTGTCGAGCAGCCACGTGATGAACTCGGTCATCGCCGTGGTGTAGGCCGCGTAGATCTCGGCCCGGCCCGCGCCGCGGTCCTCGTTGTTCCCGGCGTAGGTCATCACGCCAATGCCGACCAGGTCCGGGTCCACGGCCGCCGGCGGCAGCAGCGGGGCACTGAACACCAGGTCCGGGTAGACCTCGTCGGCCGTGGTGTCGAGGCCCTGGCCGCGCAGTGCCTCGCGCGAGGCAGGGTCGCGGAACGACCGGTAGGAGGCCATGCGCGCCGCGTTGACATACAGCCACCGGGTCGCCCGGTTCCGGGCCGGGGAGGCCCCGGCGCTAACCAGGGCCACCTTCGTCCCGAAGAGCACCCCGGTCAGCGCGAGCAGGTACAAGGCATAGGGCACGCCCCACGGGTTAATCGGCAGGGCCGCGTCCATGATCCCCATGCCGGGGATGATGATGACGTCGTGCCTGCGAACCCAGGCGGCGGTGCGGACGACGTCGATGACCTTGCCGAGCGCCTTCATGACGGCCCCGCCCTGGCCGGGCCGCTGGTGCGTCTGCTGCCACTGGAACGGGATGGCCTCGATGCCGTACCGCTCGCGCATCTGCGCCCAGCCCATGCACATCGCGTCGATCTCCGCGTCGGGGTGATCGGCGCGCAGGTAGGCCATGAGCGCCTCGGTGGAGGCGTCATTGCCGATGTTGCCCGAGCCCAGGAGGCCGAACAGGCCAACCCGGGGAGCGCGGTGGCTCATGACGCCCTCGCCCGGCTGCCTCCCCGGCTGCTCTCGCCCGGGGGGACGAACGGGATATCCCCCTGTACCCCCCGGCTGCCTTCCCCCGGGGGGACTACCCCCCGTACCCCCCGGCCAGGAACCACCGCGTCAACGTCGATGACCGGCTGGTCCTTGGCGAGGGGGAAGTCATAGGTCACCGGGTGATGTGGCTTGGACCTCCGGGATATCCAGGCCGCGAGGTGCCCGTAGCACTCCTTGCGCTCCTGGGGGGTCAGCGGGGCGTTTCGGATCATGCGGATGTAGGCGTAGATGTACTCGGCGAACAGCCGCGGGGCCGGGTTTAGCCACCGGTTGCCGCGCCGCGGGTCCATGTTGGCGCACCGCGCGCGGACGCTGGGGTGGGAGCGCTCGGCCCGCCCGGGGTGGTCCCGGCGGAAGTACATCCAGTCCGGTACCTGGTAGAACGGCCCGTGCAGGGCGAGCTCGGCGATGATCGTCCGGTCGGCGTGGTGGTAACTCTCCTTCATCGCCGTCCGCAGCAGCACCTTCGTGCGGATGACGCCCCCGTCATCGTCGCCTCCGCTGTCGTTGAGCAGGCTGCGGAACCGCTCGGGCGCGTACGCGGCGGACGTGGCCAGCGGGTACTCGTTGGCCTGGCAGACCTGGCCGGTCCCGTCGATAATCGCCGTGTAGGAGTGGGCAAGCACTACCTCGGGCCGCTCGTCAAGCACCTCAACGCAGCGCAGCAGCAGGTCACGGTGGTACAGGTCGTCGCCCGCGCCCCACTTGAAAAGCTCGGCCCGGGCCTGCTCAACGCAGAAGTTGTGGTTGGGCGCCAGCCCCACGTTCCTCGGCTGCCGGAAGTAGCGGATCCGCGAATCCTGCCTGGCATACCGCTGGCAGATGTCCCCCGTGTCGTCCGTCGACGCGTTGTCGGAGATGATCAGCTCGAAATCATCAAAGCTCTGGCCGAGCAGAGCCTCGATGGACTCGGCCACATAACTCGATGAGTTATAGACCGGAAGCCCGACGCTCAGCCGGGGAGCAGTGCTCATGTCGCTGGTGTCCTTCCTTATGTGCGCGGGTTGGTCAGTCTGAGCGGGGGGTGGTGCGGGAGGGGTGCACGGGGGCGGCGCTTCGGGGGGTCCCGTTCATGGAGACTGGGCTCAGGGGACCCGGGTCTCGGCTAATGCCCCGGGGGGCGGCCTGCGGCGCCGTCGCGGCCGGGGGCCGCAGGCCCGGGGCGCGGTGCCGGCCGTTGCCGCTGACCCGCCGCGCGCTGGCCCGCTGGGCGGCGGCCTCCACGTAGTCGCGCAGCCCCAGTCGCAGCTGCCACCACCACATCACCGCGCCGAGCCAGGTGGCCACGGCGGTCCCGGCGGTGGTGCCCCGGGCACCGTCGAGCGAGGCGCCGATCACCGCCAAGACCACGTAGATGGCCGAGGACACGAGCATCGAGCGGAGGCTGCGCTTGGCCGCGCCGAGGGCGCGCAGGCCGGCGGTGGCGCCGGCGATCGCGCAGGCGCCCATCATCGAGATGACCATCGCGGGCACCAGCCCGTACACCGGCTGCCAGTTGTTCCCCTTCAGCAGCAGGGAGCCCAGGCCATGCGGCAGCGCGATCATCAGCAGCACGCCCCACGACAGCGCCAGCAGGCACAGCGCCGCGCCGACCAGCACGCAGTAGCGCTTCAGGTGGGCGGGCGACCGCTTGAGGGTGCGAGCCGCCTCCGGCACGGTGACCAGGGAGATGCCCATGAAGATGACGAAGAACGGCCCCATGAGCAGGCTGCCCTCTTGCACGTAGCCGACCGCGGTCAAGCCAGTGACGAAGCCGAGGAAGTAGATGCGCAGCTGCGCGGACCCGCTGTTGGCGGTGTTCTCCATCAGGTACCGCGGGCCGAGGTCGCGGGTGATGTGCACCCACTCGGCGACCCCGATGAGCCGGGGGGTGACCTTCGCCTGCAGCGGGCCGACCAGGCCGCCGATGCAGCCGGTAACTCCCCAGGTCAGGACGTACCAGAACACCGTCTGGTGGTGGGTGACCTTGAGCGCGAGCAGCCCGACGAGGAGGGTCAGCGCCCACACGGCGTCGTTCGCGAACGCCCGCCCGCCCTTGCCGAGGGCGAAGAAGGAGTACCGCCAGGCGTCTTGCAACAGCAGGCCAGGCAGCGTCAGCCCCAGCGCGATGAACGCCAGCCGCGTCGTGCCGCTGGTCGCCGCGCCGATCATGAGCGAGACGGTCCCGGTGATCAGGCCCATCACGGTGGCGGTGCCCGTCGAGGCGGCGACGGCGCGCTTCCACGCCTTGACCTCGACACTGCTGTACCGGACGAGCAGCGGGTCGGTCGCCAGGCCGCGCGAGGCGGTCAGGGCGAATGAGTAGGTCACGTAGGCGAGGCTGAACGCGCCAAACTGGGCGGCACCGAGCGCCCGGGCGATGTACAGGCTCACCGCCGCGTTGGTCAGGCTCGATACCGCCTGGTCGGCCAGGCCCCACGTGAACCGCTGGGCGACCTGGCGGATCAGCCGCCCGATCGGCAGTGACCGGGCGCGCGCGGCGAGTACCCCCCGGCCCGCTGCGGCCTGGGGGGCGGCGGTGACAACGTGGTCAGCCCCGGTCACGTCAGGATTGCTGCCTCACGAGCGACGCGTCACCCTGGCGGCGCAGTTCCTCGTCGAGCGCCCCGGCATCGAGCAGCTCCCGCACCCGGCGCAGCCGGGTGAACCGCGAGGAGGTGAAGTCGTCGTAGGTCAGCCCGTGCTGGCGATAGGCCTGGAGTAGCTCGGCGATCCCCTCGCGGACGGTCCACCTCATCTTCAGGTCGGGGAACGTGTCGTAGAGCTTGGCGAAGTCCGCCCGGTAGTTGCGCAGGTCCGGCCCGGCGCCCTCGGCGAAGGTCAGCTCGGAGCCGGGGACGGCCTCGCGGACCATCTCGGCTACCTCGCGGATCTGCACGTTGTCCTCATTGCGGCCGATGTTGAAGGCCTGGTCGTGGATGACCGCGCGGGGGGCGCTGAGCACCGCCGCGAAGGCACGGCTGATGTCTTCGATGTGGACCAGCGGGCGCCAGGGGGTGCCGTCGCTTTGCAGGTGCACCTTGCCGGTCGTCACCGCGATCGCGGTGAGGTTGTTCACGACGATGTCCAGCCGTAGCCGGGTGGAGGCGCCGTAGGCCGTCGCGTTGCGCAGGTAGACGGGGCTGAAGTTATCGTCGGCGAGCAAGGCCAGTCCGCGCTCGGCGTCCACCTTGGTCCGGCCGTAGGCGGTGACGGGGAACATCTCGGCGTCCTCGGCGACGGCGGCCGAGTCCTTGGCCGCGCCGTACAGGCTGCAGGAAGAGGAGAACAGGAACCGCTCGACCCCGGCGGCCTTGGCGGCCTCGGCCAGGTGCAGGGTGCCGTCGAGGTTCACCGAGTAGGTGGCCGCCTCGTTCAAGTCGCCGACCGGGTCGTTCGACAGCGCCGCCAGGCACACGACGGCGTCGTAGCCGGAAAGCTCTGCGGTGGTCACGTCGCGCATGTCCCGTGAGGGGTAGGAGCCGGTGCCTGGCAGCGCCGGCCCGAGGTCACAGCCCTCGTACAGGCCGAGATCGAGCCCGTCGACCTCGTGGCCGGCCGCGCGCAGGAACGGGACGAGGACGGCTCCTATGTAGCCGCGATCGCCCGCAACCAGCACTCTCATGCAGAACCCCCCTGGGCTGTGTTTGGGCCTCTTTCATGGCGCGCCACGCCCCTGATACACGGCGCCCCTGTACACGGTAACCGGCCCAGCGGCTATCGCTGACCCGCATGTCAGTAGAACCGGCAACGGCATGTGGTGATACACCCTCCGGGCCCAGCCTTTGTAACAGTTTGGCGGAGGATGGCTAACCAAACCGAGTCTGCAGTATCACCGGAACCGGGGCGCCGCTCTTATAGCGGTACGGCCAGGTTCGTCAAGAGCGGAGCCGGAGCTTGCGTACGCTGGAGGACCCGCGCCGACCGCGGTGGATCTCGCGCCTTATCCCAGGGAGGTGACCCGGCGGGTGAAACGGGTCCTGATCATCGTCCAGAACCTGCCAGTCCCCTTCGACCGGCGGGTGTGGCTTGAATGCCAGGCCCTCATCCGTGCGGGCTACCGGGTCGCCGTGGTCTGCCCCAAGGGCAGGGAAGACCCGGCCTTCCAGGTCATCGACGGGGTCGAGCTGTACAAGTACCGGCCGTACGCGCCGGGCGGGTCCAAGCTCAGCTTCGTCGCTGAATACGCGTACTCGTTCGCCGCCACCTCCTGGAAGACCCTCCGGGCCCGGGCCCGGGGCGGGCTGGCGCGCGGGCGGTTCTCGGTCATCCAGGCGTGCAACCCGCCAGACATCTTCTGGCCGCTGGCCATGGCGTTCAAGGCAGTCGAGCGGACCAAGTTCGTGTTCGACCACCACGACCTGTCCCCCGAGCTGTTCCAGTCCCGGTTCCCCGACGCCGGCGCGTCGCTGCCGTACCGGGGCCTGCGGTTCCTGGAGCGCCGGACGCACCGCAGCGCCGACCACGTGATCTCCACAAACGACTCCTATCGCCAGATCGCCATAGACAGAAGCGGCAAGGACCCGGCGGACGTTACAGTCGTCCGCACCGGCCCTGATCCCGCCAAGCTCCAGCGCGGTGAGCCGGACGAGGCTCAGCGGCGCGGGCGCGAGCACCTGGCCGCCTACATCGGCGTCATGGGGCCGCAAGACGGCGTGGACATCGTGGTCCGGGCGGCGAATGTCATCGTGCACGAGATGGGACGCGAGGACATCGCCTTCACGCTCATCGGCAAGGGCGACTGCTATGACGAGCTGGTGGCGCTGCGCGATCAGCTCAAGCTGAACGGGCACGTGGAGTTCACCGGCCGGGCACCCGATGAGCTGGTCAAGAAGGTCATGTCCACCGCTGGCATCGGCCTGTCACCGGACCCGATGAACCCGCTCAACGACGTGTCGACCATGAACAAGACCATGGAGTACATGTCGTTCGAGCTGCCGGTGGTGGCGTTCGACCTGCGGGAGACCAGGGTCTCGGCGGGCGACGCGGCCGTCTACGTCAAGCCGGCCGGGGACTCCGAGCAAGACGTCAGGAACTACGCCCGGGCGATCGTGGACCTCGCCGACGACGAGGCGGAGCGGACGCGCATGAGCAAGCTCGGCCGCGCCCGCGTGGAAGACGAGCTGGCCTGGCCGCACCAGGAAAAGGCCTATGTAGGCGTCTACGCGCGCCTCGCACCACCGGCGGGCGTGGCTAGCACAGTGTCGGCCGGAAACACAGCGCCGCAGGCGAGGGGGAAGTAGAGCATGTGCGGGATCGCCGGCTGCTACCAGCAGCCCGACGGCCACAAGCTGACCGACGTCATGACCGAGCGGATCGCGCACCGCGGCCCCGATTCCGGTGCCATCTGGAGCCACGAGGACGAGCGGACCTGCGTGCATCTCGGCCAGCGGCGGCTGTCGATCATCGACTTGTCCACGTCGGCCAACCAGCCCTTCATCAAGGGCGGCCTCACGCTTAGCTACAACGGTGAGCTCTACAACTACCGGGAGCTCCGCGCCGAGCTGGAGAAGCAGGGCGTCTCCTTCACCACCAGCTCGGACACCGAGGTCGTGCTCGAGGCGTGGCGGCACTGGGGGCCGGGCGCGCTGAAGCGGTTCCGCGGCATGTTCGCGTTCGCCATCGCCGACACCGCCACCGGCGAGCTGGCGCTGGCTCGCGACCCGCTGGGCATCAAGCCCCTGCTCTACCTGCGCCGGGGCGCGGGGATCGTATTCGCCTCCGAGCTCAAGGCGCTGCTGGCCGCCGTGGGCCCGGAGCTGAAGATCGAGCCGGGCGCCATGGTCGCGTCGATGCTCTATTACTGGGTGCCGGAGCAGCGTTGCTCCATCCAGGGCGTGCGGAAGCTGCCCGCGGGCAGCTGGGCGCGCTTTCGCCCCGACGGCAGCCACGAGGAACACCATTACTGGCGCGTGCAGGACATCGCGCGGGACGCAGGCGAAGGCCCGGCCGCCGACCTCAAGTCGATCATCGAGGAATCGGTGACGGCGCACCTGATCGCCGATGTGCCGGTAGCCAGCTTCCTGTCCGGCGGCCTGGACTCCAGCATCATCACCGTGCTCGCCCACCAGCAGGCCGCCAGCGTTGACGCCTACACGATCACGTTCCGGCCCGAGGACCAAAAGCTCGAGGCGATGCCCGACGACGCGATCTACGCGCGCAAGGTCGCCCGGCAGTTCGGCATCGAACTGCACGAGATCGAGATCTCCCCGGACATCGTCGACATGCTCCCGAAGATGGTCGACTTCCTCGACGAGCCGATCGGCGACCCGGCGGCGATCAACACCTACCTGATGTGCCAGGCGGCCCGTGAGCGGGGCGTCAAGGTGATGTTGTCGGGGATGGGCGCCGACGAGCTGTTCGGCGGGTACCGCAAGCACCTGGCCTGCCTGATGGCGAGCCGGTACCACCGGCTGCCGGGGGCGGTCCGCTGGCCGGCCCGGATGGCCGTCGGCGCGATGCCCGTCTCCATCGGGAACCGGGGGTTGCGCTACCCGCGCTGGGCCAAGCGGTTCATGACGTTCGCGGAGCTGCCCGAGGAGGCCCGCTTCCGGCGCAGCTACACCCTGTACGACCCCGCCGACCTGACCACGCTGGTCGGGCCCGACCTGGCGACCAGCGTCAGCAGCGTCATCGACGAGCACGCGGCCATTTACAATGACAACGAGCTTGATGACGAGATCAACCGGATGTGCCTGGCTGACACCCGCCTCTTCATGGCCGGGCTCAACCTTACGTACACGGACCGGGCCAGCATGGCCGCGTCCGTGGAGGTGCGCACCCCGTTCGTGGACCTGATCGTCGCCCAGGCCGCGTTCTCGATCAAGGGCAGCGACAAGATCCGTGGCAAGACGGCCAAGGCCGCGCTCAAGGACGCCGCGCAGAACTGGCTGCCGAACGAGATCGTGCACCGGCCGAAGGCTTCCTTCGGTGCCCCGCTGCGCGCCTGGGTCCGCAACGACCTGCGGGAGCTGATCAACGACGTACTCGTGGGGGGCGAGCTGACGCAGCTCGGGATGCTCCGCAAGGAACAGGTTCGCCGGCTGATCGCCGATGAGCAGGCCGGCCGGGAAGACTACGCCAAGCAAATCTGGCAGCTGCTGTCGATGGAGCTGTGGTACCGCCAGGTGCGCGCCGCCGGCGTCGGCGCGTGACTATCAGATGTTGTTGGCTTACTGATTGCCTAAGGATCGCAACATGAAGCAGATTGCGCAGAACTACAAGTCGGGTGAGCTGGCCGTCCTTGACGTGCCCGCCCCGACCTGCCGTCCCGGTGGCGTCCTGGTGCGGTCGCTGTTTTCCCTGATCTCGACCGGCACCGAGATGATGAAGGTGTCCGAGGCTAGCATGTCGATGGTCGGCATGGCCCGGGCCCGGCCGGATCAGGTCCGCAAGGTCTTGGACCAGGTGCAGCAGCAAGGGATGGTCACCACCTACAAGAAGGTGATGAACAAGCTTGACTCCTACACCCCGCTTGGGTACTCGCTGTGCGGCGTCGTCACCGATGTGGGTCCGGGCGCGGAGGAGTTCAAGGTCGGGCAGCTGGTCGCCTGCGCCGGGAACGAGCAGGCGCTGCACGCCGAGTACAACTGGGTCCCGGTCAACTTGTGCGCGGCCGTCCCGGATGGCGTCGCCCCCGAGCACGCCGCGTTCGCGACCGTGGCGTCGATCGCCATGCACGGCGTCCGGCGCGGGGAGGTGCAGCTCGGCGAGACCGCCGTTGTCATCGGCCTGGGCCTGATCGGCCAGCTGGTGGTCCGGCTCCTGGTCGCCGCGGGCGTGCAGGCGGTTGGCGTTGACCCCGTCGAGGCCCGCTGCCGCCTCGCCGAGAAGGCCGGAGCCGCCCTGGCGGGTTCCCCCGATGACCCCGACACCCTGGCCAGCGGGCTGGCCGCGATCACCAGCGGCCGGGGTGCCGACCACGTCTTCCTCGCCGCCGGCGGGCACACCAACGGCCCGGTCGAGCTGGCCGTGAAGCTCGCCCGCGACCGCGGGCGAGTCGTCGACATCGGCAAGATGAAGCTGGACCTGCCGTGGAACGCCTACTACGAGAAGGAGCTCGACGTCCGGTTCTCCCGCTCCTACGGGCCGGGCCGCTACGACGACCGTTACGAGCTTGAGGGCGTCGACTACCCGGTGGGGTACGTTCGGTGGACCGAGCGGCGCAACCTGGAGTCCTTCCTGGAACTGCTGGCGCGCAACTCCCTGGAGGTCGCCAGCCTCATCGACGGCGTCTTCCCGTTCGCGGAGGCGGCCAAGGTCTATGGCGACCTCAAGGAGGGCACGCTCAAGGCCGTCGGCGTGCTGCTGGAATACGAGCAGCCCGCCGGGGACGCGCCCAAGCCCGCCACGAGCAAGGTGGCGGCGGACGGGAAGCCGGGTCCCGCCAAGGCGAAGGGCAAGGGCCGCAAGTCCGAGGCCCGGATCGGCTTCATCGGCGCGGGCAACTACGCGTCCTCGATGCTGCTGCCGCACCTGGCGAGGATCGGCCCGGCCAGCCTCGCGCACGTGGCGACGACCAAGTCGCTGTCGGCGGTGAACGCGCAGAAGAAGTTCGGGTTCACCACCGCCTCGACCGACTCCGACGCGATCTTCGACGACGAGAGCCTGGACGCGATCTTCATCGTGACCAGGCACGCGACGCACGCCAAGCTGGTCTGCCGGGCGCTGGAAACCGGCAAGGCGGTGTTCGTCGAAAAGCCCCTGGCCCTGACCCGCCTGGAAGCCGACGCGGTCGCCGAGGCGATCACCAAGACCGGCAACGACCGGCTGATGGTCGGATTCAACCGGCGGTTCGCGCCGCTGCTGACGGCGATGCGCAAGGAATTCGGCGGGTCGGCCGCCACCTCCAACAGCCGCTACCTCGTCAACGCCGGGAAGCTGGCCGCCGACAGCTGGTACCTCAACGAGAGCGCGGAGGGGTCGCGGTTCGTCGGGGAGGGCGGTCACTTCATCGACACCCTGACCTGGTGGGCAGACAGCCTTCCCGAAGAGGCCTACGCCGTCCGCGGCCCCGAGAACGGGGACGTGCAGGTGACGATCCGGTTCGCCAACGGCGCCTCCGGCACGATCGCCTACCTCACCGGTGGCAACAGCCGGTACCCGAAGGAGACCATGGACGCCACCGGCGGCGGCCGCAACGCCCTGCTGGACAACTTCAAGACGGCGACCGTGTGGTCCGGGCGCGGCAAGGCCACCAGCAAGGCCCGCGGCGGCCAGGACAAGGGACAGCGCACCGAGATGGAGCAGTTCGTCGAGGCGGTGCGCACCGGCGCCCCGATGCCGATCGCCGCTGACGCGCTCCTCGCGGTGACCCGGGCCACCGTCGCGGTGGGCGAGAGCCTCCTCAGCGGTAAGCCGGAGCGTGCATGAGCACTGAGGCGACCCCCTCGAAGCTCGGCTGGTACATACGCAGGGTTAGCCGGATGTCACCAGGCGAGGTCATCTGGCGATTCCGCGAGCAGGCGGTCCGGCGGGCCTGGGCGGCCCGGCAGGTCCCGCCCGGCCAGGTGGCCGGCCTGCCGCCGCTCGATGGCAAGGGCATCCGGCCCCGGGCCGAGCGGAAATTCAGCCCCGCCCTCGCCGCCGAGGCCGCGGCGCGGGTGCCCGCGCAGGCCAAGGCGGCGATCATCGCGGACGCGGACAAGATCATGGCTGGCGAGTGGACGATGCTAGGCGTCACCCGCACGGACATGAAGGACCCGGACTGGTTCCGCTGCCCGGCCACTGGCCAGCGATCTGACCCGGGAACCTACGCCTTCAGCGTCAACCACCGCGACGAGTCAGCGGTCGGCAACGTCAAGCAGGTCTGGGAGGTTAGCCGGCTCCAGCACCTGACGCTGCTGGCCGTCGCCTGGTACCTGACCGGCGACGACGCCTACGCCCTGCGCGTCGACGGGCAGTTGCGCGACTGGTGGGCGGCGAACCCGTTGCTGTCCGGCGTCAACTGGACGAGCGGGATCGAGCTGGGCATCCGCCTGATGAACTTCGCCTGGATCAGGCGCCTGCTGGACGGGTGGGCCGGGGCCGCGGACCTGTTCGAGGGCAACGACCTCGCGCTGCGCCAGATCCGCTGGCACCAGGAGTACCTCGCCACGTTCGAGAGCCGGGGCTCATCGGCCAACAACCACCTGATCGCCGAGGCCGCGGGACTGCTGGCGGCCAGCTGCGCGTTCCCGTGGTTCCCCGAGAGCACCCGATGGCGCCGCCGGTCGGCCTCGCTGCTGGAGCGGTCGCTGCGGCACAACACCTTCCCGTCCGGGATCAACCGCGAGCTGGCCTCTGACTACCACGGGTTCGTGGCCGAGCTCGGCTTCTTCGCCGCGGCGGAGGCGCAAGCCGCCGGGCACCCGGTCAGCGATGACTGCTGGCGGCTGCTGTGCGCGATGACCGACGACATGGCCGCAATGGTTGACGTACGGCTGCGGCCGCCCCGGCAGGCCGATTCCGACGAGGGCCGCGTCGTGCTCCTGGACGCGCCCGAGCACAACCGGTGGCCGGCGCTCCTCTCGCTCGGGTCGGTGCTGTTCGGCCCGCTCGAATGGTGGCCGGCGGTGCCCGACGACGCCGGGAGCGCGCTGATGGAGGCGTTCGCCGGCCAGGCTCGCCGGGCCGCGGACGGCCGGCCCGGCCGCCGTCCGCACCGGTTCGCGGACGCGGGCCTGACCCTGCTGCGAACCGCGCCGGCACCGCAGTCACTGCCGGAGATCTGGTGCCGGTGCGATGGCGGCCCGCACGGGTTCTTGTCCATCGCCGCCCACGCGCACGCCGACGCGCTGTCGGTGGAAGTCCGACACGACGGGGTGGACATCCTGGCCGACCCGGGCACGTACTGTTACCACGGCGAGCCGCAGTGGCGCTCGTACTTCCGCTCGACCATCGGGCACAACACCGCGGAGATCGGCGGGGTGAGCCAGTCCGTGGACGGCGGCCCGTTCATGTGGCTGCGCCAGGCCCGGACCCGGGAGCTCGGCTCGGACGCACCCGAGGTGAGCTGGACCGCCGAGCATGACGGGTATGCCGCGCTGCGCCCGGCGGCCCGGCACCGGCGCTCGGTGGCCCTCAACCCCGGCGCGCGCCGCCTCGACATCACCGACGTCATCGACGGCGGCGGGCACGAGGTCCGGCTGGCCTACCACCTCGGGCCCGCGGTCGCCGCGACCCTCGACGGCCCGGTGGCCGAGCTGAGCTGGGCCTCGGAAGAGGGGGGAGCGGCCCGATCCGCCCGGCTGGAGCTGCCGGCCGGGCTGGAGTGGCGGGCGCACCGGGGCGAGACCGACCCGATCCTCGGCTGGTACTCCGCGGGCCTCGGCGAGAAGGTCCCCGCCACCACGCTCGTGGGAACCGGCCTGGTCAGGCGGGACGCGCCGCTAATCACGCGGCTGCACTTCCTGGATTCCGCTAACGTCGAATCGGCCCATTCCGATCTGGCCGTATCATTGGGGCAATCTGCCGCCAGTCCGGTGCCGGACACTCCAGCGGAGGCCCAATGAGCCAGCAGCCAATGAACCTGCGGCGCGCCATGCGCGTCATCCGCAGGCACAAGGTCACCGTGGGCGTCGCCGTGGGCATTGGCCTGCTGGTGGGGGCCGGGTACGGCTCGATCAACCCGCCGGCCCGCAGCGCTACGGCACTGGTCGTGATGCCGTCCGTGGCGACCCTCAACGTCGACACCGAGGTGGTCGTCGCGGCCAGCGACCCGGTCCTGGCCGGGGCGCAGCCGAACATCACCCCGGCGGTCAGCCTGGCCAAGCTGCGCGACCAGGTCAGCGCGGCCAATCCCAGCGGCAACATCATCTCGATCCAGGCCAAGGCCTCGACCGGGGCGGGCGCGGTCGCGATCGCCAACGCGGTCGCCAACAGCTACGTCGGCTACCTGGCGTCCTCGCAGAGCCCGGTCGGCCGGGTGAGCGCCCACCTGCTGGAGCCGGCGACCACCGCGGTCGGGCCGGACCCGCTCGCGCACCGTCTGCTGTATGGCGGCGTCGGCGCGCTGGTCGGCCTGCTGATCGGGGCCATCGCGGGACTCATCCTGGGCCGCGGCGACCGGAGGCTGCGGGCACGGGACGAGATCGCCAACGCGATCGGCGTCCCCGTCCTGGCCTCGCTCCCGGTCAGCCGCCCGGGCAACGCGATCGACTGGGCGAAGCTCCTGAACAGCTACCAGCCGGGGGTGGTGCACGCCTGGCGGATGCGCAAGGCGCTGCAGCAGCTCAGCCTGTCCGGCGTGAACGTCCTCAACGGGTCACGGGACAAGGGACCGGCCGCGCTGGGGGTGGTGTCCCTGGCCTGCGACCCGGGCGCGCTCGCGCTCGGGCCGCAGCTCGCGGTGTACGCCGCGTCCCTTGGCATCCCGACGACGCTGGTGATCGGCCCTACCTCCGACGGGAACGCGGCCGTTACCCTGCGCACGGCGTGCTCGGAGTGGGCGCAGGGGCCCAGCGGGCGGCAGGGAAACCTCCGGGTCACCGTCGCACGCGAGGATGGCACCGCTGACGTGCCCCGCGGCACCATGCTGGCCGTCGTTGTCGCGGTCGTCGACGGGGAGCGGCCCCGGGTGGACGACATGATGCACACGACGGCGACCGTCCTTGGCGTGTCGGCGGGAGTGGCGACCGCGGAGCAACTGGCCCGCACCGCCATCAGCGCCGCCGCCGACGAGCGCGAGGTGGTTGGCCTGCTCATCGCCAACCCGGAGCCGGGCGACCACACGACTGGGCGGATCCCGCAGCTCACCCGACCGGTGCCACGGATGCCGTCCAGGATTACCGGTCCCACGATGGAGGCCCGACGGTGAACGAGCCGGATCGCAATCACTCGATGTCCGAGGGGACCAAGCCAGCCGCCCGCGATGCCAGCTCATTTGGCGTGGACGCGCTGAGCAGCGATGACCTGCGCGAGCGGCTGTGGGCGTATGAGGACTTCACCACCGCGCAGGAACACCCGGCGTACAACGTCGCCGGGGCGTTCGCGAGCCTGGGGTTCATCGGGGCGTCGATCCGTCGCACCCGCAGGTTCTGGCTCACCATGGCCGCGGTCGGCGTGATCGTCGGCGGCGCCCTGTTCGCTTACTTCCCGGTCTCGTACGCGGCCAGCACCACGATCTTGCTGAAGAACAACCCAGGCGAAGACGCTGTCTCCGCGATGCAGACCCAGATAACCATGGCGCAGAGCCAGACCGTCGCGGCGAACACGGTGAAGGCACTTCACCTCACCCAGAGCGTGTCGAGCTTCCGGGCCGCCTACGTCGCCGCCCTGGTCACCGATCAGGTCTTGTCCATCACCGTGACCGCGCCGACCGCGCAGGGAGCCGTCGACCGCGCCCGGGAGATCGGCAACCAGTACCTGAAGTTCCGCGCGTCCCTGCTGACAGCGCTGCAGAACAAGCAGCTGGCCGACTACGACACCCAGATCCCGGCGGCGCAGGCGCGCATCGTCACCCTGCAGACCAAGGTCAGCCAGCTGCAGTCGTCCGGGGCCGACCCCGCCCAGCTCGGTGCGCTGAAGAACGCGCTCAAGGTGGCCCAGGACCAGCTGCCCACGCTGGAATCGACGGTGACCGGCCTGAAGGCCGAGGCGCAGAACACTACCGCGGCGATGATCTATGGCAGCCAGGTGCTCAACCCGGCCACGCTGAACCATCACTCGAACCTGAAGGACCTCCTTGAGTACGCGGTGTCCGGCCTCATCGGCGGCCTGGCCCTCGGCCTCGGGATCGTCGTGGTCCGCGAGCTGATCTCCGACCGGCTGCGCCGCCGCGATGACATCGCCGCCGCGCTGGGCGCGCCGGTCAGGCTCAGCACCGGGCCGCTCAAGGCCAGCCGGCTGCCAGGGGGGCCGTCGCGGACGGCCCGCGAGCGTGACCTGCGCCGGGTCGCGGGCTACCTGCGCAACGCGGTGCCGCACAAGCAGCGCGGCGGGGCGACCCTGGCCGTCATCGCCGTCGATAACCTCAGCGAGATCGCCCCGGCCGTCGTCGCGTTCGTCGAGTCCTGCGCCAAGGACGGCGCCCAGGTCGTCTTCGCCGACCTGACCAACGGCGCCGTGATCGCCACCATGCTCGGCGGCGGCGGCGCCGGCGTCCGCTCGGTCCGGGTCGGTGGCGTGCAGGTGGTCGTCGCGGTTCCCGACCCCGACGATGTGCTGCCCTCGGGACCGATGCGCTCCTCCGGCGGGACCGCCCGGCAGTTCGCGCCGCCCAGCGACTCGCTGCTGTCCGCCTGCCGTCAGGCGGACCTGCTGATCACCATCGCGGAGCTGGATCCCGCCCTCGGCGGTGATCACCTGGCGACGTGGGCGACCGACGCGGTTGCCTTGTTCACCGGCGGGCGCACCCATGGCGGGCGCGCGTACGCGGTGGGCGAGATGCTCCGGGTCGCGGGCCTGCACGTCACCGGGGTGCTGATCGGGGCGGACAAGACCGACGAGAGCCTCGGCTACCCGGTGATGGAGGCGGCCAGCGTGGTCCGGGGCAGCGTGGTGACGGGCACCTCCGGAAAGGGCGGCGCGGCGAACGGCGGGAGCGATACCCGGGTCCCGGGCAGCCCTGTGCCGGCGACCGCGTCGGCCAGCAGCGGGCCGGCGAGCCCCCTGTCGGGGAGTCCCATGTCGGCCAGCCCTATGTCGGCCAGCAATGTCCCGTCGGGTTCCGCGTCGTCGGCGGGCGGCTCGGCCGGCGGGAGCGGGGCGGCGGGCAGCGGCACGCCGACGTTCACCAGCACCGGGACACCGACGTTCACCAGCACCGCGACACCCACGTTCACCAGCAAGTCCTCCAGCGGCAACGGGTCGGCCGACGGCCCGGCCAGCGGGAACCAGCCCGGCGGGGGCCAGTCGAACGGCGGGCCGCTGGGCCGCTCATACGGCGGGGACCAGTACCGTGGCGGTTCCTACGGGGGCGGCCTGTACGGTGACGGCAATCTCGGGCCCGAGCGGCGGTGAGCGTCTCGGTCGCCGTCCCGCGGGCGCGGACGCGCCATCTCGGCCCGGTCAGGACCGCCGCCGAGATGGAGCGGTCGGTTCGCCGCCGGGTCTACCTGACGTGGGGCCTGCTGAGCCTGAACGTCTTGACCTTCTACCCGTCCACCTGGAGCGGGCAGCCGCTGATCCTGCCGATCCCGTCGGCCTTCGGAAAGCTGGTCACCCAGGGAGCGCTGCCCGCGGCGCTGTTCATGGCGCTGACCATCAACCGGCGCAAGCTCATCCGGCCGAGCATCTCGTGGGCGCTGTACAGCCTCATCGTCGTCGAGGTGGCGGTCACCGCGCTGCAGGCCAAGCACTTCGGCACCATCTACCGGACATTCCGGCTGACCACCTTCGTGGCCACCTTGTGGCTGCTCACGCCCTGGTGGGGACGCCGGGACCTGCTGCTCATCAAGTGCCACCTCCTGGTGATGGGGATCGTCTGCGGCCAGGTGCTCCTCGGCTTCCTCGTCTCGCCGAGCCGGGCGATGGGCGGCGGGCGCCTGGGCGGTGACTTCTGGCCCACGCCGCCCACGCAGGTAGCCGAGTTCGCCGCGGTGACGATGGGGCTCGTCATCGTGTTGTGGCTGGTGCGCCAGGTATCGGGCAAGGTGACCCTGTTCACCTGCGCGGGCGCGGGTTTCATCTTGATCGAGACCCATACCCGGACGGCCCTCGTCGCCTTGTGCGCGGGGCTGCTCATCTCCGGGCTGAGCCTGATCCACGTCAACCGGCGCGTCCGCAAGACCTTCTCGTGGGCCGCCGGGACCATCACCGTCGCGGTGCTGTCGCTGTCGGGCTTCCTGACGACATGGCTGGCGCGCGGGCAGAAGTCCGACCAGCTGACTAACCTGACCGGGCGAACCGACGTCTGGGGCGCGGTGGAGAACATGCCGCGCAACTTCTTCCAGGTCATCTTCGGGTTCGGCCTGTCCAACAAGTCCTACAACGGGCTGCCGGTGGACAGCAACTGGCTCGCGTGCTACCTGGACGAAGGGCTGGCGGGCGTCATCTTGTCCGCCATCGTGATCTTGTTCGTGCTGATCAGCGCCTGGTTCTTGCCCAGGGGCAAGAGCCGCGCCCTCGCGCTGTTCCTCGCGGTCTACGTCCTGATCGCTTCATTCACCGAGACCGGGTTCAGCGACGCGTCCACCTACCTTCTGGAGTTGGTCCTGGCGGCCTCGCTGCTCATGCCGTCGGCGGATCCCCGGGACGAGGTACGCCCTGAGGGGAGTCTGGCGTGAAGATCGTGGTCGTCCATAGCCGTTACCGCTCGGTTGCGCCCAGCGGTGAGAACCGCGTCGTGGATCAGGAAGGGGAGGCCCTCACCGCCCTCGGGCACGAGGTCACCCGGTTCGAGCGCCGCAGCGACGACATCGAGGGCTGGTCCAAGGCGCGCAAGGCGGCGCTGCCGGCCAAGGTGGTGTGGAACGGCGCGGCTCGCCGGGAGCTGCGGGCCGCCTTGCGTGAGCACCGGCCCGACGTGGTCCACCTGCACAACACCTTCCCCTTGCTTTCCGCCTCGGTGCTCTACGCGTGCCGGGACGAGTCGGTGCCGTTGGTGGCCACCATCCACAATTACAAGCTGGCCTGCGCCAGCGGGGACTTCTTCCGCGATGGATCGGTCTGTCACGACTGCTCGGGCGGCCTGCCCGGTCCCGCGCTGCGGCACGGCTGCTACCGGGGCTCGCTGCCCGCGACCGCGCCCGTCGCCCTGGCCATGACGGCGCACCGGCAGGCGTGGCGCCAGCTCGTGTCGGCCTACGCCTTCATCTCGGCGGCGCAGCGCGACCTGCTGGGCGGGGTCGGCCTGCCGCGGGAGCGGATGTTCGTCCGCCACAACCTCATCCCCGCCCGGGTCGCGGAGGGGCGCCGCCCGGCGCCTGGCGGCGCGGGGCGGCAGCCGGTCGTCATGTACGCCGGGCGCCTGGACGCCGCCAAGGGGCTGCCGGTGCTCATGGCGGGCTGGGACCGGTACCTGGGGAGCGCGGCCAGCCGCGGCGGTGCTGGCCGTACCCCTGGGCTTAGCCTGCTGATCGCCGGTTCCGGCCCGCTGGAGCCGGAGGTATCCGCGTGGGCGGCCACCCGGCCCTCGGTGCGGCTGGCGGGGCAGCTCGACCCGGCGGCCTGCGCCCAGGCGATGGCCAGCGCGCGCGCCGTCATCCTGCCGTCGGCCTGGGAGGAGACGTTCGGCTTGGCCGCGGTGGAGGCCATGGCGCTTGGCGTCCCGCCGGTGGCGGCGGGCCATGGCTCTTTCCCCGAGCTCATCACCGATGGGGTTGACGGCGTCCTGTTCCGCCCGCGTGACCCCGACGCGCTCGCTTCGGCGATCTCAGACGCCGATCAGTACCCGGAGCGCTACGCTGAGTGCGGTGACCGGGCGCGCAAGACCTACGAGCAGAGATTCGACCCAGCCGATAGCATGCAGCGGCTGCTTGACATCTACCAGTACGCGATTGAACACCCGCTCTGATTATCAAGCGGGGGCTATTGGGGGCGGGGGGCGAAGGTCACTGCCATGACAGGAAATCCCATGGGACACGGGCACCGACGGCAATCACGGCCACCGGCCATGCCGCCGCAGGCGGGAGCGCCGCATATCGGCCTGCGGCCGTGGGCGAAGGCGCACCCGTGGCGGCTGACGCTTATCATCATGTTCGTCATCGCGGCCACGGTTATCGGGTCGAACGGCATCAGCGACTTCGCCTCCAGCCTGGTCCACGGCAGCCAGTCCGAGCAGGCGCTGTCGGCCCCGCACTTCAACGTCGCGGCACCGCCGAAGCCCGTCTGCGGCAATCCGGCCGCGCTTTCCGGCCCGAGCTCGCCGCCGGCCGGCGCGCAGACCGTCCCGGCCGGGGAGAACTCGGTCACGGACCTGCAGCAAGGCGATACCACTTACTGGTTCGCCCCCGGTGTCCACACGTTCAACTCGGGCCGGTTCACGCAGATCATTGCCGGGCACGGGAGTACCTATATCGGCGCCCCGGGCGCCATCCTTGACGGGCGCCGCCTGAACCAGTACGCCTTCGGCGGCTACAACTCCCGCGTGACGATCGCCTTCCTCACGATCAGGAACTTCGGCGGCTGGGGAGAGAACCAAGACCAGGGCGTGGTCAACCACAACTCCGCCAGCGGCTGGACGATCGAGCACTCCACCCTCACCGACAACGCCGGCGCCGGCACGATGCTGGGCAGCGGGAACGTCCTGTCCTCCAGCTGCCTGAAGGACAACCAGCAGTACGGGTTCAACGCCTACGCCAAGTCCGGGATATCCAACCTGGTCATCGAGCACAACGAGATCGTCGGCAACGACTCCTACAACTGGGAAGCGCACTTCAACGGCCAGGGGTGCGGGTGCACCGGCGGCGGCAAGTTCTGGAACGTCAACGGCGCCACCGTCGTGGCCAACTACGTTCACGACAACCACAGCGTGGGCCTGTGGGCCGATACCAACAACCGCTCGTTCGACGTCCGCGGGAACTACATCTCCGGTAACTATTCCGACGGCATGATCTACGAGATCAGCTACAACGCCCACATCGTGGGCAACACGTTCGTCCGCAACGCGATCGGGCAAGGCCCCAAGAACCCCGGCTTCCCGACGAGCGCCCTGTACATCTCCGAGTCCGGCGGCGACAGCCGGGTACCGGGGAAGTTCAGCGGCACGCTGGAGATCAGCCAGAACACGTTCCTCAACAACTGGAGCGGGGTGATCTTGTGGGAGAACTCCAACCGGTTCTGCAACTCCCCGGCCAACACCAGCTCCGGATTCTGCACGCTGGTCAACCCGTCCAAGATAACCCTGAACGGGTGCAACGAGCAGAACATCGCCAACCCCCCGTACTACGACGACTGCCGGTGGAAGACGCAGAACGTCTCCGTTGACCACAACGTCTTCGACTTCACCCCGAGCGCGGTCAGCGCGAACTGCTCGGCGGCGGTCGCCTGCGGGTTCCAGGGCGTCTTCTCGGAGTTCGGCTCCTACCCCTCGTGGAGCCCTTACCAGGGCACGACCGTGGAGCAGGCCATCACGCTGCACCAGGGCAACCGCTTCTTCGCCAACGTCTACAACGGCCCGTGGCAGTTCATGGGAACCCAGCAGGGGAACGTGATCTCCTGGCAGAGCTGGCGGGCCGGGCCCTACCGCCAAGACAGCGGCAGCAGCCTGTACATGTCTACCCCGTAACGCTCCCGTGCCTAGGCGGCCAGCAGCGCCTTGGCCTGCTCCAAGGACGGCGCCTCCTTGTCGCGCGGCGACACGACCGAGGCGGCCAGCGGCCACGAGATGGCGAGCTCGGGGTCGTTGAACGCGATGGACACGTCCTCGGCGGGGTCGTGCGGCCGGTCGATGCGGTAGGAGACGTCGGCCGGGTCGGTTAGCGCCTGGAACCCGTGCGCGCAGCCCGCGGGCACGTATAGCGTCACCTGCTCGTCGTCGCGCAAGGTGATGCTCTCCCAGTTGCCGTAGGTGGGCGAGGCCGGGCGCAGGTCCACGATGACGTCGAAGATCGCCCCGTAGGAGCAGCGGACGAGCTTGGACTCACCCGCGCCGCGACGGATGTGCATGCCGCGGATCACCCCGCGCACCGAGCGGGAGAGGCTGTCCTGGACAAAAGCCGCCGGGTCAAGGCCCGCGGCCCGTATGATGTCCGCGTCAAAGGTACGGGAAAAGAACCCCCGTTCATCGCGGTGCGGCCGCGGCCGGAACAGCAAGGCCCCGGAAACTCGCGTGACCGGCGTAACGTCCACAGCTCCCCCTTCGTCGCGCGCGGGCGTACTCATGCTAGTGGGCCGGGCGGGGCGTCGCTACCGCAGTGTCAGCCTTTGGGCTCTTCTGCGCCTCGTCTACGAGGGCTATCAGGTTCGTGCCGAAAACGTTGCGAATCCGATGTATCAAGGCTCCTCTATGGCCGATCTAATCCTGAAAGCTTGTGCAATGTGCGTTCACTGATCCGGAAGGCAGGAACTGGGACTAGATGGATACGCTCGCATCGCGGGGTATGGTGCAGCGGGTTCCGGATCAGGCTCCGGATAACGCTGGGTACGACATCCTCATCCTGGATGCCGAGCACAAGCAGAGCCTGGCGGCGGCGCGCAGCCTTGGCCGGGCCGGGCTCCGGGTCGCCATGGGCGAGAGCCTGGCCCTGTACCGCGAGAATCCTCCGCTTCCGGCGTTCTGCTCGCGCTATTGCGCCCGGGCGGTGGTCTTGCCGAGCCACGCCGACGACATCAACGCGTACGTGGCCGAGATCTTCGACTTCGTCCGTGAGCACCCGACGTCGGTCATCCTTCCCGCCGGGGATGCCAGCTGCCTGGCGCTGATGCCCCATCGGCGCCAGTTCGCCGAGCTCGGGTGCGTGGTGGCCCTCCCGGGCAACGCGGCGCTGGAGATCGCCTTGGACAAGAGCCGCACCCTGGCGCTCGCCAGTGAGCTTGGCATCGCCTACCCGCGGTCGGTGCCCATCACCATGGTCGAGCAACTGTCGGTCGCCATCGCCGACTTCGGGTTCCCGTTCGTGCTCAAGCCTACTGTGTCGTGGACAGCGGAACGACGCGAGCGGGTCCTGCCGGTCGAGGTGATCGACAAGGACGAGGCGACCGAGGCCGTGCGGGACCTCCTGATGGGCGGCGCGACCGTCATCGCGCAGCAGTGGCTGCCTGGCCGCCGCGAAGGGGTGACGCTGTTCATCGCCAACGGCGAGGTCATGGCGAGCTGCGGGCACGTGGAGCACCGCACCACGCCGCCCCTGGGCGGTGCCTCGGTGATGCGCGAGAGCATCCAGACCCCGCCGGACGTCTACGACGCGGCGGTGCGGCTTGCCCTGGCCATTGGCATCGAGGGGCTCTGCGAGGTCGAATTCCGGCGCGACGTGCAGGGCCACCCGCAGCTGATGGAGGTGAACGCCCGGATGCCGGGCGCGCTCGATACCGCGATCCGGTCGGGGGTCGATTTCCCGATGCTCATCTGGCAGCTGGCGACGGGCCTCCCGGTTAACCGGGTCGGCAAGTACCGGGCCGGCGTGCGCACCCGGTGGCTGCACGGTGAGCTGCGCTGGCTCCGGGATAACAATGGCCGCGCGGGCCGGCCGGATGGCGTGTCCCGCGCCCGGGGAATCTGGACGTTCCTCGCCGAATTCGCTCGCACTCGTCATTACGATTACGTCGACCTTCATGACCTCGAGCCGGCGATGGCGGAGATGCGCTACACGGCGGCCGTTATCAGTAAGTCATTTCGAAAATAGCAGTCAGTCTGGATTCTCATCCAAAGGAGGGCTTATGTCGCCCACTGAGGTGGTCGTTATCGGTGCGGGGCCATTCGGGCTTTCGCTCTCCGCGCACCTTCGTTCGCATGGCGTCCCGCATCTCATCGTGGGCCGGCCACTGGAGACTTGGCGTACTTACATGCCGGAGGGGATGTTCCTGCGATCTGAGCCCTATGGCTCGGACATGGCCTCCCCGCAGCGCGGATGGGACGTTGAGGCGTACTGCAAGGCCCAGGGGCTGACGGACTATGTCGCCCGGCTCGGGCCGCTCAGCCTTGAGCGGTTCCTCGACTACGGCGACTGGTACGTCAAGAACCTGGTGCCGGACATTCACGACTACCGGGTGACCCAGGTAGTCCCGGTCGACGGCGGTTTCCGGGTGGCCTTCGAGGAGGCTGAGTCGATCATCGCGCGGACCGTGGTGGTCGCCACCGGCGTGCGGCCGTACGCGTTCGTGCCCGGCGAGTTGCGCGGATTCGGGCCCGACCTGGTCACCCACGCCATTGACCATGGCCAGCTCGGCGTCTTCAAGGGGCGTCGGGTCGCGGTGGTGGGCATCGGCCAGTCCGCCACGGAAACAGCGGCGATCCTGCACGAGCGGGGCGCCGATGTCCGGATGATCGGACGGCGGGCGCGGATCAACTGGCTCGAGCCCAACCCGGAGAAGCTCGGCCCGATCGGGCGCCTGCGCTGGCCGGTGAACAAGCTCTGCGAGGGCTGGCACTGCCAGTTCTGGAACAGCCCCGAGCTGTACAAGACCCTCCCGCTGCGCATGAAGATGGACAAGACCAAGAGCGTGCTCGGGCCCGCCGCGTCATGGTGGCTGAAGGACCGCGTCGACGGCAAGATCGAGGTGCTCGGCAACACCCGCCTGATCAGCGCCACGGCCCAGGGGAGCGGGCTGCGGCTGTCCCTGGACGGGCCCGGGCCCGACGTCCTGGACGTCGACCACGTGATCGCCGGCACCGGGTTCCGCGTGGACCTGGCCCGGCTCCCCTTCCTGCCCGAAGAGGTCCGGATGCGGATCGGGACCGTCAACGGCTACCCGGTCGTCGACCGGGCCGGCCAGTCGACCGTCCCCGGCCTGTACTTCATGGGATCGCCCACTTCGCTCAGCCTGGGGCCGTCCGTGCGGTTCATCGCCGGCACCCACAACGTGGCGGCCAAGCTCGCCAAGTCGCTCAGTGGCCGCCGTCCGGCCAGCGCGCCGCCGGTGCCCGCGGCCCCGCAGCCGGCCCGCGACGGCGTGACCGCCTAGCGCGGCGCGGCCAGCCAGTAAGCGCGACCAGGGCCCGCCAGCCTCCGCAGGGTGGCGGGCCTTCGGATGCTCCGGATGATGCTCCGGATGATGCTCCGGATGAACGCTCCGCGTGTCCGGGTGAGGAGTTCAAGGCCGCTCCGTATAGGCTCCTATACCGAGGCTAAGACGCGTATAAGAGGTAAGGAGCCGGTGGTGGCGTCCATTGAAGCAGTTCTGGCCAGGCAGATCCTGGACTCGCGGGGCAACCCGACTGTCGAGGTGGAGGTCGTCCTCGACGACGGCTCGCATGGCCGGGCAGGCGTGCCGAGCGGTGCGTCCACCGGTGCCTTCGAGGCGGTGGAACTTCGCGACGGGGGCAGTGAATACAGCGGCAAGGGAGTGACCCGCGCGGTCGACGGGCTCAGCGATGACGAGTTCCTGGACGCCCTCTTGGGTCATGAGGCCGATGACCAGCGGCTGGTCGACCAGGCGCTCATCGACCTGGATGGCACGCCCGGCAAGTCGCGGCTCGGCGCGAACGCGATCATCGGCGTGTCGATGGCGGTGGCGCGCGCGGCCGCTGACTCGGCGAACCTCCAGCTGTTCCGCTACCTCGGCGGCCCCAACGCCCACCTGCTGCCGGTCCCGATGATGAACATCCTCAACGGCGGGGCGCACGCCGACAACAACGTGGACATCCAGGAGTTCATGATCGCGCCGATCGGCGCGGCGACGTTCTCCGAGGCGCTGCGCTGGGGCACGGAGGCCTACCACGCGCTGAAGTCGGTGCTCAAGCAGCGCGGGCTGTCCACTGGCGTCGGCGACGAGGGCGGCTTCGCCCCCGACCTGGTGCACAACCAGGCGGCGCTGGACCTCATCGTGGAGGCGATCGGGAAGGCCGGGTTCACCCCGGGCCGGGACATCGCGCTCGCGCTGGACGTCGCGGCGACCGAGCTGTACTCCGACGGCGCCTACCTTTTCGAGGGCCGCAAGCTCAACTCGGCGGAACTGTCCGCCACGTACCGTCAGTGGATCGACGCCTACCCGCTGGTGTCCGTCGAGGACCCGCTGGCGGAGGAGGACTGGGCCGGCTGGCAGCAGCTCACCGCCGAGGCTGGCGCCCTCGTGCAGATCGTGGGCGATGACCTGTTCGTCACCAACCCCGAGCGGCTGCGCCGCGGCATCGGCGAGAAGTCCGCGAACGCCCTGCTGGTCAAGGTCAACCAGATCGGCACCGTCACCGAGACCCTGGACGCGGTCAGCCTCGCCCAGCGAGCCGGCTTCTCATGCATGATCAGCCACCGCTCCGGCGAGACCGACGACACCTTCATCGCTGACTTGTCGGTGGCGACCAACGCCGGCCAGATCAAGACGGGTGCCCCGGCCCGCGGCGAGCGGGTCGCCAAGTACAACCAGCTGCTGCGCATCGAGGAGCACCTGGGCGACGCGGCGAGCTACGCCGGCGCGTCGGCGTTCCCGAGGTTCTCCGCCGGCTGACGTGGGGGCTAACCAGACGCCAGCGCAGGCCGCCGCGGTCGCGGCGGCCTCGCGGTCGACCCGGCTGACCGGCCGGGCGGCTCTGCTCGCCGTGGTGATCTGCGCCATCGCGCTCAGCCTGGCCTACCCGGTGCGGGAGTACATCGCCCAGCGGCAGCAGATCGACCAGTTGCTCGCCCAGCACGCGATGACGTCGGCGCAGGTCAAGGCACTCCAGGACCAGGCCACGGCGCTGGGCCAGGCGTCCTACATCGAGCAGCAGGCCCGTGATCAGCTGCACATGTGCTTCCCCAACGAGCAGTGCTACCAGGTCATCGCCGGCTCGGCGCCCGCCGCGCACGCGCGGGCCAAGCCGGCCGTCAGCCCCTGGTACTCACGGCTGTGGCAGTCGGTGCAGCGGGCCAACCAGGAGTCGCCGCAGTGATCGACCCGCTCGAGGTCGCCGTCATCCGCCAGCAACTCGGCCGGGAACCGCGTGGCCTGCGGGCGGTGGCGCACCGGTGCCCATGCGGGCGGCCGGACGTAGTCGAGACCGCGCCCCGGCTCCCGGACGGCACCCCGTTCCCGACGCTGTACTACCTGACCTGCCCGCGCGCGGCCGCCGCGATCGGCGGCCTGGAAGCCGCCGGCCTGATGCGGGAGATGACCGGGCGGCTCGCCGATGACGCGGCGACCGCGCGCGAGTACCAGCGCGCGCACCAGGACTACCTGGCCCGGCGGGACGCCGCCGCGGACGCCGCGGGCCAAGATCGGCTCCCGCCGGGGACGCAGAGCGCCGGCGGCATGCCCCACCGCGTCAAGTGCCTGCACGCCCTGGTCGCGCACGAGCTCGCGGTGCCCGGCGCGAACCCGTTCGGCCGCGAGGCCCTCACCGCGGCGGGGCAATGGTGGTCCCGCGGTCCTTGCGTGATACCGGATGACGGAGTGCGGCGATGAATAGCCAGGCCGGGCGCGGCTCGACGCGCGGCCGGGCGGGGAGCAGGGTCGCCGCCATCGACTGCGGCACGAACTCCGTCCGCCTGCTCATCGCCGACCTGGACAGCGCGCGCTCCCACCTCACGGACGTCACCCGGCAGATGAAGATCGTCCGGCTGGGAGAGGGCGTGGACCGGACCGGCCGGCTGTCCCCAGCCGCGCTGGACCGCACGCTCGGCGCGCTGCGCGAGTACGCCGACCTCATCGGCGCGTGCTCCGTGGACGCGGTGCGGATGGTGGCGACCAGCGCCACCCGCGACGCCGAGAACGCGCAGGAGTTCACCCGCCGGGTCAAGGAGGTGCTCGGCGTCGCCCCGGAGGTCGTCACCGGCCAGGAGGAGGCCACGCTGTCCTTCACCGGGGCGACCCGGGAGCTCGGCGCGGGCGACTACCTGGTGACCGATATCGGGGGCGGTTCCACCGAGTTCGTGCTGGGCAGCGCCGGTACCGCCGGCCCTGCCGGTACTGCCGGCACGGTTACCACCGCGCGCTCGGTTGACATCGGCTGCGTGCGGATGACCGAGCGGCACCTGCACGGTGACCCGCCGACCGCGCGGGAGGTGGCGGCGGCCACCGCCGACATCGACGCCGCGCTTGACCTGGCCGCGCAGGCCATCGCGCCCGGCGCCAGCGACAACCGCGCGCTCAGCGGCGGCCGGGCCCTCGTCGGCCTGGCCGGCTCGGTCACCACCGTCGCGGGCATCGCCCTCGGGCTGCCGGAGTACGACTCGGTCGCGATCCACCACTGCCGGGTCAGCGCCGGGCAGGTGACGGCGATCTCCGGCCAGCTGCTGGCGCAGACGCGCGCGGGGCGGGCGGCGATCGCAGTCATGCACCCGGGCCGGGTGGACGTCATCGGCGCCGGCGCGCTGATCCTGGCCCGGGTCATGGGCCGCTTCGGCTTCGATGAGGTGCTGGTGTCCGAGCATGACATCCTCGACGGCATCGCCTGGTCACTGGCCGGCCGGTAGCGTGGCCGCCGACGACAGCGGGACCGACCACGGGGTGGCCGGCGACAGCGTGGCTAACGACAGTGCGCTGCCCGGGACGGGCTGGCCGCAGGACCCGGCCACCCCCGACACCCCGGTGGCCGGCACCCGCGACGAGGTGGCGTCGCTCGCGGCGAGCGCCGCGACCCTCGCCGAGCTGACCGCGCGGCAGTCGGTCTGCCAGGCCTGCCCGCGCCTGGTCCAGTGGCGGCGCGAGGTGGCCGCGACCCGTCGCAAGTCGTTCAGGGACGAGCGGTACTGGGGCCGCCCGATCCCGGGCTGGGGAGATCCGGACCCGCGGATACTCATCGTGGGCCTCGCCCCCGCCGCGCACGGCGGAAACCGCACCGGGCGGATCTTCACCGGGGATCGCAGCGGTGACTTCCTGTTCGCGTCCCTGCACCGGTGCGGGCTGGCCGCGCTTCCGGTCAGCGTGGCCGCCGGCGACGGCCAGCGGCTGCTCAGCACGCGGATGGTGGCGGCGGTCCGGTGCGCTCCGCCCGACAACAAGCCCACTCCCCAAGAGCGTGACGCCTGTGCCCCGTGGCTGGTCGCCGAGCTGGCCCTGGTCGCGCCGAGCGTGCGGGTAGTCATCTGCCTGGGCGGCTTCGCCTGGCAGGCGCTGTGGGCACCACTGGCCGCCGCCGGCTGGACAGTGCCGCGGCCGCGGCCGGCGTTCGCGCACGGCGCCGCTATCGAGATCAGCAGGGCCGAGATCAGCCCGGCGTCACTCCAGGAGCCGCCATTCCTGCTGCTCGGCTGCTACCACCCAAGCCAGCAGAACACCTTCACCGGGCGGGTCACCCCTGAAATGT
>JAICYD010000074.1 GCA_025934375.1 Streptosporangiaceae bacterium | reverse complement strand
GCGTCCTCGGTGAAGCCGCACGAGCACCGCGCTGGGAGCATTTACGTGTCCTTTCTCCTGCGCTGATGACGGTCAAAACGACCGCGTGGGCGCCAACGAGCTAAAACGGGCCAAAGACGCCAGCGCCAGCGCGGCTTTACCCCGGCGGCTGTTCACGCCACGGGTGATCGATGAGCGCCTGGGTGACCTTGCCGCCGTACGGCGCCGCCGGGAAGTACCAGCCCCGCTGCCGCCCGCTGAGCCAGTCCACGATGCCCAGCCCGCGCCCGGACACGTCCTCGGCGCCGGCCACCTGCGGCACCGGCGGCTCAGCGACCGCGTCCCAGACCAGGATCATCACCTGGCCGGCCGCGTCCGCCCCGGCCACGCCGAGCAGCCACAGCCGCACTGGCGGCAGCGCTACCTCCCAGGCGACCTTCTGGATGGCCCGCAACGAATTCGTGACCATCTCCGAGATAACCAGGCAAACCGCGTCGGTGAACGCCGCCAGTCCCCATTCGGCCAGCACGTTGCGCGCGTGCCCGCGGGCGCTGCCCGGGGCGTTCTCGTACGCGCCCAGTTCCAGGAAAGATCGCAGCGGGAATCCCTTGATCCAGTTGCCATATGTCGACTGAGGATGTGCAGGGATGATAGGTGGTATCAGTGCAGGCGCATTCATCGCGTTCACGGGGTTCCCCTAGCTCGGGATATAGGGTAGCGGCTGAGGCAACCTTCGCCGGGTGCGGGTGATCCGCGCTACAGTGACCTGGAAAGCGTCATGCAATGCCGGCGGCAAGTCACGATTCCCGAAAGCGAGTCATGGTCCGGTGCCCGAAGTCATGAATTCAGCGCTCGCCACGTTCGCCGGCCAGGTCACCGCGCACCGCGAGCAGCGGAAATGGTCGAAAGCCCAGCTCGCGACGCGGATGGGGTTCGATGCCTCCTACATCGCGCATGTCGAGAACATGACCAAGCCGCCGACGCTGGCGTTCGCCTGCAAGTGCGACGAGGCCTTCTGCCTGCCGGGGACGTTCGCGGCGCTGCACAAGATCCTGGAGCTAGGCGAGCAGGACTCCGCCACCGTCGCCGACGTTGAGGCGGACGCGCTAGCCATGACGATCTGGGAATCCCGTGTGGTTCCGGGCTTGCTGCAAACGCCGGGGTACATGCGCGCGGCGCTGTCCACGACCGTGCCGCCCTCCAAGCTAGAGCGTGAGCTGACAATCCGGCAGCAGCGACAGAAGATCGTTGGGAGCCTCGTCTCCGGGTGGTTCATCCTCTCCGAAGCGGTCTTGCGCCTCGTCTACGGCGATGACGCCGTGATGCGAGACCAGCTGCTGGCGCTGGAGGCCACCGCGGCCATGCCCAACATCAGCGTGCAGATCATGCCGTTCCGCAACACGCGGCACACCGGCGGCGATGGACCACTGAGCGTAATCGAATACCGCGACAAACCCGCTGTCTGGTTCACTGAAGGGCGGACTTCGGGCAGGATGAGCGAGGATCGCACCGAAGTGCTGCAAGCGCAGTACGCGCTGAGCACGATCCGCGCGGCAGCACTGCCGGTCCACGAGTCCATCGCGTTCATACAGCACATGCGGGAGACCCACTATGAGCAACTGGCGTAAGTCCACCTACAGCAACAACTCGGGTGGCGCGTGCGTCGAGGTCGCGACCGCCGACGCCGTGCTCATCCGCGACACCACCCACCACGGCCACGGCCCCGTCCTGCGCGTTTCCGCGGAAGCCTGGCGCACGTTCACCCACGCCATCCGCGAGGGCGTCACCCTCAGCTAGCCACTCAGCACTGTAGAGGATCTCATTGACCCGCACCGACAAGGATGCTCAGCTGGCGGCGGCCAGGGTGCATGCCCCTGATCCTGGCAGAGCCTTCCGGCGGTCAGGCGGAGCGCGCCATCCGCGCGAAGGCTACCCTCAGCTAGCCGCGCGGCTGCTGAACCTGATCCCAACTTTGGCCCATGCCTCGGATGTGTCCAATGCGAGCATGAGCCAGTCATTGTCGGCTGCCCTCAAGGGAATACCACATACCGCCCCATAGTCTCGAAGAGCCTCCATGCTTCGCCCGTCCGCTGCCTTGGCGGCATCAAATTGATGCTTAGATCGCGTGAGAGCGATATCGAGAGATCTCCGTCCCGATCCATTTCCACGCCCAAGACCACGGGGGGTAGCCGTCCAAGGATTAGGTTAAGAGATCGCACCTTGGCATCAAAGACGGTCGGCTCGCCCTCACGCGCCCACCCGGCCTGCAGAAATTTATCGGCAGCGCCTCCCTCAATTGAGCGCCTGATATCTTTATCGCTTAGGATTACCTCCCCATTTCCCACGAGCCGGAATGGGCATTGCACGTGGAGGCCAAATTTCGGCCTAACTTCACGATCACCGAATGCGTCCAGCCAGGGAACATCAGGACCGAAGGAAAACATTGCCATGTCCAGCGCGCGCTCGACTCCAGCCAGCGGCTCCCCTCTAAGCGCAGCAGCTAGCAACGGGAGCGCCCCCTCTTCGCCGCCCTCAATTCCCACTCAACTTCCTCCGAACATGGAGATTCCCCTTTGGATTATTCCTTGGCGCCCGATTCCCTTCTTAGAGATATCCTGATGGAGGCGCTGGACTTCATCTTTATCAAGCGTTCGCCCTATCTCCCTCTCGATTTCTTTGACAGCCGAGCTGAACTGCGTGTTCTGCGCCTGGTTAGATCCCGGCGTCTGATCGCCGTCCTCATCCGCATAGCTACCGTCCCAGTTTGCCTTCAGGTCCGCTAGCATCTTATTCCAATCTAGCCCTCCTCCCGACGGGGCGGCACCGCCTCCTTGGCCGCTGCCCTTGCCCTGATCTCCGCTATCGCCACCCTGATCACCTCCCTTACCCTTACCCTTACCCTTACCTGAGGCGGCCACGATGGCACCGCAGCCGCTGATGGTGATCAGCTCCGGAGATGGGCAGGGCTCGAACGATCCCCAGTCCTTGCCATTGCCATTAGCAGTGGGACCGCCAGTCTCGAAGATGAGATTATGGTTCTGGCAGAGAATGTTTGTCGCGCAGCTCTGGTCGGTGGGGTTGATCGATTTAGAGGCCTTGGGGACAGGTTTCTTGACGGCAGCCTTTAGGGCGGCATCAGCCTTCGCCTCCTTTGTGGTGATTTCCTTCGCAGCGGTATTGGCAGCGGCGCGCACAGCCGGGCTGGGCGCAACCGCAGAGAAATCGCGAAGGTTCTGGGCGCAGTAGGAGAGGGGCAAGGAGAGGGGGCAGGACTTCTTTTCGAAGGCAGTCACCGCCTTGTTGGCAGCCGCCTTCGCGGCGGCGGCCTTCGCGGCAGCGGCCTTCTTGGCAGCGGCGGCCTTCGCGGCAGCGGCCTTCTTGGCAGCGGCAGCCTTCGCGGCGGCGACGGCCTGGGCCTGGGCCTTGGCCAGGGCCTTGAGCTCAGCAGCCTGTTCGGCCTTGGTGAGGTGAGCGTCAGGTTCGGGGACCACCATGTGGCCGGTGGGGTCGGTGGCGCCGAGGGGGTTGTCGGCGGCGTAGCCGAAGGGGGATGCTGAGGCGCTGTCGGGGACGGGCTTGTTGGCGACGGTGTCCTTGTTGCCGAAGCTGCCGGTAGCGGGGTTGTACCAGCGGGCGCCCATGTCGACCTGGCCGGTGGCGGGGCTGGTGTACTGCGACTGGTAGCCCAGCGAGCCGGCGAGAGTGCCGCCGAGCGTGATGCTCGCGCCCCAGGGGCCGAAGGTGCGGGAACCGGACAGCGCGGTGCCGGTGGCGGTGAACTGGCCGGTGAGGTCGGTGTGGTGATCGGTGAGGTCGAGCACGCCGGTGCCGGGGGAATTGGCGGTGCCGGTCAGGGTGCCGTCGGGGGTCCAGGTGTAGCTGGCGGTCCCGTCGCTGGTGAGCTGGCCAGTGGTGCCCTCGTAGGACAAGGTCGTGGTGGCACCGCTGGTGACGGTGATCCCGACGTCCCGGCCGATGGCGTCGTAGACATTCGACTGGCTGCCCTGGGCGCCTTGCTGGCCGTAGGCGTCGGACGTGGACGTGACCATGCCGGACGGGCCGGTCACCGACGTCAGGTCGCCGTTGGCGCTGTAGGAGTAGCTGCTGGTGCCGTCGGAGGTCAGCTGGTCGCGGGCGTCATAGGCGTAGGTGGTGCTGCCGACCTTGGTCCGGTTCCCGGCGCCGTCATAGGCGTAGCTGGTCGTGGCGGTGCCGTTGTCCCACGAGGTGAGCCGGCCCGCCTGGTCGTAGGTGTAGGTGTTGGTCGACGCCCCGGCGAAACCGGTGGTCGTCTTGGACGTGATGTCGCCGCCCAGGTCGTAGCCGTAGCTGATGGAGGCGACGGTGGTACTGCCGTGCGTGAGCGTGTCGCTGGTCAGCTCGTGCAGGCTGTTGTAGCCGAAGGACCGGGTGTCCGCCCCGGCGCCGCCGTAGCTGACCTGCGACGGCTGGGACATGGCGTTGTAGGAGTAGGTGAGGGTGGCGCCGCTGGCGGGGTCGGCCAGCGTGTGCAGGCGGCCGGCGCTGTCGTAGGTGTAGCTGGTAGTGCCGGCGGCGTCGGCTACCGCGGTCTGCTGCCCGTCGCCGTTCCAGGTGTAACTCGTGGATCCGGCCGAGCCGGCTGACGTCAGCAGGAGGCCACGGTCGTTCCAGGTGAATGTCTCGCTGGTGGCGTTGGACGGCTGCCCGCTGCCCGCCGTGCTGGTGGTCGCGGCGGTGAGCATGCGCCCGGCCGCGTCGTAGCTGAAGGACCGGCTCGCGGTCGCCGCGGTGGCACCCGACCCGGACTGGCCGGTCAGGTCGTTCATGGCGTTGTAGGTGTCGGTGATGGTGACCCCGCCGGGCGCGGTCGCCGTTACCGGCTGCCCGTCGCCGTTGTAGGCGATCGCGGTCGTGGAGTTCGCCGGCGTCGAGTACTGGCTGGTGGCCGGCTCGACCTGGCTGCCCGGCAGGTTCCAGCTGTTGTAGGTGGTGATCCAGTTGCGGCCGTTGCCGTCGGTGTAGCGGGTCTGGTTCCCGGCGGCGTCGTAGCCGAACGAGGTGACGATGCCCGCCGAGCTCGACACCGGCTGGGTCTCGGCGGTCAGGTCCCCGGCCGCGTCGTAGGTGTACGCGATGGTGTCGCCGAGGGCGTCAGTAGTCGACAGCTGCTCGCCCGCGCCGTTGAACGCCGCGGTCTCGGTGGCGAGCGTGTGCCCGGAGGCGTCGAGGCTGGCCTGGGCGACCTGGTTCCCGGCCGGGTCGTAGGTCACGGTCTGCGAGGTGCCGTCAGGGTTGACATTGCCGGTCTGCCGGCCGAGGGCGTCGAAGGAGAACCGGGTGATGTTGCCGGCGCCGTCGGTGACCTGGGTGGTCTCCCCGGCCGCGTCGTACCCGTAGCTGGTGGCCACGTCGGCCGGGGAGGTGACCGAGGACTTCCAGGTCCCGCTCGGGTTCGTCGCCGTGACCGCGTACGACGTCGTGGTCGTGTAGGAGGCGGGCGAGGGGTACCGCTCGACGTCGGTGCCGGTGAGCTGCCGGCCGAGGTAGTCGTAGGTGGCCGTCGTCTGGGCGCCGGTGGGGCCGGTCTGGGTGAGGACCTCGCCAACCGTGTCGTAGGCGGTGGTGGTGACGCCGCCGCCGGGATCGGTCTGGCTGGTGCGGTCACCAAGCTGGTCGTAGGCGTAGTGCGTGGTGTTGCCGAGCGGGTCAGCCTGGGCGGTGACCTGGCCGAGCGCGTTGTACGTCGTGGTGGACGTGCCGTTGACCGGGGCGGACCCGCCGGGCTGGGTGTAGGACGGCAGGGTCTGCGAGACCTGCCGGCCGTCGGCGTCGTAGGCGTAGGTGGTGATGTTGCCGTCCGGGTCCTTCGACTCGGTGACCTCGCCGAACGTGTTGTAGCCGGTCGTGGTGGCGGGATGGGCCACCACCGGGGTGCCTCCCTGCGTCTCGGTGGCCACCGGCGGCCCGGTGACGACAGCCTGCTGGCCGGCCGCGTCGTAGGCGTAGCTGGTGGTGGCCTGGTCCGGGTTGGCCTGCGCGGTGACCTGGCCGAGCTGGTCCACCTGATAGGTGGTGGTCAGCGCACTGCGGACGATGTCGCCGCCGCCCTGGCCCTGGCCGTACAGGTTGGCGACCTCGGTCGCCGACAGGGCGGTCGGGTAGGCGGCGACGTTGGCGAGGGACCCGTCCCACCCGAAGTTGCCTGCCTGCCCGTCCCACTCGCCGCCGCCGATCTCCAGCGGGCCGCTGGCGGCGGTCGGCGACGTGTCGGGCGCGCTGCCGGCGGCGGCGCCGTTGACGTAGAGCTGGACGGTCTGGGTGCTCGCGTTGTAGACGCCGGTCAGGAACGTCCAGGTGCCGGTGTGGGCGGAGCTCCCGGCGTCCGCGGTGACCCAGTTGGGCGGGTCGTTGAGGTCCTGCTTGGGCCGGGTGAACTTCCAGGTCCCGGTGCCGGAGTCCAGCCCGAGGTAGAACCCGGAGACCGAGCCGCCGTCCTGTGCCACCGCGCTCTGGTCGGTACCGGTGCTCCCGGCCAGCTTCACCCACGCGCTCACGCTGAACGACCCGGTGGTGTCCACTACCGGCCCGCGGGTGGTGACCTGCTGCCCCAGCTGCCCGGACAGCACCGCCCCGCCGCTGCCGCCGGTCCAGGTGACCCCCGACCCGGCCGTCGCCAGGTTCCCGGTGCCGGAGGAGTCCGTCACGGCGGTGCCGGAGGACTGGGTGAGCTTCCACCAGCCCGCCGGGCCCTCCGCGCCCGGGTCCTGGACCGTCTGGGACGTCTGGTTGCCCATGAGATCGTAGGTGTAGGAGGTGGACTGGATGGGTGACCCGCTGCCTACGGACACCGCCTGGGTGGCGACGTGGTCGTCGGGGGTGTAGGTGTAGGCGGTCACCCGGTTCAGCCCGGACGGGTCGACGGCCTGGCGGGTGACCTGGTCGGCGGCGTCCACCGTGTAGTTCGTGGTGGTAGCTCCGTTGTTGGTGGCCTGGGTGATGAGGTTCCCGGCCGGGTCGTAGGTGCTGGCCTCCTGGGTGTAGCTGCCGCCGCCGGGGCCGGTGCGGGTGATGGCCGCGGTCAGCCCGTCGTCGGTGTAGGTGTAGGAAGTAACGCGGCCCATGGCGTCGGTGGCCGATGCCAGCCGTCCCGCCGGGTCGTAGGCACGGGAGTCCTGGATGAGCGGCGCGGCCGGCTGAGAGCCGGACGGGCTACCGGTGTAGTTCGCCAGCGTGGTGGTCAGCAAGTGGCCGTTCGGGTCGTAGGCGTAGTCGGTCTCGTTGCCGGCCGGGTCGGTCTGGCTGGCCAGGTTCCCGTAGGGGTCGTAGGTGTAGTGCGTGACCGCGCCGGCCGCGTCGGTGGCCGACGCCTTCTGGTCATAGCCGTTCCAGGTGGCGGACACGGTGCGGGACGCGTCCCCGCCGGTGGTGTCGGCGGTGTTCTGGGACAGCAGGTCGCCGTCGGCGTCGTAGGCGCTGGTGACCTGCGGAGTGTGGACCGTGCCGGTGACCTGGTCGGTGACCGCCGGGTCGGTCTGCTGGGTCACCCGGCCGTCGGCGTCGTAGGAGTAGGTGGTGACCAGCCCGCTGGGGAAGGTGTCGGAGAAGAGGTCCTGCGCGGTCTTGCGGCCGATCCCGTCGTAGCTGTAGTAGACGGTCACGCCGTTGCCGTCGATCGTCTCGCGGACATCGCCGTTCGCGTTGTACAGCGTCTCGGTGACCGAGGTGCCGGGGGTGACGGTCTTCCACAGCAGCCCGGCGGGCGGGACGGTGCTTGAGTCGGCGCCGCCCGTGGTGGAGCTTCCGTCGGTGTAGGAGTAGGTCGTGATCCGCCCCGACGGGTACCCCGGCACCGGCGGGCTGGTCACCGAGGCCAGCTCGCCTGCCGTGTTGTAGGCGTTCGTGGTCAGGTAGGCGTTATCGGTCGCCGAGGCCGACCGCGCGTCGCGGAAGCTCGTCACCAGGTCGTTGCTGGCGTACGGTGCCGTCAGGACCGCCGCCTGGTCATCGGGCGAGTAGGTGGCGTACGAGGTCGAGCACTTCCCGGCGGCCTGGTTCTGGCAGGTGGTCGTCGCCACCACGTTGCCGCGCACGTCGTGGCCGGTGTCGGTGACGTCCCCGTTGGGGTCGGTGACCTCGTCCTGGAACCCGAGTGAGTCATACCCGTAGCTGGTGGTGTTGCCGAGCCCGTCGGTCTGGGACAGCATCCGCCCGCTGTTGAGCGGGTCGTACCGGTAGGTCAGCGTGCGGTTGCCAGGGTCAGTGACCTGGGTGGTCTCCACCGGGGAAAGGCCCGGGGAGTGCTGGGCGGCACCCCATTGCGCGGTGACCTCATCGGCGGTCACCTGGTGCGGGTAGAACGCGACGTCGGCGATGTTCCCGGTGAAGGGCGACTGGTACCCGGTGTGGTTGGTCGGGGAGTAGTGCGGCTGGTCGGCCCATAGGTAGCCGAGGAACCCGGTGCCGACGGAGTCGTAGACCTCCCCGTCGCTGTACCCGCCGCTGATGGTCCCGGACTTGCCGCCGACCTTCTTGCCGTCCAGGTACAGCACCTGGCCGCTGGTCCCCGCGGCCAGCACGACATTATGCCACTGGCCGTCGTTGACCGGCGTGGTGGTCGCGATCGGCGCGTCGCCGTAGAAGAACTCGCCGTTCAGGTTCCCGTCCCCGCCGATGTACAGGTTCGGCGTGAAGGCGCTCGTGGTGGTGGAGCCGGTGACCGGGTCGGCCGACGACGACAGCAGCACCCCGTCGGTGGCGGTCGTCTTGAACCACAGGCTCACCGACTGGTTGCCCGGGCCGATCAGCGCATTCGGCAGCGCGATGGAGGACGATGACCCGTTGAAGCCATCGACGGTCGCATCGGCGAACGGGCCGCCGGGCACCCCCTGGGTCACGTTGTTGTAGGTGGCGGTCCCGGACTTGAACTGGTTCACCGCGGTGGTGGTGCCGGTGTCGGCCAGCCGCCAGTAGTCCTCGGGCTGGGTGCCGAGCACCGCCGCCGCGTACTTGCGGCTCGACCCGGCGTCAGCCGGGGCGCCCACCGCCCACGACCCGCCGCTGGCGTCGGTCACGTTCCGCACCTGGGCCGTCACCGGGTCGTAGGACGCCTGCTCGAAGACCTTCCCCGATGGCCGGGTGATCTTGGTGAGCAGCGGCGCCGCGTGGGTCCCGACCTGGTACATCAGGCTGACCTCGGCGGCGGTCAGCGGCTGGGTCCAGGTGGCCGCGTCCGACATCGCCCCGAAGAACGGCGCGACGGTCGCCGGGGACTGCCCCGAGTACTGCTCGTCGGGGTAGGAGCCGCCGATGAAGCCGGCGCCGAGGTAAACGTACGGCACGACGAACGGGGAAATGGCCGGCACGGACTTCGACCCGGCCTGGTTGCCGTCGAGGTAGAGGGCCTCCTGGGTCCCGTTGGAGGTAAGGACGACGTTGTGCCAGTTCCCGTTGTTGACCGCCGCGGATGACACCAGCGGGGTGCCGGTGCCGGCGAAGCCCCCGTGGAGCTTGCCGGAGGCGCCGATGTACAGCACCGGGCTGTACGGGCTCGTGGTGTTCCAGGTGGGGATCGAGTCGGCGGACTGGGAGAACAGGACGCCGTTGGCGGCGGTGGTGTTGAACCACAGCGAGACGCTCATCGAGCCGGCCTCGTCGGCCAGGCTGCCGGGCAGCTGCACGTAGGAGTAGTCGAAGCCCGCCGCCCCGACCGATGACGGCGACCCGGCCAGCGGCCCCGGTTGCACGTTCTGGACGACGTCGGCGTAGGTGCCGTTGTCGGTGCCCTCGTTGGCCAGCACGGAGCTGGCCGCGGTCGTCCCGGACGTCTCATTCAGCCGCCAGTACGACTGCGGCCCGAAGTTCTGCACGGCGGCCGGGTACCCCGACCCGGACTGGTAGGTGTAGGCGGTGCACGGCTGCCCGGACTGCGACTGGTTGCAGGCCGAGCTGAGCTGGTCGCCGCTGTAGTTGTACTGCCAGGTGATCGCGGTGGACTGCTGGTCCGCCGTGACCGGGTCGGTGACCACCTTGGTGACGTGCGGGAAGGACGCCCCGGACGGCGTCGACCAGGTCAGGTTCAGCGACCGGTGCGAGGTCGCCGACGTGATCGTGACGATATGGCCGCCGGAGTAGGTGAAGTTCAGCTTGTGGCCCTGCGCGTCGGCGATCGACGTGATCGTGTAGGTCGTCGAGCCCACCGGCTGCGAGAGCGTGTAAATGGAATCGCTCTTGTCGATCAGCTGGAACCCGCCGCCCGACGCCGGCGTCAGGGTCCCGTACCGGCCCGGCGGCGAGGTATAGCTCCCGTCGGCGTTCTTCCCGAAGGTGACCTTCTCCCCGTCGGGGTAGGTCACCACCTCGGTCGTGGTCGTCCCGTCGGGCGCCAGCAGGTCATCACTGATGTTCATGTCCAGCACCGACGACCAGCCGGTCCCGAACGCCCCCGTCGCGAGCGGCTCCAGGCTGTTGTAGGTCCGCTGGATCGACAGGGCCGGCCCGGTGACGTCCTCGCTGGCGTCGGTTGCCTCGGTGGTAAAGTTCCCGTTCTGCGGGTCGAACACCGGGCCGCTGCCATTCTCCGAGCCCCCCGGGCCGCTGCCGTCCTGCGACAGCCCCTCATACAGCAGCGGCTGCGGCACCGGGGTCTGCAGCGCGAAGATCTGCGGATCGGAGCTGGCGAGGGTGCCGTCGCCAGCCAGCACGCTCCAGTAGTACGTCTTGTCCCACGCCAGCGTCCCCGCCGGGACCACCACGTCGTGCCCCGCTTGCCAGCCCGAGTCGGCGACCACGGTGCCGTCGGCCTTGTAGACCGTGAAGTCATAGCCCACCGAGTCGCCGTCGGGGTCCGAGCCGGACGCGATGAGCTCCGGCGTGAGCGTCGGGGAGTTGTGGCCGTTCGTGGGCCACATGCTGTCGATCTGCGGCGGCGTGTCCGCCGCCGCGGTCACCATGGGCACCATACGGCTCGAATGGGCCGCTGACGCGGGCTTGCTCGTCATCGCGTTGTAGCCGCCCAGGGCGGCCGCCCCGGTGACATGCCGCTTCACCCTGGCGGCGGGGAAAGCGTACGCCGGGAGCTGGCCGGGCCCCTTGCCGGGCGCGTGACCGCGGGCGCGGGCCACCGCCCGCGTCACCGCGGCCGGGACCTGATGCTGCCTTCCCGGCGCCCTGCCCGCCAGTTGCTGCGGCACCGGCTGCTTGGCCGGGGTCCGCCCAGTCACCCAGTCCGCCAAGCGGACGATAGCGCCGCGGATCCCGGCCAGGGTCGGCATCGGCGCCTGCCCGCCGGCCGACCCGGCACCCATCAGCATCGGGAGCATAACCAGCGCCAGCGTGACGATCCCGGCCCGGTGCGCCGCCCGCAAGCGCCGCCTCCGCTGACCCCGCACCCGCAAGCGACCTGACGGCATGCCGCGCATCTGCTCTCCACCGGTTCAGAGGGCTGTTGTTTCCGCGATCATCGTGACCGTGCGGCGGGGCATTAGCGGGGCATTAGCGGGGCGGCTGAGGACAGGCGGGTGACACTTCCGGGGCAGCGATCTAATCTCAATGTGATTAGGCCTGCCGCGCAGAGGGGATCCGGATGCTTTTCGCGCTATTGGGGCCGCTGATAGTAGCGGATAGCTCGGGCCAGCTGGTAGCGCCTAGCGGACCGAGGCTGCGGATCCTGCTAGCGGCACTGCTGCTGCGTGCGGGCAATCCGGTGCCGACTAGTGACCTAGCGGAGATGGTGTGGGACGGTTCGCCCCCGGCCGGGGCCGTCTCGACGCTCCGCTCCTATGTCAGGCGATTGCGCCGGGCGCTGGATGATGATTCGACGCGGATCGTTACGCTTGAGCCTGGCTACCTGATCCGCGCGGAGCGGCCGGAGCTGGACATCCTGGAGTTCGAGGCGCTATGCCGGGACACCAGGGCAGCGTTGAGAGCAGGCGACTGGGCGGAGGCGTTTGCCGCGGCCGCACGGGGACTGCGGCTGTGGCGGGCAGCCCCGCTGCTGGACGTGCCATCTGAGACGCTGCGCAGCATGTTCGTGCCGCGCCTGGAGCGGCTGCGCCTCCAAGTGCTGGAGGATCGCTTCGAGGCCGGGCTCCGGCTGGGGCACCATCAGGAACTGGTCCCTCAGCTGCTGGAGATAACGGCGCAGCATCCTCTGCAGGAACGCTTCCACGCCCAGCTCATGCTCGCGCTGGCCACGACCGGGCGACGGGCTCAGGCCCTGCATGCATACCAGGAGGCGCGCCGGGCTCTCATCGATCAGCTTGGCATCGAGCCGGGACCCGAACTGCGCGCTATCCACCGGCAGATTCTCGCGGGCGAGGCGGTGGATGTTAGTGACCGAGCCGATGCGGCCCTGCCTGGCCAGGTTCCCGGTGCGAACGTAGCCGGCGCGCCTGCCGGCGGCTCGCCGGACACTCCCCAGTCCGGCGATCAAATGCTCGCCCGCCCGGCCGCGACGGAGGTTCCGCGTCAGCTGCCCGCCGCCGCCGGGCACTTCACCGGCCGGGGCGCCGAGTTGGCACTGCTGACCGACCTGGCGGCCCGCTGTGGCTCGCAGGCCGCAGCCGGTGGCACGGTGGTGATCTCGGCGATCGACGGGATGGCGGGCATCGGCAAGACCGCGCTGGCGGTCCACGCCGCGCACCGCGTATCCGGCCAGTTCCCAGACGGCCAGCTGTTCGTCGACTTGCACGGCTACACCAAGGGCCACCCGCCGCGCGAACCTGGCGACGCACTGGGCATGCTCCTGCGCGCCTTGCAGGTGCCCGCGCAGCGCATTCCCGAGGACACCCAGGAACGCGCCGCGCTCTACCGCCAGCGCCTGGCCGGAACCAAGACCCTGGTCCTGCTGGACAACGCGGCCGACGAGGCACAGGTGCGCCCCCTGCTGCCCGCCGCGCCCGGCTGCCTGGTCCTGGTCACCAGCCGCAGGCGGCTGAAAGGCCTGGATGACGCGCGCAGTGTGTCGCTCGACCTGCTGTCGCCGCGGGATGCGGTCGCGCTGCTGCACGCGGTGGCCGGGCCTGGCCGCATCCCCGCGGATGACCCGCTGCTCGGCGAGATCGCGCGCCAGTGCGGGCGGCTGCCGCTCGCCCTGCGGATCGCCGGCGCACTGCTGCGCCACCGTCCCGCCTGGAACCCGGAGTACCTGGCCGCGCTGCTGCGGGACGAGCACCGCCGCGTGTCCGCCCTGTCCGACGGAGAGCGGGACCTGACGACGGTGCTCGCCTTGTCCTATACGGGCTTGAGCGGACGGCATCAACTGCTGCTGCGCCGCCTGGGGCTGGTGCCCGGCCCGGACGCGGACGCTTACGCCGCCGCCGCTTTGCTGGGCACCCACCCGGAGACCGCCACCGGGCTGCTGGAGGACCTGACGGACCACAACCTGCTGATCGCGCACGCCCCTGGCCGCTACCGGCTGCACGACCTGATCCGCGCGCACGCCCGCGCCCTGGCCGCCACCGACCCCCCACCCGAGCGCGACGCCGCCCTGGACCGGTTGCTGCGCTACTACGGCCACACCGCCCACCGCGCCTCGATCCCCATCGCCCGCCGCCCGCGGCCGAGACCCGGCGGCCCCGCCCCCGTCCGCATCCCCGCCCTGCCCGACGCCGCAACCGCCCGAGCCTGGCTACGCACCGAACGCGACAACCTCGAACAGGCTCACGCCCACGCCCATGTCCACAACCTGCACGAGCACACCCTCACGCTGGCCGCTGGGCTGGCTGAGATCCTCCGCACCGACGGCCCTTACGCCCGCGCCCTGGCCCTGCACCAAGCCGCCGCCGACGCCGCGCCCCACCACGACAGCCCCGCCGCCCACGCCAACGTCCTGACCGACCTGGGGATCATGCGGCGCCTGGCCGGAGACCTGACCGGGGCCCGCGATGTCCTGTCCCAGGCCCTGGAGATCTACCGCGCGGCCAGCGACCGCCTGGGCGAGGCCAACACACTGGCTGAACTGGGACGCGCGCGCGGCTATGCCGGGGAAATGTCCGGAGCCGACGACGCCCTCGTACAGGCCCTGGAGATCTACCGCGCGACCGGCGACCGCCCCGGCGAAGCCGACATGCTGGCCGACCTGGGGATCATGCGCCGCGTGGCCGGAGATCCGACCGGGGCCGTCGGTGCCTTCTCCCAGGCCCTGGAGATCTACCGCGCGACCGGCGACCGCCAGGGCGAAGCCGACGCCCTGACGGAACTGGGACGCGCGCAAGCCCTGACCGGGGACCTGGCCGGGGCAGATGATGCCCTCGGCCAGGCCCTGGGGTTCTACCGCGCGACCGGCCACCACCACAGTGAAGCCTACGTGCTGACCAACCTCGGGGTCGTGCGGCGCCTGACCGGGGACCCGGCCGGGGCAGCCGGCGTCCTCGGCCGAGCCCTGGAGATCTACCGCACGATCGGCTACAGCCAGGGCGAAGCCGAGGCGCTGGCCAACCTGGGGATCGTGCGGCGCCTGACCGGAGACCTGGCCGGGGCACACGACGCCCAGGCCACCGCCCTGGACCTCTACCGCAAGCGAGGCAGTCGCCATGACGAGGCCTGGGCGCTGAACCACTACGCCGCCACGATCGCCGCCCGTGGTGACCTGCCCCGCGCCGCCGCGCTCTACCAGCAAGCCCTGACCATGAATCGCGAACTAAGCAAGCCCGACGGCCAAGCCATAGCCCTGGAAGGCCTCGGCGAGTGCCACCTGACCGTGGGCGAGACCGAGGCCGGCACCGCCCGCCTGCGTCAGGCAGAGGAGATCTTCCAGCGCCTGGGCATGGCCATCGACGCCGGGCGGGTGCGCACCCGGGTGGCCGACCTGACAAAGGCAACAACTTTGAGCAGCTAACGATGCCAGCACCCGATATTCGCCGCTATCAGACGCTCCGTCAAGGCCCAACTTGAGCATTTCCGTTGCCTAGCCGATGACCTGGTACGAAACAGCGGCGGCCGGCGGGCGGCCTGACCGCCCGGCCGGGCCGCCCGCGCCAACTTTGGGGGTAGTCACCAACGGGGCGCGGTGGGATTGCGGCCGGGGCTATGGACGGTGCGGGCGGGCGCGCGGGACAGTAGGGGCACGATTTCGCGGATGACCACCTAAACCCGGCGAAGGAGACAGTCCCCCATGGCCACGGACATTCACGCTGAGCATGTCGGCAGCCTGCTGCGGCAGCCCTGGCTCCTGGACGCCAGGGCCAAGCACAAGGCCGGCGCGATCAGCCAGGAGGAGCTGCGGCAGACCGAGGACCGGGCGGCCAGCGAGAACATCGCGATGCAGCAGGCGGCGGGCATCACCGTCTTCACCGACGGCGAGGTGCGGCGCGACACGTGGATGGCCGGGCTGCTTGAGTCGATCGGCGGGATGACCTCGTTCGGCAACCCGGACATGGTGATCTGGCACCGCGAGGACGGCGAGGTCCCGCCGCACGAGGAGACCGACTTCGACCTGCTGGTCGCCAGCGAGAGGGTCTACCAGAAGCAGAAGCTCACCGCGGTCGAGGCCGCGTACATGGCCACTCAAGTGCCCGGCCAGTTCAAGGTCACCCTGATGAGCGCGGCCATGGGCGGCATGGTCTGGCGGCCGGGGATCAGCGACAAGGCCTACCCGGACCCCGCCCAGCTGACCGCCGACCTGGTCGCGCTGCAGATCGAGGAGATCTCCGGGCTGATCGACCTGGGCACCCGGTGGGTGCAGCTTGACTCGCTGTCCTACAACCAGGTCTTCGACCGCAAGTTCCGTGAGTCGACGACCGGCGACGCGATACCCGCGAACGTCATCTTGGACACCTCGGTCACCGCGGACTCGAAGATCATCAGCGGCGTGAAGGCCAAGGACCCCCGGGTCACCGTCGGCATGCACATCTGCCGTGGCAACAACCGCAGCGCCTACATGGCCAGCGGCAGCTACGAGCCGGTCGCCGAACGGCTGTTCACCGAGGTGCCAGTGGACCGGTTCCTCCTGGAGTACGACTCCGAGCGGGCTGGCGGCTTCGAGCCGCTGCGGTTCGTCCCGCCGGGCCGCGTCGTCGTGCTCGGCCTGGTCACCTCCAAGTCCCCGGTGCTGGAGTCCCTCGATGACCTCAAGCGCCGCGTCGATGAGGCGTCCCGGTACGTGGACGGCGAGAACCTGGCGATCAGCCCGCAGTGCGGGTTCGCCTCTACCAGCGGCGGCAACCTGCTCACGCTCGATGAGCAGAAGGCCAAGCTGGAGCTGGTCGCCACCGCCGCCGCGGCGATCTGGGGCTGAGGCTTGACCCGGCCGCGAGCGGCCGCGGCGGTCCGCGCCGAGCACGTCGGAAGCCTGCTGCGGCCGCCGGACCTGCTGGCCGCGCGGGCCGCGCACCGGGGCGGCCGCCTGCCCGGGACCACCCTGGCCGAGCTTGAGGATCATGCCGCGCTGGAGGCCGTCGCGCTGCAGCGCGACGCCGGCGTCGGCGTGTTCACCGACGGGGAGGTCCGCCGGGACAGCTGGATGGCGTCCCTGCGCGAGTCCATCGGCGGGATGGTCCCCACCACGCACCTCACCGGGGGCCAGACCGCGCCCTGGCACCGCGCCGGCGCAGACCCGCTCCCGGAGGAGACGAGCGTTGAGACGGTGGCCGCCGCGCAGAAGGTATGGCGAAAGGACAACCGGACGCTGACTGAGGCGCGGTTCCTGCGCGCCCACGCGCCCGGCCCGTTCAAGGTCACCATGATCAGCGCGTCAATGGGCACGACGGTGTGGCACCCGGAGGTCAGCAAGGCCGTCTATCCCACGCCCGCCGACCTCATCGCCGACCTCGTCGACCTGCAGGTCGCGGAGACGGCGGAGCTCATCGACGCGGGCACCCGCTGGATCCAGCTCGACTCCCTCGGCTACACCCGGGTGATCGACCCCGCGTTCCGGGCGAGCGCTGGGGAAGGCGCCAACAGCCCCGCGACGCTGCTGGGCCGAACGCTCGCGGCCGACGCGGCAATCGTCGCCGGGATCCGCCGCAAGGACCCGTCGGTGACGATCGGCATGCACATCTGCCGAGGCAACAACCGCTCCGCGTGGATGCTGGAAGGCAGCTATGAACCGATCGCGGAGAGGCTGTTTGGCGAGCTCGGCGTAGACCGGTTCCTCTTGGAATATGACACCGAACGAGCCGGCGGCTTCGCGCCCCTTCGGTTCATTCCCGCGGGTCGCCTGGTGGTCCTTGGCCTGGTCTCCTCAAAGGTGGCGCGGCTTGAGTCGCTGGATGACCTCAAGCGCCGGGTCGAGGAGGCCGCCAGGTACGTCGCGCCTGAGTACCTGGCGATCAGCCCGCAGTGCGGGTTCGCCTCGACATCGGCTGGCAACCTGCTGACCGCTGATGAGCAACGGCGCAAGCTGGAGCTGGTAGCGATGGCGGCGCGGCAGATCTGGGGCTAGTGCCCTGACGTCAGCGTCAGGCTCAGTCGGCCACCGCGCGTAATTGTGAGGTTTCGGGCAATCTGCCGGCCAATCAATTTCCGTATGAAGACATGCGGAGCACGGGGACGGTTCGACTGAGGGGCGGAGCCTTGATGCAAGTTCGGCTGCTCGGGCCATTGGATGTTGTTGTCGACGGGGAACCGCGCGAGGTGCGCGGCCTGCGGCGCAAGGCCATCTTGGCCACGCTGGCGCTGCGCGCGGGAGAGGTCGTCAGCACCGACCAGCTGGCCGACGTGGCGTGGCACTCCGGAGCGCCGGCGACCGCGCTCAACACGCTGCAGAGCAACGTGTCGCACCTGCGCGGCATCCTCGGCGGCCGGCAGGCGATCACCGCGCGGCCGCCGGGCTACCAGCTGGCGCTGGACGACGATGGCACGGACGTGCTGGTAGCGGAGCGGCTGCTGCGGGAGTCGGCGGCGCACGCCGACCCCGCGCTCGCGGCCCGCGTGCTTCGCGAGGCCCTGGGACTCTGGCGCGGCCGACCGCTCGGAGACCTGGCCGGGCTGCCGTGGCTGGAGGAGCAGGCCGGCCGCCTGGATCTGGTGCGCGAGCGAATCCAGCGCGCGCTCGCGGTGGCGATGCTCTCCGCCGGCGAGCACGAGCGGCTGCTCCCCGACCTGGAGCGGATGGCCGCCGACCAGCCCCTGGACGAGCAGATCTGCGCCCACCTGATGACGGCGCTGTACCGCTGCGGCCGGCAGGCGGACGCGCTGGCCGCCTACGCCCGGTTGCGCCGGGCCCTCGACGATGAGCTCGGCATCGATCCCGGGCACCCGCTGCGCGACCTTGAGCTGGCCATCTTGCGCCAGGATGTGGCCCTGGCGGCGCCGGTCGGGTACGGCACGCTCACGATCAGTGCACAGCCAGGCCTGGCGGCCCTGGCCGGGGAGGCGCCCGCCGCGGCTGCGGAGGCGGTGGCCGGGACCTCCCCGGCACCGCCGGTCCCGGCGATGGTGGTCCACGGGATGCCGGCGCCGGCGCAGCTCCCGCGGCCGGCGGCCGGGTTCAGCGGACGCACGAGGGAACTGGCCTGGCTGACGGCCATCGCCAGCCCGGCCTTCGGCCCCCAGGATCCTGGCGGCCCCGCCGATCTGGACGCCCCTGAGGGCAGCGGGCCGGTTATCGCGGCCATCACCGGCACCGCGGGGGTCGGCAAGACCGCCCTGGCGCTGCACTGGGCCCACCGGTCGCGCGCGCAGTTCCCGGACGGGCAGCTGTACGTCAACCTGCGCGGCTTCGACCCCGGCGGGCTTTGCGCCGACCCCGGCGAGGCGCTGCGCGGCTTCCTGATGGCGCTCGGGGTGCCCCCGGAGAGCATCCCCACCGGGCTGGGCGCCCAGGAGGGCATGTACCGGAGCCTGCTGGCCGGCAAGCGAGTGCTCGTGGTGCTCGACAACGCCCGCGACGCCGGGCACGTCCGGCCGCTGCTGCCCGCCACGCCCGGCTGCCTGACCGTGATTACCAGCCGCGACCAGCTGGCCGGGCTCACGGTGACCGAGGGCGCGCACCCGCTGCGCCTGGACCTGCTGGGTGTCGGCGACGCTCGTGACCTGCTGGCCCGCCGGGTCGGCGCCGCGCGGGTGGCCTGGGAGCGCGACGCGGTGAACGAGATTATCGACCGCTGCGCCGGGCTGCCGCTCGCACTGTCGATCGCCGCTGCCCGCGCGGTCTTGCGCCCTGATTTCCCGCTCGCGGTCACCGCCGCCGAACTCCGGGACGCCACCGTCGTCTTGGACCCGCTGAGCGCCGGCGAGCCGACCAGCGACGCCCGTGCCGTGCTGTCGTGGTCCTACCAGGCACTCACCCCCCAGGCAGCGCAGATGTTCCGCCTGCTGGGACTGCACCCGGCCCCCGACATCGGCGTCAGCGCCGCCGCGAGCCTGGCTGGCATCGATGTCCTGCGTGCCCGGGCGCTACTGGACGAGCTCACCCGCGCCAGCTTGTGCACCGAGCAGCGGCCAGGCCGTTACGCGGCCCACGACCTGCTGCGGGCCTACGCCCGGGAGCTAGCGACAGCCCACGACAGCGAGCAGGACCTCCAAGGGGCAACCCGGCGCATGCTCGGTCACTACCTGCTGACCGCGCGCGCGGCGCTGATCCTGACCGAGGGCGACCTGGCGGTGCTCACCCTGGCGCCCATGGGCTCCACCGTCACCGCCATTGAGCTGTCCTCCCACTGGGAGGCGGACGCGTGGCTGGCCGCCGAGCACGCCACCATCCGGGCCCTGACGCAGGTCGCCGCCGAGTCCGGCATGACCGAGATCGCCTGGCAACTCGCCTGGATGGTCAGCGGCTTCCTGCTGCGCCGCGGATGCTGGGCCGACCAGGAGCAGATGCTGCAGGCCTGCCTGGACGCGGCCCAGCGGGCCGGGGACACGGCGGGTGAGGCGCATTCCCTGCTTGGGCTGGGCCTCGGCTACCTGCGATCTGGGCGCGGCGACGACGCGGAGGCCGCCTACTCCAGGGCCAGGCGGGCGCTGGAGACGGGCGACTGTCCGCCGGCCAGCGCCGCGACCTTGTACTCCGGCCTGGCGGCGCTCGCCCAGCACTGGCAACGCCACCGCGACAGCATCGGCCTCGCCGAGCAGGCCAGCGCGCTGGCTGTCGCGGCCGGGAACCGGCCGCTGCAGGCGATGAACCTGGCCCTCATCGGGTCCGGCCACGCGCGGCTGCGCGACTTCCAGCAGGCCATCGCCTGCTGCAAGCGGGGCCTGGCCGAGATCAAGGGCCTGCGGCAGCCCCGGGCCGAGGGCGCCTTGTGGAGCAGCCTCGGTTACGCCTACAGCCGGCTCGGTGACCAGCACCGCGCCATCGCCTGCTTCGAGCGTTCCCTCAACTTGAACCGGGAGCTCGCCGACCTGCACAGCGAGGCCGGCAAGCTGGCATCTCTGTGCGCCGTGTACGAGCGCATGGGCTGGGCGCAGGCGGCCCGGCTCGCCCGCCGGCACGCGCTGCGGATCCTCACCGACCTGCGCCACCCTGACGCCGACCTGCTCGCCGGCTCGGCACCCCAGGCTGACAGCGCCCAGCGGATCCGCCTGGTGGCCTTATCTTCTGGGGGTACGCACACCCCCAGACCCCCCGACCTGTGCATCCTCCGTCCGTGCGCGGGGTGAGTCATACCGTGGTTATTTCATGGGACGTGGCGTGATCGGCGTCATGCCGGCGTACGCGCGATTCATGGTGGCCGCCGGTCACGGCGTCCTCACCAATTCCGTGCACCGGCGGACATCTCCGGACCGGGCGTACGCCTTTCGACGACGCTGAGTCATGTTACCCTGCGAGTGCCACTATGTCCGAATTCGTCATCATTCGTTGACTAGCGGGGGACGATGCGGCGATGGAACCTGGCGCGCAGCGGCCTTCCCCTGAGCCGCCCGACCCGTTGGCCTCAGCCGCGGGAATGGCGCGAACGCTTGATGACCTCGCCGCGGTGCTGCGGGACCTGCGACGCCGTCACGCGCGCAGCCGCCGGGACACCAGCTTGACCTACCGGGAGCTGGCCGCGAAGACCGGATGGTCTCAGACGGCGATTGCCGAGTACTTTACCGCCCGTACCCTGCCACCGACCGACCGCTTCGACGCCCTGCTGGAGGTGCTCGGCACCACGCCGGCCGAACGGCGCGCGCTGGCCACTGCCCGCGACCGGATCGAGGAAGGCCAGCGCCAGGCCAGGGTTCGCAGGACCGCCCGCACCGGGCCGGCCACTGTGGCCCGTTCCCCCTCGTCGCGCTCCGCCCGGCCGGGACCGGGGCCGCAGCCGACGCCACGCCAGCTGTCTGCCGCACCGCCCTTGTTCATCGGACGCCGTCGCGAGTTGGCTCAGCTGGACGCTGAGTTGGATGAGCAGCCGCAAGCGAGCGGCGCGCTGCTGGTCTTCACAATCGGCGGGATGGGCGGGATCGGCAAGACCTGGCTGGCCCTGCACTGGGCCCACCGCCACCTGGACCGGTTCCCTGATGGCCAGCTGTATGCCGACTTGCGAGGATTTGACCCCACCGCAGAGCCCTTGACTCCGGCTACCGCGATGCGCGGGTTCCTCGAGGCCCTTGGCCTAGCGCCGACCGCCATCCCTGTCGAACTTCAGGCCCAGGCGGGGCTGTACCGCAGCTTGCTGGCCGACCGGCGGATGCTGATCGTGCTGGACAACGCGCGTGATACCGCACAAGTCGCCCCGCTGCTACCAGGCGGCGCGACCTGCACGGTGCTGATCACCAGCCGCCGGCAGCTGACGGGATTGATCGCCACGCACGGTGCGCGCTCTTTGATCCTTGACGTGCTGCCCACCGGGGATGCTCGCCAGCTGCTCGTCCGCCAGCTTGGCCGGACCCGTCTTGACGCCGAGCCGGATGCGGCGGCCACCTTGATGGCCTGTTGCGCGGGCCATCCCCTGGCGCTGAGCGTCGTCGCCGCCCGCGCTACCGCCGCACCGCACCTGTCGCTAACCGCGCTGGCCGCCGAACTTAGCGACAACGCCGGCCGGCTTGACGCCCTAGACGCTGGAGAGCCTCAGGCCGACCTGCGCGCCGTGCTGTCCTGGTCCACCCGCGCCCTGCCCGCTGCCGCCGCCCGGGCATTCCAGCTGCTCGGGATTGCCCCCGGCCCGGACATCCCGCTGGCCGCCGCCGCGTGCCTGCTCGCCTTGCCCCTCGCAACAAGCCGCGCACTACTGGGCGACCTCGACCACGCCCACCTGATCCAGCGGCATGCCCACGAGCGCTACCGCATGCACGACCTGCTCAGGCTGCACGCGGCGGAACAAGCCCACGACCACCAGACCCCGGCCGAACGGGCGGCGGACAGCTCCGACAATAGCCAGCTTGGCGAATCCGCCACTTTGGACAGCCTCGGATACATCGCCTACCGCGGCCAGGAATACGACGCCGCCCTCGACTACTATCAGCAGGCCCTGGCCATATGCCGCAGCCAGGGTTACAGCTACCGCGAGGCCTACGTCCTGCGCCACGTCGGGGAGACTCGCCTCGCGCATCAACGCCCCGAACTGGCCAGGGACGCCTGGCAACAGGCGCGCGAGCTCTATGCCGCTCGGCACCGCCAAACCGACGTCGAGGCAGTAGAGCAAATGCAAGACAGCCGCGACGGGACAGGTCCGACACAGCTGGCACCCCAAGCTTAAGGGCGAGAAGCACGCCGGTTTTCGGAGGTGTTCGGCGCCGTACGGAATCCGCGAACCACCGCCGGGATTGCGGCCACCATGGACCGCACGGCCGCGAACGCGATGCCGATCACTGATCCCCGCCGAAGGAGAACGTGCATCCATGATTAAGAAAGGCGCGCGCAGGAGGGCCGCCGCGATCGGGTCGGCCGTGGCCGCCAGCCTGGTGCTGGCGCTGGCCACCTCGTCGGCCGCCTCGGCCGACCCGATGCGGACGCTCAACCTGTCCATGCGCTGCGGCACCGGGGAGGCATACGGGCTGCTGGTCAGCACCGGCGGCTCCTTCTATGCTCCCGACGGCTCGAGTACGGTAGCCGGCGATCAAAAGTTCTTCACCGTCTCCATCCCCGCCAGCGCCGCCACGCTCGCGGTCATGCCCTTGTCCTGCGCCGGCCAGCCGCCGGGCAACAACGCCAGCGCGCTGTGGGAACCCGTGAGCATCACCCCGGGTACCTCGAACGTCAACGCGAACGCGTTCTGTAATGACTACAGCTTCTACGGCGCCTTGATCTACGACTGCCGCCTCAGCTCAATTACTTACGGCTGATCGCTCTACCGCGATTGCGTCATCGCGGCACCGTCCGCCTCGCGGCCCGTTCCGGGGTGGATGCCGCATCGCCACCACCAGCGGGGTGCGCTAGACGATTACGTAGCCGAAGTCGGCGAAGTCCAGGTCGGCGTAGAAGCGGCGGTGGACGCGGAGGGTTTCCTCGCCGACCTTGACCTGGTGCCATTGGCCCGAGCCGGGGCCTAGGCGGATGGCCCGCGGCAGTTCCGTGACCACGCCCCGGGCCTTCCTGAGGTTCAGCTTGCCGGCGTCGAGGACGACGATCCGGTCCGGCGTGACGGCCAGGATCCGGTACCGGTTGAACCCCAGGAAAAGGAGGAATCCGCCGAGCATGGCCACCCACTGACTGGCCGTCTGGGCGCCGATAACCGCCTGCACGCACTCCCCTGGCCGCAGGTACGCGGCCGCCGATGAGCGCATCGAGTCACGAATAGTCATGGTGCTCCCCCGCCGGGACGGTGCTTGCCAGAACAAGAAGGTGCTCGCCAGAACAAAAGCGTGCGAAGTGCGCCTGGAAGGACCGCGTGGGGCGGAGAGAAAGGACGCGGCCCTTCCAGGCACTGGCGGGTCCCGGCCGGTTCCCCGCGCGGCCGAACCCGTTGACCTGAGAATGCCCGGGCCCGCTGAAACGGCGCTGCAACGCCGCTGCAACGGCGCTGGCGTGGCCGGCCGGAGCGACGTGCGCCCGGCGTTTCAGCGGCGCTTCAGAACTGCTTCAAGGAACTTCTGCACAGTCTCATCATGAAGAGTTCCCTGAGCGGACCCCGGCTGATCGCCGCCGCCATGGCGGCGGTCGCCTTGCCCGCGCTGGCCGCGTGCAACAGTTCAAGCAGCACCCAGGCGCCCACCGCCACCAGTGGCGCGCCGGCATCCAGCGCGACCGCGCCGTCCTCGACCGCCGCGTCGCCGGCGGCCAGCTCACCGGCACCCGCCACCGCGGGCGGCCTGACGCCTCCGGGCACGCACCTCGCAGTTGGCCAGACGGCCACCCTCGGCTGGGTGCCGGCGGAGACCGACCTCAAGCCGGGCGCCCACAAGGGCCTGATGATCCAGGTCACGATCAAGTCGATCCAGAAGGGCAGCATCGCCGACTTCGCGAACGTCCAGCTCGACGCGAAGCAGAAGAAGGACACTCCCTACTACGTCAAGGTGCACTTCACCGCGCTCGGCTCCGTGGCCCCGCCCAGCGACAGCGACCCCGCGATCACGCTCGACGGGATCGACGACCGCGGGCAGACCCAGTCCAGCCTCATCTTCCTGGGCACCTTCGCGCGGTGCGATGACGCCTCGGTGCCCAAGCCGTTCACGAGCGGGAAGTCCTACGACACCTGCCTGACCTACCTGGTACCTGGCGGCGGCTCCATCCAGAAGATGCAGTGGGCCAACGGCCCGTCAAATGGCACCGACGTCAGCGCGTACTTCGACAAGCCCGTCGTCTGGGGCTGACGTGACGCTGCCCGGAGTAACCTGGCGCGGTGAGTAAGAAGAAGGCGGGGACTGCCCCTCGGCCGAGCGCTCGTCCGGCCGGGGGACGAGGTTCGCCACGCTCGCCATGATCGACTTGACGATGGTGCCGGTCGCGCTCACCGTCGGCATGGCGGCCGACCCGGACAAGCTGATCGCCAGCCTGAAGGGCACCAGCCCGTTCGAGCGCTGGGAGGAGATCTCGCTGGCGCGGGCGCGGCGGCACCTGGAGGGCCCGCTGGTCGGGGCCACCATCCGGGGATACGGCCAGCTGAGCCGGACGTCGGTGGCGTTCTTGCCCGTGGTGCGAACCTACGCCCGGCGCCTGCCGGAAGGCGGCGACGCCGACGCCCCCAAGTACACCCCGGCCGACCGGGTCGCCGCGGTCGCGGACTTCCTGGCCAGCCCGCAGGCGGCCGAGCTGGCGGCCGGCCTTGACGCCGAGGCGCTCCGGTTCTGGGCGCAGGCGCTGACCGGATACAGCGGGCGGGTGCCGGGCGAGCCGCCCGCCCAGGTCGGCCCGCGCAAGCTGGTGACGCTGCTCGGGCACGTCGCGAACACGTTCACGCTGACCGGTGAGCAGCTCGCGGCCATGGGCCCGGCGGTGACCGCGTGCGCCACATGGGCCGCCGCCCGGCAGGGACTGGACCCGGAGGCGACCGCGCAGCTGCTGGCGAGCCTGCCGAAGGCGCTCGACGGGTTCGCCGCCAGCTACGGCGACCCGCGCTCGGCGGTCGCTCGCGCCTACCTGCGCGACGTGGCCGTCAGCGACGCTGAGGTCGCCGAGCTGGCGGTGGTCGTGACGCGCAGATCGCTGGCCGTTCCGTTCCCCGACATCGACGAGGCCGGCCAGCCGGCGATGGACGTCGCCGATCCAGTCGCCCGGGCCGCGCTGGTGGCCGCGGAATTCGCGTCCTGCCAGCTTGACGACGGCCAGTCCAGCCAGGAGCTGATCGGCGAGGCGACCCGGGTCGTCGAGGAGCTGTGGTCCGCAGAGCCGGGCGCGACCTGGGACGGCGTCCGCCGCCTGGTCACCGAGGGCAGGTCCCGGCACGACGCCATCCACGCCTTCATCAGGCGCGGTGCGAGATAGTGAGCGAGCCTTCGCGGACGTTGACCTCGGGTCCGGGCATCCGGCACTGTTGAGGCGTGCCTGACTCCCTGGGAAGCTTGTGCGAGCTGAGTGCCGTGCGGATGCGCCGGCTCATCGAGCGGGGCGAGGTGTCGGCCACCGAGTTGGTCACGGCCCACCTGGACCGGATCGCGGAGCGCAACCCAGCGCTGAACGCCATCGTGACGCTCGTCCCCGAGCGGGCGCTCGCCGAGGCGGCGCGGGCCGACAAGATCGCCAGCGCGGGACGCCGGGAGGGAGCGCTGCCCCCGCTGCACGGGCTTCCGGTCGTCATCAAGGACACGCACCAGACCGCGGGGATACGGACGACGTTCGGGTCGCGCGTGCACGCTGACTGGGTCCCGGACGCCGACGAGCTGATCGTGGCGCGGATCCGCGCGGCCGGCGCGATCGTAGTCGGCAAGTCCAACGTGCCCGAGTTCGGGGCCGGGTCGCACACGTTCAACTCGGTGTTCGGCACCACGCTCAACCCGCATGACCTGACGCGCAGTGCCGGCGGTAGCAGCGGCGGGGCGGCGGCCTCGGTCGCGGCCGGCCTGGTGCCGCTGGCCGACGGCAGCGACATGGGAGGGTCGCTGCGCAACCCCGCGTCCTTCTGCGGAGTGGCCGGGATGCGGCCGACGCCCGGGCGAGTGCCGGCGGTGCCGGCCGGGCTGCCGTTCTCGACCCTGACCACGCAGGGGCCCATCGCGCGGGGCATCGCGGATCTCGCGCTGCTGCTGTCGGTGATCGCCGGGCCCGACGAGCGGTGCCCGATCAGCCTCGCCGACCCCGGCGAGGCGTTCGCCTCTCCCGGGCCGCCAGCCGGCCCGGTGCGGGTCGCCGTCGCGGTCGACTTCGACGGGGCGGTCGGCGTCGACGCCGAGGTGGCCGAGGGCCTGCGGCCCGCCATCGAGGCCGCCAAGCGGCTCGGGTGGCAGGTTGAGGAGGCGTGCCCGGACCTGGCGGGGGCCGAGGAGGCGTTCCGGACGCTGCGGGCGCTCCAGTTCGCCACCGGGCTGGGCGAGGACTACGACCGGCACCCGTCGCTGTTCAAGGCTTCGCTGGCGGACAACATCGAGCGGGGGCGGCGGCTGACGCCCGCCGCGATCGGCACCGCGGAGCGGCTGCGCGGGGAGGTGTACCTGCGGGCGGTGGAGTTCTTCGGCTCCTACGACGTGCTCATCTGCCCGGCCGCGCAGGTAGTGCCGTTCCCGGCCTCCCATGAGTACCCGCCGACGGTGGCCGGCTCGCCGGTGACGGACTATCTCGGCTGGATGCAGGCCGCCTACTGGATCACGATGATGGGCTGCCCGGCGTTGTCGCTCCCGTCCGGCTACACGACGGGGCGGGGCGGCGCGGCTGGGCTGCCGGTCGGCGCGCAGCTGGTCGGCCGGCCGCGCGGGGACCTGGACCTGCTCGGGATCGCCCTGGCGCTTGAGGAAGCCCTCCCGCCGCGGCGCTGGCCAGCGTGGCCGCCCGCTGAACCGGGCGCCTGACTGACGGCGATTCGTATGCTTATTCTATGAATGAGGGTATCGCTTCACTCGACCGGGACGCCGTTGCCGCCCGGATCGCCAGCTTCCCGCGGGTGCGCGCCCGGCGGCCCGATCTCAAGCAGGCCGCCGTCGCGGTATGCGTCACCGAGGTCGCCGGGGTGCCCTCATTGCTCATCACTCGCCGCACGGCGAGGCTGCGGGCGCACGCCGGCCAGTGGGCGCTGCCCGGCGGCCGCCGCGAGCCTGGCGAGAGCGCGGCCCAGGGAGCGTTGCGCGAGCTGGCCGAGGAGGTCGGCCTGCACCTGGCGCCGCAAGCCGTCCTCGGCGAGCTCGACGACTACGTGTCCCGGTCGGGTTACGTGATCACCCCCGTCGTCTGCTGGGCCGGGCCGGTCAGCGACCTGTCCCGGTCCCGGGCCGAGGTCGCCTCGGTGTACCAGATACCGCTGGCCGACTTCGACGTGGAGCCGAGGTTCATCGCGATCCCCGAGTCACCCGCCCCGGTGATACAGCTGCCGCTGCTCGGCGGGTACCTGCACGCCCCGACCGCGGCGATCGTCCACCAGTTCTGCCGGGCCGCCTGCCGGGGCCTCATCGAGCGCGTCGCCCACTACGAGCAGCCCGTGTTCGCCTGGCGGTGACACCGGCATTCCAAGGCGGGCGCTAGCCGTTGGCGGCGATGCTAAGCGCGGTGCTAAGTCGGTCACGGCGAGCGGGAAGGACGCATAGGCTCGGGGGCGTGGATAACCTATTCGGCTTCGACGAGATTAGGGTCCGACAGCCGGGGCGGCTGCTCGCCGGACGGGCGAGCTTCGAGATCTTCGGGGACGGCAAGACGCTGCTGGCGACCGTCGTGGAGACGGAGGGCCGGTCGACCTTCGCCAAGATCACGAAGCTGATACCGCATACCCGCGCGCTGGACGTGATGAACGAGGCCGGCCAGCCGCTGTTCGCGCTGGTCCTGGAGAGCAGCGAGTTCGCGGCCGACCTGATTGACCCGGATGAGAAGTTGATTGGCAAGGTCCGCATCGCGGGCAGCCGCCGCGAGTACACCCTGGTGAACGGGGATGACGAGGTCGTGGCCAAGGCGGTCGGCGATCTGGCGGTCAAGCGGTTCACCGTCTCCGGCCCTGGCTTGCCGCCGTTCGCGGAGATCCGCAAGACGTGGGCGGGGCCGCTGAAGGAGTCGCTCACGTCGGCCGACAACTACACCGTGAAGTTCACCCGGGCGGTGGCCGTCCCGCCCGACGTCCGCGTCCTGACGGTGATGGTCCCCGTCGTGCTCGACCTCGCCCGTTACGGCCCGGTGTAGGAGATGGCCATGGAATCCGGACCCGAGGGCGGCGACATGCCCCCTGGCATCGACTTGTCCCGGCCGCACACCGCGCGGATGTATGACTACCTGCTCGGCGGCAAGGACCACTTCGCGATCGACCGGGAGACGATGGAGGTGGGCCTGCGGAGCTGGCCCGCGGCGCGGGTCTACGCCAGGGAGAACCGCAACTTCCTCGCCCGCGCGGTGGAGTACCTGACCCGCGAGGCCGGCGTCCGGCAGTTCCTCGACATCGGCACCGGCTTGCCGAGCGCGAACAACGTGCACGAGGTCGCCCAGCGGATCGCCCCGGATAGCCGCGTGGTGTACGTGGACAACGACCCGCTCGTCTTGGCGCACGCCAAGGCGCTGCTCACCTCCCATCCCGCCGGGCGCACCGCCTACATCCACGCCGACCTGCGCGATCCGGAGGCGATCCTCGCCCACCCGGTGGTCCGCGACACGCTTGACTTCAGCCAGCCCATCGCGCTCATGCTCGTGGCCATCTTGCACTTCATCGCGGACTCCGATGGCCCGGGCGAGATCGTCGCGACCTTGATGTCGGCCCTCCCCCCGGGCAGCTACCTTGTCTCCTCGCACGTCACCGCCGAGCTTGACCCGGAAGGCGTCGGCGGCATGGAGCGCGCCTACCGGGCGGGCGGGCTGTGGGCGGGGGCGCGCAGCGCGGCCGAGTTCGGACGGCTGTTCTTCTCCGGCCTTGAGCTGGTGCCGCCGGGCGTGGTGCTCATCTCGGAGTGGCGAGCATCGGTCCACGATGCCCCGCTCCCGACGGCCAGCGAGGTCAGCTCTAACGGAGCAGTCGCCCGCAAGCCGTTCGAGCGATCCAAGTGAAGTTTGGGATAAGGCAGGGTCTCGGGAGCGCCTGGGTGATTGGCTCTTTTGGCCCGGATGGGGCACCATCGTCATCGTGACTGACGCGGACCAGGTCCTGATTTCCCATCCCCGGCTGCTGGACCTGTGGGCGTCCTCGCTCAGCGAGCTCGCCCCCGTGGCCAGCGACACGCCGCCGCCGGCCAGCCTGGCGACGGCTGAGCGGCGGCGTACCCGGCGGCGCCTGGAGGCGATGGCCGAGGACGCGGCGAGCCTGACGGCCGGCCCGCGCCTGGCCGTCTTGGCCATGATCTTGTGCGGAGTGCAGGCGGAGCTGTGGGATAGCCCGCTCGGCGACGAAGGCTGGATCCGAGTGGTGAGCCGGGTGCTGGAAGCGCTGGGGAACGGCGACATCCCCGACCCGCTGAGCCCCCGGGCGGCGACCTGGGCGGCACTGGCCATCTACCTCATGCACGAGCACCGGCCGACAACCGGGCGGCCGGCCGAGGCCGTGCAGTATGACAAGGCCGCCGACGCGGTGTCCTACCTGCTGCCGGACACCGACGCCGCGCTGCTCGCGGGCTTCGCCGAGCCGTTCACGAACGGGAACGGCAATCCGGTCGACCCGAACGCCGTCCTGGACGTCATCACGATGATCGTCCAGGACGACCCGCTGGCCACCGCCGTCGACATCCTCGGGGCGAACCATCCCGCCTGGGACGCGCATGCGCACGGAGCCGCGCTCCTGCACGTCGACGGTGACTTCCGCGGCACGTTCCTGCCGGCCGCCGAGGCCCTGGAGGCCGTCCCCGGGACGGGCATCGTCACGGTGTGGGCGACGGGGTCGACCACGGCCTGGACCCTGGCGGCCCGCCGCGACGGCACCTTGATCCGGGTCGAGAGGGGGATCGCGGGCCAGTTCACCTGGCACCATTACCGGCTCGGGACGCTGGCCAGCCCGGTCGGGATCGCGCGCAACCCCGAGCGCGCCAATCGCACCCTGATCAGCCACGGTCCGCTGAACCGGCCGTTCGATGAGGCCATCGAGGCGCTAGCCGCCAGCGGCGTGAACCTCACCGCCGACCCGCCCTCGCAGTGCCCCTGACCGGGGGTCGCGGACCCGCCAGCGTTCCGCAGAAGCGGATCGGCTAGCCATCGCGGACTATGTCATCGGCGAGCGCGGCTACCTGGTCGAGGAGCTCACCGGGGGGCCGGTTGAGATCCAGGTTATGGGCCACTATCTCGATGTCTGAACGGCTGATCTGATGGACACGCGGCCCCGCCAAATTGCCTGGGGAGATCAGGTGACCGGTGCGGAGGCCGAGGACGGTGCAGTAGGCCAGCATCTGGTACATGTCGTCGCGGGCTGGACCTGCCGCCTTGTACTTGGCGTCGATGACCGCGTAAGTGGCCTGGCGGCCATTGGCGTCGCGGCGCTCATAGACGAGGTCGGGGAAGAGCTGGAACGCGTGCGCCTTGTCGAGATGGTGCCTTGGGTCCTGCCGACGGGTACGGCCGCCATGTCGGCGAAGCGCCTCGCCGAGGGCAGTGGTGACGAAGTCCTCGAAGATCTTCCAGGCCTGGAGGATCAGCCCGTCGGCTCGGATCTCGCGGCCGTCGTCGATCTCATAGGCGTTTCCGCGCAGGATCAGCTCGGCAAGGCTTAGGGCCGTGTGGTAGCGGGCGTTCAGCCGGGTTGGTGCCCAAGCGGGGAGCGAGTGCCCGGGAATCACGCGGGAGACACCGTCCAGGCGCGTCAAGAGATGGCGGAGCATCGCCCGAGTGCCGGCCGGGACTCCTGGCTGTCTGATGAGCCGTCCGGCGGCCGCCAGCAGGATCTGGTTCTCCGGGATGTCCACGGTGTAGTCGTCAAAGCGGATCTCAACGGGGAGCGGCAGCGTATAGTGCCTGCGCCATTGGTCAGCCATCCGGATGCGGCCACGGACTACGGTGGCTGACTCCTCCGTCTCCCGGTAGCCGAGCAGCACCCCCTGTCGCAGGGCGCGCTCGGCCACGCGGGCGAACGCATGGGCGACCGCAGGAAGAACGTCCTCCGCCTGGCCGACGTCAACCTCCTCATCGCGCCAGTTGAGCCCGTCGATACCGTGACTGGCGTAGCCGACGAGGAATAGCAGCCGCTTGATCGGCACCTTGGGGATAACCCGTACCTCAACCGCGTCTGCTCCCCGGCCGAACCGGGCGATGCCGACCTTGCCAGCGGCGGGATCAGCTCGAACCCGCCAGCGCCGGGTGAGGGGATCGCGGGCTACCTCGGCCAGGCCACAGCCCAGGAGCATGACTACTTGCCCCTGGCTGAGGTCGTAGTTCTGCCAGGTGCCGTCTTCTGGCAGGCTGATGGGCAGTGTCATGCCAGCCCGAGGTCGCGCCGCAACGTCTCCAGCCCGTATCGGGCAGCTACCTCATCGTGGTCCAGTTCGCCGTAGTGGTGCTCTTCCAGGAGCGGGAGCAGCTGGGTGCGCCAGACGCGTTCCATCGCCTCGGGCGACTGGACGGCGGGCCGCATGAGGTAGGACGGGCCGATCTTGAAGTCGCGCTCGTCGATCAGCTCGTTCAGCTTGTCCAGCAGCAGGGCCGCGTCCGGCGAGAACTCGTTCTTGGCCAGCCAGGTAGCGAGCATTCCCTTTACCGGCGGCACGTCTGGGTGCAGTTCCTGGAACCAGAAGCGGCGCCGCATAGCGACGTCGACCAAGGCGATGGACCGGTCGGCGGTGTTCATCGTGCCGAGGATGATGAGGTTGCGCGGCAGCGTGAACCCCTGCCCCTCGTCGGAGCCGTAGAGAAGGTTGACGGCCCGCCCGCGATACTCCAGCAGGAAGTACAGCTCACCGAAGATCTTGGCCAGGTTGCCCCGGTTGATCTCGTCGATGATCACCACATGCGGCTCATCGGGGTGCCTGGTCGCCGCGTCGGCAAGCCGCCGCAGCGGCCCCTTCACCAGGTCGAAGGCAATGCCCCCGTCGTCGGTTCTCGCCGGACGGTATCCCTCGAAGAAGTCCTCGTAGGTGTAAGCGGGATGGAACTGGACCAGCTGGACGTTCTCCGGTTTTCCGCCAACGAGGAACGCGGCGAGGGCTTGAGCCAGCCAGGTCTTGCCGGTCCCGGGCGGGCCGTAGAAGATGAGCTGCGGCCGGTCGCGGAGCAACTCGACGCATTCCTGCAACCACTCCACGGATGAGGGCATGTAGAGCTCCGCGGCGAAATCCCCGGTGATGTCAGGCAGCTGGAAGTCACGGTCGGGAACAGGCTGCTCCGGCTCCTCACCGAGGAGCAGTTCCAGGTCACCGGTGAACTCGGTCAGATCGATCAGCTCTGCGTCGGGGTTGCTGAGCCGGGCGGAGATCTCGTCCGGCAGCGCCAGGTAATCCACCGGATTAGCCAGGTTACGCCAGTTGACCGCGCGCTGAAGGTTGGCCCGGTTGTCGATGCTGGCTACAAAGGCCGGCGGCCCGACTATCACGCCGAGGAACACATCAGTGCCGTCGTTGGTCGTGATGATGTCGCCTTCTCGCATCCGGGACAGGAATGCGTAGTAGTCGGCGGTCATCCGCGCCCGTTCCTGAACAGTGGCATACGCGTAGTCCGACTCAATCGCCACCCGCACCGCTTCCCGGGACGCTGCTGAGGGTAGCTCGCGAAGCCGGGACGCGGGCAGCGAGCACAGCCCATTCGGAAGCCACAACTCCCGGACAAGGTTCACGCCCTGCACGCTGGAACCACGCACCAGCCACGCATGCCGTCCGGCGGCAGCCTCGTCCGCTACACTGCCGGAGTCGCTCACAAGGGGCGCAAGGTCAGATGCGGGAATGCGTGTGCCCGGGTCCGCTCGGCCGAGGACAGTGGCCACGGAATCGTCATCGAGCAACCGGAGCCACTCCGATCGTTCCGCATCGGTCAGCGACAGCCCGTCCGGCAGCCCGCCATCCGCATCAAGGACCCGGTACCAGCCCTGGGGCCGGGTGCCTTGGAGCCATTCCATCAGTCGGCCCGCGTCTAGTCCTGCGATAGTCGCGAGCTCACCCACCGATGCCCAGCTACCGTCAGGTATCGCCTCGATTAGCCGGGCGGCCTTCTCAAAGCCCGCCCGGTTGCGGGCCCAGTAGCGGTAAAGCTCTTCTAGCCGCCCGTAGAAGGAATCGGGGTCCGGCCACTCAGCGAGCGCTGCCCGGCCAACTGGGGTGAGGAACCATGGACCACCGGACTTCCACACCCATCCAGCTTTCACTAGTCCGATGGTGGAGAAGTCGAAGTTCCGATGCGCAGGCGTTACACCCTTGCTCGCGTTCGCCCATTGACTTTCCAGGTCCGGCAACCGTTGGACAACATGCGCCCACACATCTCGGCCGCGCATACCTTCCGGGTGCTCGGCAAGGATTTGAGTACCCGTGAAGAGCGCCCGCGCGGTGAGCTCCAAGCCTGTGGTCACTGCGTCCTCGGTGGTTAGGTTGGATCGAAGAAGTCTTCGTCTATTTCCTTGATAACGATCGTCTCGGCGTCACGGACGCCGCAGCCGTAGCTCACCATCAGCTCGCCGAGTCGCTGGGCGTCGATGAGAACGATGCGAGTGGGTACGGTCTTCGCGTAATCTAGCGCACCTTTTGAGAACCCACTGGTAGTGATGAACACGCCGCGGTCGGCATGCTTGCCGTGCAGGGCACCGACGAAGGACTGCACCTCGGGAGCGCCGACGGTGTTGCCCGCGGCGTATCGCTTGGCCTGGGTGTAGACGACGTCGAAGCCGAGGGGGTCCTTGCGCACCATGCCATCGAAACCGCCGTCGCCGGGCTTGCCCAGATGCTCGGACTCGCCGTCGATGCCGCCGTACCCCATCTTTACGAGCAACTGGAGCACGCAGCGCTCGAAGAATTCTGGCGATGACTCGCGGAGCCTTTCCACCAGCTCGGTGGCCAGCACGGCATGGGCCTCCGCGACCAGTGCCGGGATCGCCTCACGAGGCGGCGCCTCGTCGTGCTCCATGGCGACACCGACCACGTCATGCACCTTGGCCCGGGTGCGCGTCTTGAATTCGCGGAACTCGGGGAACTTCTCCAGCGCCTTGGCGGTAATCGGTCCTGGAGCTCCGGACAGCAAGGTAGTTCCTCGGCTGGTGATCACGGTGTGGGCGCGGCGCGGCCGCCGCAGCGTACCTGCCTGGACAAGGTAGGTGAGTGCCCAGTTGACCCGATTGGCGACCAGCGTTTGCCGTCCGGACGATAGCAACTGGGCACGTTCATCACTGGTCAGCTCGAATCGATCGGCCATCGCGGCGATCACGTCCTTCGCTGCATGCTCGGCACCGTCGGTGTGCATTTCCAGCACCGGACGCATCAGCGTCTGATAGTCGGGAACTGGCATGACTCCCCCTGTCTACGATAGGTGCCTTCCCGAGCACGGTATGGAGCGTACTATCTAGAGGATCAGGGCACGGCCCGAACTCATCGATGTCCTTTCGTCGCCGCAACTGTCCACCGCCGAACTCGATGACCTCGCTGGAATCATCATCACGTTCCGCGTGAACCGCCGCACTTGATGAACCGGGCAACAATCCGAGCGTCCCGCAGCATCCCCGGTCCTTGAACTTCGCCAGCGCTGTAATCGGTGGACTCTTCGGCGGTCACCGGGTCTCCGGCTTCTGACGGGCGGGATGGCGGGCGCCCCGGCCGGGGGCGGGGTCAAGAGCCGACCGGTACGGTACTCCGGTGTCGATGGCATCCGCCATCTCTTTGAAGATCCCCAGTATCTCACGCTTGGTCCGGCCCCCGTCGCGCTTGTTAACCGTCGGGAACGCGTCCATGATGTAGTCGACATCGTCCGCCTCGACCCCGTAGAGGTGGAAGTAGGCGGCATCCAGCTCGGCGCGGATCGCGAAGCGACGCTTCTCGTCCCATACGAACGGCGGGCGGTCATCACCGAGGTCGCGGGCGAACGGTTCCATCTCCCACGCTGTGTAGGTGAGTTCCAG
>JAICYD010000114.1 GCA_025934375.1 Streptosporangiaceae bacterium | reverse complement strand
CGCCGAGGGCGCCCTCGAGGAGGGCCGGCCGGTCAGCCTGGAATTGCCCATCCGCAACGTCAACCGCGCCGTCGGGACCATGCTCGGCGTCGAGGTCACCAGGCGGTGGGGCGGCGAGGGGCTGCCCGACGACACGATCACGGTGGCGTTCACCGGGTCAGCGGGCCAGTCGTTCGGCGCGTTCGTGCCGCGCGGCATCACCTTGCGCCTAGCGGGCGACGCCAACGACTACCTCGGCAAGGGCCTGTCCGGCGGCCGGCTGATCGCCTTCCCGGCGCCGGGGGCGCCGTTCGCGGCCGAGCATGAGGTCATCGCGGGCAACGTCATCGGCTACGGCGCCACCGCCGGGGAGATCTTCCTGCGGGGCATCGTCGGCGAGCGGTTCTGCGTCCGCAACTCGGGGGCGCTGGCGGTCGCCGAGGGCGTCGGGGACCACGGATGCGAGTACATGACCGGCGGGCGCGTGGTCATCCTCGGGCCCACCGGCCGCAACTTCGCGGCCGGGATGTCCGGCGGGACCGCCTACGTGCTCGACCTCAACCCGGCCCGGCTGAACGCCGAGATGGTCGACGTGGACCCGTTGGAGGAACTGGACGTGGAGTTCCTGCGGGACGTGGTCTCCAGGCACCACGCCGAGACCCGGTCGCGCGTCGCCGCCGACCTCCTGGCGAACTGGGACGCGGCGCTCGCCCGGTTCACCAAGGTCATGCCCAAGGACTACAAGAGGGTCCTGTCCGCCGCCTCGGCCGCCGAGCGCGAGGGCCGGGACGTCAACGAGGCCGTCATGGCCGCCGCTCACGGATAACACAGATCACGGGTAAGGGGCGTAGCCACATGGGTGACCCGAAGGGGTTCTTGAAGACTGCGCGCGAGCTGCCGCGGCGGCGGCCGGTCGATGTCCGGCTGACGGACTGGCGCGAGGTGTACGAGCCGTTCGCCGCCGAGCGGGTGGAGCGGCAGGCCGCGCGGTGCATGGACTGCGGCATCCCGTTCTGCCACAACGGCTGCCCGCTGGGCAACCTGATCCCGGAATGGAATGACCTCGTCTACAAGGCGGACTGGGCGGCGGCGGCCGACCGGCTGCACGCGACGAACAACTTCCCGGAGTTCACCGGGCGGCTGTGCCCGGCGCCCTGCGAGGCGGCGTGCGTGCTCGGCATCAACGCCGAGCCGGTCACCATCAAGCAGGTCGAGGTCGAGATCATCGACCGGGCGTGGGCGGACGGCGGGGTCGTCCCGATGCCGCCGGCGACCCGGTCGGGCCTTTCTGTCGCGGTCGTCGGCTCCGGCCCGGCCGGGCTGGCCGCGGCGCAGCAGCTGACCCGGGCGGGGCACGCGGTGACCGTCTTCGAGCGCGATGACGCGCCCGGCGGCCTGCTGCGGTACGGCATCCCCGAGTTCAAGATGGAGAAGTCGCACCTGGACCGGCGGCTATCGCAGATGTCGGCGGAGGGAACCGTATTCTCGTGCGGCGTCGCCGTGGAGTCGGCGGCGCAGCTGGCGGGCTTTTCCGCGGTGGTGCTGGCGGGCGGCGCGCGGGTCGCCCGTGACCTTCCGGTGCCGGGCCGCTCGCTGTCGGGGATCCACCAGGCGATGGAGTACCTGCCTCAGGGGAACCGGCACGCCTCCGCTCTTCTTCGGGGGGTCGAAGGGGGGACGTCCCCCCGGTCGGCCGGGGGCGGAGACCCAGCAGAGTCGCCTCCGATCTCGGCGGCGGGCAAGCACGTGGTCATCATCGGCGGCGGCGACACCGGCGCGGACTGCCTCGGCACGGCGCACCGGCAGGGGGCCGCGTCGGTCACCCAGCTGGAGATCATGCCGAAACCGCCCCGGTCGCGATCCGCGGGCCAGCCGTGGCCGACGTACCCGATGATCTACCGGGTCGCCTCGGCGCACGAGGAGGGCGGGGAGCGCGTCTACGCCGTCTCGACCGAGGAGCTGCTGGGCGACGAGGCCGGCGCGGTGCGCGCGCTGCGGCTGACCGAGGTGGCCATGGAGGGCGGGCGCTTCACGCCGGTGGCGGGCTCGGCCCGGGAGATCCCGTGCGAGCTGGTGCTGCTCGCGATGGGCTTCACCGGCGCCGAGCGGCCCGGGCTGCTGGAAGACCTCGGCGTCGAGTTCGACGCGCGCGGGAACGTGGCCCGGTCCGCCTCCTTCGAGACCTCCGAGCCAGGGGTGTTCGTCGCCGGGGACATGGGCCGTGGCCAGTCGCTGATCGTGTGGGCGATCGCCGAGGGCCGCAGCGCCGCGGCGGCGGTCGATCAGCACCTGCGTGCCCTGCCCCGCCCGGCGCTGCCGGTAGCGATCGCGCCCACCGAACGCCCGCTCGCGTAGTACCTCATCAAGCACAGTTCTTCGTCAAGCGCGCGGTACCTCGTCAAGCACAGTTCTTCGTCAACCGCGCGGTACCTCGTCAAACACTATGGCCACTTGGCTCACTGGCATCGCTTCGGTCGCTTCCGCAACTCGGGTCCGGCTCGTGCAACTCCGCGCGGAGGTCACGCGTTGGAATAGCCAGAGGACTTGCGGAGAAAGCGCTCCCAAATGACGGCAGAATAGTCTCGTTGGAGCGCGTTTGGTTCCGGTTGACGGGAGCGTGCATGGCGGGCACGGCGGTGACGCCGCGGGGCGGGGCGGCACTGGAGCACAGGGTGGCGCCAGAGCCAGGCATGCCGTCAGCGCGGCGAGTGATACCCATGTGGCGGGCGGGAACGAGCCGGGGCACCACCCCCGGCCGATTGCGGACGATGCTGGTCCTGCTGATCCTGGCCACGCTGGCCTGGGGAGCGCTGGCCACGTTCACGGTGGCGCAGCACGCCTCCGCGGCCGGGGACGTGGTGGCGGCGAACGAGCCGCTCACCCTGGACGCCCAGCAGATCTGGAGCTCGCTGTCGGACGCTGATGACCAGGCGGCGACCGCGATCTTGGCCGGCGGGGTGGAGCCGGCGAACGTCCGGGCGCGGTATGCCAGCGACATCAAGACGGCGAAGATCGCCATCGAGGACGCGGCCGCCCGCGGCGGCCCCAAGGACGACCTCCAGACCTTGTCGGTCGGCCTGAGCGACTACGAAGCAGACGTGGCGACCGCCCTGGCCGACAACCGGCTCGGCTACCCGGTTGGCGCGGCCTACCTGCGAGCGGCCAGCGGGGGGATGCGCGCCCACCTACTCCCGGCGGCCAATCACCTGTACACCACCGAGACCGGCCGGCTCACCACCGCGAGCGCCCAGGCCACCGGGCTGCCGCTGGTCATCGTGACCGTGGTGGTCGGCTTGGCCCTCGGGTTCGGGTACTACCGCGCCTCCCGCTGGCTGCTGGGGCGCACCCACCGGGTGCTCAACGGCGGGCTGCTGACGGCCTGCGCGGTGGGCGCGGTGGCGCTGCTGTGGCTCATTGGCGCGTTCGTGGCCGGGCGGGGCGACCTGCTGACCGCGCAGTCCCAGGGGTCCACGCCGGTCCAGGCGCTGGTCGACGCGAACATCGCGGTGCTCAAGGGACACGTCGATGAGAACCTGACGCTCATCAACAACACCGGCGACGACAGCAACGAGGATGATTTCAAGGCAGCGGCCGCGGCGCTCGGCAACGGGCGGGGCGGCCTGCTGGCGGCCGCGCAGCGAGCGGCGGCCGGCAGTCCCGCCGCCGGCCAGGCCCAGGCGGCCGTGACCGACGTGCAGGCCTGGCTGGCCAAGCACCAGCAGGTTCGCACCACAGACAACAGCGGTAACCATCTCGGGGCGGTGGACTTGGTGCAAAGCGGCGCGTCTGGTGCCGCGTTCGAGAAGGCCTCACTGGACCTGAACAACGCGATACAGGCCGATACCCTGGCCTTCGACGCGAACGCCCGCAGCGGGCAAGGCGCGTTCACCGGCCTGGAGGCCGGCATGATCATCGCGACGCTGGTGATGGCGGGCGGTATCGCCTGGGGCCTGAGCCGTCGGCTCGCGGAGTACCGGTGAGCCGGCCGGCGCGCTCCGGGCGCGCGCTCGCGCAGTGGGTTCCCCGGCCGCGCGTCATCCTCGCGACGGTGGCGCTGTCGGCCGGGCTGGCCGGCGTTGCCCTGGCTGGCTGCGCCGCCCCGCCGCCCGCGAGCGGTCCCAAGGCGATGCCCCTGGTCAAGGCGGCCGCCGCGAAGGCGGCGGCGCCCGCCGTGGCCAGCGCGCCGGCCTGCGACCCGTACGCGAGCAGCCTGAAGCCAAACGGCCCGCCGTCGGTCACCCCCGGGTCGTGGATGGACACCATCAAGCGGCGCGGCTTCCTGATCGCCGGGGTCGACCAGAGCACCTACCACTTCGGCTACCTGAACCCGCTGGACCGCCGGATCGAGGGTTTCGACATCGACCAGATCCGGGAGGTAGCCGGGGCGATCTTCGGCATCAATCCGACCGATGACGCGGTGCTCGGCAAGGTCCACTTCAAGGCGATCTCCGACGCCGACCGCATCCCAGACGTCAGCGGCCAGGCGTATAAGGGGGTTCCCCCGTCGAGCCCGCTGGTCGACATCGTCGCCCACACGATGACGATCACCTGCGACCGGCTGAAGCTGGTGGACTTCTCCACCGTCTACTTCGACGCGCACCGCAAGACGCTCGTCGTGCGGCCACCTGACGAGCAGGCGGGACCGACGCTGGCGCAACTCGGCCAGCGGCACGAGGCGGCCTGCGCGACCAAGGGCTCGGACTCGGTCAACAGCATCGTGGACGCGCGCGCGGTCAAGGTGGAGGTACCGTACTGGACCGACTGCCTGGTGAAGCTCCAGCAAGGGGAGGTGGCCGGGGTGGTGACCGACGACTCCATCCTGGAGGGGCTGAAGGCGCAAGACCCCAACCTCGAGATCACCGCGCTGGGCCTGACCCCGGTTGATGAGCCGTACGGGCTGGCGATCAGCAAGGCCCGCCCGGAGTTCGTCCGGTTCGTCAACGCGGTGCTGGCGCAGGAGATCGCCAGCGGGCGATGGGCGACCAGCTTCCGGTACTGGGTCGACGTTCAGGGCCCGCCGCGGCCAACGTGGAAGATCGGGTACGCGAGCTAAACCGATGGCAACCAGGCAAGAGGCGCAAGACCGGCTCGCGACCGCGACCGCCGAGCGCGACACGATCCAGGGGAACCTGCTGGACCTGGACACTAGCTTCGGCAAGCGGATGCTGTCGGGCGCGCAGCTGGCGGGAGTGACCAAGCAGCGCTGGGACACGGCCTCCGCGGCCCTGGCCAGCTTGTGGGACACCTACACCGCCTACTCGGCCGTCATCGACCGGGCCGCCGAGCTGCTGGCCACCGTCCGCGACCGGGACATGTCGCTGGTCACCGACCTGTTGCTGGGACGGTCAGTGCGGCTCTCCCGCGGACCGGCCCCGCTGGCCCGGCGGGACCTGGCCGACACGGGGCTGGAAGACCTCACGATCGCCACCGCCGTCGCCCGGATGCGCAAGGACTTCCCGGTCGTCGCCGAGGTGGTCACCGCCGCCGAGGCCGTATGGGGCGAGGTCGGCGGACTGCTCGACCAGGCGGGCGCCGACCTGACCCGGGCGACCACCTTGGCCGCCGGCATCGGCGACGACGCCTTGTCGGCCAGCCTCGCCGCGGCCAGCGCGCAGCTGTCAGCCCAGCGCACCGTGCTGAACTCAGACCCGCTCGCCCTCTGGCATGACGGGCACGCCGACGCCACCGGGGCCAGCCAGGCGCGCGAGCAGGTAGCCAAGGTCGTGGCCCAGGCCGAGGCCCTAGCCCGGCTGCGTGAGGGCGCCCGGCAGCGCATTGACGCGCTCGCGGCGACCGCCGCCACCGTCCGCGCCGTGCGCGACGAAGCGGTCGCCGCCTGGCGGCGGGCCGCCGAGAAGGTGGCGAGTGGCTTCCTGCCGGCCCAGCCGCCGCCGGCCGCCGACTTCGGGCGGGCCGGCCTGGACGCGCTGGCCGCCTCGGGGGAATGGCAGCGGCTATCGGATGAGGTTGACCGGGCCGAGCGGGACCTCGCCGCCGCGCTGACCCGGTACCGGGACGCGGCCGCCGCCGCGGAGGGCGCCCTGGGCCGGCGCGATGAACTGCGCGGGCTCTTGCAGGCCTACAAGGCCAAGGCCGCGCGCCTGGGCGGAGCCGAGGACCTAGCGCTCATGCAACGCTACGATCGGGCACGTGAACTGCTGTGGACCGCCCCGTGTGACCTAGCGGCCGCCGCCGAGGCGGTGGCCGCCTACCAGCAAGCGATCCTCGCGATAGGAAGAGGGTAGGGATGACGGCGATAGCGTGCACGCAGCCCGGGTGCGGCGGCGTCATCGAGGACGGCTACTGCGCGTCCTGTGGCATGGCGCCCGCGGCCGTGCCCCCGCCGAGCGCGGGTTCCCCCGGCGCCACCATTCCGCCGCGCGGCGCCCCGCCGTGGACCGGAACGCCGCCGGCCGCGGGCAGCGGCCCGGCGCCGGCGCCATCCGGCTACGGGGCTGGTCCCCCCGGCTACGCCTCCGCGCCCCCCGGTTTCGCGTCCGCGCCGGCCGGCTACGGGCAGACGGCGTCCTACGGGCAGTCAGCCGGGTCTCGTTCCGGGCAGGGAAGCGGTTACGTCAGCGGCGGCGCAAGCGTCACCGGATCGGGGCCGTCCGGCAGTCGCCGGGGAAGCCGCTCCTCCAGCGGCCGGCGGTCATCGCGCGGCGGGCTCGGCGCCGGGCTCGTCGAGGTTCCGCCCGTCCCGGCCCGGGATCCCTCCGCGGCAGTGCTCGCCAACCCGCAGGTGCCGGAGAACCGGCGCTACTGCGGAAACTGCGATCAGCCGGTGGGGCGCGGCCGGGACGGCCGGCCGGGGCTGGCCGAGGGGTTCTGCCGCAACTGCGGCACCCCGTTCTCGTTCCGGCCGAAGCTGGAGGCCGGGGAGCTCGTCGCCGGCCAGTACGAGGTGCTCGGCTGCCTCGCCCACGGTGGCCTAGGCTGGATTTACCTGGCTAAGGACCGCAACGTCAGCGACCGCTGGGTAGTGCTCAAGGGCCTGCTGAACACCGGGGACGCCGACGCGATGGCCGCGGCCGTCGCTGAGCGGCAGTTCCTGGCCGAGGTCGAGCACCCCAACATCGTGCGGATCTACAACTTCGTGCAGCACGCCGACCGGCGCACCGGCGAGCCCAGCGGCTACATCGTCATGGAGTACGTCGGCGGCAAGTCGCTCAAGCAGATCCTGCAGGACGCGCGGGCGGCCACCCGTTCCGTCCCGCTGGAGCACGCGCTCGCCTTCGCCATCGAGGTCTTGCCCGCGCTCGGGTACCTGCACGACCGCGGCCTGGTCTACTGCGACTTCAAGCCAGACAACGTCATCCAGACCGAGGAGCAGCTCAAGCTCATCGACATGGGCGGCGTGCGGCGGATCGACAGCGACGACCCCATCTACGGGACCGTCGGCTACCAGGCACCGGAGATCGCCGACGAGGGGCCGTCGCCGGAGTCCGACCTGTACACGGTCGGCCGCGCGCTGGCCGTGCTCACCTTCGAGTTCAAGGGCTACCAGGGCGAGTACAAGTACAAGCTGCCCGATGGGGTGCCCATCCTCGCCCAGCAGGAGTCGTTTCGGCGGCTGCTGACGCGGGCCACGCACCCCGACCCGGCGCGCCGGTTCGCCTCCGCGGACGAGATGCGCGACCAGCTCACCGGCGTGCTGCGGGAAGTGCTGGCCGTAGGCGACGGCCGCGCCCGGCCGACGTTCTCCCGCGTGTTCAGCCCGGAGCTGCGCGCCGTCGGAACCGACGGGGCCATCCAGCCGCCGGCCGCCGCCGACGTGATCGCCGCGCTGCCCGTCCCGCAGGTGGACGGGGCCGACCCCGCGGCCGGGTTCCTCGCTACCTTGGCCAGCCTAGATCCGCCGCAGCGGGTCGCCGCGCTGGCCTCGGCGGTCGCCAGCGACGCAACCGTGCCCCGCGCGGTGGCCGAGTCGCCGGAGACCCGGCTGGCGCTGGCCCGCGCGCAGATCGACGTGGGTGACCTGCCCGGGGCCGGCGGCGTGCTGGCCCAGCTGGCCGTCAGCGACCCGGGCGACTGGCGGGTCGCCTGGCACAACGGACTGCGGGAACTGGCCGCGGGCCGCGCCCCGGTGGCCGCCGGGGCGTTCAGCCTGGCCTATGACGAGCTGCCCGGGGAACTGGCGCCCAAGCTGGCCCTGGCGGTCGCCGCCGAGGCCGCCGGGGACGTCGCCACCGCCGACCGGTACTACCGGCTGGTGTGGGTTTCCGACCGCTCGTACGTCAGCGCCGCGTTCGGCCTGGCGCGGACGCGGCTGGCGGCCGGTGACCGGGTGGGAGCGATCGAGGCGCTCACCAGCGTGCCCGACACCTCCAGCTATCACGTCGCGGCGCAGACCGCGGCGGTGCGGATGCTGGTGTCGGGCACCGGCGGCGCGAGCGAGGACGAGCTGCGGGCGGCGGCGGACCGGCTCAGCCGGCTGACCCTGGACGACGCGTCCCGGCAGCGCCTGACGGTGGAGATCTTGCGGGCGGCGCTGGACTGGACCACCGCGGCCCCCGCCAACGGCGGCAGCGCGGCCCCGGCCCTCGCCCCGGGCAGTGCTGTCCCCGGCAGCGGTGCGCGCGCGGCCGGCGGGCCGGGACGGCCCCCCTCGCCCCGTGGCACCGCGCCGATCCTCGGCTGCCAGCTCACCGAGAGATCCATCCGGTTCGGCCTGGAGACCAGCTACCGTGAGCTGGCCAGGCTCACCTCCGACGACGTCCGCCGGATCCAGCTGGTCGACATGGCTAACTCGGTCCGGCCGAGGACCTGGACGTGACCGGCGCCGTCCTGCCCGGTGAGGACCCCGGGACGTCAGCCCCCTGGGCCGGAGGTGACATGAGCGCGCGGGCGACCGAAGACATGCCCTGCCCGGCGTGCGGCCAGCCGGTCGGCGTCTGGGACGGGTTCTGCGAGGCGTGCGGCACCGAGCTCACGCCACCCGTGGTGAGCGCCGGGCAGCCCGGCTATGTCCCGCAGTGCCCCGTGTGCGCGGCGGACCCGGACGCGCCGCCGGGCGCCATCACCGCCGACGGCTACTGCGAGTCCTGCGGGCGCAAGGTCCCCACCAGCCGCGACCACGTTGACCTGGACCTGGGCGTGATTGCCGGCGTGACCGACCGCGGCCAGCGGCACTCGCGCAACGAGGACGCGATGGCGCTCGCCGCGCCGCGGACCCCGGACGGGCCGGTGGCGCTGGCCGTCGCCTGCGACGGGGTGTCGACCTCCCCGCGACCGGACGAGGCATCGCTGGCCGCCGCCCAGGAGGCCGTCCGGGTGCTGCTGACGTCGGCCCGGGTCGGCGATGACATGGGGGAGGCGTCCATGGCGGCCGTCCGCGCGGCGGCGCACGCGCTGACCAGGGTGGCCGGCCCGGACGGGGCGCCCGCCTGCACCTACGCCTCGGTGGTGGTGGGGGCGGACGGGGTTACCGTGTGCTGGCTGGGCGATAGCCGCGTCTACTGGCTCGCCGACGCGGACGCCGCCTGCCTGACCAGGGATGACTCGCTCGCCGCGGAACTCGTGGCGAACGGGGTGCTCGCCGAGAAGGACGCCATGGCCTCGCCGCAGGCGCACGTGATCACGCAGTGGCTCGGCGCCGACTTCCCCGACCCGCAGCCGCACGTGGCCCATTTCACCCCACCCGGGCCCGGCGTGGTGCTCGTATGCTCCGACGGGCTGTGGAACTACGTGCCAGAGGCAGCCGACCTGGCCATGCTCGCGCTGCCCGCCGCCCTCACCAGCCCGCTGGACGCCGCCGCCGCGCTGGTGAAGGTCGCCAATGACGCTGGCGGCCGGGACAACATAACCGCCATCTTGGTGCCGTTCCCGCTCCGGACGCCGTGAAGACCGAGGACCTAGCGAGGAGAATTCCCTCATGAGCCAGCCCGCATTCACCGTGGATGTGGACCACAACCAGTACCTCTACGATGGCGCCCGGGACGTCAGCGCCATCGCGACCGTGACGTCGGACGGGACGCCTGGCGAGGCCGCGGTCGCGAGCGCGGGGTCGGGCAGCGCGGAGATCATCATCATTGACTGCTCCGGGTCAATGGACGTCCCGCACACCAAGATCACCCAGGCGCGGACCGCCACCTCCGCGGCGGTCGACGTCGTCAGGGACGGGGTGTGGTTCGCGGTCATCGCGGGCACGAGCTTCGCCAAGCCGGCGTACCCGGCCAACGGGACCATGGCGATGGCCAGCCCCCAGACGCGCGCCGAGGCCAAGCGGGCCATCAGCGGGCTGCGGGCGGGCGGCGGCACCGCGATCGGGAAGTGGCTGCAGCTTGCTCGCCAGATCTTCGCGACCAGCCCGGCGACCCTGCGTCACGCGATCTTGCTGACCGATGGCCGCAACCAGCACGAGACGCCCGAGGAACTGGCCGCGGCCATCAGCGCGAGCGAGGGCTACTTCAGCTGTGACTGCCGCGGCGTGGGAACCGACTGGGAGGTCAGCGAGCTGCGCAAGGTGTCCACCGCGCTGCTGGGCAGCGTGGACATCGTCCCCGACCCGGCCGGGCTGGCCGCCGACTTCGAGTCGATGATGCACACCGCGATGAGCAAGCAGGTCGCCGACGTGGCATTGCGGGTGTGGACACCGCAGCAGGCCGAGGTCCGGTTCGTCAAGCAGGTCGCGCCCACCGTGGAGGACCTGAGCGGGCGCCGCACCACGGCCAGCGGGCAGGTCGGCGACTACCCGACCGGCGCGTGGGGGCCCGGCGAGAGCCGCGACTACCACGTCGGCATCCGGGTCCAGCCCGGCGGCGTCGGCCAGGAGATGCTCGCCGCGCGGATCAGCCTGGTCGTCACCACGCCGGGCGGCCCGCAGGTACTCGGCCAGGGACTGGTCCGTGCCATCTGGACCGACGATGAGCAGCTGTCCACCAAGATGAACCCGCGAGTGGCGCACTACACCGGCCAGGCCGAGCTCGCCTCGGTCATCCAGGAGGGCCTGGAGGCCCGCAAGCAGGGCGATGATGACACCGCCACCGCCCGGCTGGGGCGCGCGGTGGCGCTGGCCAAGCAGTCCGGCAACGAGGACACCGCCCGGCTGCTGGCGAAGGTCGTGGATGTCATCGATGAGGCGACCGGTACGGTGCGGCTGAAGAAGAGGGTCGCCGACGAGGATGAGATGGCGCTTGACACCCGGTCGACGAAGACCGTGCGGGTGAGAAAGGAGCACGGGTAGCGATGGCCGTATGCCCCGCTGGTCACACCTCGGCGGACGATGACTTCTGTGACGTCTGCGGCCTGCTGATTGGCCCGATGTCGCAGGCACAGCCGTCCCCGGACCCGTGGGGGCCAGCGCGGCCCGCGTCCAGTGCCGCTCCCGGCAGCGGTGCTCCTCAAGGCGGCACAGCTCAAGGCGGCACAGCTCAAGGCGGTGCTCCTCAAGGCGGTGCTCCTCAAGGCGGTGCTCCTCAAGGCGGTGCTCCTCAAGGCGGTGGCCCGGGGGGTGGCCCCCAGCCGGGTGCCGGGGCGCAACCAGGCACTACGGCCTGCCCGAACTGCGGGACCGCCCGGACGGGGAAGTTCTGCGAAGGGTGCGGCCTGGACTTCGCCACCGGGAGGCTTCCCGGCGGGACCCTGTTCGGCCAGGCTAACCCGGCCTCCGGGCAGCCTGGCCCGAGCCCGACACTGATATCCCGGCCTGGCCCGGTGCTGCCGCCGACGGAGGTCATGCCCGTGGCCGCCCCGGAGCCATCGGCCCCGCAGACGCCAGCCCCGCAGCCGGCCGCCCAGCCTTCAATGGGGCAGCCGCCGCAGGCCGAGTGGCCCGCACCCCTGCCGCCCGACCCTTCCGTGGCGTCCGCGCCCTCGTGGCCGAGTGCCCCCTCAGGCCCCCCGTCGGCGGCCGTGGGGAGCTGGACCGCCCTGGTGTGGGCCGATCGCGGCTACTACGACAGCGTGCGCGCGATCAGCGGCCCGGACGCCGACCACATCGATTTCCCGGTGTACTGCGCCGAGCGTCAGTTTCGTCTTTCCGGCGCCGAGATGCGCATCGGCCGGCACAGCGCCTCGCGGGGCCTCAACCCCGAGATCGACCTGACCGGCCCGCCCACTGACCCGGGGGTATCCCGGCTGCACGCCGTCCTCATCCCGCTGCCCGGCGGCGACTGGGCCGTCCTGGACCCCGGGTCCGCCAACGGCACCCAGCTCAACGGCGCGGACATCCCGGTCGGCGAGAAAGTGCCGCTCAGGGACGGAGACCGGATCAACGTCGGAGCCTGGACCGCCATTACCGTCCGCCGCGCGTAAGCAGCAGCTGGGGGTCGCCTGCGGAACACCGCGTGAACGTCCCGCCGGGCAGCTTGAGGCAGCAAGGTCATCCGCTAGGGTGGTTTAGACCACTGGAAGGGGATTTGTTTCCGATGAGCCGCCGCGCGAAGATCATCTGCACCCTCGGGCCTGCGACCTCGAGCCAGGAGCGGATAACCGGCCTGATCCGCGCGGGCCTCGACGTTGCCAGGCTCAACCTCAGCCACGGCACGCACGATGACCACCTCGGCGTCTACCACCGCGTCCGCGCTGGGTCGGGGGAAGTTGGCCGCGCCGTGGGGGTGCTGGCTGACATGCAAGGCCCCAAGATCCGGCTGGGCACGTTCCCCGGCGGGCCGGTCGTGCTGAACGCGGGCGAGCAGTTCACGATCACTACCGAGGACATCCCCGGCACCCAGCGCGAGGCATCAACGACCTACCAGGGGCTGCCCGGGGATGTGCGCGGCGGCGACCGGATCTTGATTGATGACGGCAACGTGCAGGCTGACGTGCTGTCCGTGTCCGGTAACCGCGTGCTGACCCGGGTGGTCGTCGGGGGGAAGGTCTCCAATCACAAGGGCATCAACCTGCCCGGGGTCAACGTGAGCGCGCCCGCGCTCACCGCGAAGGACGAGACCGACCTGTGCTGGGCGCTGGAGATCGGCGTGGACATGATCGCGATGTCCTTCGTCCGCAGCCCCGATGACGCCATGCTCGCGCGCAAGGCCATGGCCAAGGCGGGCCGCCAGGTCCCGCTCATCGCCAAGATCGAGAAGCCCGAGGCGGTCGCGGTCCTGCCGGACATCGTCGACGCCTTCGACGGGATCATGGTGGCCCGCGGCGACCTGGGCGTCGAGCTGCCGCTTGAGCAGGTGCCCGCGGTGCAGAAGCGGGCGATCAGCCTGGCCAGGGAGCGGGCTCGCCCGGTGATCGTCGCCACCCAGATGCTGGAGTCGATGATCTCGGCGCCGCGCCCCACCCGCGCGGAGGTATCCGACGTCGCCGGGGCCGTCTGCGAGGGCGCGGACGCGGTGATGCTGTCGGCCGAGACCGGCGTGGGCGCTTATCCTATCGAGGCGGTGTCCACGATGGCCCGGATCATCACCGCCGCCGAGGAGGACACCCTGCGCGCCGAGTCGTCGCTGGCCCGGGTGCCGACCACGACGGGTGGCGCGATCGCGCGAGCGGCCGCTGAGGTGGGTGCCATCGTGGGCGCGAAGGCGATGGTGGCCTTCACGATGACGGGGGAGACCGCGCGCCGCCTGGCCAGGTACCGGTCCTCCGTCCCGCTGCTCGCCTTCACCACCGAGCCGGCGACCCGCAGCCAGCTGGCGCTGACCTGGGGCGTGGAGACGTTCATCGTCCCCACCGTGCACCACACCGACGACATGGTCCGCGAGGTAGACCGGGCGCTGCTTGAGCTGGGGCGGCTGTCCACCGGCGACAAGATCGTCATCGTGGCCGGCAGCCCGCCGGGCAGCCCGGGCAAGACCAACGCCCTGCGGGTCCACCGCATCGGCGACGCCGTCACCGACAGCTGATTATCCCCCAGGAAAAATAGCCGTCCTTGATCATGGCGTCGTACGCTTGGCCTGGCCACTACAGTGACATCCACCACGCGCCTGGATTCCCGCCCAGGTGACAACGACGCGGCCGGCTTGGCCGCCGCCAGGTGACAGGAGCGCACGGGGCGATGAGCATGTCGACGACCGCTGATTCGGCAGGCGGGCAGGATCACGCTGAGCTCGATGCCGGTCTGGTAGCCGGGGTAACCGACCGCGGCGTCCGACATCAGCGGAACGAGGACGCCATCGCCCTGGCGACCGTGTACACCGCCGAGGGCCCGGTGCCGCTGGCCATCATCTCCGATGGCGTTTCCTCGGCCCCCAGGCCCCATGAGGCGTCGCTGGCCGCGGTGCGCGCGGCGATCGGGGTGCTGGCCGAGTCCGTCGCGGCCGGCGAGGAGCCCGGCGCCGCGTCGATCGCCGCCGTGCGGTCGGCCGCCAGCGTCCTGGTCAAGCTGGCCGGTACCGGCGGTGCGCCCGCCGCGACCTACGTGTCCGCGGTGGCCGCCCACGACGCGGTGACGGTGTGCTGGCTGGGCGATAGCAGGGCCTACTGGCTGGCCGCCGACCCGGCTCAGTGCGCCCGCCTGACCCGCGATGACTCACTGGCCGAAGAGCTTGTGGTGGCCGGGCTGGCCAGCCCCGAGGAGGCGATGGCATCGCCGCAGGCGCATGTCATCACCCGCTGGCTGGGGGCGGACCTGCCCGAGCCGGTACCGCATGTCGTCTCGTTCACGCCACCGGGCCCGGGGGCTCTGCTGGTGTGCTCGGACGGGCTGTGGAACTACCGTCCGGAGGCGGCCGGGCTGGCCGCGCTCCTCGCGCTGCCCTCGGCGCTCGGCGACCCGCTCGCCGCGGCGTCGAGCCTGGTGCGCTTCGCGGTCGAGGCGGGCGGCATGGACAATATCACCGTGGCCCTCATCCCGCTTCCCGTCCGGACGGCGACGGTCCCGATCCCGATTCGGACCGCTACCGTCCCGGTCCCGGTCCCGACGCCGACCGTCCCGGTCCCGACGGCTACGCCGCCAGCGCCGTTATCGCCGGCACGGTTAAGGGGAGGCGTTGGTCACCGTCCGGCCTCGATTGTCCCACCCATCTGGCGCAGCCCCCGCCCTTGTGGCGCGGGAGGCCCGTAAAGGCTGGCAGACTAGAGGGATCAGGCGCTGATGGAGGTGCGGTGGCAGGGGAGCCCCCAGTGCGGGCAGGTGATCGGTGAGCGGCCTGCCGCCCTGGCTGGGCCCAGGGTCGCGGATCGCCGGCTACCGGCTGGAGGAGTTCATTGGCGCCGGCGGCATGGCGCAAGTGTTCCGTGCCTACCATGAGGGCATGGGCCGCGGCGTCGCCCTGAAGGTGCTGGCCGCCGGGCTGACGGTCGATGACGCCTTCCGGCGGCGGTTCGTCCGCGAGGCCCGCTCGGTGGCGAAGGTCGAGCACCCGCACATCATCCCGGTGTACGAGGCTGGCCAGGAGAACTCCGTCCCGTTCATCGCCATGCGCCTGGTGCGCGGCGGTGACCTGCGGGCGATGGTCGCCCGGCAAGGCCCGCTGCCGGTCGGGCGGGCCGCCGCGTTCGTGTCCTCGGTGGCCTCGGCGCTGGACACCGCGCACGAGGCGGGCTTGGTGCACCGGGACGTCAAGCCCGCGAACATGCTCGTGGACGTCGGGCCGGGCCGCCCGGAGCACGTGTACCTGACGGATTTCGGGCTGGCCCGCGGCCTGTCGTCGGCCGGGCTGACCTCCGGCGGGCTGACTACGCCCGGGCAGTTCATGGGGACGCCCGAGTACGCCGCGCCGGAGCAGATCACCGGCGGGGAGGTCGACGGGCGGGCCGACCAGTACGCTCTCGCCTGCGTGGCGTACACGCTGCTGACCGGCTCCGCGCCGTATCCGCGGGAGCAGGCTCTCGCGGTCATGTACGCGCAGTTGTACGACCCCGCGCCCTTGGTGACGGCTACCCGGCCGGACTTGCCCTCGGCGGTGAACGACGTGCTGGCCCGGGCGCTAGAGAAGAAGCCGGACGACCGCTTCGAGACCTGCGTCGCCTTCGCGGACGCGCTCCGGGTGGCACTCGGCTTCCCGCCGTGGGGGGCCGAGGGGACTGGCACCTACGCGATGCAAGGCGCGGGGGACAGCCGGACGGGCTACCCGCCCGTCATCGCGCCACCCCGGCCGCCGGTGGTGGAGGGGACCGCCCCGGTCGCCAGGCTCGGCGCGGACTCGCCGGGAACGCCCCCGGCCGCCGCCCCGCCGAGCCGGGCGATGACCTGGATAGCCATCGTCGGCGCGGACCGCGCATACTACGACAGCGTGTGGGCGGCGGACATCCCGGCCGGGGACATCATCAGCTTCCCCGATGGCAGCCAGGAGCGGCGCTTCCCGCTGACCGGGACGGAGCTCCTGATCGGCCGCCGGAGCAACTCCCGCGGGATCTACCCGCAGATCGACCTGACCACGCCGGCCGATGGCCCGCGCACCGACACGGGCGTGTCCCGCGAGCACGCCAAGCTCGTCGCCGCCCCCGACGGCAGCTGGTCCATCATCGACCTCGGCACCGAGAACGGCACGCTGGTCAACGGCCTGGACATCGCGCCCGGCAAGCCGGTCCCGCTGCGCGTCGGCGACCGCATCAACCTCGGCATGTGGACCGCGATAACCATCACCCGCGAGTAACGGCCGCATCCCGCCCGCTGCCCGCCGCCAGCGAACACACTCGGGTGCCGGGAGCGGGACTTGAACCCGCACGCCCTCTCAGGCAGACGCTTTTGAGACGTCCGTGTCTGCCGATTCCACCATCCCGGCCGATGCGCTCGCAGACAATGTACCGCCTCGCTGTAGGCTCTTGGGCGTGAGTCAGAATGCGCTGCGCGTCGTTATTGCCGAGGATGAGGCGCTGATCCGCCTGGACCTGAGGGAAATGCTGGAGGAGGAGGGCTACTCCGTTGTCGCCGAGGCGGCTGACGGGGAGGCCGCGGTGGACCGGGTGACGTCGCTCAAGCCGGACCTGGCGATCTTCGACGTGAAGATGCCGGTGCTGGACGGGATCTCCGCGGCGGAGCGGATCGCGGCCGACCGGATCGCGCCCGTGGTCATCTTGACCGCGTTCTCGCAGCGCGAGCTGGTTGAGCGGGCCCGGGACGCGGGGGCGATGGCGTACCTGGTCAAGCCCTTCACCAAGGCAGACCTGGTTCCGGCCATTGAGATGGCGGTCAGCCGGTTCACTGAGATCAGGGCGCTGGACTCCGAGGTCGCCACGCTGCGGGACCGGCTTGAGGTGCGCAAGCTGCTGGACCGGGCCAAGGGGCTGCTGCAATCTGAGCATGGCCTGAGCGAGCCGCAGGCGTTCCGCTGGATCCAGAAGACGTCGATGGATCGTCGGCTGACGATGCGGAAAGTGGCCGAGGCTGTCATCGAGGGCACCCTGAGCGCGGGCGCGGAAAGCCAGCCGGACAAGTCCGAGTAGCGGTGCCTTGGCTCTACCGGTGCCCTTGGAGTACCAGGGCCGGGAGAGGGAGCAGGGACCCGGGGACCCGTTGGTACCGTGCCCGCCTTCCCCGGGCTGACACGTTCTCTACTTGGACCCCCGGGTCCGCTGTGCAAACGTTAGCGACCTGCGGGCCGGACGGCAAAAGGCAGTTAGCCAGCAGGTGGCCTGCCGTATCGCGGAAGGTCATGTCGCGATTCCTCCACGTTCACCCGGCCGCGGCGCGCGCGGCCGGCATTGCGTGCCCGGGTGATCGCGGCGCCGCTGCTTAGCGGCTCCGAACTGGGCCGGGGCGGCGAACGGCACGCCGTCGGCGGGTGAACGCGTGATGGCAAGTGCGCGTGACTCTCCCCGGGCAGAACTTAGATAACGATCTCATTGCGACCGGCGTGGCGTGGGAGTAACCGGGACGGCCGCGGCGGTGCCCAGGGGCCCCGCGCGGTGCGACTGGCGGGAGGGATCCAGTCAATCCAGGTGCCCGGCCGGCGCGGCCAGGAGGCCAGCGTCGTGCTGGGCTCCAAGACCCCGCCTATGACCGGCGGCCACCCGGCCGCCGGTCATAGGATCGGAGGATGACCGACAGGCTGCTGCTCATCGACGGGCATTCACTGGCGTACCGGGCCTTCTTCGCGCTGCCCGTGGAGAACTTCGCCACCACGGACGGGCAGCCGACGAACTCGGTCTACGGCTTCACCTCGATGCTCATCAACGTGCTGCGCGATGAGAAGCCGACCCACGTCGCCGTCGCCTTCGACCGCCGGGAGCCGACCTTCCGGCACGAGCAGTACGAGGACTACAAGGCGGGCCGGGCCAAGGCCCCCGACGCGTTCCACAGCCAGCTCAGCCTGATCTTCGAGGTGCTCGACGCGCTTGGCATCCGGCACCTGTCCGCCTCCGGCTTCGAGGCCGATGACCTCATCGCCACGCTCGCCGCGCAGGCGGTCGACGACGGCATGAGCGTGCTCGTCGTCACCGGTGACCGGGACACCTTCCAGCTGATCAACGAGCACGTGACGGTGCTCTACAACAGCCGCGGCGTGTCCGACATGAGGCGCTACGACCCGGCTGGCCTGCAGGAGAAGTACGGGCTGACCCCGGCCCAGTACCCGGACTTCGCAGCGCTGCGCGGCGACAACAGTGACAACCTGCCAGGCATCCCGGGCGTGGGGGAGAAGACCGCGACCAAGTGGATCCAGGACTTCGGGTCCCTCCAGGAGCTGGTCAACCGGGTCGATGAGGTCAAGGGCAAGACCGGTGACGCGCTGCGCGAGAACCTGGGCAGCGTGCTGCGCAACCGCCAGCTGACGACCCTGGTCGCCGACGTGCCCGCCGAGGTCGTCGGCGCGACCCCCCGGGACCTGGTCCCGGTGCCCTGGAACCGCAACACGATCCACCAGCTCTTCGACACCCTGCAGTTCACGGTGCTGCGCACCCGGCTCTACGAGACCTTCCCCGACGGCCTCGTACCCACCTCCCCGGCGGCGTCCGGCGGCGCGGCGGACATGCCAGGATTCGAGGTCGACTCGACGGTCCTCGGGCCCGAGGAGGTCACGGCATGGCTTTCCGAGCACGCCACGGCCGAACGAGCCGGGGTTGCCTTTGATGGCAGCTGGTCGCGCGGAACCGGCAACCTCACGGGGATCGCGATCGCCACCGGTGACGGCGCGGGTGCCTACATCGACCCGGTGCTGCTGACCCCGCCGGACGACTCGGCGCTGGCGGCCTGGCTCCGCGATGCGGCGCGGCCGAAGGCCATCCACGACGCCAAGGGCCCGATTCACGCCATGGCGGCGCACGGCTTCGCGATCGCCGGGCTGACGAGCGATACCGCGCTGGCCGCCTACCTGGCGCTGCCCGGGCAGCGGACGTTCGACCTGGCGGACCTCGCCCTGCGCTACCTGGGCAAGGAACTGCGCGAGGTGGAGGAGACCGGGCAGCTGACCCTGGACGGATCGGGGGAGGAGGAGACCGCCGAGGCGCTCGTGCTGCGCGCCCGCGCCACCCTTGACCTGGCCGGGGCGCTGGACGCGGACCTGGACAAGCGCGGCGCGGCGCGGCTGCTGGCCGAGATCGAGCTACCGCTCGTCGAGGTGCTGGCGCGGATGGAGCGGATCGGGATCGCCGCCGATACCGACCATTTCGCGGGCATGTCGGCGACGCTGCACGGCGAGGTGAAGTCGGCCGAGCAGTCCGCCTACGCGGTGGTCGGGCACGAGTTCAACCTCGGCTCGCCCAAGCAGCTGCAGGAGGTGCTGTTCACCGAGCTGGGGCTGCCGAAGACCAAGAAGATCAAGACCGGCTACACGACGGACTCCGAGGCCCTGACGACCCTGCTCGCCACCACCGGGCACGCGGTGCTGGAGCACCTGCTGCACCACCGGGACGTGGCGAAGCTGAAGTCGATCGTGGACTCGCTGATCCCGATGGCCGACGCCGACGGGCGCATCCACACGACCTTCAACCAGATGGTGGCGGCGACCGGGCGGCTGTCGTCGACCGACCCGAACCTGCAGAACATCCCGATCCGCACCGAGCTCGGACGCCGGATCCGGGAGGGCTTCATCGTCGGGGCCGGCTTCGAGACGCTGCTGACCGCGGACTACAGCCAGATCGAGCTGCGCATCATGGCCGACCTGTCCGGCGACGCGGCGCTGATCGCGGCATTCGAGTCGGGGCACGACTTCCACGCGGCGACCGCGTCGCGGGTGTTCGGCGTTGACCCGGCGCAGGTGTCGCCAGAGCAGCGGGCCAAGATCAAGGCGATGAACTACGGGCTGGCGTACGGGCTGTCGGCATTCGGCCTGTCGCAGCAGCTGCGCGTCTCCGTCGAGGAGGCGCGCGGGCTGATGGAGGAATATTTCAAGGAATTCGGCGGGGTGCGGGACTACCTTCAGTCCATCGTCGCGCAGGCCCGGCTGGACGGCTACACCCAGACGATCATGGGACGGCGGCGCTACCTGCCCGACCTGACCTCAGACAACCGGCAGCGCCGCGAGATGGCCGAGCGGATGGCGCTGAACGCGCCGATCCAGGGGTCAGCGGCGGACGTGATCAAGGTGGCGATGCTGCGCGTCTCGGCCGCGCTGGATTCGGCGGGCCTAGCCTCGCGCATGCTCTTGCAGGTCCACGACGAGCTGATCTTCGAGGTCGCAGCGGGTGAGATGGACCAGGTCCGGGCGCTGGTGACGACCGCGATGGGCGGCGCCGCCGAGCTGCGGATCCCCCTTGAAGTCTCCACCGGGACCGGTCGCAGCTGGGCCGAGGCGGCTCACTAGCCTCATTCTGAGGCTCAGTTGTAGCCTGGCTCAATTGACCCCGCACGTTTTACTTCATATTCTGAACGCTGCGCTGTGTCCTCGTGCGGTCTGTCATGGTCAGGTGGCCTGACGATCGGCCGCCGGGGCGTGCCGAGTCGTAACCCGGCCTGGCGGGTCCCGCGCGTTCGTGGCCCTTCACCACAGCAGTTCTTCAGAAGCACCGCTTCTGAAGAACTGCCCGAAGGAGCCGCCGCATACGTTCCCGGCGCGCCGCAATATTCCTATCCTGTCCGCATCCGGAGCCAGCCCACACTATGACGAGCAGCACGCAAGCCAACTCGACCCCCAAGGTAGCCGTCAACGACATCGGGTCGGAGGAGGCATTCCTCGCCGCGATCGATGAGACCATCAAGTATTTCAACGACGGCGACATTGTCGAAGGGACCGTCGTCAAGGTCGATCGAGACGAGGTCCTGCTCGATATCGGCTACAAGACAGAGGGCGTCATCCCGTCCCGGGAACTGTCGATCAAGCACGATGTCGACCCGCACGAGGTCGTGAAGACCGGCGAGCACATCGAGGCGCTTGTCCTTCAGAAGGAGGACAAGGAAGGGCGCCTGATCCTGTCCAAGAAGCGCGCGCAGTACGAGCGCGCCTGGGGCACCATCGAGAAGATCAAGGAAGAAGACGGCGTCGTCACCGGGACGGTGATCGAGGTCGTCAAGGGCGGCCTGATCCTGGACATCGGGCTGCGCGGCTTCCTGCCCGCCTCGCTGGTGGAGATGCGGCGGGTCCGTGACCTGCAGCCCTACGTCGGCAAGGAGATCGAGGCCAAGATCATCGAGCTGGACAAGAACCGCAACAACGTGGTCTTGTCCCGCCGGGCCTGGCTCGAGCAGACGCAGTCCGAGGTGCGCCACACGTTCCTCAACACGCTGCGCCGCGGCCAGATCCGCAAGGGCGTCGTGTCCTCGATCGTCAACTTCGGCGCGTTCGTCGACCTGGGCGGCGTGGACGGCCTGGTGCACGTGTCCGAGCTGTCCTGGAAGCACATCGACCACCCGGGCGAGGTCGTCGAGGTCGGCCAGGAGGTCACCGTCGAGGTCCTCGACGTGGACATGGACCGCGAGCGCGTCTCGCTGTCGCTGAAGTCCACCCAGGAAGACCCGTGGCAGCAGTTCGCCCGGACCCACCAGATCGGCCAGGTCGTGCCCGGCCGGGTCACCAAGCTGGTGCCGTTCGGCGCGTTCGTCCGGGTCGAGGAGGGCATCGAGGGCCTGGTCCACATCTCCGAGCTGGCCGACCGCCACGTGGAGATCCCGGAGCAGGTCGTCCAGGTCGGCGACGAGATCTTCGTCAAGATCATCGACATCGACCTCGACCGGCGCCGGATCAGCCTGTCGCTCAAGCAGGCCAACGAGGGCACCATCGGCGAGGCCGTCGGCGACGACTTCGACCCGACCCTGTACGGCATGCCCGCCTCCTACGACGAGCAGGGCAACTACGAGTATCCCGATGGCTTCGACCCGGAGACGGGCGAGTGGCTCGAGGGCTTCGAGAAGCAGCGCGAGGAGTGGGAGCACCAGTACGCCGAGGCGCGGGCGCGGTTCGAGGCGCACCGCAAGCAGGTGGAGGAGTCCCGGGCCAAGGCCGACGAGGAAGAGGCGGCTGGCGTCGAGATCGGCGGCGGCGAGGCCGGCGCGGGCGGCGCTCCGCGCGGCGACCGTCGCGGCGGCGGTGCGGGTCGTCCCCGCGGGGCCGGCACCCCTGGTGCGGTCACCTCGAGCTCGTCGCCGGGGGCCGCGGCCACCGGCACCCTGGCTTCCGACGAGGCCCTGGCGGCCCTGCGCGAGAAGCTGTCAGGCGGCCAGAGCTAGCTAGTACCTACTACGAAAGGCGGCGTCCGCTATACGGACGCCGCCTTTCGCGTTCGATGGCCGACGTGCCAGCATGCTGCCATGCATCTTCCAGGAGGCAGCATGGTCGAACGAGATCTCGCTATCCGCATGTTCGAGGTCATGGCGCTCACGCGTGCGGTCGAGGACCGGATGGTGACCATGTACCGGCAGGGTGAGCTGCTCGGCTCGCTCTACACCGGGCACTGGCATGAGGCGATCTCGGTCGGGACGGCCTCGGCGCTGCGACCCACCGACGTGCTCGCCCCGCTGCACCGTGATCTCGGCGCGCACCTGTGGCGGGGCCTGGAGCCCTGGCAGGTCATGGCGAGCTTCATGGGCAAGGCGACCTCGCCGACCGGCGGCCGGGACGGCACGCTGCACTACGGCCGGCTGGAGCTGAACATCATCAACCCGGTCAGCCACATCCCGAACAACTATCCCGTCGCCACCGGGGCGGCTTTCGCGATG
>JAICYD010000030.1 GCA_025934375.1 Streptosporangiaceae bacterium | reverse complement strand
GGACGGCCCCGGGTACCAGCTCGACGCCATCCAGTTCTGCCGGATCCTGTCCGGTCGCGGCCACGGCGAAGGGCTCCTGGCCACGGCTGTCCCGTTCTGAGGCCTCGCCGGAGGCGATTGCGCCGTAACCCGGAACAGGAAGCCGGGGCGGGACGTTGTCCGCATGTGCAGCCGATAAGCAGCGCCCTCCGCCCCGTAACCCAGCGGCGCGGTCGCGGATGAGCCGCCCATGAGCGGTATCCGCGACCGGGTCAGGCGCCTGCTGCAAAGGCCCGGAACGGTCGACCTGGCCCCCTTCGAGAAGCTGCTCGCCCAGATCGAGGCGCGCGAGCAGGGCTTGCGCGCGCTGAGCGACGCCGAGCTGACGGCTGCGGCGGCCCGCGCCGGTCGCGACGACGCGGAGATCTGCGCGCTTGGCCGGGAGGCGGCCCGGCGCGCGCTCGGCGAGCGGCCTTACGACGTGCAGGTGCTCGGCACGCTGGCCATGATGTCGGGTTTCGTCGCCGAGATGGCGACCGGCGAGGGCAAGACGCTCAGCGGCGCGCTCGCCGCCGCCGGCTACGCGCTGCGTGGCCGGTCGGTCCAGGTCATGGCGGTCAACGACTACCTGGCCCGCCGCGACGCCGAGTGGATGCGCCCGGTCTATGACCTCCTGGGAGTGAGCGTCGGCTGGATCGACCAGGGGTCGGCGACGCCGGAGCGGCGGCGCGCCTACGCGGCGCAGGTCACCTACGCGCCGGTGAGCGAGCTCGGCTTTGACGTGCTCCGCGACCGGCTGCGCACCGACATCGCCGACCTGGTCGCGGGCGACCCGGACGTGGCCTTGATCGACGAGGCCGACTCGGTCCTCGTCGACGAGGCCCGGGTGCCGCTGGTCCTGGCCGGGGCCACGGAGGGCGCCGACGTGGACCGCGACATGGCGCGGATCGTCGCCCGGCTGCGCCCCGGCCGGCATTACGAGGTCGACGACGACGCCCGCAACGTGTACCTCACCAGCGCGGGGACGCGGGCCGCGGAGCTGGCGCTCGGCGGCATCGACCTGTATACCTCCGAGCACGCGGACACGCTCACCCGGCTCAACGTGGCCCTGCACGCGCGCGCCCTGCTCGCGCGGGACGTGGACTATATCGTGCGCGACGGCGAGGTTCACCTCATCAACGAATCCCGCGGCCGGGTCGCCCAGCTGCAGCGCTGGCCCGACGGCCTGCACGGGGCGGTCGAGGCGAAGGAGGGGCTGGCCGCGAGCGAGAGCGGCGAGATCCTCGACAGCCTCACCATCCAGTCCCTGGTCGGCCGCTATCAGACCGCCTGCGGCATGACGGGCACCGCCGTCGCCGTGGGTGAGCAGCTCCGCGAGTTCTACGGCCTGGAGATCGCGGTGATCCCGCCGAACCGCCCGTGCGTGCGCGCCGACGAGCCTGACCGGCTCTACGCGAGCATCAAGCGGAAGGAGAAAGCGATCATCGGCGAGGTGGCCGCCGCGCACGCGACCGGGCGGCCCATCCTGATCGGCACCCTCGACGTCGCCGAGTCCGAACGGCTCGCGGGCGCACTCGGCCGGGCCGGCCTGCCGTGCGTCGTGCTCAACGCCAAGAACGACGCGCAGGAAGCCACCATCGTGGCCGAGGCCGGAGCCTACGGCGCGATCACCGTGTCCACCCAGATGGCCGGGCGCGGCACCGATATCCGCCTGGGCGGCACCCAGGGCGACCAGGACCAGATAGCCGCACTGGGCGGGCTGTACGTCATCGGCACCAGCCGGCACGAAAGCAGCAGGCTCGACCACCAGTTGCGGGGACGCGCCGGACGCCAGGGCGACCCCGGCGGGTCTGTGTTCTTCGCCAGCATGGAAGACGAGCTGATAACCGCGTACGCGCCCGACGCCGCGGGCGACCAGATCCCCGACGCGAAGGCGCAGTGGAGCCTCGGCCACGCGCAGCGCGTCGCCGAGGGCGTCAACCTGGAGATCCACCGGAACACCTGGCGCTACAACAAGCTCATCGAGGATCAGCGGCGCATCGTCTTGGCCCACCGTGACCAGGTGCTGCGGACCGATGCCTCCTTGTCCGCGCTCGCCGCGCGGTGCCCGCGACGGCTGGAGGAGCTGCGCGCTGACGTGCCCGCGAGCGTCCTGGTCAGCGCCGCGCGCCAGATCGAGCTCTTCCACGTCGACCGGGGCTGGGCGGAGCACCTGGGGTTCCTCGCGGACCTGCGCGAAGGCATCCACCTGCGGGCGCTCGCCCGTGGGGTCAATCCGCTGGATGAGTTCCACCGGGAAGCGATCCGCGCCTTCGCCTCCCTGCTCGAGGAGGCGGCCGCTCAGTCCGCCGAGACCTTCCTGGCGGTGCCGATCACCGCGCAGGGCGCCGACCTAGAGGCGCTGGGGCTGAAACGGCCCAGCGCCACCTGGACCTACCTGGTCCAAGACAACCCCTTCGGCAGCGATCTCGACCGGGCCCTGCGCAGCATCGCCGGCCGAGTCCGCAAGATAACGCGGCCCTGACGGGGCGATAGCATTGTCGGCCGTGGCCAGCGAGATCCGCGGTGCCGCGCGAGAGTGCGGGCCGGCCCCAGGCTTCCGGGAGCCGGGCTGAGCGCTGCCGCCGCCGAGTCGCTGTCGGCCGCGGCGCTGGCCATCGTCTTGGCGTGGGCGGTGGCCCGGCCGTTCGGCTGGCCCGAGGCGGTCGCCGCGGTTCCCGCCGCGCTGCTGGTCATCGGGGTGGGCGCGATCCCGGCGGCTGACGCGGCGGCCGAGGCGCGGCGACTGGGGCCGGTGATCGGCTTCCTCGCCGCCGTGCTGGTGATCGCGCAGCTGTGCGACGACGACGGCCTGTTCCGGGCGTGCGGGGCCTGGATGGGCCGCGCGTCCGCCGGCCAGCCGCGCCGGCTGCTGGCGCTGGTGTTCGCGGTGGCGGCCGTGACCACGGCGGTGCTGAGCCTGGACGCCACGGTGGTGCTGCTCACGCCGGTCGTCTTCGCCACCGCGGCGCGGCTGCGGGCGCGAGCCCGGCCGCACCTGTACGCGTGCACTCACCTGGCGAACTCCGCCTCGCTGCTGCTGCCGGTGTCCAACCTGACGAACCTGCTCGCGTTCGCCGCCAGCGGGCTGGCGTTCGGCCGGTTCGCCGCGCTGATGGCGCTGCCCTGGCTGGCGGTCATCGGCACCGAGTACGTCGCCTTCCGCTGGTTCTTCGCCGCCGACCTGCCTGCGGCCGACCTGCCTGCCGCCACACTGCCTGCCGCCACACTGCCTGCCCAGCCCGGCGCCGGGGGGCCGGAGGGCGTTCCCGTCTTCACGCTGGCCGTGGTCGCGGTCACGCTAGCGGGTTTCGTGATCACCTCGGCGGCGGGCGTCAACCCGGCCTGGGCCGCCGTGGGCGGCGCCGCCGTCCTGGCGGCGCGGGCCCTCGCGCGGCGCCGTACCACCGTCGTCCAACTGGCGGGATCGGCTGACGTGCCGTTCCTGGTCTTTGTCCTTGGCCTGGGCATCGTGGTGCACGCGGTGACCGTCAACGGGCTCGGCGGCGCGGTGCGCCCGCTGCTGCCGGCCGGGACCTCGCTGCCCGCGCTGCTGGCGACGGCGGCGCTCGCCGCCGTCCTCGCCAACGTCATCAACAACCTGCCCGCCGTGCTGGTGCTACTGCCCGTCGCCGCGCCCTCGGGAGCCGGCGCCGTCCTGGCCGTGCTACTCGGCGTCAACATCGGCCCGAACCTGACCTACACCGGGTCACTGGCCACCTTGTTGTGGCGCCGCGTGCTGCGCCGCCAGGGGGCGGGCCCGTCACTGCGGGAATTCACCCGGCTCGGGCTGCTCACCGTGCCCGCCGGCCTTGTCATCGCGGTGCTCGCGCTGTGGGCGGCACTGCACGCGATCGGAGGCGGATCACCGTGACTGACAGCGACACGGTCCTCATCTGGATAACCGAGGGCACCTGGCGGGCCACCGTGGACGCCGCGCTGCGCCTGGCGCCCGCCGATGGCCGTATGACGTTGCTGCACGTCAGCCCGGCCGAGCTGCCCGAAGCCGCGCACGGCGCCTACCTGGGCCTGCTCGGTCGCGGCCAGCACGGTCGGGGCCAGCGCAATCACGGCCCGCGCGGCCGCGACCCGGGCCCGCGGGTGGCGGAGCTCGCCGCCGCGTCGGCCGCCGAGCTGCTCGCCGCGGCCGCCAGTCGTCTCGGCCGCCCCTGCGACCGCGTCGAGCGCGAGGGCGCCGTCGAACGGGAAGTGGTCACCGCCGCGCTCGGCGCCGCCCGTCTCATCGTCGCCCGGGACGGGGATCCGGCCCGGCCCGGCCCCAAGAGCCTCGGCCGGGCCACCCGGTTCGTGGTCGATCACGCGCCCTGCCCGGTCCTGCTGGTCTGGCCCGCCAGCGCCCCCGCGAGCACCGCCATCCCTCCGCCACCCCCCATCCCTCCGCCACCCCCCATCCCCCCGCCACCCCCCATCCCCCCGCCACCGCCAGGCCAGGGGCCGGGCCCCCTCGGGTGACCACCGCCTCGATGGCCGTGTGCGCGGCCACGCCGTGCCCGAACGTCCTGGTCAGGTCGGTTACCTCAAGCTTTTCAGGCCCGTCCCTTGTCGGTATGCCAGGCGAGCAGGTGCCGTTCCGCGCCGGCCAGCAGTTCGTTGAGCAGGTAGCCGAGGACGCCGAGGAGCACGATCGTCGACCACAAGAAGGTCATGTCGAACGCGTTCGAGGCGTTGCTCATCTCGTAGCCGATGCCGCTGCTGCTGCCGACTAGCTCGGAGAAGACCATCAAGATGAGCGACAGCGACAGGCTGAGCCGGAACCCGGCGAAGGCCTTCGGCAGCGCGGCGGGGATGATCACCCACGCCAGCCGCTGCCCCGCCGACATCCTGAAGGCCCGCGCGGTCTCCAGCTGCACGAGGTCCACCGTGGCGGCGCCGTCGATCGTGTTCAGCAGGATCGGCCACAGCGTGCCGAACGCGATCGTGGCGATCTCCATCTGAGTGCCGATCTTGAACAGCACGATGAAGACGGGGGCCATCGTGACCACCGGCAGCGCGCGGGCGAACTGCAGCAACGGGCTGAGGTACGCGGTGACGACCGGGGAGCGGCCCAGTGTGATCCCCAGCGGCACGCCGATGGCGGTGGCGACCGCCAGGCCCGCCAGCACCCGCCCCAGGCTCGGCAGGAGGTTTCCGGTGGCGTCCGCGGTGAGGAACCCGTGCGCGGCCGGGCCGGAGAACCACAGGTGGTACATCCGGGTCACGATCGCCGACGGCCGGGGGAAGAAGGAGCTCGCGGCCCGCGACGTCCACAGCTGCCAGCCGCCGATCCCGGCGACCAGGACGACCCAGCGCCACGCCCAGCTCATCCGGTGCCAGCTCATCCGGTGCCAGCTCATTCCGTTTCCCCCAGGCGCGCGTGATGCCAGCGCAGCAGCCGGCGCTGCGCCCCCAGCAGCGACAGGTCGAGCGACAGCCCGAGGATGCCCGCCCAGACCGTCGCCGCCAGGATGACGGTGAGGTCACTGGTGCCCGAGCTCTGCTGGGCGATATACGCGCCGATCCCCGGGCCGTTGATCGGCCCGGTGACGTACCCGGTCGCGATGTCGAGGATGATCGCGACGGCCGAGGCGAGCCGGATGCCGGTGGCGATGAACGGCGCCGCGCTCGGCAGCGACACCATCCGGATCGTGTCGAGCCTGGAGAACCCGAAGGCGCGGTGGGTCTCCTTCGCCACCGGGTCGACATCGTCGATGCCCGCGATCGTGTTGTAGAGCACCGGCCAGATCGCGCCGTAGACGATCAGCGTGGCCGACATCCGCAGGCCGGGCCCGAGCAGCAGGCTCACCAGCAAGATCAGCGCGACTGACGGGATCGGCCGCAGGAACTCCACGATGGCCCTGGTCGCGACCCGGACCCCGGGCAGGGCGCCGAGCAGCAAGCCGAGCGGCACGCCGGCCGCCACCGTGATGGCCATCCCGACCGCCCACGCCTGCACGGTCGCCCCGAAGTCGGCGACGAACCGGCCGTTGCCGGCCAGCAGCACGGCCCGCGCCAGCACGGCGGAGGTGAGCGGCAGCGCCGAGCGGCTGACGATCCCGAGCCGTCCGGCCGCCTCGGCGAGCAGCAAGAACACGACGACGCCGGCCGTCCCGCGTGCCCAGGAAGCTGCCATCGGTCAGTGGAACAGCAGCGAGGCGACGTCCGTGGGGGTCGCGAGTCCTCCGGCGCTCATCATCGTGGCCACGCGCTGCACCGCGTCCGCGGTCAGCGTGGCCGGGAACGAGCTGAGCGGCAGGCCGGCCGCCGCCTTCGCGGTGATGGCGGTGTAGCTCGGCAGCAGCTTCCTGACGTAATCGGGGTGCGCGGTGGCGTAGGCGTTCCCCTTCTCCAGCGCCTGCTGGAAGGCGCGGGCGGCGGCCGGGTGCTGCTGTGCCCACGACTGCGTGGTCACGTAGGCCGAGAGCGGGAAGTCGGCCGCTGGCCCAGTGCAGGTGGAAGTCACCAGCTTGCCGCCGGCGGCCAGCGCGGCGGCCAGGAACGGCTCGATCACGCTGATGGCGCCGACCCGGCCCGACTGGAGCGCGGTGACCATGTCCGGGAAGGGGATCTGCACGTAGTGCACCGACGCGGCGTCCACCCCGCTGGCCTTCAGCACCGCGTCGGTGGTGAGCGTCTGGATGTTCTTGGTGAGGTTGACCGCGATCGTCTTGCCGGCCAGGTCAGCGGGCTTGGCGACGCCCGCCGACGGCATCGCCACCAGGCCGTAGGTGTCCGCCGTGCAGTCATCCGCCGGGGCCAGGAACTCCACGGGGAACGTCCCGTTCGCCTGGGCCTCGAGGAAGGACACGTAGTTCCCGCCCCCGATGACGTCGATGCTCCCGTGCAGCAGGTCCGGGATGGCCGCCGTGCTCTGGGTGACTGACTTGACGGTGACGTTCAGGCCCGCCTGCGTGAAGAAGCCTTGCTTGAGCGCCACCTGCAGCCCGGCGGTGTCGATGACCGGCAAAGCGCCGACGACGATGCTGGTGCCCGCCGCGGAGCCACCCGGCCCGGTCGCCGGGCCGCTGCCGGAACTGCTCCCCGAGCCGCCGCACGCGAAGCTGAGCATGGCGAGCGAAACGGCGCCGACGGCCGTGAGGGCAAGTCGGCCTGTGCGAGTACGCCTCATGACGCTCCGTTCTTGATGATTAGCCGGGCCGGGAAATCGCGAGTTAACGTGATTATGCGCGTGATCGGCGTGACTGGCGAGATTTCCTTGTCACATCGGCTCTATCTGGCTAAGTGGCGTACCTATCATCGATAGGACAGTCATTCGTAACTTCTTGGGGGCTGATTCCCGGATGACAGCGATGCCGCCCGGCGGCAGGTCGACGGCACCGGATACCTCGCGGCCGGTGATCAGGTCAAGGCCCACGGCAGGCAGCGTCACGGTGGCGGCGCTGTGGCTGACCGCGCACAGCCAGGACCGCCCGCGCCCGTCGCGGCGGCGGGTAACGCGAACGCCGGGGAGCGCTCCGGCCGGGAGGATGCCGGCCGCCGCCGCGATGCCCCGCAGCACCGCGGTCAGGTCGTCGGCGACCAGCAGGGTGGACAGGTACCAGGCGGTACCCGCGCCGAACGCGTGGCGGGTGACGGCGGGCAAGCCGGCGAGGGCGCCCGCGGCGTAGGCGGCGAGGACATCGGCGCCCTCGGCGCGCAGTCGTTCGGCCCACACGCGGCCGGTCAGCTGGCCTGCCTCCCCTCGGGGCGAGGGCCTCGCGCCGCCCGGTGCCGCCTCCGCAAGGGTCAGCGGCACGGACGCGCCCGGCTGGAGGGGATGGAGCTCCTCGATCCGGATGCCGAGGATGTCGCGCAGCGCGCCGGGGTAGCCGCCGCCACGGATCCGGTGCCACTGATCGGCGATGCCGCTGCAGAACGTCACCGCCAGCTGGCCGCCGCCGGCCGCGTACGCGCGCAGGGACGCGGCCGCCTCCTCCGACAGCAGGTACACGGCGGGGACGACGACGAGCCGGTACCTCGACAGGTCCGCGCTGGGCGCCGCGATGTCGCAGCCGACCCCCGATCGCCACAGGGCCGCGTGCGCGGCGCGAGCCACGTCCAGGTGACGCACGTGCGGTGACGGCAGTCCCCGGTTCTCCAGCGCCCAGCGGGAGGCGGCGTCCACGAGCACCACGGCGTCCGCGGTCACGGTGGACCCGGCCACCTCGGCGATCCGCTCCAGCGCCTCGCCGAGCCCGACGGCCTCACGGAAGACCCGGGTGTCCGGCCCGGCGTGCGGAACCAGGGCCGGGTGGTACATCTCGGCGCCCGCCCGGGAGGCGCGCCACTGGAAGAACAGCACGCCGTCGGCGCCGCGCGCCACGTATCCGAGGCTGTCGGCCAGCATCCGGCCGGGCGCGCGGTGGACCAGCACTCCGGCGTCAACGACGGTGCTCGGAGCCTGCTCCATGAGCAGCCACGGCCGGCCGCGCCCGGCCCCCCTGGCCCAGTCGGAGACGAACGCGATGTCGGCGTGCCCCGCCTCGGGCTCGGCGGTCGGCAGGTAGTGGTCGACCGCGACGATGTCCACTTCCCGCCCCCACGACCAGGGGTCAACCACGAGGTGATCGGGTCCCATGAAGTTCGTGGTGACCGGGACGCGGGGGGCGTGCGCGTGCAACACGTCCCGCTGCTCGAGATAGGCGGCCAGCAGCTCATCCGACCAGAACCGGCGGAAGTCCAGCTCCTGGCCGGGGTTGCCCAGGTACTGAGTGGCCCTCGGCGGCAGGACCTGATCCCACGACGAGTAGCGCTGGCTCCAGAACGCGGTTCCCCAGGCCTCGTTGAGCGCCGCCAGGCTCGCCTTACTGTCTTGGCTAGCACGGCCGTTACCGGCCGGGTCGCCGTAACGGCCCCGCAGCCACGAACGGAACGCGGCCGCCGCGTGGTCGCACCAGCACATCGTCCCGTACTCGTTGTGCACGTGCCACAGGGCCAGCGCCGGGTGGTCCGCGTACCGGCGGCCGAGCTCGCCTGCGATCCGCCGGGCGGCCCGCCGGTAGGCGGGCGCGGCGGCGCAGTAGGTATCCCGGCTTCCGTGCCACAGCCGGGTCCCGTCCGGCCGCACCGGCATCGCGTCCGGGTAGGCCAGGGTAAACCACGGCGGCGGGGACGCGGTCGGCGTCGCCAGGACGACCCGCACCCCGCCCGCGTGCAGCCGGTCAAGGGCGTCATCCAGCCAGCCGAACTCAAACGTCCCCTCCTGCGGCTCCAGCAGCGACCACGAGAACACGCCGACCGTGGCGGTGTTCACCCGAGCCCGGCGCATTAGCTCGTCATCCTCGGCCCAGGTCGCGGCATCCCACTGCTCGGGGTTGTAGTCCCCGCCGAACCACAGGCCGCCGCGGTGCGGGTCGTCGGTGTGCCCCTCCCCGCTCAGTCCCGGCATCGCCGCGGCCCTCCTCTCGCTCAGAGCCGGAACCAGTCCAGCCGCACCGGGCCCTGCAGGACCAGGCACACCTCGCCGGCGCCGGCGGGGAGGGTGACCGGGACGGAGACCTCCGTCCACGCGTACCGGCCGCCGGTGCCGGGCACCGGGACGCTGGCAACCGGGCCGGCCCCCGTGCCGGCCCGGTTGCCTGGAGGGGCGGACCAGACCTCGATCCGCCCGCCCGCCGGGGCGGGACAGGCCGCGCGGAAGACGGCCGCGCCCGCCCGCCGGGGATGAAGGCGCGTGAAGGTCAGCCACCCGGGCAGCGCCGGGTCGGCGGGGGTGACCGCGGTGCCGGCCGTGCCGGTGGTGTCGACCAGGGCGATGTTCGCGTAGTCGTCGAAGTCGGCGGCCGCGACCCGGGCGGGCCGCCGCGCCGGCACGCCGGCTTGGACGGGCAGCGTCGCGGTCTGGCGGATGTCGGCGCTGGAGGCACCGGCGCCGATCTCGACCCGGCCCGGCGGCATGGTCATCCGGCCAGCCGCCACGTCCCACAGCCGCAGCCGCTCCAGCGGCACGCCGATCCGCGCCGTCGCCGTCTGCCCGGGCCGCAGCGTTACCCGGGTGAAACCGCACAGCCGGCGTCGCGGCTGGTCAGGCCCGGCGTAGCTGGCGTACAGCTGGACGACCTCGGTGCCCTCGCGCATCCCTAGGTTCGTGACGTCCATGGTCGCGGTCACCTCCCCGGCGCCCAGGGCTTCGAGGGGCCCCGGGGCTTCGAGGTGCGGTACCTCTAGATGCAATGGACCGTACCCGAACGTCGTGTAGGTCAGGCCGTGGCCGAACGGGAAGCGCGGCCGCGCCGTCGTGTACTGGTAGGTCCAGCCGGCCTTGATGATGTCGTAGTCGAGCGGGTCGGGCAGGTCCGCGTCGGCGGCATACCACGTCTGCGGGAGGCGGCCCTGCGGGGCGTGCCGGCCGGTGATCAAGTCGGCGACCGCATGGCCCGTCTCCTGGCCCGCGTGGCAGGTCCACAAGATCGCCGGGGCGTCGGGGGTGAGGTAGGGGTAGCTGGACATGATCACCACGACAGTGCGCGGGCAGGCCTCGGTGACCTCGCGGACGAGGCGGTCCGACGGCGATGGCAGGGCGAGCGTCGTCCGGTCGCGGGTCTCCCGGCCGCCGATGTTCGGGTCGTTGCCGATGACCACCACCGCGACGCCGGCTTCCCTGGCGGCGGCGACAGCCTCGGCGACCCCGTCCGACAGCGGATCCCAGCGCAGCCGGAACGCCTGGCCGGTCGCGGTCGACGCCAGCAGCGCGGCTCCGCCGGGCAGGAGGCGGCGCCGGAACGTCTCGCGGACCGTCCACCCGTGCGGCTTGCCGGCGGTCACCGCGAGCGTCCCGTCGCTGGTCACCGTGAGGTACCGGCCGCGGGCGGTGCCCTCGCCGCTGGCGTCGCCAGCAGTGTCGCCGGCGGCAGGGCTGCCCATAGCAGGGCGCCGCAGCGTGACGATGTCATCGCCCCAGTCGAAGACGTCGAAGTCGCCGAGATCGGTGCGGACCCGGTCGGCGCCCTCGTGCACGGTGACGGCAGCGCCGGCCGCGGCGAGGCCCTCGGCGATCGTGACCTGGTAAGGCAGCCCCGGGCTGTACCAGTCCTCGTAGAGGGTGCCGGCGAGCGGGCCGACGACGGCGACCGCCGCGGACTGGGAGATGGCCAGCGGGAGCAGGCCATCGTTGCTGAGCAGGACGGCCGCGCGCCGCGCCGCGACCCGGGCCAGTTCGCGATGCGCCTCCGTGTCCGCGGTGGTGGCGGCGGTGGCGAACGGCCCGCCGTCGCGGTCGAACTCGCCGAGCCGCAGCCGGATCAGCAGCTTGCGGCGGACCGCGCGGTCCACGTCGTCCATGGTGATCAGGCCACGCTTGAGCGCCTCGGTGACCTGCGCGGCGGTGAACCCGCCGTCGCCGTCCTGGTCGGTGAAGCTGTCAAGGCCCGCCCGCAGCGCGGCGGCATGCGCCTCCGGATGGCCGGCGAAGTAATGCTGGCCCCCCGCGAGGTTCGAAGGCCCGAATGCGTCGCTGCAGGTCAAGAGCTCTTTGTCGGTCCAGTCGCGGATCTCGCGCAGCAGCGGGCTGACGTGCGCGGGGCGGCCGTTGACGAGGTTGTACGACGGCATGACACCGGTCGCCGCCCCCGCCTCGATCGGCGCGCGGAACGGCGGCAGGTCGTACTCGTTCAGCACCCGCGCGCGCAGCCCCGAGGAGGTCAGGTCCCGGAAGTCCTCGTTGTTGTAGCCGAGGAAGTGCTTCAGGGTCGGCGCGGTGAGCAGGTAACCGCTGATGTCGTCGCCGGACAGGCCCTGGCTGAAGGCGGTGCCCATGAGCGAGGTGAGCAGCGGGTCCTCGGAGTAGCCCTCCTCATTCCGGCCCCAGCGGGGATCCCGGAGCAGGTTCACGACCGGCGCCCAGACGTTGAGGCTGATCTGCGGGTGCTCGCCGTGCAGCGCGCGGACTTCCCGGCCGACGGCGCGGCCGATGTCCCCGGCCAGCGCCGGGTCCCAGCTCGCGGCGATCCCCGGCGGCTGCGGGAACACGGTGGCGGGCAGCACCTCCCCGGTACCCCCGTGGTCTCGCCAGGACGCGCCGTGCACGCCCTCCGTCCCGGTCCAGAACTCCGCCATCGCCAGCCGCGGCACCGCGGGCGAGCGCTGGTGCAGCATCGCGATCTTCTCCTCGGCGGTGAGGCGGCCGAGGAGGTCATCGGCCCGCTCGCCGAACGCGAGGGCCGGATCGTGGTAGCGAATCGCTTCGACTGTCATCTCTCCCAGCCTTGACTTTGGGACTCATCGTCATTTAAAGCAGGTAAGAAGCTCATTGGCCGAACCGTCGGCCATCCCAATGTTTCCTGGCTATTGCGCTCAGGTCAATGCGAGATCTACTCTCCACCTAAGCTTGTGAAGCGCTTCGACTCGTAGGCCTCCGATAATGAAGGTGGTAGCGGATATGAGTCCACGCATGAGCAGACGCGGGTTCCTGACCGCCACGGCCGGCGCCGCCGGCGCGGTCGCCGCCCAGCCGCTGCTGGCGGCCTGCGGTGGCGGCGGGGGCGCACCCGCCAAGACCGGGGCGGCGTCGGCCAGCCTGCTGCAGCGGATACTCCCGCACTACAAGGCGAGCAGCCTCGTCAAGCCGGACTACCCCAGCATCAACGGATCGTCTCCGGCCTACCTGAGCTACCCGACGAACCTGGTGCGGACCGTCGCCGATACCCCGGGGGCCGGGGGCACCTACACGGCGATCACGCCGCTATGGGGCACGATCCCCTCGGCGGGCAACCCGTTCGCCCAGGCGGTGGACAAGGCGCTCGGCGCGACTGTGTCAGTGAACCCCGCGAACGGCAACAACTACTCAACGATCCTTCCGCAGCTGTTCTCCGGCAACAAGCTGCCCGACTGGATCCAGGTCCCGACGTTCTGGGCGCCGCCGCTGAACTTCGGCGAGGCCGCCGCCACCCGGCTCGCCGACCTCACCCCCTACCTGGCCGGCGGCAAGGTCAGCCAGTACCCGAACCTGGCGGCCATCTTCTCCAGCGGCTGGGAGGCCGGGATCTGGGACGACAAGCTGTACGGCTTCCCGTCCTACACCACCGGGTTCAACTACGGCTACCAGCTCTACTACCGCGCGGACCTGCTGGACAAGCTCGGCATCGGCACTCCCTCGGTCAAGTCGGTCAACGACCTGTTCGACCTGGCCAAGGAGGTCAACGACCCCAAGGCCAAGCGCTGGGCGCTGGGCGACATCTGGGGCTACCTCTACCAGCCCTTCGACTACGCGAACTGGATGCTTGACGACAAAGGCAACCTCATCACCCAGTACGAGTCCCCGGGCATCATCGAGGCGATGAACTGGATGGCCAAGGCGGTCAAGGCCGGCCTGGTCCACCCCGACCAGGTGGCGGGCAACTACGGCAACGGCGTCACCGAGTTCTACTCCGGCCAGATGGTCATCGTGTCGGACGGGTCGGGTGCCTGGAACGCGGCGGACGCCCAGAAGGGCCAGGCCGCCAACAAGGGCTACACCCGGGCGTCGTTCGACTTCTTCACCGCGTCTGGCAGCGGAACGCCGCGGATGTCGCTGGAGGCGGCCACCGCGTGGACCAGCTACCTGAACAAGAGCTTGTCGGCCAAGCAGATCGCGGAAATCTTGCGACTGGCGAACTACCTGGCGGCGCCGTTCGGCTCGGTTGAGTACCACCTGCTCAACTACGGGGTCCAGGGGGTTGACTACACCATGACCGGCAGCGGGCCGCAGCTCACCGCGGACGGGACCAAGTACGCCGGGTCCGCCGTGTCCACCTACAACTTCCTGGTCAGCCCGAACAACACCACCTACAACGCCGGCTACCCCGAGGTGACCAAGGCGGTGGCCAGCTGGGCGCAGCGGAACGCCAAGTACGGCTACCAGCCGCTGTTCTACGAGCTCAACGTCACGGTGCCGAATAGCCTGTCCAGCGCGAACGCCTTCACCCCGTTCAACCCGACCAGCGGCATCATGTACGAGGTAGTCCGCGGCCGCGCCTCCATCGCCGACTACCAGTCCACCCTCGCCAGCTGGAAGCGCAACGGCGGCAACAAGCTCAAGACGTTCTACGAAGGGGTCCTCGCGCAGCAGAAGAAGCTGGGGTCCGCGTGACGGACGCGGCGACGTCCACCGCCAGCCAGCCGCGCGCGAACGTAGCCGGCTCGCCCCCAGTGACCGCCTCGCCGCCGGGCGCGGTGGCCGGTACCGCACTCCCCGCGCCGGCCGGCGCGGGGGCCCGCTCACGCCGGCGGCGCTGGTGGGACGGAGTAACCCGGCTGCGGCGTGACCGGACGCTGCTGATCATGACGCTGCCGGCGCTGGCCCTGCTCGGCGTGTTCGGCTACGCGCCCATGCTCGGCCTGGTAATGGCGTTCCAGGACTACGACCTGTACGACGGGTTCCTGCACAGCCCGTGGGTCGGCCTGGCCAACTTCCAGCAGCTGTTCACCGACCCGGGCTTCTGGCACGCGTTCTGGAACACGCTGCTGCTCTTCTCGGTGCAGATGGCCTTGTTCTTCCCGGTGCCGATCGCGCTGGCCATCCTCCTGGACAGCCTGCTGGCCCGGCGGCTGCGCAGCATCATCCAGGCCGTGGTGACGCTGCCGCACTTCTTCTCCTTCGTGCTGGTCGTCACGATCTTCAACGAGGTCTTCGGCGGCGCCGGGCTGCTCGACACGTTCCTGCGCTCTCACGGGGTCACCAGCCCGTTCGACTTCATGACCAACCCGGGCACGTTCAAGTTCCTGGTCACCTCCCAGCTCATCTGGAAGGAGGGCGGCTGGTCCACCATCGTCTACCTGGCGGCCCTGTCGGCGATCAGCCCGGCGCTGCACGAGGCCGCCGCGGTCGACGGCGCCGGGTACTGGCGGCGGCTGCGGCACATCACGCTGCCGGGGCTTAAGGGCATCACCGTGCTGCTGCTCATCCTCAACCTCGGCTACGCGCTCACCTTCGGCTTCGAGCAGATGCTCATCCAGCTGCCCGCCGTCGGGTCGGGGACCGCCCAGGTCATCACCACGTTCTCCTTCGAGAACGGCATCGTGGCCGGCAACTACAGCTACGGCGCGGCGGCCGGGCTGTTCCTCGGCGTCACCTCCGTGATCCTCATCGTTGGCGCGAACAAGGTGGCGCACCTGTTCGGAGAGGACGGGCTGTACCGGAGATGATCACGACTGAACCGGCCCAGGCTGTGCCCCCCGCCCCCACGCGGCCCGCCCCCCGGGGGCACGTCGTTGGGAAGCTCAGCGCCCGGGTCCTGGCCACCGAGCAGCGGCCATCCTGGCAGGAACGGCCGCGGGCCGCGACCCAGGGGGCCAAGAGCGGCGCACTCACCGTCATCCTGCTGGTGATCGCGATCCCGCTGTACACGATCGTCGTGACCAGCTTCTCCACCCAGGCCTCGATCAACCAGGCCGGCGGCATGGTCATCTGGCCGCACAGCCTGAGCCTGGCCGCCTACCAGGCCATCGTCTCTGGCGGCGTGGTGGGCCGCGCGCTGCTGATCAGCCTGGGCGTCACCGCCGTGGGGACGTGCGTCTCGATGATCGTCACGATCCTCGCCGCCTACGGCATGTCCCGGGCGGGATCGTTCGGCCACCGAACGATCTTGTGGATCATGCTGACCACGATGTTCTTCAATGGCGGGATCATCCCGCTGTTCCTGGTGGTGTCCGCGCTCGGCGGCTACGACCAGTACTGGGCGCTGATCGCGCCCAGCGCCGTCAGCGTGTTCAACGTCATCGTGATGCGGTCCTTCTTCGCCGGCACCGCGCAGGACCTCATTGACTCCGCCCGGATCGACGGCGCCGACGACTGGCGGATCCTCTGGCGGATCGTGCTGCCGACCTCGCGGGCGGTCACCGCGGTGATCGCGCTGTTCTACGCGGTCGGCTACTGGAACTCCTGGTTCAACATCATGCTGTTCATGCCTTCGGACAGCGCGAAGTGGCCGCTGCAGATGGTGCTGTATGACTACCTGACCCAAAACAGCCAGATGGTCAACAGCGCCGCCGCCGGCTTCCAGGGCGCCGTGCCCACCCTGGCGCTGCAGATGGCCGTGGTGACGATCACCATCGTTCCCGTCTTGATCGTGTACCCGTTCGTCCAGAAGCACTTCACGAAAGGTGTCCTGCTCGGTGCGGTCAAAGGTTAGCCGCGCGGTCCTCGTGATCGCCGCGGCGCTGCTCGGCTCCGTCGTCCCGGCGGGTTCCGTCGCCTCGGCGCTGGCATCGCCCGCGCCCGCGAGGCCGGCCTCCCCGGTCCACTACTCATGGAACAACGTCCAGGTCGTGGCGGGCGGATTCGTCGACGGCCTCGTGTTCAGCCCGGCGCGGCGCGGGCTCGCCTACGCGCGCACCGACATCGGCGGCGCGTACCGGTGGGACGCCGGCGCCCGGCGCTGGGTCCCGCTGCTCGATTCCACCGGGTTCAACGACTGGAACGAGCTGGGCGTGGAGTCCATCGCCGCCGCCCCCCACGACGCCGGCAAGGTCTGGGTGGCGACCGGGGAGTACACCCAGCCCTGGGCGTCCCCCGCCAACGGCGAGATCCTCCGCTCCGCGGACCAGGGCCGCACCTGGCGGGCCAGCGCCCTGCCCATCCAGCTCGCCGCCAACCAGGACGGCCGCGGCATGGGGGAGCGGCTCGCCGTCGACCCCAATGACGACCAGATCCTTTACCTCGCCTCACCCGCCAACGGCCTGTGGCGGTCCCGGGACGGCGGCGCGACCTGGGCGCCGGTCGCCAGCTTCCCGGTGACCAGCACCCCCGATGACATCGGCCTGTCCTTCGTCACCTTCGGCGCCGGCCACCTCGGGCACAGTGGCGGACACCTCGGCGCGCCCACCGCCACCATCTTCGTCGGCGATGCCACGGACCACCACGTATACGAGTCCACCGACGCCGGCGCCACCTTCCGGCCGATCCCCGGCGAGCCGGCCGGGCTGGAACCGCAGCACGGCGCGATGGCCGCGAACGGAATCCTCTACATCGACTACGCCAACGAGCCGGGCCCGAACGGGATGACCGACGGCAGCGTCTGGAAGTACAACTCGCGGACCGAGGCGATGACGGACATCACCCCGCAGCGGCCGGGCGCGGACGGGAACCCGCCCTTCGGCTACGCGGGGCTGGCGGTCGACCCCTCGCATCCCGGCACGGTCATGGTGGCCACCAACGACCGCTGGTCCCCGGTCGACACCATCTACCGCTCAACCGACGGCGGGTCCAGCTGGACCGACATCGGCGCCAACGCCACCGTGGACATCACCGCCTCCCCTTACCTCGCCTTCGGCGGCACGCCGAAGTTCGGGTGGTGGATCTCCGCCATCGCCATCGACCCGTTCAACCCCCGCCACGCGATCTACGGCACCGGCGCGACCGTGTTCGGCACCGGTAACCTGACCGCGGCCGACCACGGGCGGCCCACGGCCTGGTCGTCGGCCGCCGCCAAGGGCATCGAGGAGACCGCCGCCCAGGACCTGCTGGCCCCGGCGGCGGGTCCCTGCCAGCTTGTCAGCGCGGTTGGTGACCTGGGCGGCTTCTGCCACGCGACGCTGACCGCCTCGCCGGCCAGCGGCATGATCGCGCCCATCCTCAGCACCGGGACATCGCTCGCGGAGGCGGGCGGCGCGCCGCTCGACATCGCGATGGTGGGCTGGAACGGCGGTGACTTCTCCGCCGACGGGGGCGCCACCTGGTCGGCGATGACCCTGCCGCCCGGCGTGCCCTTCGGCGCTGGCGCGGTCGCGCTGTCGGCCGACGGCTCCTCGCTGGTGTGGACGCCGGAGAACCAGTCGTTCGCGCCCGAGCCGGCTACCCCGGTCCGCAGCACCGACCGCGGCGCGACCTGGAGCGCCGTCAGCGGGCTGCCCGCGGGCGTGATGGCGGTGGCCGACCCGGTGCGCCCGGCGGTGTTCTACGCCTTCGACCCGGCCTCCGGGACCCTGTACGCCTCCGGCGACGGCGGCGCCAGCTTCACCGCGCGGGCGACCGGGCTGCCGACCGGGACCGGCGCGGAGCAGACCGGCAGCCTGCCGCAACTGCACGCCGTCCCCGGCCGCGGCGGCGACCTGTGGCTGACCGGCGGCGACGGCCTGCTCTACCACAGCGCCGACGGCGGGAAGACGTTCGCTCCGGTCCCCAGCGTGGCCACGGTGGCGACGCTGGGCTTCGGCAAGGCGGCCCCGGGGGCCGCCTACCCGGCGATCTACCTCACCGGGATCGTCGGCGCCGTGCAGGGCATCTTCCGGTCCGCCGACGGCGGCGCCCACTGGGCGCGGATCAACACCGACGCGAGCCAGTGGGGCTGGACCGGGCAGGCCATCACGGGCGACCCGCACGTGTTCGGCCGGGTGTACCTGGCCACCAACGGCCGGGGCATCCAGTACGGCGACCCGTCGGCCCGCCCCTGATGAGAGTCCGCCCCTGATGAGAGCCAGCCGATGACGAGGGGAGTCCTCCTCGTCGACATGGCCCCCGCGGGCTGCTGGGAGGACGCGTTCCCGGTCGGGAACGGCAGGCACGGCGCGCTGGTGCACGGCCTGCCGGGCGCGGAGCGAGTCGTCATCACCCACCATGACCTGACGTGGCCGGACTCCCCGGCCGCGCCAGGCCCGCCAGACCTGGCCGGCTGCCTGCCGCGGGTGCTGGACCTGGTGCTGGCCGGCCAGTCGGGGCGCGCCCTGGAGGCGTTCACCGGCGACTGGCCCCGCTACCATCCGCGGCCGTTCCACCCCGCGCTCGCCATCGTGGTCCGCGAGGACCCGCCGGCACCCGTGCTTGAGGGCTACCGGCGGACGCTGAGCTACCGGGCCGGGGTCGCCGTGAGCCGCTGGCCCGGCCGGCGGCATGCCTGCTTCACTTCCCGGGTCCGCGACCTGGTGGTGCAGCAGATCAGCGGCATCGCCCCGTGGGACGCCCTCATCGAGGCGGACGCCCGGCTGCCCGGCGCTGCGGCCGGGCTGAGGGTCGCCGGGCGGGTCAGCGTGCACGCGCCCGGCGACGCCGTCATCCAGACCACAGTGCGGTACCCGGCGCCTGGAGGTCCCGGGGCGAGCACACGGCCGGGGAACGACGGATACGTGGTCGTCACCCGGGTCATGGCCGCCCCGGGCTCAGCCGCGATCACCGTCGCCGGCGACCGCGCGGTCCGCGTCACCGGCTGCCGGGAGCTGACGATGCTCACCCGGGTGGAGGCCTCGCCCGGCGGCAATGCTTCCCGCGCCTGTGGCGACGGTGCTTCCCGCGCCTGTGGCGACGGTGCTTCCCGCGCCTGTGGCGACGGTGCTTCCCGCGCCTGCGGCGACGGCCGGGACGCCGCCGCCCGCGCCCTGGCGGCGGTCGCCATACTGCCCCTCGGCGGGACCCGGCGGCTGCTGGCCGAGCACGCCCGGGCGCACGCCGCCGCCTTCGGCGAGGTCGCCCTTGACCTCGACGCGGACCGCGCGGAGGGCCGGCTTCCGGTGGCCGAGCTCCTTGCCCGGCAGGCGGCGCGGCCCGACCACCCGCTGCCTGCCCTGCTGGAGAAGCTGTTCGCGTCCGGGCGGTATCTCCTGCTGTCCGCGAGCGGGCTGCTGCCTTCCCGGCTGACCGGCTTGTGGCAGGGGGACTGGAACCCGGCGTGGTCCGGCGCCATCACGACGGACGCGAACCTGGGGCTGCAACTCGCGGGGGCCGTCACCACCGATGTCCCGGCCGCGGTGGACGCGGTGGCCAGCCTGATCCGCCGGCAACTGCCCGACTGGCAGGTCAACGCGCGCCGGCTGTTCGGCGCCCGGGGGATCGCCGCCCCGGCCCACACCGACGGGCACGATGGCCTGACCACCCACTTTGAGCCGCGCTGGCCGCTGCACATGTGGACGGCGGGTGCCGACTGGCTGCTCGTCTCCCTGCTCGATGAGGCGGCGGCGCGCGGCGACCCCGGGTACGCGGCGCGGCACGCCGGCCCGGCGCTACGGGAGCTGGCCACGTTCTACGAGGACTTCCTGCGGCGGTCAGACTCCGACGGCCACGTGGTCTTCGCGCCGTCCTACTCCCCGGAGAACGAGCCCGCTGGCTGGACCCCGGCGGCCGTCAACGCCACGATGGACATCGCCGCCGCCCGCCACGCCCTGTTGACCGCGGCACAGCTGACCGCGGCACAGCTGACCGCGGCACAGCTGACCGCGGCACAGCTGGCGACGGCACCGCTAGCGGCGGCACAGCCCGCCGCGCCGGACGAGGGAGCTGACCCTGGCGCGGCGCGCCGGTGGCGGGAACTGGCTGCCCGGCTGCCGCCGTACCGTCTCACCGCCAACGGCGCGCTCGCCGAATGGGCGTGGCCGCCGGAGGGGACCGGGAGCCCTCCGCTTCCCGCCAACGACGAGCACCGGCACGTCAGCCACCTGTACCCGGTGTGGCCACTGCACGAGATCACGGTCGCGGGCACGCCCGCGCTCGCGGCGGCCGCCCTGCGGGCGCTGCGAGCGCGGGGCGCGCAGGACGACTCGGCGCACGGCTACCTGCACAAGGCGCTCGCGGCCGCCAGGCTACGGGACGCGGACCTGGCCGGGCAGCTACTCGCCGCGCTGACCGGCCAGGGTTTCTTCTTCCGGTCCCTGATGAGCAGCCACTATCCGAAGCGGGCCGTCTACAACGCCGACGCCGCGTGCGCGCTGCCCGGGGTGCTGACCGAGATGCTGGTCGATTCCGTTCCCGCGGACGAGGCCGGCCCCGGGCGGATCGAACTGCTCCCGGCGCTGCCGGGCTTCCTGCCCTCCGGGCGCCTGAGCGGCGCGCGAACACTCCTGGGGGTGCGGGTGGCGGAGCTGCGCTGGGATACCGTCGCGGGCCGCGCCGAGGCGGTGCTGCTTTCCGCCGCCGACCGCGAGGCTTACGTCAGCTGCTGGCGGCAAGCACCGGGTTGTCAGGTACTGGGCCAGCCCGTGCGGTTGCCGGCCGGCGTCCCCGTGCGGCTGGCCTGGGGGCCACAATGACGATTGAAGCGCTTCGAGCTCCAGCCCACACTGCCGCTCTCAGGATCTTCAGTGATAGCGTTGAAGGACCCATCCAGCTGGGATCGGTGCCGCCCGCGAAGCGCTTCGACACTCTGTCGGGCGGCACAGTGTTGAGCGGCACAGTGTTGAGCGGCACAGCGTTGGGAAACCGGGCGCCGCGAGGCACCAGGGCGTGGGGCAGGGGCAGGACCCGATCTGGGAGGTGGGGGATGACGACACTCGCTGACGTGGCTCGGCACGCCGGCGTCGCCTCGAGCACGGTCTCATACGTGCTCAGCGGCAAGCGTTCGGTATCGGAAGAGACGAGGGAGCGGGTTCGCCGGGCCGTCGAGACGCTCGGCTATCATCCGCACGTCGGCGCGCGCGCCCTCGCCAGCAGCCGCTCGAACGTGCTGGCGCTGATCGTCCCGTTGCGCAGCGACATGTACGTGCCGGTCATGATGGAGATCGCCATCGGCGTGGTGACGCGGGCGCGCGGCCACGGCTACGACGTGCTCCTGCTCACCAACGACGAGGGATCGGAGGGGATACGGCGGGTCGCCTCCAGCGCCCGCGCCGACGCCGTGATCCTGACCGACATCGGCATGGAAGACGATCGCATCGCGACCATCGCGGAAACCGGGGTCGACGCCGTGCTGATCGGCGTCCCGGCCGACCCGGCCGGACTGGACTGCGTTGACCTGGACTTCGCGGCGGCCGGGCGGCTGTGCGTGGACCACCTCGCCCAGCTCGGCCACCGCACGGTGGCGTTCATCGGCGAGGCCGAGGGCGTCTACCGGCGGCACATCGGCTTCGCCGAGCGCACCTTGCGCGGCATCCAGGACGGCGCCGCCGCCCATGGCGTCGACCTGGTGCACCGCCCCTGCGACGCCAGCTACGAGGCGGCCGCGGGCGCGCTCGCCCGGATCCTTGAGGAACGGCCGCACACCACGGGGCTCATCGTGCAGAACGAGGGCATCATCCCGCCGCTGATGTCGCTGCTGCGCACCACCGGGCGGGCCGTGCCGGAGGACGTGTCGATCGTCGCGCTGTGCCCGGACCCGGTGGCCGAGCAGACCGCGCCCCGGCTGACGTCGGTCACCATCCCCGCCGCCGAGCTCGGCATCCGGGCCGTCGACCTGCTGATGCGCCGGATGGCCAGCGGCGCGGCCGGGGAGGTGCGGCTCATCCCGCCGTCCCTGACGATCCGCGGGAGCACCGGCCCTCGCCCCGCCTGACCCCAGCCACCGCCCCGTCTGGCACCCAGGAGGACACCATTGAGCAGCCTCAGCGAAATCGACTCGGGCGCGCCCGGCTTCGAGTGGTCGTCGGTCCAGGAGACCCTTCGCGTCGAGCCCTGGGGGCCGGACGGAATCCGGGTCCGCGCCCGCGTCGGTCCCATACTCGACGGCCTCCCCGGCGCCCTCGATGACGAGCCCGAACCATCCCAGGCCAAGACGGAAATCACCCCCACCACGGCGCGGCTCGTCAACGGGCGCGTCACCGCCGAGCTGACGACCGACGTCGACGCGCACGGGCAGGGGATGCTCCGGTTCACCAGCACCGCCACCGGCGAGGAACTGCTCGCCGAGCAGCCGATCCACTGGTGGTGGCCGGGCCCCCGCATGTTCGCCCCGACGGGCAACGGCTATCACCGGCTGGAGCAGTCGTTTCGGCCCTACGAGGGGGAGCGGCTGTACGGGCTGGGCCAGCACGGCCACGGGCGGCTCGACCAGAAGGGGACCGTCCTTGACCTGGTGCAGCGCAACGGCGAGGTCACCATCCCGTTCCTGCTGTCCAGCCGGGGCTACGGCCTGCTGTGGAACAACCCGGCGATCGGCCGCGTCGAGCTGGCCGAGAACGCCACCCGGTGGGTGTCCGACAGCGCTCGTCAGATCGACTACTGGGTCACCGCCGGGACCCCGGCCGAGATCCTCGGCCGCTACGCCGACGCGACCGGGCACGTTCCCCTGCTGCCCGAGTGGGCCAGCGGCTTCTGGCAGTCCAAGCTGCGCTACCGCACGCAGGACGAGCTGCTCGCGGTGGCCCGTGAGTACGCCCGGCGCGGCCTGCCGCTATCCGTCATCGTGGTCGACTACTTCCACTGGACCCACCTGGGCGACTGGAAGTTCGACCACGGTGAATGGCCCGACCCCGCCGCGCTGACCGCCGAACTGCGCGACATGGGCGTCAAGCTGATGGTGTCGGTGTGGCCGTCGGTCTCCCCGGTCAGCGAGAACTTCGAGTCGATGCGAGACGACGGGCTGCTCATCGGGACGGAGTTCGGGCCGTTGGCCCAGGCGACCTGGCCGGACAAGGGCGTCGCGGCGCCCGTGGACGTCGCTTTCTACGACGCCACGAACCCGCGGGCACGGGAGTTCGTCTGGGGCAAGGTCCGCGACAACTACCTGCGTCCCTACGGGATCGACGTGTGGTGGCTGGACGCGTGCGAGCCGGAGCTGCGCCCCGGTTTCCAGGGGAACCTGCGCTATCACGCCGGCCCCGGGCTCGAGGTGGGAAACATGTACCCGCGGGAAAACGCGCGGACGTTCGCCGAGGGCATGGCGCAAGAGGGGCAACCGGGGACCGTCAGCCTGGTCCGTTCGGCGTGGGCGGGCAGCCAGCGGTACGGGGCGGCGCTGTGGTCGGGGGACATAGCGGCCACCTTCGCCAGCCTGCGGGCGCAGATCAGGTCGGGGCTGAACGTGGCGGTCAGCGGCATCCCGTGGTGGACCACCGACATCGGCGGATTCCACGGCGGCGACCCCGACGACCTCGAATACCGCGAGCTGATCGTCCGCTGGTTCCAGTACGGCGCCTTGTGCCCGCTGTTCCGGCTGCACGGGAACCGGGAGCCGACGATGCCGTTCGGGCTCGAGCAGACCGGCGGCCCGAACGAGCCGTGGTCCTTCGGCGCGCAAGCGTACGAGCACATCGCGGCGGCGCTCTTGCTGCGGGAGCAGCTGCGCCCGTACATCATGACGCTGATGAGCGCCGCGCACGCCGACGGCATCCCGCCGATGCGGCCGTTGTTCATCGACTTCCCGGACGACCCGGCGGCCTGGTCGGCCGAGGACGCTTACATGTTCGGCCCCGACCTGCTCGTCGCGCCGGTCGCCGACTACGGCGCCCGGGAGCGGCCGGTCTACCTGCCCCGGGGAAGCAGGTGGACCGACGCGTGGACCGGCGCGGCGCATGACGGCGGGAGCGGTGTGCGGGCCGGCGCGCCGCTCAGCCGGATCCCGCTGTTCCTGCGCGACGGCGCCGAGCTGCCCATCGCCTGATGCCGTTTCCCGCCGTAACCAGGTGAATGCGCAATCTGTTTTACGGTGGCTGATATCGCAGGTAGATCGCTTGCGATCGCAATAGCAGTCATCGTAGAGTCAGGGAGTGGCAGACGTGGCGCTAGCTCTGAACCGTACCGGGGTGGTCTTCAAGAAGTGTGACCGAGCCAACCACAAGGCCGAGTCTAACAAGGCGTGCGCAGCGGGCACCTGCCAGCACACGTGCAGCGATGTGGAGCGATGCGCGCACGCGTGGACGCTGCGGTACCGGGGAACCGCGTTCCCTGACGGGCCGCCCCTTTCCTTTCCACGGGCATGGGGGCGACCCGCCCCTTTCCTATCATCGCTATTGCCCCTCCGGGTAATTGGCTTGGATGGTTTCCGGTTTGGGTGGTCTTACGGCCACCGCGTGTCGGCCGTGCGCAGCAATGCGGATACCTGATCCGCGATGCCCTCATCGTGGCATTCGGCCTTGCCGTTGACGATTTCCAAGTTCCACGCGAGTCCGGTATTCCTGTAGAAGGAGCTCAGGGTTCGGAAGCTGAGCTCTGGCCGGACGACGTCAACGCGTGCGGGGACGCCTTCCGCCAGGTGCTCCCGGGCGAGGTCCAGCGCGCGCCAGGGGTCATTGGTCACGCCGCAGTGATTGCCGGCTTCCCACGTGAACAGGTACACGCGTCACCTCCCGTCTCCTCGCGCCTGCGGGCTCATGCTGGGCCCCGCGCTCGCCGTCTCCGATGAGTGCCAGGCCCATGCAACCTCAATCATGCCCGGATATGATGTCCGGTAGTAGGACAGTCAACCGGCTACTGGACGGACATCTATCCGGACATCGATGAGACTTGGGTTGCTCTGCGTCCGCTTGCCGGCAAGGTTGTTCTAGAGTGCGTGACCGAGCAGAACGATGGATATTCGGAGGTAGGCCGAGCCATGGCAGCAGGGGACGCGGGTAACACGCGGTTGCGCAGCGCGCGTCAGGCTCTCGGTCTGCGCTCGCAGCAGCATCTAGCGGAGGCGATCACGCGCGCGGGAACGCAGATCGGCCTGCGCATCTCAGTCACGGAGCGGACAGTGAGGCGGTGGGAGTCCGACGATCCGCCGTGGCCGAGCCCGGAGCACCAGTCAGCCATAGAGTCACTGTTCGGCCGGCCCGTCACGGAACTTGGCTTCACGCCCCCGTGGGCCGGTGACCAGGCCGAGCCCCCGGAACGCGCAGCGATGTCGCCCGCTGTCATCGCGAGCGCGGTCGCGGGATCGCGCTCGATCTTCCCGAAGAGATCACTCGCCGATCCCCTCCCCGGTTCAGTGGTGACGGACTACCTCGCGATCACCTCGGCCTACCGGCACATGTACTGGACGGTACCGACGTCACAGGTGCACGGGCCGGTATCCGCGCACGTGAAGTTGGGCGTTGGCCTTATCGCCTCAGTTCCCGAGGCGGCGCGCCGTCCGCTGGCCGGCGCAATAGCGGAGTCAAGCCTTCTCGCCGGGCGCATCGAGTTCTTCGACATGCAAAACCCTTTGGATGCGCAAGACAGCTTCGTGACCGCGCTGCAAGCCGCGCAAGATGCCCATGACTCTCTCATGGGGGCTGCGGTGCTGGCGCACATGGTGTTCATCCCCGCCTTTTCCGGGGATTCCCGCAGGGCAGAGGAAGCGCGGGACAAGGTGCGCGCAGCGCGTGAGTTCGCCCGTCGCGGGTCAGCATCACCGGAAATGCGCGCATGGCTTGACGCCGTGGAAGCCGAAGCGGAAACGCGGTTCGGCGACACCAGGAAGGCATTGCAGCTCATCAGCCATGCAGAGGAAATTTACGCGCGCGAGGAACCGCGCCCGTCGCCTCCGTGGCTTGACTGGTTCTCGCCAGTCCGGCTGGCCGGATTCAAGGGGAATACCCTTCTGATCTCCCGCCAGCTAGGGCAAGCCAGGGAAACCCTGCAGAACGTCCTGGACAGCCTGCCGGAGAATGCCGTTAAGCAGAGGTCGGTAATCCTGGGCGACCTCGCGGGAGTCGCGGTTAGCGAGGGAAATCCCGAAGAGGCATGCCGGCTCGCGGAAATGGCCCTGGAGCAGCTTTCCCGGACATGGTACGCAACGGGGATGGCGCGCATCCGCGCAGTCCGGGAATCGCTCACGCGATGGGAATCACTGCCAGCCGTCCGCAGGCTGGATGAGAGGCTTTACGACTGGAGCACGACGCTGAACGCGCTAACTATCGGATGACCCTAGCAACCCGGGAAGCTGCGCGAGCGTCGTAACGCGCCAGTCTGCCGCCATTGCCATGTCCTCGTGATTCTCCAGGATGTAACCCCACGGCCCACGGCGGATGAATGCCGTCCGCATCCCGGCCGCCTTCGCCGGCATCAAGTCATTATCAATCCGGTCACCCACGTAGACGAGATCGCTCGGCGCGCACGGCGCCGTGTCCGCGAGAGCACGGAAGAACCCAGGATCAGGCTTGCTCACACCCCAGTCATCAGACGTGGCAATCAAGTCAGCCGGCAAGCCCAGCTTGCGGAGAATCTCGCCAGCACGCGACGTCTGGTTTCCGGCTATCCCAACCCACAAGCCCATATCACGCAACGCGGCCAGGGCCGGCCGCGCATCCGGATACAAGTCACTTTCCCCGAAAGTCTCAGCCTGGCCCGCGTCCGCGCGCCGCTGGCGTTCCTCGTCAAGGCTGAAGCCTGGCCGGAAATACTGGAAAGCCTGCCGGTAGTCCATCCCCAGAGCGATCACAGCGCCGAAGACCGCAGAGAAGGCATGCCGGGGAACACCAAGCCAGTCCGCCCACGTGCCATACTCGCGCGACTCGTCAACAAGGGTCTCGCCAACGTCAAAAACAACCGCTTTGATCACCCGGACATCCTACCGCATGTCCTATCCCTGACCTTCGCCGCGTCCTATACCTGTCATCGCCACGACGGCAAGATTGCACGGGAAATGGACTCCAACCTAAAAGTTAATGACGACATGACATGCGGAGAAAGGGCAAGCGAGGATGACTTACCAGTGCGAGTGCCTGTTCACCACCAGCGATCGCGGCGACTTCACAGATCACGTCCTGGAGGCGTTCAACCCGAAGGACGACATCGGGGCCGATGGACAGGTCCATCACGAACTCGCCGATCGCACGCGAGAGTGCGCCTGCGGCTTCACCGCAAACCACTGGGACGAGCTTGACGGTCACCTCCTCGCGGCATCCGCCACGCCCAACGGGGTCGGCCAGGACGGCCTCAAGCACACCACGGCGCTCCCGGCGATGACGCCATGAGCACGGCTGCATGGCGGCCCGACGACGGCGAAAAGCTAGGGGACGCACTGCACCACACCCGCAAGATCCGGTTCAGCCTGGAGGTCATGTGGAGCGAGATCGACTTCCTGCCTGACAAAATCGACGCAACGTACGCCGTGCGCGATGCATTGCGGACCATTAGCGACTGGCTGAAGGCGGTAGAGGAAGGCGAGCTGCGCGATGCGCTCCTGACGAGGAACTACGCCGTCATCCGGCCCGTGAGCCTGGCATGTCCCCCATCCCCCGCCAGCCTGTCGGAGATAAGAGCGGCGATGCAAGTGCTGCAACGGCACGCGGTGCTGATCAGCGAAGACTGATCAACCCCACAACGAAGGCGTACTGCCTGGACCTGGCAAAGCGGCGCTATGCTCCGGACATGTCTGCCCGCTACGCTGCCGCGCAGGCGGGCCGACGTGGTTGACAGGCCGATCCCCTGAGTCATCGAAAAGTCATGGTCATAAGCAGTGAAGACTAGCGGAACCTCACAAAACGGACACCACGCAAGATGTGTCAGCCCGTTCGATTTATCTAGGTCTAGCTGGTAATAGAACCCTGACAAGGCACACCTGGCGCGGCGATCTGCTTCCACTTGACAGATTGCGCATTTGCCCACGTTCGGTTAAGGGGAGATGCGGTTAGGAGGTGCTTGCCGAGTAGCTGTTCATCGTGAAGTTCAGCTGCGCGTTGCCGGTGCCGGAGATCTCCCATCCGTACTGGACGGTGGACAGCGTCGGATTCGAGAAGTACTTCTTGGTGTTCTCGAGGTACTTCAGCAGGTCCAGCAGGTTAACCGTGCCCGAGCTCTCGTTGCCGGAGCGGACGAAGGAGTAGGTCGGGTTGGAGCCGTTGTTCCCGGCGTACAGCGTCCACGTGTTGCCGTCGAGGGTGACGGTGCCCACGGAGGAGCCCAGCGGGCCGACGTTGCCCTTCACGTACGTCCAGACCATGACCTCGATGCCGCTGCCGTTCAGCCAGATGTCGTACGCCGACTCCCAGTTGCCGCTGCCGGGGTTGCTCTCGTTGAACGAGCTGGTCACCGAGTGCAGCGAGTTGAGCGCGGCGCCGATCGACTTGCTGTCGTTGGCGTAGGACTTCACGCCGGACGTGCTGGGCTGGGTCGAGAAGACGCCCCAGTTGCTCGCCGAGTTGACCCACAGGGTCTGCGTCCCGTGGCCGCTGCCCCATTCGTCGTTGTAGATGGTGTAACCGCCCGTGGAGTACGACGCCCACTGGTCGGATGACTGGTACACCGCGGCGAGCGCGCTAGTCGCGGTGAGCGTGAGAGCTGCGGCCGTCGCTGCCAAAGGCAGTGCTACTGCGGCCAAGGACCGTGCGGCGCGAACGAGCTTGCGCATGATTCTCCCGTGCTTCCTGGCTGCTTTGTCGAAGCGCTTCAACTCCTATCTCAGTTGACAACGGCAGCCAAAGGGCGTCAAGGTCGATCAACTTTCCCAACCATGATCGAAGCGCTTCGAATTGGCGGCCCGCCCGGAACTCGCGGTTCACGAGGATCGTCCCGGCCGGGCCTGCTTGCCGCTGGCTACCGGCGGGCAGGCCGGGGCAACGAGGCGATGAGCTTGGCGCGGACCTTATCGGCGCCCGGATGCTGGATGTCGTCATAGATGGCCAGTGCCTGCTGCCAGGCCTGGCGGGCCTCTGGCAGCTCGCCAGCGGCGTGGCGGGCATCGCCGATGTGGGTGAGGATTTCCGCTTCAGAGTTGCGGTCACCGTTTTCGCGGCCCAGGCTGAGGGCGCACTCGAAATGGGCGGCGGCCTGGGCAAGGTCGCCGAAGTGAAGCTCGATGTACCCGAGGGTGTCCCAGACCTGGCATTCGAAGTCGCAGCCGCCGAGCGTGGCGATGAGGGCCAGCGACTGCTGGCAGAGGCGACGGCCTCGATGGTAGTCACCCAGGAGGGCATGGCCCCAGGCGAGGCTGTTGAGCACCCGGGCTTGCCCGGTCCGGTGGCCGATGGCCTGGTAAATGGTGAGCGCCTGCTCGCCATGGCCGAGGGCGTCGGCGTACCTGCCCTGTGCTTCGGCTAGCCTCGACAGGCCTAGCCGCGCCCAGGCCTCGCCCTGCCGATCTTCGAGGCGCTGATACTGCGACAGGCAGCGCTCCAGGTGAGCGCGGGCCTGATCATGGTCAGCCGCGTCGATGCAGGCGCTTCCGAGGGCGCGAAGGGACACCGCCTGCCCGAGCGCATCGTCAAGCCGGGCGGCGGCCGCCACGGCCCTGCCCAAGAGGGTGACCCGCTCCCGGAGGTAGCCGCGGCGGTAGAGATATCCCGTCATCGCCCAGGGGAGCTGCCAGGCGTGGCTGTCCGCGCCGATGCCGGCGGCAAGGTCGGCGACGGGCAGCAGGACCTGGTGCTCGGCCTCGAACCAGGCCAGGGCCTGCCCGCGATCACGGGGCTGCTCGGGGACGGCACCCGGCCTGGCCGGGGCGAGTGCGATCTTCTCCCGCGACTGCTCTAGCAAGAGGGCGCCGCGCGCCGCGGTGTGCAGGTAGTGGTCGAGGATCCGGCCGATCGCGGCGTCGCGGTCGGCCTGGCTGTCGCGGTCCCGGGCCTGGCGGGCGGCGTAGGCGCGCAGCAGGTCGTGGAAGGCGTATCGGCCGACCGCGTGCTCGGTTAGCAGGCAGTCGCGGGCGAGCTCACGCAGCAGGCGGCTGGCCTGCGGCTCGTCGACCGCCGCGAGGCTGGCCGCGGCGTGCACGCTGATGTCCGGGCCGGGGTGCAGGCTCAGCAGCCGGAACATGCGGGCCGCGTCGTCGCCGAGCTGCCGGTAGGACCAGGAGAACACGGCAGCGACGCTGACGGCTGGGTCGCGGGTATCCAGAACGTCCAGGCGGTCGGCCGTGTCGCGCAGTTCCTCGGCCAAAGCGTAGAGCGGGATGCCGGGACGGGCGGCGGCCTGGGCGGCGGCGACCGCCAGGGCCAGCGGCAGGTGCGCGCACAGTCGCGCGATCTCCTGGATCGCGGCGGGTTCGGCGGTGGCCCGGCTCGCGCCAATGCGGACAGTGAGCAGTTGCACGGCTTCGTTATGGGGAAGGATGTCCAGCCTCAGCAGGTCGGCGCCGTCCGTGATGGCCAGCCCGGCGAGCTGGTTGCGACTGGTGATGATGACCATGCTGGCCGGGTTGGCCGGCAGCAGCGGCCGGACCTGGTCCTCGTCGCGGGCGTTGTCCAGCACGATCAGCATCCGCCGCTCCGCTAGCAGGCTGCGGTACAGGACCGCCTGGCTGTCCTGCTCGGCCGGGATGCGCTCGGGGGGCACGCCGAGCGCGGCGAGGAACCCGTGCAGGGCCTCAGCGGGCGCCGCGGGGGCGCCGGAGGAGGCGAAGCCGCGCAGGTTCACATACAGTTGCCCGTCGGGGAAGTGCCTGGCGGCCCGGTGCGCCCAGTGGATCGCCAGCGCGGTCTTGCCGACTCCGGCGGTGCCGCCGATGGCGGAGATCACCACCGTGCCGCTGCCGCCCGGTGCCCTCGGCGCGTCCAGCAGGCGGGTCAGGAAGGCCAGCTCGGCCTTCCGGCCGGTGAAGTCTCGCACTCCGAGACGGAGCTGCCGCGGCACTGGCGTGCCAGCGAACGTCCCGCCGTCTTCAGCCATCCAGCACTCCCCGCGGTCAGTGGCAGCCTCCCCGCCGGCTAGCTCCCAACGACCCCGGCGCTAGCGGCCAGAGACGTGGCAAGTCTACCTAGTTGCGTTGATTTGCGCCGTCATGTGGCGGCGTGATCGATAACGGGATCCGGGCGAGGACGATCGTGATGTCGTCCTCGCGGATGTCCCCGGGCGCGCTGGCGAGTTCCGCGCAGGTGGCGTCCAGGTCCCGGGGAGGGCGGGCCAGGGCGGAGCGCAGCGCGAGGATGCCCTGATCGAAGGGGCGGGTACGGGTTTCCACCAGGCCGTCGGTGTACAGGGCGAGGACGGTCCCCGGCCGAAGCTCGGTGCGGGCCTGGCCGTAGCTGGCCGTGGTCACTCCGAGGGACTGGCCGCCCGGCAGGCCGAGGACGTAAGTGGTGCCGTCGGGCATGGCCAAGATGGGCGGGAGGTGGCCGGCGGCTGCGATGACGCATGACTGGCGGGCGGGGTCGACGACGGCGTACGCGCAGGTGGCGAGCGTGTCCTGCGGTAGCGCGAGGGCGGTCCGGTTGAGCTGCCGCATGACTTCCGACGGCGGCAGGTCCAGGCCCGCCAGTGCGTAGGCGGCCGCGCTGAGCCGGGTCATGACGGCGGCGGCCAGCGGGCCGTGGCCCATCACGTCGCCGACGATCAGCCCGGTCCTTTGCCCGGGCAGCGGGATGATGTCATACCAGTCGCCGCCGACGTCGCAGCCCGTGGCGGGCAGGCACCGCCCGGCGATCTCAAGCCGGCCCTGAGGCTCCACGGTGACGGCTGGCCGCGGCGGCCGCAATGCCTCGGTGACCGACTGGTGCCGCATCAGCGCCAGGGAGTCGGCGACGGCGGCGGCCGCCCGGCCGGCGAGGTCGGCGGCGGACTGCCGGTCGGCCCCGTGGAACGGCGGCGCGCCGGGGGCGCGGGCGAGGACCAGGACGCCGACCGCGGTGCCCCGGGTAACCATCGGCGCGGCCAGGAACGAGGTGTAGCGGCCCAGCGTCGTCCTGGCTTCCGGGGATATCCACCGCAGGGCCCGGCTGCCCGGCTGGTCGAAGATCACCGGGACGCTGTCACGCAGGCAGCGCACGCTTGGGGAGTCGGCTGGGAGCGCCACCACCTCACCGGACGGGAAGGCCGCCCACAGGGCGGGCGCGTCGGCGGACGCGTGCCGGGTGGCCAGCCGCCGCATCACCAGGCCGCGCTGTCCGGCGCCGACCGCCTGGCGGCCAGCGTTGCCCTCGCTGAGCAGCTGCTCCAGGACGTACATCCCGGCGGCGTCGGCGAAACCGGGAACCAGGGCATCGAGAACCTGCGCCGCCACGCGGGCCGGGTCAGCGGTGGCATCCGGGGGCCGCAGCCGCGGGGGCAGCGGAGATCCCGCGGGGTCACCGCGGGCGGCTGCCATGTCCGGTTCGCTACTCACCTGGTAGCCAGCTCCGATCACGCCGCCTCAGGCATGGCGGCTGACAGGGGAAGCGGGAAAGCTGGGCGCAATAACTGTACGGCACCGTCGGCGGGCGGTCCACCGTGCGCGGGCTGGGCTAGGCTGACAGCAGCTGTGCCGGTATGGCGACTGGGACGGGAAGCGCGATGACAATGCAGCCGGGCTGGGTACCGCCAGGCATCGACATAGGCAAGGCCAACGTCGCCCGGGTCTACGACTGGTGGCTGGGCGGGGACCACAACTTCCGCGCCGACCAGGACGCCGCCCGCGCGATGATCGCGGTCGAGCCGAACGCCAGGGCCATCGCCCGCGCGAACCGCGCCTTCCTCGGCCGGGCCGTGCGGTTCCTGGCCGCCGAGGGCGGCATCCGCCAGTTCCTCGACATCGGCTCCGGCATCCCCACCCAGGACAACGTCCACCAGGTTGCCCAGGGCGCCGCGCCCGGCAGCCGCGTGGTATACGTCGACGCGGACGACGTCGCCGTCGCCCACAGCAAGCTAATCCTGGACGGTAGTGCCGACGCCGCCGTCATCCAGGCTGACCTGCGCGACCCAGCCCGCATCCTGGCCGATCCCGAGACCCAGCTGCTGCTCGACTTCACCGAGCCCATCGCCTTGCTCCTGGTCGCGGTCCTGCACTTCCTCGCCGACGCCGACCAGCCCGAGCAGATCGTCGCCACCTTGCGCGACGCGCTGCCCGCGGGCAGCTACCTCGTCGTCTCCCACGCCTGCAGTGACCCTCGGCCCGAACTCCTGTCCGCGCTGGAAACCGTGTACAAGAACAAGGTGTCCGCCCGTGGCCGCGCCCGGACCAGCGCGGAGATCACTCGTTTCTTCGACGGGTTCGCCCTCATCGACCCCGGCCTGGTCTGGGCGCCCCTATGGCGCCCCGACCAGCCGGACGACGTCCCCGAGCACCCGGAACAGTACTGGTTCCTCGCCGGCGTCGGCCAGCTATCACCACGGAATAACCAGGTGCGGCCGGTGCCCCTGCCTGATTAGCGTACACATTCGTGATCTATCAGGACCCGCTCGCTTACCTGCTCGGCCTTGAGGGCGGCGCGCCGGGCGCCGCCCCCGGTCCCGGGCGGATCAGCTACACGGGCTGCCGTTGACGGCGAAGCTCGTCGGGCTAGCGTCGTTGCTGGTGAACGTGCCCTGGAAGCCGTCGGTGGTGCTGGCTCCCGCCGCGATGGTGGCGTTGTAGCTGGCGTTGGTGAGGGTGGCGTTCTCGCCGCTCATGGAGAAGCCGCCGTTGAAGTTGGCGGTGACCTTCTGGTCACCCGGGAAGGTGAAGGTAACTGACCATCCGTTGATCGCGGTCGTCCCGGGGTTGGCGATGACCACCTGGGCGGTGAAGTTGCCGGGCCACTCGCTGTTGCGCGTGTAGGTGACGTGGCAGGTGCCGGTGGTCGTCCCGCCGCTGACCGTCCAGGTGAAGCTGGCCGCTCCGGAGGCGCTGGTGCCGTCCGTCGCGGTGACGGTGACATTGGAGGCCCCGGCGGCGGTTGGCGTGCCGGAGATCAGGCCGGCGGAGCTGATGGTCAGCCCGGCCGGCAAGCCGGTGGCGGAGTAGGTGAGGGTCTGCCCGGCCGCGGAGTCAGTCGCGGAGACCTGCAGGCTGGCGGCGGTGCCGACGGTCCCGGCCTGCGCGCCCGGGCTGGTCACGGTCACCGTGTTCGAGCTGCTAGACAGGGTTGGCGTGGTCCAGTTCCGCCACTGCGACAAGGTGCCTTGCTTCAGCGAGGAGATCCGGAACACGGCGGGCGGAGTCCCCGCGTTCTCCAGGAAGAACCTGATGCTCGCGGCCATGGGGGCCTGCCATTCGGACCGGGTCGCGCAGTGGGTGCCGTCCGCGACGTCGGAGACGTAGGAGATGTTGCTCCCCGCGCCGAGCGCCTTGTAGACCTCCGCCCCGCCCAGGGCGGCCACGCTCCCGGACCGGGCGCCCAGCCAGTCGATGTGCGGGTTCTCCATGATGAACAGCCCGCGCGGGGCGACCATCCCCACCATCTCGTGGGTGTCCACCGGCAGCATGTTCGGGTTGCCGTTGAACTGGCTGAAGGCGTCGCCCACCCACGGCTGCTCGCCGTAGGCGTTGCTCAGCGGCTGGGAGCCGCTTTCCCCGGGAATCCCGCGGTAGATCGGGACGCCGTCGGTGCCCGACTCAACCGGCATGGTCAGCGGGATGCGCTGGTCGAACACGCCCGCCACGAAGGCGCCCTTGCCGAACCGTGAGCAGCCGCTGACCCCGGTGTCGTCCGCTTTGAGGATGTTGCCGCCGGACTGTTCGATGACGTCGATGATCCGGCTCACGCCCCAGGCCCAGGCCATCAGCAGCCCGGTGCCGTCCGAGGGGCCGTAGAGGGTGTAGAACGCGCCCGTATCCTGGTCCCGCGCCGTGCCCTCGGCGCCGACGTTGTAGGGGTTGTAGTTGATGACGGCGGCGCCTGAGTTCAAGATGGTGGACGTGTCCACGCCGCTGCCGCCGTAGACAATGACGGCCGGGAATGGCCCGGAGCCCGTGCTCGGCAGCTGCACTCCCGCTGACCAGCTGGCGCTCTTGCCATTGTTGGAAACGTTGACCGTGATATTGGTAGACGAGACCGTTCCGGTGACGCTCGCGGGCTTAGCTGGCTTCGTGCCGTAAATGTACTTCTGCGCCAGCTGCAGGATCTCCTCTCGTCGGCACGTCCAGTCGGAAACGCTGGAAATACGCGTTCCGTTCAGCCTCGTGAACGGGTCGGGAAGCATCGAATTGGCAGTCAAAGAGCCCGGCAGGGTGACCGGGCAGCCGGCCCCGCTGTCTTCGACGCCACCGGCCGCCATCGCGGACGTGGACGTTACCGTCACCGCTCCGGTGACCGCGAGCGCCAATAGCGCCAGCATGACAACCATCGAACGGATCGCGGACCGGCCCGAGTTGATCATGACCTGGACCCTCCTTCTGGGAGTAGACGCAGGTTCCGGCATCACTAAATGAATGCGCGAATCTCCAGCGGAATAGCGAAACGCGCCGACGGTAATCTAATCGGCGGTAGCTGCGCCCTGCGGTTGACGACAGCATGGGTTGGCCTCGGCGGACCGTCAACAGTTTCGGAATTATTTCGAGAGTATCGGCCGGATCAAGGGCCACCGCCGGTGAAAATTTCAGAATCCGTTAAGCTATCAGTGACCGGCCCGGGCCAGTTGGAGGCGGTATGGTGCGCGACTTCATCACCGGAGTTCGATACTTCGGGCAGGGATTGGGGATGCTGCTGCGCCGGCCGAGGCTGTTGCTGGTCGGCATGCTGCCGGCCGTCCTGACTACGGCGCTGCTGGCGGGCGCGATGATCGCGCTGCTCGCTAACGTCGGCTACCTCGCCGCGCTGATCACGCCATTCGCCGACCACTGGTCCGGCGGCTGGCGGGAGGCTACGCGGCTCGCCGCGGGCATCACCCTGGTCGGCAGCGCGGTGCTGCTCGGGCTGGTGGGGTTCACCACCCTGACGCTGATCGTCGGCGGCCCGTTCTATGAGCACATCGCCGAGCGGATCGAGGATGACCTGGGCGCCACCGCGGGGCACGTTGACCTGTCGTGGTGGAGACTGTTGCTGCTGGGCGTCCGCGACGGCACCCTGCTGCTGCTGCGCTCGCTGGTATTCACCGCCCTGCTGTTCCTGGCCGGCTTCCTCCCGGTCGTCGGGCAGAGCGTGGTTCCCGTCCTGCTGGTGCTGGTGACCGCGTGGTTCATCGCGCTGGAGGTCGTCGCGGTCCCGTTCTACCGGCGCGGCATCGACCTTCGCGGCCGGACCGCGAGGCTGCGCCGCCGCCGGATGCTCGTGGTCGGCCTCGGCCTCCCGGCCGCCTTGCTCTGCATGATCCCGCTGATGGCGATCGTGGTGATGCCGGCCGCCTTCGCCGGCGGCGTCCTGGTCGCCCTGGACATCCTCAGCCTGGCGCCAGCCAGCGCCGGAACAACGGTGGTCCGCTAGCGGTTGCACGCTTCGCGAGCCAGTCCGCAGCCAGCGGGCGGCAGCAACGGCGAAGGAGCTGACATGGCGGACACCTTCCGCAAGGACCCCGAGGCCATCTCCCGGCTGACGCCGGAGCAGTACCGGATCACCCAGCAGTGCGGTACCGAGCCCGCGTTCCGCAACGCGTACTGGGACAACAAGGAGCCCGGCATCTACGTCGACGTCGTGTCCGGTGAGCCATTGTTCGCGTCCGTCAGCAAGTACGACAGCCACTCCGGCTGGCCGAGCTTCACGGCGGCGATCGAGCCGGGCAACGTTATCGAGCGCACGGACACCACCCACGGGATGATCAGGACCGAGGTCCGCTCGGCCCACGGCGACAGCCACCTAGGGCACGTGTTCCCGGACGGCCCCCCGCAGGAGGGCGGCCTGCGCTACTGCATCAACTCCGCTGCCTTGCGGTTCATCCCGCTCGAGGACCTGGAGCGCGAGGGGTACGGCGCCCACCGCGCGCTGTTCGAGCCCGCGACTGACACTGGGAGTGCATCATGACAACCGAGAAGGCCATCCTCGCCGGCGGCTGCTTCTGGGGCGTGCAGGATCTCATCCGCAAGCTCCCCGGCGTCCTGGCGACCAGGGTCGGTTACACCGGTGGTGACGTGGCGAACGCGACCTACCGCAACCACCACGGCCACGCTGAGGCGATCGAGATCGCCTTCGACCCGGACAAGATCTCCTACCGGGACCTGCTGGAGTTCTTCTTCCAGGTCCACGACCCGACCACGCTGAACCGGCAGGGAAACGACATCGGGACCAGCTACCGGTCGGCCATCTTCTACCTCAGCGACGAGCAGAAGCGGACCGCGCAGGACACGATCGCCGACGTCGACGCCTCCGGCCTGTGGCCGGGCAAGGTGGTTACCGAGGTCACCCCGGCCGGGCCGTTCTGGGAGGCCGAGCCCGAGCACCAGGATTACCTGGAGCGTTACCCCGACGGCTACACGTGCCACTTCGTCCGCCCCGGCTGGAAGCTCCCGCGCCGGGCGGACCAGGTCTCATCCTGAGACCCTGACCCCGCGGGGGCGGCTGCAGCGCCACTTCAACGCGGTGTCATCCCCTCTTCAGCACAACCGCAGATCGCGTGAGGGCGGCCCCATGTCGGGGCCGCCCTCACGCGCAGCGGAAGGAGCAAGAGTGACCGCTGAACATGGGGATCGCCCGAAGGGCTTTTGAGTTCTTCCCGCGTCACGAAGTCTTCGCGATCTTCCGTGATTGTTGAGACAGCCACGCCGCGATGGCGCGACGAGGCCGGCGCCGACCCGCCGTTCTAGCGCCAGCGCAGATCGCATCCACCCGATCCGCGAGCGTCGCCCGCCATCGGCGAGGCGTGCCTCGGTGCGACCCTGATAGCGGTGGCGGCGAACGTCCCTGCCCGCTACCTGGCTCTTCTCGGTCCTGAACGCTTTGGAGGCGAATCGGCAATCTCAGGGTGGAGCGCGCAGTAGAGGAAGGGAGGGTCATGACGTCAGACGCGGAACTGATCGGCAGATCGCTGGCCGGCGACGGGGAAGCCTTCATGGAGGTGATCAGCCGCCATGAGGGCGCGGTCGGGGCTTACCTGGCGCGGCGAGCGGGGCGTGAGGCGGCCGAGGACCTGCTCGGCGATGTGTGGGTGGCGGCCTTCGAGTCCCGAAGGACCTATGACCGGTCGTACGCGCAGGCGCGGCCGTGGCTGTACGGGGTCGCGCTGAACAGGCTGCGGCATTACTGGCGGTCCCGGCCGGCCGAGGATCTCGTGCCGGACGTGACGAGCCTGGCGAACGGGTGGGATCCCTGGCCAGCGGTGGACGCCCGCGTGGACACTCACGCGGTGCTGCGGGCGGCCCTGGCGAGGCTGCGATCACCAGAGCGAGAGGTACTGACCCTGGTCGCCTGGGAAGACCTGACCGTCGCCGATGCCGCGCGGGTGCTCGCGATGCCGGCCGGGACGGCCCGCCGCCTGCTGCACCAGGCCCGCATGGCGCTACGGGACGCGCCGGAAGTGGCCGAGCTATTGACCGATCTCAACAGTGTGAAGGAGAGCCAGTGAACGTGGACGAGATGGACCTGGTCAGCCAGTTGAAGGACGCTGACCCCCTGCGGCCCGAGGCGTACCAGCGGGCGCGCGCGACCTTGCGGGCGGCGATGGCCGAGTCCGGGCCTGCGCCGGTGACGGAGTTTCCCCGGGCGCGCTGGCGCCGCAGGACCGTGGGCACCTGGGGCAAGGTCGGCATCGGCGCCGGGGTCGCCGCGGCCGCGGCGGTGGCCGTGGTGCTCGCGGCCACGCCGGCGACCCGGCCCGCGGCGCCGACCGGGTCAGCGTCCGCCCAGGCCCCTGGGGTGACTTCCCCGCTGATGATCCTGGCCGCGCACATCACCGCCGACAGCGGCCCGCTGCCGGGCAACGCGTCGCTGATCATCAAGACCCAGACCATCGGCGGCCAGCGGCCGGATGTCGTCTACAGCCTGTACACCGACAGCGGCGCCCTCTACGCGGGAGACGACAAGGCCACCCTCATGAAGGCGGTCGCCCGTCATCAGAACCTCGCCGATGGCATGGATTCCCGGGACGTGAAGGTGGCGCTGTACGCGGCGGCCGGCAACCTCACCACCGCCCGCAAGCAGATGGCCATTGTCTCCCCCGGGGACTTCTGGCTGGGCCTCACCGGTAGCGCGCAGCGGGCGGCCTGGGACAAGGAAATCGCCAAGGAGTGGCCCACGCTGAAGGCGAAGGGGATGAAGACCCCGCCGAAGCTGCCCACCGGCCAGGCGCTGCAGACCATCATCAACAACCGCGTCTGGAACAACAGCGTAGAGGCACTGTCCGCCGGGGGCGGCAACCCCCAGGTCCGGGCGGGCGTGCTGCGCCTGCTGTCCACGATTCCCCAGGTCGCCGTGGCGAAGTCGACGACCGGCGGCCAGGCCACGCTGACCCTTAAGGCGGGATCGGCCCTGTTCGGCGGCAGCGGGGGAGAGGTGCTGACGATCAGCGCCAAGACCGGGATGCCGATCAAGGACACGGAGCCGGCCCAGGGCAACGTGCCGTCGTCGGTGTCGACCTACAAGGTCACCCGGGTGACGCTGGCCACCATCGCGTCCGGCAGGTTCTGACCCACCCGGCACTGACCCAGCCTGACCGCGCGGGCCGCCCTTACCCGGGCGGCCCGCACGGTCGTCGTCGCCGGGTGCCTGCCGCACCATTGGAATACCCTACCGGGGTATGGTGTTCCGGCCGGAAGCCGGAAGCCGGAAGCCGGAAGCCGGAAGCCGGAAGCCGGAAAGGGAAGGGGAAGACCATGGACGCGATCCTCCATGCCCTGGCCATCGCGGGATCGATGACCTGGCAGATCACCTGGGCCTTGATCCTGGGGTTCCTGCTGTCGGCCGTCGTTCAGGCGGTGGTCCGCAGGTCCACGGTGGTGCGGCTGCTGGGAGACGCGCGGCCGCGAACGCTGGCGATCGCGGCGGGACTGGGCGCCGCGTCGTCCTCGTGCTCATACGCGGCGATTGCCCTGGCCCGCGCGCTGTTCCGCAAGGGCGCCGACTTCACTGCCGCGATGGCGTTCGAGATCGCCTCGACCAACCTGGTCATCGAGCTCGGCGTGATCCTCACGCTGCTGATGGGCTGGCAGTTCACCCTGGCCGAGTTCACCGGCGGCCCGCTGATGATCGTGTTCCTGGCTCTCCTGTTCCGGGTATTCCTGCGTGACCGGCTGCTCCAGCGGGCAGGCGAGCAGGCGGAGCGCGGCGTGGCGGGGTCCATGGAGGGACACGCCGCGATGGACATGACCGTTGCGCGCCAGGGGTCGTTCGCGCGGCGGCTGCTGTCCGCTGAGGGCTTCACCTCGGTCAGCCACGTCTTCGTGATGGAGTGGGCCGCCATTATCCGGGACCTGGTGATAGGGCTCCTGGTCGCCGGCGCCATCGCCGCCTGGGTGCCGGACAGCTTCTGGCAGTCGTTCTTCTTCGCCGGCCACCCGCTGGCGGCCAAGCTATGGGGACCGCTCATCGGGCCGGTGGTGGCGATTGCCTCCTTCGTCTGCTCGATCGGGAACGTGCCACTGGCAGTGGTGCTGTGGAAGGGCGGGATCAGCTTCGGCGGGGTGATCGCGTTCATCTTCGCGGACCTGATCATCGCCCCGATCCTGAACATCTACCGCAAGTACTACGGGCCGCGGATGGCCGCCTTCCTGCTCGCCACGTTCTTCGCGGCGATGGCCGGGGCCGGGTACGTGATCGAGCTGGCCTTCGGCGGCCTGGGCTTGATCCCCGGCCGGGGGACCGCCAAGATCCCCGACGAGGGCGTCTCCTGGGACTACACCACCTGGCTGAACATCGCGTTCCTGCTCCTGGCCGCCGTGCTGATCGTCCGCTTCGCCCGCACCGGCGGCGGCATGATGCTGAAGATGATGGGCGGCCCGCCCGAGCAGTCCGGGGCGGACAGCGGCCACGGGTAAGCGCGCGGCGCGCGCCTTGGCCAGGCTCGCCACCGTCGTGATGGCGAGCACGGCCCCGATGACGGCCAGCGATACCGCGGTGCTGACCTCGGGGACCGCCGCGCTGAGCCCGTGCGCCCAGTGCAAGATGAGCTTCACCCCGATGAAGGACAAGATCACCGCCAGCCCGACGGACAAATACACCAGCCGGCCCAGCAGGCCAGTCACCAGGAAGAACAGCGCGCGCAGGCCGAGCAGCGCGAACGCGTTGGCCGCGAACACGATGTACGCCTCGTCGGTGACGCCGAACACCGCGGGGATCGAGTCCAGCGCGAACAGCACGTCCGTGCCGCCAATGGCGATGAACACGATGAACAGCGGCGTGACCATCCGGTGCCCGCCGTCGCGGGTGATGAGCCGCCCGTCGTCGAACCGGTCGCTGACCGGCAGGATCCGGCGGGCGACGCGGACCAGGGGGCCGTCGGCCACGTCGGGGTCGGCGTCCCGGTGCGCCAGCAGTCGCACCGCCGTCCAGATCAGGACCAGGCCGAAGATCAAGAACATGAACGACAGGAGTTCCAGCAGCACCGCGCCCACGGCGATGAAGCCCGCGCGCAGGCACAGCGCGGTGCCGATCCCGAAGATGAGCACCCGCTGCTGGTGCTCGCGGGGGACCGCGAAGGACGACATGATGATGACGAAGACGAACAGGTTGTCGACCGACAGGCTCAGCTCCACGATGTAGCCCGCGGCGAACTGGGCGGCATATTCCCCTCCCTCCAAGAAGGCGAGGATCACGGCGAAGCCCGCCGCCGCGGCGGCGAACAGCCCCCACCACAGGGCGGCCTCGCGAAAGCCGATAGCGTGCGGGCGCAGCGTCGCTGGCACCAGGTCAATCGCGAACAGCGCCAGCGCGATGCCGAGCAGGACAACCCAGTCAGTCACCGTGACGTTCACAAACCAGCCCCCCGATCAAGCCCCTCCGCATGACTGTCTACCTCAGGTTCTCTGAGCTCAACGACGCCACGCGCACGAACCACGTGGATGACCGCCTGATGACCCACGGCGCGGTGATCGCGCGGGAGTACGGCTTGCCGGCGGTCGCGGGGGTCGCGCAGGCCACCCGGCTGATCCGGGACGGGCAGCGAATCCGCGTGCACGGGACAGACGGGTACATCGAGGTCCTCGGCTAGGCGGGAGGACGTGAGCGGGGACCGGATACGCTGAGCCATGACCCGGCGCTCCCGCTTGAACTTCGCCACCGACGTGTCCGCGGCCGACTGGGTGATCGCGAACGTCGGCCCATTCGGATCGGGGGTGGGCGCCCTTGTCCCCCGCGGATTCGCGGCATACGCCCGCATCCTGCACCCGGCCTGGGAAGCCGGCGACCGTCCGGTGACCTGGGCGAAGGTCGCGGCCTGGTCGGGCCGGGTGATCCACCCGCGCGTTCAGTTCGAGGCCATCGCCAAGCCCGCGGCGGGCGCGGGGACGACCGCGCCGCCCTGGCAGGGCGCTCCCGATCCGGGAACGCTGCCGCCGGGGCTGCTGTCCGCCCTGGGCGACATCCTCGCCGTCCACACCGGGACTCCCGGTCACTGCTGGTTCAGCGTCTGGGACGGGTACAGCCGGCCGCCAGGCCCGGACGCCGAGGCGGTCTGCGCCGCACTCGACGGCGGCGCCGACGAGTCACCGGGACCGCGCGTGCTCCCGCCGCGGTTCCCGGCGGGTGTGGCGAGCCTGCCGGAAGTCCTCCTGCCAGAGCGCCCGTGCCTCCTGCTCGAAGGCCCGCTCGACGCGGCCGGAGAACTGGGGATGACCTTGTATGACCAGTCACCGAGCCTGTTGTGGCCCGATGATCACGCGTGGCTGGTAGCCACCGATGTCGACCTGGATTCCACCTATCTGGGCGGCAGCGCGGCGCTGGTGCGCGACCTGCTCGCCGACGAGCGCCTGGAGGCCGTGCCGGCCAGCGTGACCGACCCGGTCTGGGCCGACAGCGACGACGTCAACCGATGACGAAAGCCCCTTGGCCCGGCCGGCGCGAGCCGGCCGGGCCAAGGGCGCGAGGGACCTAGGTCAGCACTTCGTGATGCGGGCCACGTTGGTGTGATCGCGAAGCAGGCCGGCGTGCGGCGTGTACCCCGGGGGGAAGGTGACGACGGCGACCGACTCGCCCTCGTAGTAGCCCGGCTTGCAGCCGAGCGCGGCGTTACCGTTCGCCGCCCCGCGGCCGGTGCTGTCGAACTTGCGCGGCGGCGTCCTGCGCAAGATCTTCCCCTTATTGGAAATGAGCGAGAGTGGCCTCACTGGGACTCCTTTCCTGGTGGGGGACTCAGCTGATGCGGATGGTGACCAGTTCGACGTGCCTGGCCGCGGGGAATTTCAGCGTTTCGCGCGGGGTGAAGGCAATCCGCCCTCCCCCTCCCCGCTGGATATAGGTGAACGATCCCTTGTTGCTTCCGGTGGTGACCACGGCCGTTGTCCTGTTCACGATGTCTCCTCACGACGGAGAAAAGGCTGATGTCGCGAGCACAATCGTGGGCGGGGCGGCTAGCGTCGGGTTAGCGCGCGGCTAGCACCCCCGCTCAGCGCGCACAACCGTGCGCCGCGATCTCCGCGAGTCGCCGTTTCATCGGATAGGTGGGGTGGGTCGCATCCCGTTTCTGGATATGTTCTGAAATATAGAATCACGGGGCATTGTGTCGAAAATGGTCTGGTAGCGTTAGCAGTCGCATGCTGTGATGCTGGTCCGGAAGGGCGGTCCTCACCATGGCGCAGGGGCTGCAATTCGGGCTGCTCGGGCCGTTGCTGGTGTGCCGGGACGGAGTGGAGGCGCCCATTCCCCCTGGAAAGCAGCGGGTGGTCGTGGCGGCGCTGCTCCTCAACCGGGGGCAGGCGGTGACGGCCGACGAGCTGGCCGAGTTGCTGTGGCCGTCCGGCCCGCCGCCGTCGGGGCGGGTCACGGTGCAGAACTACGTGAAGCGATTCCGGCGAGCGCTGGGCGACAGCGATCGCACTGTCATCACGACCCGGGCTGATGGCTACCTGCTCCGCGTTCCCGCCGAAAGCCTGGATGCTTCCCAGTTCGAGGTCATGGTGGCCCAGGCTCGCCAGGCCCTGCGGGTCGGCCAGCACGCTCAGGCCGCGACCGGCTTGCGCACGGCATTGTCGCTGTGGCGCGGCAGGCCCCTCGCCGACGTGCCGTGTGACTACCTCGTCCTGCAGCACGCGCCGCGCCTGGAGGAGGTGCGGCTGCAGGCGGTCGAGGACCGGATCGAAGCGGACCTGCGATGCGGCCGGCAGGCTGAGGTCATCACCGAGTTGCGAGCGCTGGTCGCGGCCGAGCCGCTGCGAGAGCGGCTGCACTGGCTGCTGGTGCTCGCGCTGTACGGTGAGGGCCGCCAGGCGGACGCGCTAGCCGCCTTCCGTGACGCGCGGCGCGTGCTGATCGATGAGATCGGCGTCGAGCCCGGAGCCGAGCTGCAACGGCTGCACGAGCGCATCCTCGCCGGTGATCCCGCGCCCGCCGAGGGCATCACTATGCACTCGCCACCGGCAACGGCGCCGCCGGTGATTCCCCGCGAGCTCCCGGCCGCCTTGACGCATCTCGTTGGCCGGGAGCCGGAGCTGCGGAGGTTGGACGCGATGGCGTCCCTCGCGAGCGGGCCGTCCGCGATGACGGTGATCGCGGTGATCGGCGGCACCGCCGGAGTGGGGAAGACCGCGCTGGTCACCCACTGGGCACGCCAGGTTGCCGGCCAGTTCCCCGACGGCCAGCTCTACCTCAGCCTCCGGGGGTTCGCCGCCGACGCCGCGCCCGTGTCGCCAGCTGAAGGACTGGGACTGTTCATCGGGGCCCTGCTGCCCGCTGCGCCGGTCCCGTCCGGGCTGAGCGCCCGGGTGAGCCTCTACCGCAGCCTGACGGCGGGCAAGCGGCTGCTGATCGTCCTAGACAACGCGCGCGACGCCGAGCAGGTGCGATCGCTGCTGCCCGGCTCGCCGGGCAGCATGGTGGTCATCACCAGCCGGGACTGGCTGGCCGGGCTGGCCGTCACCGAAGGCGCGGAACTGATCGGGGTGGACGTGCTCAGCGGCGCTGAGGCACGGGCGCTCATCGCGGCGCGCGTGGGGGCGGCCCGGGCGGCGGCGGAGCCCCCCGCGGTGACGGAGATCGCCGAGTTGTGCGGTCGCCTGCCGCTGGCCCTGGCGGTGGTCGCGGCGAAGGCGGCGGCCCGGCCCGGGCTGCCGCTGGCCAAGCTAGCCGCCGGACTGCGAGATCCCCGGGGGAGGCTGGACGCGCTCGATGCCGGGGACTCGGCGGCATCCGCGCGTTCGGTGCTCTCCTGGTCATACACGTGCCTGATGGCACCCGAGGCGAGCATGTTCCGGCGGGCGGGGATGCACCCCGGTCCCGACGCCGGGGCGAACGTCCTCGCCAGCCTCGCGGGCACGACGGCCGGGCAGGCGGTCGCGATGCTGGAGGAGCTAGAGCGCGTCAACGTGGTCGCGCAGTCGGAGGCAGGCCGCTTCGCCATGCACGACCTGCTGCGTGCGTACGCCCGGGAACGAGCCCAGGCCGAAGAGACTGCCGAACAGCGCCATGCGGCCACCACCCGGATGCTCGACTACTACCTGCACGCCGCGCACGCGATGTCCCTGCGGCTGTATCCGCCCCGGCCCGCCATCACGTTGGCGCCACCCCAAGACGGTGCGCTGAAGGAGGATATCGACAGCTATCAGGAGGCCTGGGCATGGGCGGAGGCCGAATACCCGGCTCTGCCCGGGGTCGTAAAGCTGGCGGCGCGCGATGGCTTCGCGTCGCATGCGTGGCAGCTCGCCTGGGCCTGGGAGACCTTCCTGTCCCGGCGGGGACGCTGGGATGAGCTCGGGGACATCCAGCGGCTTGGCCTGGATTGCGCCCGCCAGGGCGGGGACCCGGTCGGGCAGGCCCACGCCACCTGCGGGCTCGGCTGGACGTTCGTGCTCCAGGGCGAGTACGAGCGCGGACGCGATCACCTGGCGGAGGCGGCCCGGTTGTTCGGCCAGCTCGGCGACGCGTCGGGTGAAGCGCGGGCCTGCGTCCGGGCTGGTAACTCGCTATGGCGGCAACACCGGCACGCGCAGGCACGCCAGCTGGCCGAACGCGCGCTCGAGTTGTTCCGCCGCTGCGGGGACCGGGCCGGGCAGGCGGGCGCGCTGAACAACATCGGCCTGCTCCACATCCACCTCGGCGCCTACCAGGACGGCCTCGAGCACTGCCAGGAAGGGCTGGCAATATTCCGGGAGCTGAACTACCGGCGAGGTGAGGCCAACGTCCTGGACAGCCTGGGCGAGGCCTATCACCGTCTGGGCCGCACCCCGGACGCCATCGCCTGCTTCCAGCAGTCACTGAGCGCGTTCCGGGAACTAGGCGACCAGTACAACCAGGCCGAGATCTTGACTCATCTCGCCGCCGCGCGCGGGACGGACGGCGATGCTCGCGCCGAGCGGGACTGCCTGCGAGCGGCGCTGGCCATTCTCACCGACCTGAATCACCCGGACGCGGCGCGGGTTAGCGCTCAGCTCCGGGACCACTCACAAACAGGAATGTCAGGTGGCGCGGCACGGGCCACGCCAGCTTGACCCGAGTAGTAGGGAGCAATGCCTGTGCGCAGAACAGCAGCGTTCGTCACGGTCGCGATCATGGCGATCCTCGCCTGCGGGATCGGCTCGGCCCGAGCCGATGCCGCGACAACGTCAATGCAGCGAGGGCAGGCAGCCGCCAGCCCCGCAGTACTCCTCGGCGGCCACTGCGTGACGGTCCACGCGAACGCCCACGGCCGGACGGGCACCATTTGCCTCTACCTGACCCGCCAGTCGGGAAAGGCAGGGGGCCAAGTGGGCTTCACCGCGCGCTCAGGGACGCTGCGCCTGGTCTCGGTGCAGGCCCTGCGAGTGTCAGTGGCCGGCCAAGTCGCCCTGACGGTCCATAACATGAGCCTGGTCGTGATCGGGCACAACGTCGCCCTCCGCCGCAACTGGTGGGATGAGCCGAAGCCAAGGGTCCTGCGGATGAGCGCCATGAAGGCGTGCATGACCTGGACAGACGGTAGCAAAGCGTGCACGGGCGCCGGGTGGGTGTCCACCCAGGCGGTTCGGGTATAGCGGGGCGGCGCCCACGGCACGACCGCAGTGGGGCAGGCGCGGGTCGCCACGGCCTGCCCCACCGCCCGCTGGACCTGCCGGGTGCCTATCGTGACGGTGCTACCGCTGAGTGCTAGCCGATGGCCCAGGCCTGGTTGGCGCCTCCGTTGGACGGCCACTGATCCACCGGCGCGTGCGAGGCAGTTGAATTGCCCTTGACCTCCGCGATCAGGCCGCTGTTCACGGACGCGAGCACGAAGTCGGCATCCGAGGCGGACTGGTAGCTGCCCACCGCTTCGAAGGCCCACTCCTGGCTGGCGCCGCCGTTGCAGGTCCCCTGGTCGAGCTGGACTCCCTGCGCGGCGGAGGAGCCGGGCACATCCAGGCAGAGGCCGCTGTTGGCGTTGTGTACCGTGAAGACGTTCCCGGAGACCGGCTGCAGCGTCCATTCCTGGTTGGCGCCGCCGTTCGCCGGCCACTGGATGACGAGGGCGCCGGCGGCCTTGGAGGCCCCGGTGACGTCCATCGCCATGCCGCTGTTCTGGTCGGTCAGCACGTGCGGGCCGGACGGCGGCAGCGAGGCGCTCGCCGACCAGGTACCCGCGCTGGTGTCGAGCGACCATTGGTTGTACCACCCCATCGTCACCGTGGTGCCATGGATGGTGAGCGGCAGCCAGATCAGCGGCGAGGTGCCGAGGTTGGATGTCGTCCACCGGTCGCCAGCGTAGATGTAGGTCGTGCCCGCGCTGCCCTGCACCGTGATGACGTTGGCCGTCTGCGACTGATAGGTGCTGGTGCGGGCGGGCGCGAAGGTGCCCGCCGCCGACCAGGGGCCCGCCAGCGAGGTCGCGGTCGCGTAGACGTTGTCGTTAGCGGACCAGCCGGTCAGGTGCGACCCGAAGATGTAATAGGTGCCGCCGATCTTCATCATCGCGGGAGCCTCGTAATCGGGCAGGACCGCCACCGCGCTGGTCACCGACAGGTAGTCGGCGGACAGCCGGTCGATCCGCAGCCCGTTCGCCCGGTCCTCGCTGAGCAGGTAAGCCGACCCGTCGGTGTCCTCGAACAGGCCGATGTCCCTGCTCTGGAACCCCAGCGGCTGGAAGCTGCCGTGGTAGGCGTACGGACCGCAGACCGAGGAACTCGTCGCCACCCCGACCTTGGCCTCGGAATAGGAGGAACTGTCCACGTGCAGGTACATGACGTACTGCCCAGTGGCGGCGTTGAAGATCACCTTCGGCCGCTCGATGACCCGGCCGGGCCCGAGATCACCGGTGGACTGCCGGGCCAGGGCCTGGCCTTGGTACGTCCAGTGCGCGAGATCGGCGGAGCTGTAGCACGGGATGTCCTGGAACTGCGCGTTGGCCGAGGACTCCGCGGTCTTGTCCTCCCCGAACGCGTACCACGTGGAGCCGACCTTGATGATGCCGAGGCCGTGCATCTGCAGCGCGTTTCCGCTCTGGTCGGTCCACGCCGTACCGGGGGTGAACGCGCCTTGCGCGGCGCTCGCCGGGGCCGCGGTCAAGGCGGTGCCCGTGAGGGCCGCGAGGCCGGCGGCCACGGCCGCCAGCAGGGTGCGCACTTGTTTCATGACCGTCCCCTCGGGGTGAGCGCTCACGACGGCACGCTAATCAGCTTGGCGCGGGGGAACAATCACGGTTCACCAGGTCCGTGGCCGACCCGCCGACGGCCCGCCGCCCGGTCGGCGTGACCAGCCCGAATGCCGGGAGCCAGTCAGCCGTAACCGGATACGGGCAGCTGAAACTTGCAGCCCGGAGCGGACGGTGCCTGACGACAATGCCGGAGCGCGCGCATAATGAGATGGTCATTTCTGATGGATTCCGGGTGGTCATGATGCGGATCTGGCGGGTAGTGATTGCCCTGGCCCTGATGGCCGGCGCGACGACGGGCGGGCCGGCGATCGCCGCGACCGGGGGCGCTACGACCGCGGGCACGGTCACCGGGACAGGTTCTGGGAGCACCGGCGCCTGCGTGGACACGCCGCTGACGATCACGTTCGGGTCGGCGCCAACGCTGGGCACGACCGGCTCGATCACCGTGCACAACGCGGACGGCTCGGTCGCCGACCGCATCGACCTGGCTGATCCGGCCTCGTTCACCGAGACCGTCGGCGGGGCGACCGACGAAGCCGGGAACCCGCACTCCTTCAGCTACTACCCGGTGATCATCACCGGCGACACCGCAACTATCTACCTGCACCACGAGCTGGCGTACGGCCGCGCCTACTACGTGACCGCCGACCCCACGGTCTTCACCGCGGCCGGCTTCACCGGTGTCGCCGACCCGCACGCCTGGCGGTTCATCACGACGCGCCGCCATCCGCGGCCGGACGCCCGGATCATCACCGTCGACTCCCGCGGGCGGGGTGAATTCTGCACGGTGCAGGGCGCGATCAACGCGATCCCCGCGAACAACGCCGTCCCGAGGACCATCAAGGTGGCGGACGGGACCTATACCGAGCTCGACTGGGTTGCCCCGGATAAGCCGCTCATCACCGTCGCGGGCCAGTCGCGTTCGGGGACGGTCATCCAGTACGCGAACAATAACGCGCTCAACTCCGCGAACACGACCGACGTCTGTGCCCGGCAGGCCATCCCGGTGCACGACGATTTCAACTGCTGGCGATCGAACTTCAGCGTGGAGGCCAATGATTTCACGCTGCGGAACCTGACCCTGCTGGCCGCCCAGTGGTCCGACCCCGCGTTCGTGCTCGGCGGCTGGGTGCCGCCCACGGTCAACGCGGCTGTCAACGCGGGGACGGCCGGGACCACGGTCGACGTGGACTGGTCAGCGCCGGCCGGTCACTCCGCAGCGGACGTCATCGCGCTGTGCGCGGTCCGCGCCCGCCGGTGCCGAAGCGCCCAGCGCGTCGGTACCGCGGCCAGCATCGGCACGGCAAGCTTCCGGTCGCCTGCTGGCCACGGCGCCTATCAGGTGCGGTACTACGCGCGCGGGCTCGTCACCGCGGTCAGTGCCTCATTGTCCTTCGGTCCTGTTCTCCCCGGGGAAGGCCGGCGGCCGGCGCGGGTGTCCTTAGGAGGGCGTCGCCGCGGCGGGCACGTCCCCCAAGGTCATCGGCCGGATCTGCACGCTGCCACCGTACCCGGCTGAAAGTTTCGAAGCGGCACCGATTATGCGGCGCCGCCGGCGGTCCGGTGTCTGTCCAGGCCCGGCGATGATGCCGGAGCGTCATCGCCCCGCTTCCAGGCCGGACGGGGCCGACGGCTGTTGACCGCCTGATTGTTAACGCACACAATCGCTCGCACCAGCACATAGATGCTCGGATAGAGAGGTCGGTCGATGATGAATATCTGGTCCCTGGGTTCACCTCATGCCCGCACGCGGTCGATCCGGCCGGGCGAGCCCGGCACGGCCGGCCCCGCCGCGCTCGGCACCGCGGCCGTGGCCGCCGCGCTGCTCGCCATCGCGCTCATCGTCGCCGTCGCGCGCCCCGCGGCGGCCGCGACCCTGGCCACCGGAGACACCCGCTCGGTGAGCCAGCCGTCCATTCCGGCGACCTGCGCGACAGTGACCTCGTCGCTGGCCACCAGCAACCGGCAGTTCAGCAGCGCGGCCGAGTCGAGCCCGCCGGACACCTCCCGCATCCAGTCCGCGCTGAACGGCTGCGCCGGGTCGGGCAAGGCCGTGGTGCTCGCCGCGAGCGGCTCCAACAAGGCCTTCCTGTCCGGTCCGCTGACTGTCGGCGGCAGTGAGGTGCTGGTGATAAACACCGGCGTCACGCTGTTCGCGTCTCGCAATGCCGCCAACTACCAGGTATCCGGCAAGCCGACCTGCGGTACGGTCGCCAGCAGCGGCGGCGGGTGTAAGCCGTTCATCACGGTCAACGGCGCGAACGCCGCGATCATGGGAACGGCGGGCAGCGCCGGGCAGGGGCTCATCGACGGCCGCGGCGACCTCGACCTGGTCGGCCAGAGCGTCACGTGGTGGGACCTGGCCAACACGGCCAAGAGCAGCGGGGGATCGCAGAACAACCCGCGGCTGATCCAGTCCAACGGCGTGAACAACTTCACCGTCTTCGACCTCAGCCTGACCAACTCGCCGAACTTCCACCTTGTCTTCAACGGCGGCAACGGCTTCACCGTCTGGGGGCTGCGGATCAAGACCCCGGCAAATGCCCGCAACACCGACGGCATCGACCCCAGCGGCACGAACGTCACCATCAACAACTCCTACATCAACGACGGCGACGACGGGGTGGCCGTCAAGGGGGGCAATCAGGCCGCGCAGAACATGACGATCGAGAACAGCCACTTCTACGGCACGCACGGAATCTCGATCGGCAGCGAGACCAACGCGGGCGTCAGCAACATCCTGTTCAAGAACGACACCCTCAGCGGAACCGACAGCTCCGGCATCACCAGCAGCAGCAACAACGGCATGCGGATCAAGAGCTACTCAAGCGTGGGCGGGCTGGTCTCGACGGTCACGTACGAAGGGATCTGCCTGACCGGGGTCAAGACGCTCCTGGACATCGACCCGTTCTACTCCTCGGGCAACGGCAGCCACATCCCTAACTACCAGAACATCGTGGTGGACGGCGCCAAGTCGGTCAGCTCGGCATCCAGTGCCAAGTCCGTGCTCGAGGGCTTCAGCTCATCGGTCCCGCTCGGCCTCACCCTGGAGAACGTCAGCTTCGACGCGACCTCGACGACCGCGCAGAACGCCAACATCGGGACCTTCGACACCAACCTCAAGCCGTCGGGCACCAACGTCACCGTCTCGGCGATCTCCGGCAGCGGCAGCGTCCCTTCGTGCAGTTTCCCCTCCTTCCCTGGCCTGTGAGGTAGCAGATGTCCACACCAGCCCAGCCTGGGCCCCGGTCGGTCGCCCGCCGTCAGTTCCTCACCCGCGCCGGGGCCGGCGGGCTGGTGATCGGGCTCGGCGCGGCGGCGGCCGACGGGATTCTCGCGCCGGCCGCCACAGCAGCCTCGTTCGGCTTCACGAGCAGCGGCGGGTTCTACACGGTCACCACCGGTGCCGGCCTCGTGTTCAAGATCCGCCAGAGCACCGGCGGCATGACATCGCTGAACATCAACGGCACCGAGCTGCAGCCGTCCGGGACCAACGAGTCGCACGTGGAGTCGGGCCTGCCCAGCCCCACCGTGAGCGCACAGCAGACCGGGAACGCCATCATCATCACCGCGTCCACCTCCACCTGGTACGGCAGCGGCACGCTGCACCACTACTACGTGGCGGTCAACGGGCAGAACACCGTCTACATGGCCACCCACGTGGCCTCAGGCGCCGGTGAGCTGCGCTGGATCCAGTACCTGAACCGCGGCATCCTGTCCACCATCAACGCGCCGTCCGACGTCAACGGCGGGACCGCGATCGAATCGACCGACATCGACCTGGTCAACGGCCAGACGCGGTCGAAGTACTACTCCAACCGCCAGGCGAGGAACCTGACGCCGCGCGGCGTCACCGGCGGCGGCCTCGGCGTGTACATGGCCTACGGAACCCGGGAGAGCAGTTCCGGCGGGCCGTTCTTCCGCGACATCGAGCAGCAGGGGACCAGCGCCTCGGTGGAGGTCTACAACTACATGTGGTCCGGCCATAACGACACCGTGGCGCAGCGGCTCGGCGTCCTGTACGGGCCGTACGCGCTGATGGTGGCGGGCGCGTCCGCGCCCGCCGCGCCCGACATGAGCTTCATGTACGGCCTCGGGCTGGCGGGCGCGACGGGCAGCGCCCAGCGCGGGTTCGTGGTCGGGGCCGCGGCCGGGGTGGCCAGCGGCGCGACCGCTACTGTCGCCTTCGCCAACTCCACCGCCCAGTACTGGTGCGGCACCGGAACCAACGGTGACTTCTCCAGCCCCGCGATGAAGCCAGGCCAGTATGTCCAGACGCTGTACCAGGACGAGCTGGCCGTCGCCACCCGGAACGTCACGGTCACGGCGGGCGCCACCGTCGGCGGCCAGAACATCGACTCGGCGTGGGTCACCCCGGCCAGCCCGGTCTTCCGCATCGGGACCTGGACCGGCGCCCCCACGAACTTCAAGAACTGGGCCAACCTCACCACGATGCATCCCTCCGACACCCGGATGGCGAGCTGGGGACCGGTGACCTACACCGTGGGCAGCAGCGCCGTCAGCGACTTCCCCGCCTACCAGTGGAAAGAGATCAACAACCCCACGACCGTCCGCTTCACGCTGTCCTCGAGCCAGATCGCGGCGCGCACCGTGCGGATCGGCATCACCGCCGCCTACGGCGGCGGGCGCCCGCAGATCACCGTCAACAGCTGGACGTCCCCGGCCCCGGCGGCGTCCAGCCAGCCGAGCTCGCGCAGCCTGACCATCGGCACCTACCGGGGCAACAACGCCCTGTACACCTATAACGTGCCCGCCAGCGCCCTCGTCGTCGGCGTGAACACCATGGCGATCACCGTCATCAGCGGCTCGGCCGGCCTCGGCGGCTACCTCAGCCCCGGCATCAGCTACGACTGCGTGGAGATGTACTGACCCGAAGCCGGCCCGGTCCGGGCCAGTAGCGACCCCTGAGGGGCTTCCTCACGCATTCCGGGGTGGCGCCCCGGGTTCTCGGCGTGCCGTTACCGCCGGCCACGATGGGCGCCACCCGGATCAACCCCGCGCGGCCTGAAAAGGGCCCCTTAGCTGCGGGTTGATTGGCAGTGGGAGGTTCACTGGGACGATTAACGCCTGGTATTGACTGTATACGAAGGATCCTTCAAAGTTCAATCAGGCGGGCTACCTGCAGGTAAAAGTTGTAAAAGCAGCGACCCCGAATTACCGAGCTTATCTCGCGATAAATCGGAATAAGAGTCATACCCATCGAATGTTTGCATCGCAGCAGCGTCGCTGTTTCCCCCTCGAGGCCGCCTAGCTAATCATCCCATTGTCAGCCGTTTTTATCAGGCGGCCTGGTCGTCTCGCCATGCCCGGATCCGCCATGAAAGGACTGTGAAATGCCGGCCGTTAAAACGCGCGCGCCAGCGGTAAGTAGCTCCCAGAAGAAGGACAAGCCAGCCCCGCCCGCCCGGCTGCGGGGCCTGCGCTGGGTGCCAGTGCCCCTGGCGCTGCTGGTCGTGGCGCTGGGCCTGCTGGTCCTGGGGTCCCGGCAGGGCCAGGCCGCGGCCGACCTCGCCAGCCACCCCAACCAGGCCGGCGGCCTCTCGCTGTCCGTCGACACGATGCTGTGGATGAGCAACGACGTGGACGGCTCGGGGGCGCCTGCGTCGGCGAACGTGCCCGGACAGGCCGCGGCGCCTGCGCCGGGAGACGCAAGCCAATTCCAAATGCCCGACAGCATGATGCCCGGCATGCAGCCGGCCGGCGATGACCGGCTGCGCGTCGAAGTCGACCTGAACAACGTCACCAGTCGCGTGCAGAAGTACAGCACGACCGATTTCACCCTGTCCGGCGCGGGCGGCAAGACCTGGCAGGTCAACGGCCAGGAGCACAGCAGTCAGCCGGCGTGGGGGAACCTCCAGCCGGGATTCGCCGCGACCGTGGACCTCTATTTCGATGTCCAGGCCGCCGACATCAAGAACCTGACCCTGCACTGGTCGCGCGGCGGCCGGACGATATCCATGCCGGTCAACACCAACGGCCAGGCACCTGCCGGGATGCACATGTAACGGGGACCTCACGCCCATCCCGCCCATCCCAACCTGGCGCGAATCCGCGCGCCAGCAGCTGAGAGGAAGGTTCATGTCATCAGTCACCAGATTCCCGCGCGCGCGTGCGCGGCGGACCGGGGAGACGGCCCTGCTGGCGCTCATGCTGAGCGTCATCAGCCTGGCCGGCCCCCGTCTGCTCGCCCTCGCCCTCGCCGATCCAGTGGCCCGCGGATCGACCACCGGGCCACCGGACTTCCTGATCGCCGTGCCGCTGGCGGTACTGGCGGCGTGGGCAGGCATCTCAATCGCGTCCATGATGGACCTGGGTGGACGCGGCTGGGCGCGCGCCCTGAACAAGGCCGCGCTGGTCTCGCTCGCCTTCACGCTGGCGATGGCCGGCTTCGGGGTCAGCGCCGCCCTCACCGACGCGGCGATCGGGTTTCCGGTGCTATTCGCGACCGCGTTCGCGTTCGGCCGCTGGCGAGAAGAACACCCCGGTGAGCCGCTGCTTACCGACGAGCGCAAGCACCGGCTGCCGAGGTTCGTCTATGTCGGATCGGTCATGGCGCTCCTCGGCTTGTCCGCGGCCACCAGCGGCATGGCCAGCGCCAGCCCCAGCGCGGGCACTGCCGCGGCGGCTACCGCCACCGCGAACCCCTGCGTGACCGCGCCGCACGACACGTTCAACGTCTCGGCCATCAACGTCGACATGACCTTGAACAGGTACGGAACGCACGACCCGAACTCGTTCATGTACGTGCTCAACTCCAACATCTCCGCGGTGCGCGCCGAGGAGGCGTCCGGGCAGGTCTCGAGCGGCCTGAAGGACGACCCGATCCAGCCGCTGGTGATCCGCGGCCACGAGGGTGACTGCGTCACGGTCAACCTCACCAACGCGACCACCTTCGGGGTCCAGGCCATGGACCAGCCGCCCATCGAGAACGTGGGTGACACCTGCGACGGGCCGCCGGACTGCAACGGTGCCCTGGTGCGCACCGCACCGGAGAACATCGCCTGGAACGCCGACGGGCTGCCGGGCCTGTCCGCCGCCGACGTGTCCAGCGCGGTCGGCAAGAACACCGATAACACCGCGGCCCCGGGGAAGACGGCGAGCTACACCGTCTACCTGGACCCGGCGCTGGGCGAGGGAGCACACGTGTTCCACTCCACCGGCGACATCCGGCAACTCCAGGGCCACGGCCTGTTCGGCGCGATCATCGCCGAGCCGCCCGGGTCGCAGTGGCTGGACCCCAACAACAACAACGCGCCTCTGCAAAGCGGCTGGGACGCGACCATCAAGATGCCGTCCGGTCCCAGCTTCCGCGAGTTCGCGCTGCTGTTCCACGAGGTCGGCGACGAAGGGTACCGGCAGATCTACGAGAAGGCCGGCGCCACCTGCAACACCGCCGAGGGTGAAGTCCAGTCGGCGGCCGGGGTCTCCCCGGCTGGTTGCGAGCTGCCCGTGGTGGACAAGTTCTCCGACGCCTACCGGCCGTGCAGCAAGGCGATCAACTACCGCAGCGAGTGCTTCTACGAGCGTGAAGTCACCCAGAAGAACGCCGGCTTCACTCCCGACGAGGCACAGGACTACGGCTCGTACACCAACGGCGACATGGCCACGCCCCGGCCGGAGCTGTACGTGGGCGACCCCTACAAGATTCGCCTGATCAACGCCGGCGCGGAGATGGGCCACGTCTTCCATGAGCACGGCGGCGGCATCCGCTGGGTCCGCAACCCCGGGGCCACCAACCCCGACATCTCGGGCGGGCTGGAGAAGTTCCCGCCGGTCACCAAGGACTCGATCAGGCTCGACTCGCAGACGATCGAGCCGGGCGAGTCCTACGACCTGGAGACCGAGTGCGGGGCCGGCGGCTGCCAGCAGGCCGCGGGCGACTTCCTGTTCCACTGCCACATCGCCGCTCACTATGACTCGGGGATGCTGGGCTTCATCCGGGTCTTCGACACCGCCCAGTCGAACCTGGCCGGGGTGCCGGGCCGGGCGGCCAAGCCCGCCGCGGTCAACTCGGCCGGCCTGATCGGCAAGGTCATCGGGGGCAAGACCGTCGTCCCGCAGGCCCAGCTGACCAACCCGAATACCCAGGTCTCCCTGGAAAGCCTGGTCGAGGGCCAGCTCCCGCCGCCCGGCGTCCGGCTGGACGCGCAGGACGCGACGGTGTGGAACTGGGTCAAGAGCGGCACGGCGACCGCGCCGGTCTACCTGGGCGAGCCGGAGGACACCCGTTCCTGGGCCAACTACACCGCCCCCAACCCCGGGCAGCGACCGCAGATCATGTTCGATCCCAGCAACGGGAGGTACGCGTGGCCGCTGATGCAACCCCACTTGGGCATGAGACCGCCGTTCTCGCCCAACGGCCACAGCGGGGCGCCCTGGCTCGGTAACACGACCAGTTCGACCCGTCCCGATGGACTATGCCCGGCAGGCGCGCCGGTGCACAACTACAACATCACCGCCATCTCCACTCCCATCCTGGACCAGACCGACAGCGGAAGAACCGCCAACGGGACCCCCATCGACCCGATGACGGACCCCAACGGCGAGGTCTTCGTCCTGAACGAGGACGTGGCGGCGGTGCAAAGCGGCGCCAAGCCCGCGCAGCCGCTAGCGCTGAGGTCCGATGTCGGCGACTGCCTGGCGCTGACGCTGACCAACAACATGAACCCGTCGACGGCAGCGCCTTTTGAGGCCACCAGCGAGGAGAACGTCTTCCGCAAGGCCAACATCCACATCCACTTCGTGCAGTTCGACCCGCAGGCCTCGGACGGCGTGATCACCGGCATGTCCTACGAGCAGTCGGTCCGGCCGATCGCCGCCGGCGAGAATGGCGAGACCACGCTGGCCGCGGCCGCGCGAGCCGGCGCGACGCAGATCTCGGTCGCCAGCACCACGGGCCTGCGCCCGGGGATCAGCGTCGAGGTCGGCCAGGGCCTGCCCGACACTGAGGTGGTCACCAAGATCACCGCGATCAGCGGCCACACGCTGACGCTGAACGCGCCGCTGGCCAACGCGCACGCGTCCGGCGAGCGGACCGGAGTCGAGTTCGTGCAGTACCGCTGGTACAGCGACGTCGACGACGGGACGGTCTTCTTCCACGACCACGTGGACGCGCTCAGCTCCTGGGGTCACGGCCTGTTCGGCGCGCACATCATCGAGCCCAAGGGCGCGACCTTCCATGACCCGGTGACCGGGGCGCTGATCCGCAGCGGCCCGAGTGCCGACGTCTACACCACCGGCTCAGTGGGCTTCGGTGAGAAGGGCGACTTCCGCGAGTTCGTGCTCTGGCAGCACACCGGCATCAGGAGCAGTGGTTCGCCACAAGGCTGCGAGATGGCCAGCTTCAACCTGAGAGCGGCGCCGCTGATCAACCGAGATCCGAACGCCGCTAATACTCCCATCCCCGCCGATGAGGACGTCAGCGTCCCGGACGGGGTCGGCAACTACAGCATGGGCTTGGAGGCCCACGAGGAACCCGCCGGCGCGGACGAGGTCGACTGCACGCCGGTCGGCACCGCCAACGATCCGTACGTGTTCTCCTCGGTCGCGCACGGCGACCCGCCGACACCATTGCTGAAGGCCTACGTGGGCGACCCCGTGGTCATCAGGCAGGTCGGCCTGGACGAGCAGGTCGGTGACCTGCGGATCACCGGTCACCGGTTCGCCGAGGAGCGCTTCGACCCGAATGGCACGCTTACCGACGCGGGCACGGCCGGCATCTCCGAGAAGATGGACTACGTCATCGACGGAGGCGCGGGCGGCGACCGTCACCTGCCCGGCGACTACCTCTACTACTCCGGCCGCAGCCTGGAGCTGGACAGCGGCGCCTGGGGCATCTTCCGGGTGATGAACACGCTGCACTCCTCCGGACCGAACGCCCTGGAGTCGCTGCCCGACCGGACGGCCCCGGCGAGCACCGCTGCGAGCGGAACGACCGCGTTCCCGTCGCTCACCACCACCGGCAAGGCGCCGCCCGCCGCCCCCAACGGGCCCGGCACCGGAGCCTGCCCGAACAACGCGCCCGTGCGCAGCTACGACGTGTCGATCTTCAACGGCATCACCTTCGACCAGGGGATGCCGGGCGAGAGTGACGCGGACGCCGGCGGCTCCTGGGC
>JAICYD010000211.1 GCA_025934375.1 Streptosporangiaceae bacterium | reverse complement strand
CGCGACATGGGCCGCCGCGAGCCATCGCGCCAGTTCCTCGCCGTAGGGCTCGCTGGTGAACACGGCGTCGACCGCGGGCCGGCCGTCCCGGGCCAGCGCGGCGCGCATCACCGCGACCTGCGCGGCCCAGACGCTCGCGTCCCCGTAGTCCACCGGTGCCCGAAGTTCATCGTGCCCAGGCACAGCCTGCTGACCTTCAGGCCGGACCGGCCCAAGTGGGTGTATTCCATGGGAGCTATCTTCTCGCACGCCGCGCCACCCGCGTTCCCCAGCAGACGGCCCGGACGTTTCGCAGCATCGCCCTCCGGCCGCAGGCTCAGGAGGACCAAAATTCGAGCCAACTATCGCCGTGCTAACATGAAGCGTGAACAGTTCGCTGGTTACCGCGTGGTGGCGTCCCTGTTAGGGACGGATGCCTTTACTTCAGCGCGCGCTGGCCGTCCCATCGGGGCGGCCTTTTCGGTTTTCTGGCCGGGGTCGGGGCCGCCCGTGACCTAACTAACGGATCACTGGAGGTTCCCATGACCGCTGCTATCACCGGCGCGCCCACCGCGGCGCCGGCTGAATCCCGGCCGGCCGGCTCCCGGCTGGCCGGTTCACTGGCTCCCATGAGCTCGGCACAGCGGCGCTCGGCCATGCTGGAGGCTGAGATCGCCCGCGACGCGTCCCGGTTCCGCATCCTGACCGGCGACCGGCCGACGGGTGCGCTGCACCTCGGGCACTACTTCGGCACCCTCGCCAACCGGGTGCGCCTGCAAGACCTGGGCGCCGAGGTCTTCGTCCTCATCGCCGACTACCAGGTCCTCACCGACCGGGACGTCGCCGGCCGTCTCGACGATCACGTCATGGGGCTGGCCATGGACTACCTGGCGATCGGCATCGACCCGGCCCGGACGGTGATCTTCGCGCACAGCGCGGCCCCGGCGCTGAACCAGCTGCTGCTCCCGTTCCTGAGCCTGGTCTCGGTCCCCGAGCTGCAGCGCAACCCGACCGTCAAGGACGAGATCGCGCACTCCCGGCAGTCCAGCGTGAGCGGGCTGATGTTCACCTACCCGGTGCACCAGGCGGCGGACATCTTGTTCTGCAAGGCGAACCTGGTGCCGGTCGGCGCCGACCAGCTGCCGCACGTCGAGGTGACCCGAATGATCGCCCGGCGGTTCGCCGAGCGCTACGGCCCGGTCTTCCCCGTCCCGGACGCGCTGTTGTCGCGGGCGCCAGCGCTGCTGGGCACCGACGGCGGCAAGATGAGCAAGAGCCGCGGCAACGCCATCGCGATCAGCGCCACCGCCGATGAGACGGCCCGGCTGATCAAGGGGGCGAAGACCGACTCTATCCGGCCCGTCACCTATGACCCGGCGGCCAGGCCCGAGGTGTCGTCGCTGGTCCTGCTGGCGGCGCTGTGCCTGGACCGCGACCCGGCGCAGGTCGCCGCCGAGATCGGCGACGGCGGGGCGTCCGCGCTCAAGGCGACAGTCACCGAGGCGGTCAACGAGCGCTTCGCCGCGATCCGCGCGCGGCGGGCGGAACTGGCGGGGGACCCCGGGTACGTTCGGCGGATAGTGAGGGAGGGCAACGCGCGAGCAAGTGAGATCGCTAATTCGACGCTCAATGAGGTCCGCGCGGCAATGGGCATGATTTATTAGCCGCGTTCCCATAGGGCGCGTTTCCGGGTATCGCCTGATTCGTCCTTGGTCCGGGTCGGCCTGGGTCCGCGTCGCCGCCCCGGGTTCGGGTGAGGGCATCAACGGGCTGGCGTTCTCCGGGGCCGGCGGGTACGGGTGGGCGGTCGGCCAGACGTTCCCGGCCTCCGGCTCCGCCACGACCGTGAAGCTAGCGGCTCAAGAGATATTCTGAGCCCGATCTGTGGGAGGCACTGGACGCTAAGTTAGGTATGCCTTACCTTAGTTCACGTGAACTGGGCCGACAGCGTTCCTAACCTCCTGATCGGGTTCCGCGAGGGCCTCGAAGCGGGTCTCATCGTCACCATCTTGCTGGCCGCCGTGCGTAAGATCGCCCCGCCCGCCACGGTGGCTGGCACGATGGCGGGCACTGCGGCCAGCGAGGGTCGCCGCGCGCCGACCGCGCCCATCTGGCTGGGTGTGCTCGGCGCGGTGATGCTGTCGGGCAGCTTCGCCGCGGTGCTGACCTTCTCGACCAGCGTGCTGTCCAGCAAGGGCCAGGAGGCCGTCGGCGGCCTGCTCAGCGTGCTGGCGGTCGGCCTGGTCACCTGGATGATCTTCTGGATGCGGCGCACCGCGCGCAGCCTGTCGGCGCACCTGCGCGAGGAGGTCGCCCGCGCGGTGGTGATCGGCGCGGGGGCACTGACGGTGACCGCGTTCTTGACGGTCGCCCGCGAGGGGCTGGAGACGACGCTGTTCTTGTGGACGGCGGCGAAGGCATCCGGCCAGACCATCGCGCCCCTGGCCGGGGCGGGTATCGGCGTTGTCGCGGCCGTGGTGCTGTGCTGGCTGCTGTACCGGCGCGCCATCCGGGTGAACGTCGGCGTGTTCTTCAACCGGACCGCCGTCTTCCTCATCGTGATCGCGGCGGGCGTGCTCGCCTACGGCCTGGGCGACCTGCAGGACGCGGGCCTGCTGCCGGGGCGCACCTGGATGGCGCTCGACCTATCCGCGCACGTCGACCCCGGCTCCTGGTGGATGTCGATCGTCACCGGGATCACCGACCTGTCCCCGAAGATGACCGTCTTGCAGGCGGTCGCCTGGCTCGCCTACCTCGCCGTCGTGCTCCCGGCGTTCGTCACGGCGGGCCAGACGCAGCCGAGCGCCCCGGCGGCGAGCAGCGCACCGGCCAGCAGCGCACCGGCGAGCACTGCGCCCCCGGCCGCGAGGCTGGTGGCCCGGTGGGAGCGGCTCGCCGGGCAGCGGGCGTGGACGGTGGCGGGCGCGATCGTCGCCGTGCCCGCCATCGCCGCCGGGTCCGCGATCGCGGCGATGCCCTCCGCCGCCAGCGCGGCGTCCACGGTGACCGTCACTGGCACCGGGTGCGCCCGGGACTTCACCGCAGCGCGCGCGGGCGCGCAGACGATCTCGGTGAAGAACTCCTCCAGCGCCTCGGGCGAGGTCAGCCTGGTGAACGCGGCGGGGGCGATCGTCGGCGAGATCGAGGTCCTCGGCCCGGCCACGACCGCGCCGCTGACGGTCACCCTGACCGCCGGGGCCTACACCTTCAAGTGCTTCATGTCGGGCCAGCCGGCCGCCATGACCTCCGCCCCGGTGCCGGTGACCGGCACGGCGGCCCAGCCCGCCGTGATCGCCGTCAAGCCGGTCACCGCCGGCGACCTCACCCCGGCCAACCGGCAGTACCAGGCGTACGCGGCCGCGGTCCTGGCCCGGCTGTCCGCCGAGGTCGCCCGGATCCAGGGCGACCTGCGGCGCGGTGACCTCGCCGCCGCGAAGGCCGACTGGCTCGCCGCCCAGCTCGAATGGGAGCGGGCGGGCGCCTCCTACAACAGCTTCGCTGACCTCGGCCTGGCGGTCGACGGCCTGCCCGACGGCCTCCCGGCCGGGGTCGCCGACACGGGCTTCACCGGCTTGCACCGCCTGGAGTACGGCCTGTGGCACGGGCAGAGGGCGCAATCCCTGGTGCCCGTCGCCGATGAGCTGGCCAGGAACGTGGTCGCCGTCCGGAAGAACCTGGCCTCCGACGACCTCACCGGTGACCCCACGAACCTGCCGCTGCGAGCGCACGAGATCTTGGAGGACGCGCTCCGCGATCACCTGTCGGGGATCGATGATCAGGGCGCGGGCGCCGCCTACGCGATGACGTTCGCCGACCTCCAGGTCACCGGGGCGGTCCTCGCCGACCTCACCCCGCTGATCAGCGCGCGCCAGCCGGCCCTGATCCCGCGGCTCCGGGCACAGGAGGCGGCGCTGAGCCGGGCGCTGCTCGCCACCCGGCCGGGGACGGCCTGGCCGCCGGCGGCGCAGGTGCCGCTGGCCGCCCGCCAGGCCGTGACCGGGAGCCTGGGGGCACTGCTGGAGTCGCTGTCGGCCGTACCCGACCTGCTGGAAGTGCGGCCGGCCGGATGAGCGTGTTCCCCGTCAAGAAGAAAAGGAGCCCCCAGCCCGTGAACGTCAGCCGCCGCAACTTCCTGAAGGGGACCGTGTCCGGCGCGGCCGGCACCGCGCTGGCCGGCGGGGTGCTCATCGGCGGCGCGCGCGCCGACGCGGACGCGGCCACCGCCGACGGCGCTCCCGCGGACGTGGCGTCCTACCCGTTCCACGGCCCCCACCAGGCCGGGATCCTGACCCCGGGGCCGGCCCGGAAGCAGGCCGCCTCCCTGGTCGCGTCGTTCGACGTGACGGCGGGCAGCCAGGCGGAGCTGGCGGGCCTGTTCCGGGCGCTCACCCAGCGGGCCCGGACCCTCACGGCGGGCGGGCCGCCGGCGGACCTGGGCGTGGGGTACTCCGTCCAGCCGCCGGCCGACAGCGACGTGCTCGGCCCGTCGATGCCGGCCGACGGGCTGACGGTGACCGTGGGCGTGGGCGCGAGCCTGTTCGACGACCGGTTCGGGCTGTCCGCCCGCAAGCCGGTCAAGCTCACCCCGATGACGACCTTCCCCAACGATGCCCTGGAGCCTGCCTGGCTGCATGGTGACTTGGCGCTGCAGGTCTGCGCGAACCACGCCGACACGGTGCACCACGCGCTGCGCGACATCACGCGGCACACCCGGGAGTGGATGCAGCCGCGGTGGAAGATGCAGGGCTACTCGGCGCCGCCGCGGCCGTCGGGATCCGGGCGGAACCTGCTGGGCTTCAAGGACGGCACCGCGAATCCGACCGGGCCGCTCGCGCAGTCGCTGATCTGGGTCGAGGACCCGGCCGAGCCGGCGTGGGCGCGGGGCGGCACCTACCAGGTGGTGCGGCTGATCCGGATGCTGGTGGAGTTCTGGGACCGGGTGTCGATCACCGAGCAGGAGGGGATGTTCGGCCGGCGGCGCGACAGCGGCGCCCCGCTGGACGGGAACGACGAGTTCGACACGCCCGACTACAAGGCCGACCCACAAGGAGACGTCATCCCGCTGGACTCCCACATCCGGCTGGCCAACCCGCGCACGACGGCCACCGAGCGGCAGCGGCTGGTACGCCGCTCCTACAACTACGACCTGGGCTTCGACCCGAACGGGGGCATGCAGGCCGGGCACGTCTTCATCGCCTACCAGCAAGACCTCCAGCGGCAGTTCGAGACGGTCCAGCGGCGCCTGGTCAACGAGCCGCTGATCGACTACGTGACCCCGTTCGGCGGCGGCTACTTCTTCGTCTTGCCAGGCGTCCGCGACGCCTCCGACTGGTACGCCAAGGCCCTCCTGGCGTAACCCGCCGACCAGTGCGCAGTGCCTCACCGCTCCGCAGTGCCCCCGCGCTCCGCAGTGCTCCCGCGCTCCGCAGTGCCTCCGCGCTCCGCGCCTCTTGCTGTTATCCAACCGCCGGGAGAGCCTGCCCGCGCCGCGGACCAAGGCGACCGCGATTGCGCAGTTGCGTACACCCCACGACTCCGCGATGACGCAATCGCGTATCGCTAGGCGACTGCAATGACGCAATCGCGTACAGGCGCCCGGGCCGCGATTGCGTAGCCGCGTACGGTCCACGCCCGGCGGCAGCGCCGTAAGAACGGCGTAATAACCCGTATGCCGCCCGGTTGAACCAGGTCATCTCTCGCTCCGTAGTCATGTATGTCGGATTCGTGCACGCGATGGGGAGCCGGGATGAGCTATAACGACTTCAGCGGGAACGACACCGCGCCCCATCCCCCGCCGCCGCCATTCCGGCCGCCGGTACCGCAGCCAGCACCGCCGCCAGGTGACGACGAGGCCGACGACTGGTTCGAGCCCGTGACCTACGACCAGACCGACTACGAGGACCTCGACGCCTACCTCGCGCACGAGGCCGGGGATAGCTGGCCGCCCGCCAGCGCCGGGATCCCCCGCGGCGAGCCCGCCTTCCCGGCGGCGGAGGGGCAGCCGGCCCCCAGGGCGGACCCGTGGGAGGCCGCGTTTGTCCGCCGGTCGGCGTCTCCCGAGCCGGCCAGGCCGACGCCGCGCCGGCCCGCCCCCGCCGACGCTGGCACCGCCCGGGATGGCGCCCCCTACGATGGCACTGCCCACGATGGCACTGCCCCCGGTCACCCGCTGCCAGCGGCGAACGTGGACATGGACCCCTACGCCTACGCGGACGTCGCCGCCTTCGCGGCGCCGCCTGACGGGCGGCAGCGGCTAACGTCCGATGCAACTGACGAGGAATGGGCGGGCCCGGATGAGGACTGGCCACCGCGCCCGGAGCGGTCACCGGGCCCTCGGTGGGCACCCGGCCCTGAGTGGACAGCGGCCCCTGAGCGGGCACCGGATCCTGAATGGGCGCCAGATCCTGAATGGGCACCGGATCCTGAATGGGCACCGGGTGCTGAGCGGGCACCGCGCGGTCCACGGCGAGTCCCGGTGCGCCTGCCCTCGCTGCGCGCGCTCTCCCAGGGCCGGCGCCCGCGCTGGATGCTGCCCGTGGCGGCCGGCCTGGCGGCCGCCGCCCTCGGCTCCGGCGTCGTGATCATCACGACCGGGAGCACTTCGCGCCCGGCCGCCGGACTGCCGATCTTCTCCCCCAGCCCGGGGGTGACGGCCAGCCCGGCGAGGACCAGCCCTGGAACGGCGAGCATGAACGCCGCCGGCCAGCCATCAGCCCCGGGCTCGAGCACGCCGGGGATGACCTCTCCCGGCGTGACCGCCCCCGGCCCGGGAGCGCCGGCCACACTCCGGCCGCCGATCACCCGGGCACGGGCGCAGCAGGTCCTCGCCGCCTACACCACCGCGAACAACGCGGCGAACGCCGCCGCCAGCGACCCCCTCATCGCGACCGTGGAGACCGGCAGCAGCCTGGCGATCGATAAGGGCATCTACCGCGGGCAGCGGGCCCGCAAGGCGGCCGGGTTCCCGGCGTTCGCCCCGGTCAGCGCGCGGTACTACCTCCCGCTTGAGGACCCGGCGAGCTACCCGCACTGGTTCGCCGTGCGGGTGTCGAACGCGCCGGCCGCCCGGCCCGGGACGGTGACGAGCCGCGAGTACATCGTGTTCACCCAGGCCATCCCGGGGGGCCCCTGGCTAGACGCGATCGAGCCCTTCCTCCGCAAGGACGCCGCCCCGCCGTCGATCGCCCTGGACGCGAACGGCTTCGCGACCGCGCTCCCCTCGGGCACCCCGGGCCTGTCGCTGTCCCCGGCCGCCATCAGCGCGGCGACCGCGGCCGCGCGTGACAGCGGGACCGGCCAGCCGCCCTCACCCGGCAACCTTCCCATCGACCAGGCCCGCGCCGCGGTGCTCAGACAGCTCCCGCCAGGCTCCACGGCCGCGACCCTGCACGCTGGCACGCTTGAGCGCGTCTTCGGGCTGCGGACGGCGGACGGCGGGGCGCTGCTGTTCTACGACGTCGCCGCGCGGCTGACGGTCACCGCCCCGGCCGGGTCCCCGCTGCGCCTGGACGTCCCCGGCTGGGTGGCGGCCGGCGAGGGGATCAGCCAAGCCCGCCTCGGCTACCTGGAGCAGTTCGCGACCTACGACCCCCCAGGGGCGAAGGGCGCGCAGGCAGCCGTCATCGCCGACTACTCCGGCATCTTCCGGCGCGCCTAGCCGTCGCCTGGCGCTCTAGCTCGCATCGCGCTGGGTGGCTGGCGGCGCTTGTCCTTCACGTAGATGATGCCCGGCTTGCCGCTCCGCCAAGGCTCGCGATCCGCATAACGTACCGGTGTGGTTCGCCGCGCGACTGACACCACTCGTTCGCTGCCGCGAATACATCGAGCGGCCCCGTAGATCGAGACTCTGCATCCCGTCGAATAGGACGAACAGCACACCTATCACATGCCTATTCTGGCGAACTCGCTAAGTGGGGTTCGCGCCCCAATGCCAGCGCTTTTAAGGCGAAACGGTTGGGGGCTGGTTCCGTTCTCAGTCGCGCTGCGTGATCGTTCCTGGTGACGGGCTTGTTGCTCCGGTTGCCTGCGAGACGGGCGAGGCTCCGGGTAGAAGAGGGATTGTCT
>JAICYD010000049.1 GCA_025934375.1 Streptosporangiaceae bacterium | reverse complement strand
GGGTGGCGCCGGCGAGGTCTTGGACGGCGCCGACGGTGGCGAGGATGGCGCGCGCGGCGCGGAACTCGGCGGCGGCTTCGGGGAGGCGGGCCGCGCGGCGCAGCGACTACAGCCGTCGCAACGCCCTGCGCCTAGGCGGGCTGGGGGCCGCCGCCCTCGGCCTGGCCGCCTGCGGCGTGCAGGGCGCCGCGTCGTCCAAGCCGACGAGCACCAAGCAGGCCCTGTCGGCGGCGCAGCAGTTCTGGAAGGCGCAAAAGCCGACCACGCACATCAACTTCGCGAACTGGGCGCTGTACATCGACCCCAGCCACGACACGCTCAAGCAGTTCACCGCGGCGACGGGGATCACGGTGACCTACTCCGAGGTCATCCAGGACGACCCGTCGTTCTTCGCCAAGATCAACCCGATCATCCGGGCTGGCCAGGACACCGGCTACGACATCATGGTGATCACCGACGGGCTGGAGTTCGGCGAGCTCGTCCAGCTCGGCGACGTCACCCCGCTGGACCAGTCCAAGCTCACGAACTTCTACAAGTACGCCGGCAAGGCGTACCAGAACCGCGCCTTCGACCCCGGCAACGTCTACAGCGTCCCGTGGGCCAGCGGGTCCACCGGCATCGGCTGGAACCCCAAGTACGTCAAGACGCCGCCGACGTCGATGGCCGACCTGTGGAACCCCGCCTACGCCGGGCACGTCGGCATGATGTCCGACACCCAGGAGATCGCGAACTTCGGCCTGATCAAGCTGGGCATCAACCCGGAGACCTCCACCGAGAACGACTGGAAGGCCGCCGCGGCGGAACTGCTGAAGCAGAAGAACGCCCACATCGTGCGCAAGTACTACGACCAGGGGTACATCGACGCGCTGTCCAAGGGCGACATCTGGATCACGATGGCCTGGTCGGGCGACATCTTCCAGCAGAACCTCTCGTCGGGGACGAACCTGCAGTTCACCGTCCCCAAGGAGGGCGGGACGCTGTGGACCGACAACATGATGATCCCCAAGAACGCCGCCAACCCGGTCGCGGCCATGGAGCTCATCGACTGGTTCTACAAGCCGGAGATCGCGGCGATGCTGACCGAGGCCATCGAGTACATCTCGCCGGTCCCCTCGGTCCAGGGCATCATCAAGCAGGACGCGGCCAAGGCGGCCAAGCCCGCCGACAAGCAGACCCTGCTTGAGGTGGCCGACAGCCCGCTGGTGTGGGTGAGCGACGCTGACTACGCCCGGCTGAAGACCTACGTGCCGATCACGGCCAAGACCTCGGTCGCCTTCAACTCCATCTTCCAGCCGGTCGTGGCCGGCTAGCTCTGCCAACCCAACCCGGCTAGTACAACATGGAGTAACTGAGCTGATGCGACGCTTGCGCGCCGCGGCGGTGCCGTACCTGCTGATCCTGCCAGGCGGGCTGTGGCTGGTGATCTTCTTCGTGATCCCGGTGATCGCGCTGATCTCGCTGTCCACGCAGCAGGGCGACATCGTCGACGGATTCACCCAGACGTTCCACTTCGCCAACTACGCCACCGCCTGGGGCAACTACCACCAGCAGTTCCTGCGGTCGCTGATGTACGGCGGGCTCGCGACGATCTTGTGCATCGTGCTGGCGTACCCGATGGCGTACTGGATCGCCTTCCGCGGCGGCGCCCGCAAGTCGATGTACCTGTTCTTGATCCTGCTGCCGTTCTTCGTCTCGTTCGTGCTGCGCACCGTGTCGTGGCAGTACATCCTGGGCGACAACGGGCTGGTGCTGGGGCCGCTGAAGTCCGCAGGGATCTTCCCGCAGGGCTTCCGCATCCTGGCCACCGGCACCGCCGTGGTCGGCGGCCTCACCTACAACTACCTGCCGTTCATGGTGCTGCCGATCTACGTGGCGCTCGAGCGGGTCGACTTCCGGCTGGTGGAGGCGGCCCAGGACCTGTACGCGTCCCGGGCGGTCGCGTTCCGCCGGGTGGTGCTCCCGCTAAGCCTGCCCGGCCTGTTCGCGGGGGTGCTGCTCACGTTCGTGCCGGTCGCCGCCGACTACGTGAACGCCTCCCTTCTCGGCGGCACCTCCAACACGATGGTCGGCAACATCATCCAGGACGAGTTCCTGAACGTGCAGGACTACCCGACCGGCTCGGCGCTGTCGTTCATGCTCATGGCCCTGCTGCTGATCGGCATGTTCAGCTACGCCCGCGCCCTGGGCACCGAGGAAGTGCTGGAGGTCGCGGCCCGATGACCACCCTTTCCGCCACCGAACGCGCCCCCGGTGCCGGTGGCTCGCCCGCCGACTCCGGCGGCCCCGCGCGGCGCGGTCGCCGACGCCTCGGCGACCGGCTGCTGTTCGCCTGCACGTGGCTGGTCATCATCTGGCTGGCGCTGCCGATCGGGGTCATGATCGCGTTCTCGTTCAATAACCCGCACGGCCGCTACAACTTCACCTGGGTCGGCTTCACCCTCAAGTGGTACGGCCCCCACCTGTTCGACTACCCGTCGCTGACCACCGCGATCGGGAACTCGCTGATCGTCGCCGTCTCGGCCACGATCGGCGCGGTCATCCTGGGCACGCTGGTGGGACTGGCGCTGGGCAAGTACCGGTTCCGCGGCCTGGGCACGGCGAACCTCGTGCAGTTCGCCGCGATCGCCGCCCCCGAGATCGTGCTGGCCTCCTCGCTGCTGTCGTTCTTCGTCACGCTGCGGGTGCCGCTCGGGCTGCCGACGATCATCGTCGCCCACATCATGTTCTGCCTGTCGTTCGTCGCGGTCACCGTCCGCGCGCGGGTGCTGACGCTGGACCGCTCGCTGGAGGAGGCCGCCCGCGACCTCGGCGCCGGCGCGTGGACCACGTTCCGGCTGGTCACCTTCCCGCTGATCTTCCCCGGCGTGCTGGCCGGCGCCCTGCTGGCCTTCGCGATCTCGGTCGATGACTTCGTGGTGACCAGCTTCGTGGCCGGCTCGCGGCAGACCTTCCCGCTATGGATCTGGTCGGCGACCAGGAACGGCCTTCCGCCGCAGGTCGACGTGCTGGGCACCTTGATCTTCGTCGGCGGCCTCCTGCTGGTCAGCGCGGCCACCCTCATCGGCCGCCGCCGCGCCTAGGCCGCAGGCGGGGCGGGGGAGCGGCCTGAGCGCGGCTTAGCCAGGCAGGGCGGCGCTGAGGCGGACGTGCTCGGCTAGGCGGGCCAGGCCGTGCAGGGCGTCCACGTAGGGGGTGGGGACGCCGACGACGGCGCCGATCTCGCGGACGGCGCCGGTGAGGGCGTCCAGTTCCAGTGGGCGGCCCGCGAGCGCGTCCTGCAGCATCGAGGTGCGGAAGTCGCCGAGCTTGCGGGTGACGACGTTGCGGTCGGCGGGCGTTTCCTCGATCGGGCAGCCGATCCGCGCGCCGATCTCGCGGGCCTCCAGCATCGCGGACTCGCAGAACGACCGCACGAGCGAGTCATCCAGGATCTGCCCGGCGGTCGCGCCGGTCAGCGCGGAGACGGGGTTGACGGTCAGGTTGCCCCACAGCTTGTACCAGGTTTCCTGGCGGATCTGGCCGGAGACGTCGATGGTGAAGCCCGCCTCGCGCAGCACCCGCGCCACGGCCTCCAGGCGCGCGGACGCCGCGCCGGACGGCTCGCCGATGATCAGCCGGTCGCCGCTGAAGTGGCGCACCACGCCCGGCCCGGGGGAGCTCGCGCTGAAGTGCACAACGACGCCCAGCACGCGGCTGACCGGGACCGCGCGGGCCATCGCGCCGCCGGGGTCGACACTGGACAGGTGCATGCCCGCGCACGGGCCGCCGAACCCGCCCGCGCTGGCCGGGCCGGCGCTGTCCTCGCCCGTGCGGTCGAAGAACCACCACGGCACCCCGTTCATCGCCGGCAGCACGACGGTGGACGGCCCCAGCAGCGGGCCGATGGAGGCGACGGCGGCCGGGGCCGCCTGGGCCTTGACCGCGAGCACGACCACGTCCTGCGGGCCAAGCTCGGCGGCCGACCCGGCCGCGCGCACCGCGACGGTGACCATCCCGTCACTAGTCTGCACCCGCAGCCCGCCGCTGTGCGGCCCGTCATGGTCAAGGCTGTGCCGGTGCACCGCCGCCAGCGTCGTCCCGCGCGCCAGCACCGACGTGTCGGCCGCCTCGGAGAACGCGAGCAGGCTCGCGATGTACCCGCCGACCGCGCCGGCGCCCACGATGCAAATGCGCATGCACGCAGGTTAACCCGCGTTGCCGTCGGACGGGCGCGCCCAGACGCCCCGCTCGTGCATCAGCGACACCTGCTTGTCGATGATCTCCTTGCGGTACTCCGCGTGGGTGTACGGCGCGCGGTCGAGGTAGATGTTCTTGGGGTAGACCGGCTGCTCGTAGATGAGCTGGTACTGCTCGGTGGTCAGGTCCTTGGCCCAGTTGTCCCACTGCGCGCTGGCCCGGAACCGGCGCAGCGCCTCCACGTCGACCGTCCCGGCCACCCAGGAGGACCCGCCGCTGTAGTCGTGGCGTCCCACGATCTGGCCCCGGTAGTCGATCACCGCCGATCCGCCGCCGAACGTGTCGATCGGCGTGTCCGAATCGACGTGCAGGTAGTACGTGCCGACGTTGCAGGCGATCAGGTACATGTTGTTGTCCAGGGCGCGGGCGCGGTTCTGGATCTCGAACAGCCCGTTGCCGACGTGCGGGTGCGGGTACGGCCCCCGGTAGACGACCTCGGCGCCGTTCATCGCCAGGCCGCGCGCGTTCTCCGGGTAGGAGCCCTCGTTCGCCATCAAGAACCCGAGGCGCCCGATATCGGTGTCGGCGACCGGGTAGAACGCGTCGAGCGTCCGGCCGTACAACTCGATCCACTTGTCCCAGACGTTGTGCGGCGTCACCGAGTGCTCCACCGGCAGCAGCGGAACGACCTTGTAGTGCCGCAAGACGATCTCGCCGGCGGGCGACAACACGAACCCCACGTTGAAGAAGCGGTGAGGGAACTCCGGGTGCCGCGCCTTCGCCTGCGCCATGATGTACGCGTCCCACTGCCGGGCCAGCGCCCCCAGGTATTCCGTCTCCGGGCCGGGGATGTCGATGGCGCACTCGCGCGCGAAATCCTCGTGGTCGAGGTCGAGGACCTCATCGTTGAAGCCCTGCAGTGCCCCTTCGGGGACGCAGATGAGGCGCACCGGCAGGTCGAGGCTGGACAGCCACGAGGCAGCCTTGATCAGGTGCGACAGGTGCTCCAGGTTCACCTGGATCTCGGCGCGGGAGCGGATGCCGCGCATCGTGGGGACCAGGCCGAGGGCCTGATAAGGCTGGATCATGATTCGGTTGTACAAGAGGGCGCGGGTCATTGTCACCTGTGGTTCTGGCAAGGCCCCGGGACGCCAGATCCTCCGGGTCGCCCGCCGCCCGTCGCCGGGCGGGCCGATCCCGAAGAGTTTTCGCATTGGAAAGACATTCCACGGCTATCATCGTAAGAAATCTTCATGAGTCAGGAAGTCTTCGGGCTCTCGCGGCCGGGCTGGCGCCGGCCAGGCTTTACCTTTCGCATCATTTGTTTCAGTTGCCCCGAGCTGAATTGAACCTTAACTAATCCCAAACAAACGAGGGGTGAAATTCTTGCTTCCGGCTATGCGCCGCAGTGCCTTACCCTTTTGCTAGGGCGAGGGGAAAAGGGGTGGCACCCCGGTGGCACGGGTCTTGGCGGGACGCTATGAGCTTGAGGCCCTGCTCGGCCGGGGGTCTTCCGGGGGAGTCTGGCGAGCTAGGGACATCGCGACGCGCCGGGTAGTCGCGGTGAAGATCATCGAACTGGCCGCGATCGATGACCCCGCCGGGGTCGCGGAAACGGTCGCCAGGTTTCGCCGGGAGGCCATGATCCTCGCCCGGCTCCGGCATCCCAATGTCGTCTCCGCCGAAGACGCCGCCCGCGTCGGACATGAGCTGTTCATGGTCATGGAATTGGCCGACGGGATGTCGCTGGCGAGCAGGCTGCAGCAGCGCGCCGACAAAGGGTGGGGGCGGTTCCCGGTCCGGGACGCGCTGCGCGTCGCCGGGCAGGCGTGCGCGGGGCTGGCCGCCGCGCACGCCCACGGGGTCGTGCACCGTGACGTCAAGCCAAGTAACCTGATGGTCTCGGCCCGGCTCGACGTCAAGGTCATCGACTTCGGCATCGCGCGGCTGCTGGCCGACAACGAGCGGCTCACGCTGCCCAGCACGGCGCTCGGCACGGTGGCCTACATGTCGCCCGAGCAGGCCGAGGGGCGCGTCGACATCGACGGCCGCAGCGACCTGTACTCGCTGGGCTGCGTGCTCTACGAGCTGCTGGCCGGCCGCCCGCCGTTCACGGCCGGCGATCCCCGCACCCTGATGCTGATGCAGGTCACCGCCGACCCTGACCCGCTGGAATCCCTCTGCCCGGACCTCCCTCCGGCGCTGGCCGAGCTCGCGGGCGCGCTGCTGATGAAGGACAGGGCGGCCCGGCCCGGGGACGCGGTGCGCGTCCTGGGCGACATCGAGGCGATCAGCGCGGGGGTGGCCCGCGGCGGGCCGCAGTGGGAGGCCGACCGCGAGACCTACCGGGGCGCGGCGCTCGCCGGCGTCGTCCCGGGCGTCGTTCCCGGTGCCGTCCCCGCCGCCGGCTCAGTGGCGGCGGAGACGGGCCCGGCCCGCGGCCCGCGCTGGAAAGGGGTCCTAGGGTCGCTGACCGCGGTGGCCCGGGCAGGATCTCGCCGGCCGGGCCAGAGGTGACTCCGGTAGCCCGCTACCTGGCGGCGTTGCTGGACGACATCTCCGCGCGCGCGGAGATGTCGTCCAGGAACGCGATCGCGGCGGCGGCGCTGGCCCGCCGCCAGGCCAGCAGCGTCCCGTCGAAGGTGTCGCCGGCGACCTCGGCGTCGATCGCCGCGGCGATCGGGGCCAGGATCTCGCGCTGCCGCCGGACGAGGGCGCCGGCGTCGTTGCCCCTGCGGTGCAGCAGCGCCAGCTTGAGCAGCAGGTGCGACCGGATGTCGCGGATGTGGGCGACCGGCATCTCCAGCCACCGCGCGGCGGCCTCGTGGCCCTCGCCGGTGGCGGCGTAGATGGTGCGCTGCGGCCCCTGGCCGGGCTCAGTGCCCTGCGGCGTGATCAGCCCCGCCTCGGCTAGGCGCCCGATGGAACGGTAGATGACCGGGCGGGGGATCTGCCAGACCCGGCCCAGCTCTCCGTCCGGCGTGGTGAGCTGGGCGACCGCGAAGCCGTGAGTGGGCTGCTGGCTGATGACGGCGAGCACCGTCCACTCGGGCAGCCCCATGACCGTCGGCCCCGTCACCGGCGGTTGCGGCATCTCCCTCATGCCTCAACAGGGTAGCGCCCGCGCCGGCCGCCGCCGGCCGCCGAACCACTCCTCGCCGCCGGGAGGGTCACGCGAGGTTGAGGACCAAGATGCCCGCGGCGACGAGGGCGGCGGCGACGACGCGGGCGCGGCCGAATGGCTCCTTGAAGGCGAGCGTGGCGATAAGCGCGCCGAAGATCACGCTGGTCTCGCGGAGCGCGGCGATCGGGGCGAGCTCACCGCGGGTCTGCGCCCACAAGACGAGGCCGTAGGCGAGGACGGCGAGCGCCCCGGCGGCCAGGCCGGCGACGATGACCTTACGGGGCGTCTCGCGCAGGGCCTGCCGCCTGCGCGTCGCCGCCCAGGCGGGGACGCAGAGGCTTTCCAGTATCATCAGCCAGCCGATGTACCCGGCGGGGCTGCCCGACAGGCGCACGCCGATGCCGTCCACGGTGGTGTACGCGGCGATCGTGAGCCCGGTGCCGAAGGCCGCGACGAGGGCGGTCCGGCTGGGCGGGTTGGTACGCCGTCCGGCGAGCACGAGCGTGCCGAGGCCGGCCGAGATGACCGCCACGCCCGCCAGCTGCCCCGGCGTGGGCCGCTCGGCGACAAACGCGGCCGCCAGGCCGGTGACCACCAGCGGGGACGTGCCCCGGGCGAGCGGGTACACCTGGCCGAAGTCGCCGTAGCTGAACGACCACATCAGCCCGAGGTTGTAGAACACGTGGATCGCGACCGACGCCAGCAGGTACGGCCACGCCGCCGCGGCCGGGGGGGCGACGACCGCGACCAGCGGCACCGCGACCACCACCGATCCGATCCCGATCAGGCCGAACGCGACCAGCTGGTCCTTGATCGCGTGGGCCATCGCGTTCCAGGTGGCGTGCGTGATCGCGGCGACCAGGACGGCGAGCGTGACCGACAGTGGCATACCCGCCATCATCGGGCATGATTGCTTCCACGGCGGCCGCCGATCGTGGCGCAGCGTCGGCTCGCCGCGGGCGGCGGCGAGGCGCTCGGCGGTGGTAGCGGCCGCAGGCGGGTCAGCCGTGGGTGGTCAAGGCGATGATGATCAGCACGACGATCACGCCCACGCCGATGAGGATCGGGCGGAGCGGGATGTTGCTGAGCAGGCCCGTCCGCTCGGCGGGGGGCCGGCGGATCGCTGACTGCGGCGACGGCGGGGTGCCCCGGAATGAGGCCTGGGACGGCTGGTAGGGGACAGGCGCGCCGGGCGCGTTGCGCTGGCCGGCGGGCGGGCGGTCCCAGGCGGGGTGACCTGGCCCGCCGGCGGGACCGGGCTCGGTGAACGTGCCGCCGGCCGGGGGCCAGCTGGCGCCGGGTTCCGCCAGGGGAGTCGTGAACGCCGGGGCGGGGGCACGCTCGGTCGGCGCGAAGCCGCGCGATGGCGACGACGGGGGCGCGGCCGGGGACCCCCATTGTGACGGTGCTGCTGGTGACGGTGCTGCCGGGCCGGCGCCCATCGAGCCGCGCGGCGACAACACGGTGCCATGGGGCGGGGAGCCCGGCACCGGCGGGGTGCCGCGCGGCGGCGACAGCACGGTGGCCGGGTGGGTGCTGGGGTCGGCGCCGAGGGTCCCCACGGGGCTGGTCGGCGTGCCGAGCGCCTGGCGCAGCGCGGCGGCGAACGCGCCGCAGCTCGGGTAGCGGTCGCCCGGGGACTTGGCCATCCCGCGGGCGATCACCGCGTCGACCGCCTGGGGCAGTTCGGGCCGCAGCGCCGCGATCGACGGGGCGGGGTCGGACATGTGCGCCCACAGCACCGCCATCTGCTCGGTGCGGCTGTACGGGGGACGGCCGGTGAGCAGCGCGACGGTGACGCAGGCGAGCGCGTACTGGTCGGCGCGGCCGTCTACGCCCTTGTCGGTGATCTGCTCCGGCGACACGTAGTCCGGGGTGCCCATGAACGTCCCGGTGCCGGTCAGCGCGGTCGCGCCGGCCACGCTCTTGGTCAGCCCGAAGTCCGACAGGTACACGTGATCGGACAGGCCGGACGCCGTGTCCAGCAGCATGTTGCCCGGCTTGATGTCGCGGTGCACCAGCCCGACCGCGTGCGCGGCGTCCAGCGCCGAGGCGACCGCGGACATGAACGCCGTCGTCTCCTCGGCGCCCAGCGCCCCGTGGCGGCGCACCAGCGAGGCGAGGTCGCCCCCGTTGACCAGGCGCATCGCGATGTACAGGACGCCGTCGGCCTCGTCGGCCGCGTACACGGGGATGATGTGCGGGTGCTCGACGGCGGTGGCGGCCCGCCACTCGCGGATGAACCGCGCCCGGAACTCCTCGTCGTTGGCCAGCGCCGGGGCCAGGACCTTCAGCGCGACCTGGCGGCCGAGCCGCACGTCCCGGGCACGGTAGACCACCGCCATGCCGCCCGCGCCGATCTGGTTCTCGATCTGGTATCCAGCCACCACCGCGCCCGGGGCCAGCCCCGCCGGCATCGAGTAGGACGGCCGCGAGGGATCCTCGGCCATCAGAGCCTCCCGCCCCAGAGAACCCGCTAGATGTCGAACGTCATCTTGACAGCTAGGAACCATTTCTGCGGTTGTTCATCATGATCTGTCGATATCGACTAGGTAACCACACGCCTGGTCCGCGGTGCCATCCGCGTGATCACGCGTCCGGGGTGAGGGCCAGCAAGGCGACATGCAGCGACGCGCGGGACTGGGCGCTGTCCAGGCTGACCCCGAGGACATGCTCGATGAGGCGCAGGCGCTGGTAGAACGTCGGCCGGGCCAGGTGCGCGCGGGCGGCGGCGACGGCCTTGTTGCCGCCGGCGTCCAGGTAGGCGGCCAGGTCGCCGGCGAGCCGGGTGCCGTGCGCGGCGTCGTAGGCGAGCAGCGGGCCAAGCTCCCGCTCGGCGAAGGCGACCAGGCGCGGGTCATCGCGCAGCATGTGCACCAGGCCGCGCAACCGCAGGTCCGGCAGCCGGTAGTAGGGGCGGCCGCCCGGGCGGCGGATGGCGACGTCGGCGACCTCCCGGGCGTCGAGGAACGAGCGCCGCGCCTCGGCTAGCCCGGTCACCGGCGACCCGACGCCGATCACCGGGTCGGCAGTGGGATCCGGCCGGTTGGCGAGCAGGATGGCCAGCCGGGCCGACAGCTGGCGCAGCGCCGCGTCCGGGTCGGCCTGCGCCGGCAGCGAGAGCAGGGCGCCCACGCGGACGTCGTCGAGCGAGCCGACGAGGGCGGGGACGCGGACGTCGCGGCAGGCGTCGGCGAGCGACTCCGCGACGGCCAAGACGATGGCCTGCGCCGACAGCCCGGGGGCGGCGTCCGGGAGCCGGGCCACCAGGGCGACCAGCTGCCGTCCGGTCACCGGGACGCCCATCGCCCGGGCGCGGGCGAGCGCCGAGGCCGGGTCGGCGTCCTCGATGATCGCGCTGATCAGCGTGCGGTGCGCCTGCCGCTCGACCGACTCGGCCTGCCGGGCCAGCAGCCGGCCGAGCGCCAGCGTCGTCGCGGCCCGCTCGAGCAGGGCGGTGTCCTGCGGCCCGGGCGGCCCGGGGCAGGACAAGAACAGCCGCCCCCAGTCCTCGCCCCGGGCACCGACCGTGCTGACCAGCCAGCCGGTGCCCGATGAGGACCCGTCGCCCTCCCCGAACAGCGACTCGGCGTGGAACGTCCGCGGCCGTCCCTCGCACGCGGCGCGCGCCCGCGCCGCGAAGTCGCCGGGCACGCCGGTGATGGCGGCAGTGTCGTTCAGTGCAGCGCTGTCGTTCGGACTAGCGCTGTCGTTCGGACTAGCGCTGTCGTCCGGGCTGGTGCTGTCGCTGGGACCAGGGCTGTCGTCCGGGGTGGCGCTGGCCAGCACCCGGTAGGACAGGTCGGCCAGGATCACCGGCCGCCGCGCCAGCTCGGCGGCGGCGGCGACGATGACCTCCGGCGATGCCCCGTCCACCGACAGCGCGGTGAACACCGCGTGCACCCGCTGCGCGGACCGCAGCTCGGCCAGCTGGGCATCGATGATCTGGGCGTGCACCACCTCGGTGATCTCGACGAACGGCACCTCGCGCTGGAAGGCGATCAGCGGCAGGCCCCGGGCCTCGGCCGCGGTGACCAGGGTGGCCGGCAGTTCGGTGGCGTACCGCTGGCCCAGCTCGATCGCCAGCCCGGCCACGCCCGCCCCGGCCAGGCCCGCGATGTAATCCGCGAGGCCGGCTGGCGACGCGGGCAGCGCGATGCCGGTCGACAGGACCAGCTCGCCGCCGCGCAGCAGGCGCCCCACGTCGCAGACCTCGGCGGCGTGCACCCAGCGCACGGTCGTGTCCAGGCGGTCAGCGGCCGCCACGACCACGGGATCGCCCGCGCGCACGGCGTCCAGGCGAAGCACGTCGCGCAAGGTCAGCGGCATGCTCGCACATTACAACATGTAAATGTCAATTCAGAATTCGTGACACCTTGTACCTAGTCGATCAGGCCATCCACGGGCAGACTAGGAGCATGTCCGATCTCCTCGCCCGCCACCGCGCGGTCATCCCCAACTGGGTCAGCCTCTACTACGACCAGCCGATTGAGGTCGTCAGCGGCAAGGGGGTGCGCGTCACCGACTCTCAGGGCCGCAGCTACCTCGACTTCTTCGCCGGCATCCTCACCAACATGCTCGGCTATGACGTCGCGGAGGTCCGTGAGGCCGTCGAGCGGCAGATCGGCAGCGGGATCGTGCACACCTCCACGCTGTACCTGATCCGCAGCCAGGTGGAGCTCGCCGAGAAGATCGCCAGGCTCAGCGGCATCGAGGGCGCCAAGGTGTTCTTCACCAACTCCGGCTCGGAGGCGAACGAGACCGCGCTCCTGGCCGCCCTGGCCGCCCGCAAGGCCAGCCAGGTGCTGGCGATGCGCAACAGCTACCACGGGCGGACGTTCGGGACGGTGGCGATCACCGGCAACGCCGCCTGGCGGCCAAGCGGCAGCGAGCCGTTCGGCGTCCACTACCTGCACGGCACCGACCGCGTGCAGGGCGTCTACGCGGGCCTGAGCGACCAGCAGTACATCGAGGAGTGCGTGACCGACCTGCGGGCCGTCCTCGCCGGGATCCACCCGGCGGACATCGGCGCCCTCATCGCCGAGCCGATCCAGGGCGTCGGCGGGTTCACCATGGCCCCCGACGGGCTCTTCAAGGCCTACAAGGAGGTCCTGGACGAGCACGGCATCCTGCTCATCTCCGATGAGGTGCAGACCGGCTGGGGCCGCACCGGGTCCAGCTTCTGGGGGATCGGCAACCACGGGGTCACGCCCGACATGATGACGTTCGCCAAGGGCCTGGGCAACGGGTTCGCGATCGGCGGCGTGGTGGGCCGGGCCGACCTGCTCGACGGCATCCGCGGCAACGGCATCTCCACGTTCGGCGGCAACCCGGTCTCCACGACGGCCGCCAACGCCACCTTGGACTACGTGCTGTCCCACGACCTGCAGAAGAACGCGGCCGCCACTGGCGACATCATCATCAACGGCCTGCGGGAAGCCGCCGCGGACCTGCCCGTCGTCGGCGCGGTTCGCGGCAAGGGCCTGATGTTCGCCGTCGAGCTGGTGGATCCCGCGACCAGCAAGCCCGCCCCGCCGCTGGCCGCGAAGGTCCTGGAGGCGGCCAGGGAACGCGGCCTGCTCATCGGCAAGGGCGGCCTGTACGGGCACGCCCTGCGGATGGCGCCGCCGCTGACGATCAGCGAGGCCGAGGCCCGCGAGGGCCTGGCGCTGCTCATCGACGCGCTGCGGGCCGTGAACGAAGAGGCCGCCAAGTGACCCAGGAAAAGCGCATCACCCACTGGGTCGAGGGCAAGCCCTGGACCGGGCCCGCGGCACGCCAGGGCGAGGTCTTCGACCCCGCCCTGGGCACCGTCTGCGCCCGCGTCGACTACGCCTGCGAGGCGGACGTCGACGCCGCCGTCGCCGCGGCCGGCGCCGCCTGGAGCACCTGGCGCACGGCCACCTTGTCCCGCCGGGCGGGAGTCTTGTTCGACTTTCGCGCCGCCCTGCTGCGCCGTCGCGCGGAGATCGGGGCCGCCATCACGGCCGAGCACGGCAAGGTCCTCAGCGACGCCGACGGCGAGATCGCCCGCGGCCTGGAGGTCGTCGAGTTCGCCTGCGGGATCCCGGCGCTGCTCAAGGGCCAGTTCTCCGAGTCCGTGTCAACGCAGATCGACGTCACCTCGATCCGCCAGCCGGTCGGCGTGTGCGCCCTGATCACGCCGTTCAACTTCCCCGCCATGGTCCCGCTGTGGTTCGCGCCGATCGCGATCGCCTGCGGCAACGCCGTGGTGCTCAAGCCGAGCGAGAAGGACCCGTCGGCGTCGCTGCTCCTGGCCGAGTGCTGGGCCGAGGCAGGGCTGCCGCCCGGCGTCTTCAACGTCGTCCACGGCGATGCCGTCGCCGTCAACCGGCTGCTGACGCACCCGGACGTCCGCGCGGTCAGCTTCGTCGGCTCCACCCCCATCGCCCGCCACGTCTACGAGACCGGCACCCGGCACGGCAAGCGGGTCCAGGCCCTCGGCGGCGCCAAGAACCACATGATCGTCACGCCCGACGCCGACCTCGACGCCGCCGCCGACGCGGCCGTGTCAGCCGGCTTCGGGTCAGCGGGCGAGCGCTGCATGGCCGTCTCGGTCGTCGTCGCCGTCGACCCGGTCGGCGATGACCTGGTCGCCCGGATCACCGAGCGCATGGCCCACCTGCGCACTGGCGACGGGCGGCGCGGCTGCGACATGGGCCCGCTGGTCACCGGCGCCCACCGTGACCGGGTCACCTCCTACATCGACGCCGGCGTCCAGGCGGGCGCCAAGCTCGTCATCGACGGGCGGGGTGCCGACGTTGACGGCGGCGAGGACGGCTTCTGGCTGGGCCCCACGCTCTTCGACAACGTGCCGCCGGAGGCGTCGATCTACACCGACGAGATCTTCGGGCCGGTCCTCAGCGTGGTGCGGGCACCCTCGTTCGACCACGCCCTGGACCTGATCAACGCCAACCCCTACGGGAACGGCACCGCGATCTTCACCACCGACGGCGCGCTCGCCCGGCGCTTCCAGAACGAGGTCGAGGTCGGAATGGTCGGCATCAACGTCCCGATCCCGGTCCCCGCCGCCGCGTACTCCTTCGGCGGCTGGAAGTCCTCGCTGTTCGGCGACACCCACGCCTACGGCCCCGACGCGCTCCACTTCTTCACCCGCTCCAAGGTGGTCACCAGCAAGTGGCCGCGCACCGCCACCCCGGCCGCCCGGCCCGACCTGAACTTCCCCGGCAACCGGTAACGCGTCCGCGCGGGAGCTCCGGGTCGCCCTGGCGACCCGGAGCTCCGCGTTGATGGCCCCAGTGAACGCTTCGCCGCCCGCCGACGTATCAGTGTCGTGGCGACTTCGACATCCGATGGAACCTCGGGCTGCGCCGGCTCGCGTGGTGACCTGGGCGCGTACCTCATGGGCGCGCTGGAACGGGAGGAACACACCGCGATAAGGCGGCATCTGGCCGCCTGCGCGGCCTGCAGCGCCGACTACGCGGACCTGCTGCCGGTCCGCGACTGGCTCGCCCATTCGAAGCGGCACGTGGCGGCCTGCCGGGCCTGCCGCGCCGAGTACCCGGACCTCCTCCACCTGCGGCTCGCTGACAGCGCGGCCGCTGAGCCGCGGCCCGGACACTGAGCCGCCCCGGTCAGGGGTTGTTGCCCCCGCCCCCGCCGCCATTGCCCCCGCCGCCCCCGCCGCCGTTGTCGGTGCTTGGCGGGGTAGTGGTCGGCTGGCTGCCGGGCTGCTGGGTGACGGTCATCGTCAGGGATCCGACGACGGCGTCCACGGTGGCCACGTTGAGGTTGCTGGGCACCGAGACGAGGAACACCGACGGCGGCAGCCCGTTGCCCTGGTCGGCCAGCACTACCGCGCCTTCCTCGCTGTTCCAGGCCAGGCCCTGGCTCGCCGCGTCCGGGTAGGTCATCAGGTACTTGATCTCCCAGCCCGGATGGCCGCCGATCGACACGGGCGTGCTCGCCAGCTGGGTGCGGCTGTGGTTCAGCGCGCCGTAGTAGGGGCCGTCGATCGCGTTGAGCACGTTCATCGCGGCCGGCTCGAGGTCGGCCACGCCGTTGTACCCGTACTGCTGCGGCAGCGGCCCGGAGCATGCCTCGGCGTACCAGTTCACCTGCTGGCCGTTGGAGTTGACCTGCCCGGCCAGGGCTGACTCGCCGGCGGTCCAGGTGGCCGTCTGCTGGCTGCTGAGGGTGGCCGGGCAGCCGTTCGCCCACGGGGAGGCCAGCAGCGGGTACGACATGCCCGAGATGCTGTCGCTGACCCCGCCGGGAACGGTCGCGATGGACGCCGTCGGCGATGGCGCGGGGCTGGACGACGTGGGCGTGGCCGAGGGGGTCGCGGGGGCCGTGGAGGCCGGCGGCGTCGTGTTCTGCGCCGTGGTCGTGACCGGCGGGGCCGATGAGCTGAGGCTGTTGACCACGAGGGCGATGAGCGCCAGCGCGATCGCCGTCCCGCCCGCGAGCAGGCCGCCTAGCATCAGCCGGCGGCGGCGCGGGTCCTGGTAGCCGGCGGCCCGGCCGCCGTGGCCGCCCGGCCCGCCGGGGCTGGTCCACGTGGACTCGTTCACCATCAGCACCCGGGTGCCGTCGCCGTCGTCGCGGGGCGGTGCCCCGTATCCTCCCGCGGGGCCGGCGTTCGGCCACGACGGGTTGACGCCGGGCGGGATCGCGGCCGGCTGCACGACCGTCGCATCCTGGGGGCCGCGCGCGGTGACCGTGGACTGGACGATGACCGGCGACGGCGTCAGCCGCTGGACGCTCGTGCCGGCCGCGTGCCTGCCCGCCGTCCCTGGCGCCTCGCCCACCCGCGTCATGTCCAGTGACGTGCTCGCGGCGTCGGGTGCCTGCGAGACGCTGCCTTCATGGGTGTGCTGGGTCCAGGCGGACCCGTCCCACCAGCGCAGCAAGTCAGGTGCCCCGTACGGGTCGGGGTACCATCCAGCCGGCGGCATGTCCATGCCGACAGGTTAAACGCACCAGGGGGCCGCTCAATACCCGAACTGGGTGTGTTACCAGTCTGTTGCCTGCGGCATCTGCGCAGGCAGGCCGTCGGCGTCGGTGACCGGTGTGGCACCTGAGGCGAACTTGGCGAGTTCTGTGCCATCGATCACCCGGGCCGGGAACGGGTCGGCGGCCGCCAGCCGCCGCAGCTTGGTGACCGGCAGCGGCCGGGTGCCCGCGATCAGGACCAGGTTGCCGGTCCGCCGCCCGCGCAGCACGCCAGGCTCGGCGATCATGACCGCCTCGGGGAACACCGAGGAAATGGTCGCCACCTGGGAGCGGGCATGCGCCAGGGGAGGACCGTCGGCCACGTTGACCGCGTAGATCCCGTCCTCGCGCAGTGCGCGCCGCGCCGCGTCCGCGCACTGCGCCGTGGTCATGTGGAACGGGGTCCGCGCGCCCGCGAACACGTCGCTGACCACGAGGTCATAGCCGCGCGGGCGGGCCGACTCGAGGACCTTCCTGGCGTCTTGCGCGCGGACCCGGATGCGCCCGCCGCTGACCCGTGAACCGGGCAGTGGCAGGTGAGCGCGGACGAGCTCGGTGAGGGCGGTGTCGGTCTCCGCGACGACCTGGGCCGAGCCGCGCCGGGTGACCGCGATGTACCGCGGCAGCGTCATCGCCCCGCCGCCCAGGTGCAGTGCCCGCAGCGGCGCGCCCTGCGGGAACGCCACGTCGATGGCGTGCCCGATCCGGCGGACGTACTCGAAGTCCAGGAAGGCCGGGTCGTCGAGGTCCACCTGGCTTTGCGGGACCCCCTCGATGAACAGCAGCCAGTTGCCCGCCCGGGACAAGTCGGGGACGAGCTCGGCGAGCCCGCCCCCAACGCACTGGTGGACGGCGCGCCTTCTGGCGCGCCGCCCCACCAGGCTGCTATCTGCCACGCCTCACATTATCGGGGCGGCCCGATTACCGGGCGACCTGGCCGCGCCGGGTCAGGCGGTCGACGATCACCGCGGCCAGCAGCACCAGCGCCGTCCACATCAGCTGCGCGGACGCGGACAAGCCGAGCAGTTCCAGGCCGTTGTAGATGACGCCCACCACGAGGCCGCCGAGCACGGCGTGCAGCATCTTGCCGCGCCCGCCGAACAGGCTGGTCCCGCCGATGACGGCCGCCGCCACGGCGTTGAGCACGTTCTGCCCGCCGTTGACGCCGGTGGAGATCGACCCCAGGTACGAGGCGTAGATGATGCCGGTCATGCCCGCCGTCAGCCCGCACAGCGTGAACGCGATCGTGCGGATGCGGTTGACGTTGATGCCGGCCCGCCGGGCCGCCTCGGCGTTGCCGCCGATCGCGTAGACGTACCGGCCGAAGCGGGTCCGCCCCAGCAGCATCGTCCAGATCGCGAGGATGGCGAGCACCACGAGCACAGCCCACGGCATGCCCTTGATCACGATGAGGCGGCCCCGGTTGAGGTTCGCGACGTACGCGACGATCAGGCACGCGGCGATGATGGCGAGCATCTTCAGCGCCGTGATGGACACCGGCGGCGCGACCAGGCCGCTGGATCTGCGGCGGAAGTCCCCGAAGAAGATCACCGCCGCCGCGAGCACCGCGATGACGATCATCACGATCCAGGTCACCGGCCCGCTGAGCTGGCTGCCCTCGATGCCGTTGATCACCTTGTCGTGCAGGGGGATCACGCCGCCGGTGCCGATGCTGCCGGTCCGGGCGACCAGGTACAGCAGCAGGCCGGACAGGCCGAGCTGGCCGGCCAGCGTCACCACGAACGATGGCAACCCGAGTCGCGCGGTGATCGTCCCCTGCAGCGCCCCGTAGGCGGCGCAGGCGATGAGCGCGACGATGACCGAGGCCCACCAGGGGTCGCCGAGCGCGAGCATCCACAAGGCGATGACCGCGCCGCAGGCGGCGGTGAACCCGGCCGCGAGGTCAATGTCGCCCAGCAACAGCACGAAGATCTCGGCCATGCCGAGCGTGATGATGAAGGCCGACTGCGTCATCAGGTTGACCAGGTTGCCCGGAGTCATGAACGACGGGCTCTTGACCCAGAAGAAGATGACGATCGCGATCAGGCCGATAATGACCGGCAGCGCGCCGCTCTCGCCGCTGCGGATCCGCCTGCTCCAGATCCGGGCGTAGTCGCCGACCGAGTTGGCCAGCAGCTCCGCCGACGCGTCCGCGTTGGACGCGGCGATGATCTCGTCCGGTTCCCTGAGATTAGCCATCGCTCAACCCTCCGAGGCCCGCATCGTTGCGCGCGGCCGAGCCATTGCCGCTGGGGCCCGTGCCGGTGGTCATCCAGTGCACCGCCGACGCCGTGTCGTAGTTCGCGACCGGGCCCGCGGTGGCCATGCGGCCCAGGTACAGCACCGCCAGCCGGTCCGCCACCTTGAAGACATCGATCAGGTTATGCGAGATCACCAGCACCGCGATGCCCTGGCTGGCCAGGTTGGTGATGATCTCGAGCACCAGGGCGGTCTGGGACACGCCCAGCGCGGCCGTCGGCTCGTCCATGATGACCAGCTTGGCGTTGAGCATCACGGCCTTGGCGACCGCGATCGCCTGCCGCTGCCCGCCCGACAGCGAGCCGACCGGCTGGCGGATGTTGCGCACGGTGGTGACCCGCATCTCGGCCAGCGTCTGCTTGGCGGTCTGCTCCATCGTGATCTCATCGAGCAGGCCGTGCCGCAGTACCTCGTGCCCGAGCAGCATGTTCTGCACGATGTCGAGGTTGTCGGCGAGCGCGAGGTCCTGGTAGACCGTGGCGATCCCGATATCGGTGGCGTCCTTGGGAGACCGGAAGTGCACCGGCTTGCCCTGCCAGATGATCTGGCCAGCGGCTGGCTCCCAGATCCCCGCGATCGTCTTGATCAGCGTGGACTTGCCCGCGCCGTTGTCGCCGACCAGGGCGGTCACCTGCCCGGCGGGGATGTCGAGGTCGATGCCAGTCAGGGCCTGAACGGGCCCGAATGTCTTGCTAACGCCGCGCAGGCGCAGCAGAGGCTGCTGCGCCTGCGCGGGTGCGTTGTCCGCGACCATCAGCTACGCAGTGATCCCCGCGGCCTTGCACGCTGCCGCGTACTGGCCCGCGCAGAGCTGAGCTGCCGGCACGAACTTGTCCTTGATGACCGTGTCGTTCATGTTCGCCGGGGTAACCCACATCGGGTTGGCGAGCACGGACGGAACGGCGACCTTGGCCTGGCTGTCTTGCACGGAGCCGTTGACGAGCGAGGCCGGCGGGGTCTGCCCGGCCCGCAGGTACATCGCCAGCGCGGCGGTGGCGCCCGCCTCGAAGTAGATCGGCTTGTACACGGTGCCGCACTGGTAGCCGGCCAGGATGTTCTGCAGGCCAGCCAGCGACGCGTCCTGACCGGTGGTCGGGAACGTCTTGGGCTTGATGCCCTGGTTCTGCAGGTAGTGGATGATCGCCGCGGCGTTGGCGTCGTTCGGGATCAGCGCCGAGTTGATGTTCTTGTGCGCGGTGTACTGCTGCTGGAACTCACTCAGCGACGTCGGCGGGTCCCAGGATCCGGGCGGGTTGCTGACGTCCTTGTACGTGCCGGCCGAGAACATCGGGTTCAGCACGCCCAGGTAGCCCTGGGCGAACAGGGTCGCGTTGTTGTCGGTGGGCGCGCCCTTCATCACGATGACGTTCGGGCTCTTGACGCTCCAGTCCTTCACGCACTGCGTGAAGCCCTGGCCCATGACGGTGCCCACCTTGACGTTGTCGAAGCTGACGTAGTAGCCGCGGGTGCCGCCGAGGGTCAGCCGGTCGTAGTCGATGACCGCCACGCCGGCCGCCTTGGCGGCCTGCTCGATGGCGGCGCCGGTGCCGGAGTCGAGCGGCGTGATGACCAGCACGCTGGCGCCCTTGGTGATGGCCGACTCGGCCATGCTCTTTTGCGTCTGGTCGCTGCCCAGCGCGTTCTGCACGGTCAGGTCGGCATCCGACAGGCCGGCCGCCTTGAACGCGGCCTTGATGTAGGGCGCGTCGAACTCTTGCCACCGGGTGGAGGACGTGGTGTCCGGGAGGATGACCGCCACGCTGCCCTTGCCGGCCGAGGCTAGCGAGGTGAGCTGGCTCAGCGCGGTGAAGTCCGGCGTGATGTCGCTCACGGAGAGCGCCGGCGCGCTGGCGCTGGCACTCGCGGAGGACGAGGCGCTGGTGGCCGGCGCGCTCGTCGGGTTGGTGGCGGCACTGGTGCTAGAGCTCGTGCTTGAGCTGCAGGCCGCTATGAGAAGAGCGGCGCTGACGCCAGCGACGGCCAGCCCCGCTCTCTTTGTTGTCCTTTTCGTTACATAAGCCACGAATATACCTCGCTTTAATATGCCGTGACATGTCCAGGCCCTGTGCGGGCATGTGGTAGTCAAATCCGCACATGCCGGTCACTTGAAGACCGGTAACTTCGTCATGAGCGTAGGACCGAGCCTGGAAACGCACCAGTTAACATGATCGTAAATTCCGTTAAAAAAGCGTGAATGCATGCCGGGAGCGATGGCCTGCTACGGTGCGCGAACGGTCATGAGTCACGGCGCAACTATACGGGCGTCGATGTGACCAGCACGACAGGGGTGTAAGGCGCGTCGCCGGAGGTCGTCACTCCGCGGGGATGCGGTACCCGGCGCGGGGCTGGGTGACGATCAGCGGCGTGCTGCCCGGCGGCTCCAGCTTGGCCCGCAGCCGCCGGATATAGACGCGGACATATTCGGTCTCGGTCTCATACCCGTGGCCCCATACCCGGCGCAGCAGGTGCGCGCTGGACAGCAGCTTGCCCCGGTGCACCGCCAGCTCGCGCAGCAACGCGAACTCGGTCGGGGTCAGGTGCACTTTCTGCCCGGCCAGCCGGACCTGCTGGCTGGCCAGGTCCACCCGGATGTCACCGATGTCGATGACCGTCGGCGCCACGGCCCCGGCCACGTCCCCGGCGACCGCGGCGGGCCGGGTCCGCCGCAAGGTGGCCAGGATCCTGGCCAGCAGCTCCTCGATTCCGAACGGCTTGGTCATGTAGTCGTCGGCGCCCATGTTCAGCGCGGTGACCTTGTCTCGCTCCCCGCCGCGGGCCGATACCACGATGATCGCCACCGGCGACCGCTCGCGGATCTGGCGGCACAGCTCGAACCCGTCCGCCTCCGGCAGCATCAGGTCCAGCAGCACCATGTCGGGCTGCTCGGTGTCCAGCTGGGCCAGCACCTTCGCGCCGTCGGTGGAGACCACCGTGTCGAAGCCGCGAACGGCGAGGTTGGACCGGATGAGGTCCACGATGTTGGGGTCGTCCTCGACGATGAGGACCTTCGTCGGCATGCCCCCCGCGGCGCTCACGCTGTCATTCACCGTCCTCTGGTCCCTTCTGCGGCCGCTCCACTGGCAGGGTAATCCGGAAGCTGGTGCCCCGCGTAGCCTGCTCCAGATCCATCACGCCGCCGTGCGCCGCCACGATGCCACGGGCGATCGACAGCCCGAGCCCCGCCCCGGCGTCGCCGCGCCGCCGGGGCCGGCGGACCGCCGCCATCGCCGCGGCGGACGCGGTGAGCAGTTCTGGGGACATGCCCTCACCGTCGTCGGTCACCCGTACCGTGACCGTGGCGGGCGCCCCGGCGCCGGCCGCGGCGGCCTCGGCGGTGACCGTGACCCGGGTGCCGGGCGGGTTGTGCCCGAGCGCGTTGCCCAGCAAGTTGACGAAGACCTGCTCCAGCCGGTCATGATCGGCCCAGATCGCGGGCAGCTCAGCCGCGGTCTTGACCTCCACGAACGGGGCGCCGCGGGGCGGCAGCAGCGCCACCGCCGCGTCGATGACCAGCGGCAGGTCGCACCAGTCGCTTTGCAGCCGGAAGATCCCCGACTCGATCGCGGAGAAGTCCAGCAGGTCGTTGACCAGCCGGCCCAGCCGAGAGGACTCGGCGGAGATCCGGGACAGGAAACGCTGCTGGGACTCGGCGTCCCAGGTCACGTCCTCCTGCAGCAGGCTGGAGGCGTAGCCGGTGATCGCGGTCAGCGGCGTGCGCAGCTCATGGGACAGGCGCCGCAGGAAGGCGTGCTGCATCTCCTGGGACTGGCGCAGCGCCATCGCCTCCTCATGGGCGGCGCTGGCGCTCTCCCGCTCCAGGGCCAGCCGGAAGCTGTGCGCCGCGTCCTCGACCAGGTCCGTCCAGCTGTCGGTCACCACGTTCGCGTGCGAGCCGGCGCTCTCGTGCCAGCAGGCCAGCAGCACGGTGCGCCCTCCCGGGGCCGCGAACGTCACCGACAGTACCCGTCCAGCGTCGGCGGCCAGCCCCGGCAGCGCGATCCCGTCCGGCTCACCGCGGGCCAGCACCGACTCCGCGGCCGCGAGCAGCGAGCCGGGAATGGCGGCGAAGCCGCCCGAGTAGGCCCGCACGCCCGCGGCGGCGGTCCCGCCATTGGCATCCCAGCCAGCGGCCGGGGACGCCGTCACCAGGGCAACCTCGTCGGCGCCAAGCCCGTCGCGCACGGCGTCGAGCGCGATCGACAGCCCGCCAGCGACCGGGAACGCCCCCGCGAGGGTCTGCAGCACCTCGCGGATCGTCTCCAGCACCCGGTTGCGCGCCGTGACCTGCTCCAGCAGCTGGTCCCGCTCGATGGCGCTGGCCGCGTACCCCGCGTACAAGGTGGCCAGGTCCAGGTCATCGCGCTGCGGCTTGCCGGTCATGGAGCGGAATACCGTGATCACGCCGAGCAGCCCGCCCGGCCCGATCACCGGCACCGACCACGAGCTCGCCACCCGCGCCACCCGCGCCAGGTCCCCGAACGGCGCCCAGGACCCGGGCACGGCCCGGATGTTGTCCTCGATCACGGGGCGCCGCTCGGTCGCGGCCAGGCCCACCGGGCCGCCGGCGGCTCCCACCGGGAGCCGTGACCAGGCCGCCAGCAGCGGGGCGGGCACGCCGAAGGAGGCCGCGCAGGCCAGCGTGGACGACTCGCCGCCGGCGGACTCCTCCGGCAGGTGGATGCACAGCCGCTCGCTGCCCAGGGCCGCGCCCAGCGCCGACAAGATGAGCGACAGGCTGGAGGACGGGTCCGACGAGGTCAGGCGGCCGGCCAGCCGGTGCAGCCGGGTCAGCTGCCGGCGCGCCGAGGAGTCCACCTTCTGCCCGGATATCAGCGCCACCACGTCATCGGGGTGCACCTCGGACGGGGCGACCTCGGCGATCAGCCGCCCGTGCCGCAGCACCGCGATCTTGTCCGCGAGCCGGAACATCTGCCCGATGTCGTGACACGACAGCACCACGGTGGTGCCCTGCTCGCGCAGCCGGGTGATGAGCTCCTCGACCAGCTGTGATTCCCGGACGCCGAGGGAGGCGGTGGGCTCATCGAGCAGCAGCAGCCGGGGATTGTGCGCCATCGCCCGGGCGACCGCCACCATCTGGCGCTGACCGCCCGACAGGGCCCGGACCAAGGTGGTGGTCTCGCGCAGCGGGATGCCCAGCCGCCGCAGCAGCGCGACCGCGTCCCGGTGCAGCGACACCTCCGACAGCAGGTGCCGCCGCCGCTCGATGCCGAGCATGACGTTCGCGGCGACGTCGAGGTTGTCGCACAGCGCCAGGTCCTGCCACACGATGCGGATCCCCAGCCGGCTGGCCGCGACCGGGTCGGACATCACCACCCGCCCGCCCAGCCGGATCTCCCCGGCGACGGGGGCCACGTCCCCGCCGACCGACCTGATCAGGGTGGTCTTCCCGGCCCCGTTCTCGCCGGCCAGCGCCACGATCTCCCCGGGCCGGACCGACAGGCTCACGTTGTCCAGCGCGGTCAGCACGTTGAACCGCACCGTCACGCCCGACAGCGAAAGCTCAGGCGGTGCCGCCGGCCCTGGCGGCACCGCCCAGGCGCTCCCCTCACGGGCGCCCCGTGCTTCGATGGCGGTCACCTGACCATTGTTACCTCAGTTCCGTCATGGGGGATACCGGCGAGCGCCTCCCGCCGGCGGGGCCACAGGCGCTCGCCGAGCAGGGACAGCGCCGCCGGGAGGAGCACCCCCCGCACCACGGTGGCGTCCAGCAGCACCGCGGCCGCCATGGTGATCCCGAACACCTTGAACTCGATGATGGACAGCGTCGCGAAGATCGAGAACACCGCGACCATGATCGCCGCCGCGCTGGTCACCACGCCCGCGCTGCTGGCGATCCCGCCGGCGACGGCGGTGCGCGCTGATTCCCCGCGCTGCCGCAGTTCCCGGATGCGGCTGAGGATGAACACGTGGTAGTCCATGCTCAGGCCGAACAGCAGCACGAACATGAACAGCGGCAGCCACGGCGTGACGCCGCCGTAGGGGGTGAAGCCCAGCGGTCCCTGCAGGTGCCCGTCCTGGAAGATCCAGGTCATCAGGCCGTAGGCGGCCCCCACCGAGACCAGGTTGAGGATGATCGTCACCGTCGGAATCGCCACCGAACGGAACGTGATGCCTATGAGGAGGAACGCCAGCCCCAGGACGAAGGCCAGCACGAGCGGGGTGCGACTGCTCAGCTGCGCGTTGAAGTCGTGGTTGCCGGCCGTCAGCCCGCCCACGGCGTAGCTCACCCCGGGCACTTTCCCGAGCGTCGCCGGGAGGGCGTGATCGCGCAATGCCCCCAGGGAGGTTACCGAGGCCGGGTCGGTGCCCGAGGCCCCGGCCAGCGGGACGTTCACGATGAGCACCTGATCCGCACCGGGCGGGCCGTACAACTGCGTCGTGATCGGCTCGCGGATCTCCCCGTGGGTGGCCGCCACCTGGGCGTGCAGCCCGGCGATGGCCGAGCGGACCGCCGGCCCGGTCAGGTTGTCGCCGGCCACCACCACCTGCGCGGGCTCGGGGCCGCCGGGGAAGGCCTGCTGGATGTCGAGCAGGCTGCGCACGACCGGGACGCTGGTGGGCAGGTCGTGGATGCCGGCGTCCTGCAGCTTCAGGCCCAGCAGCGGCGTGGCCAGCGCCACCAGGACCGCCAGGGTCACCCCGCCCCAGACCAGCGGGCGGCGCACCACCTGGTTGACGACCGCGTGCCACAGTCGCGACTCCCGGGCGGCGGCCTGCCGCTTGCCCAGGAACGGGATGCGGGCGCGGTCGGTGCCCTTGCCCAGCAGCGACAGCAGCGCCGGCAAGAACGTCAGCGAGCCGAGGACGGCGATGCCGACCACCATCATCGTGCCGATCGCGACCCCGGAGAACACGTCGATCCCGGTCAGGAACAGCCCGGCCAGCGAGATCATCACCGTCAGCCCGGACACCACGATGGCCTTGCCCGACGTGCGGGCCGCGGTGTGCAGCGCCGCGCGGGTGGTGTGCCCCAGGGCGCGTTCCTCACGGACCCGGCGCAGGTAGAACAGCGAGTAGTCGATGCCGACGGCCATGCCGACCAGCAGCACGATGGAGGAGGTCGTGCCGCTCACGGGCAGCCAGTGGCCGGGGATGGCCAGCAGCGAGATCGCGGAGATCACCGCGGTCCCGGCCAGCAGCAGCGGGATGCCCGCCGCGACCAGCGCGCCGAAAACCAGCAGGAGCAGCACCAGCGTCACCGGGACGGAGGTCACCTCCGCCTTGCGGAAGTCCGCCCCGGTGCTCTTGCCGATCGCCTTGTTCAGGCTGGCGCTGCCGGCTTCCTCGATCTTCAGCCCCGGGTGCGCCGCCGCGACGGAGGCGACCGCGCTCATCGCGGGCGCGACCTGGGTCGTGCCGTCGTCATTGGCGTCCCGGGTGGGGACGGTGAACGTCACCAGGGCCGAGCGCCCGCTGGTCATGCCGGGACTGGTCAGCGGGGAGCGGATGTCCGTGGCCGAGCCGGGCAGTGCCCGCAGCGCCGCGACCACCTGGGCCACGGCCTGGTGCATGTCGGCGTCGCTGGCGTATGACCGGCGGGCGTCGCGGGCCTGGACGAGGACCGTCTCGGCGGGCGGCTGCTTGACCACCGGGCGGTCCATGACGCGCTCGGCCTGCCCGGCCTGCCCGGGATCGTAACTGGAGACGTTGCCCTGGCCGAAGTGCTGGCCGACGGTGAAGGCGAGGACGACGAACACTAGCCAGCCGACGACCGCGATGACCTTGTGCCGGGCTGACCAGCCAGCCACCCGTTCCACAAGAGGTTTCTTCGATGCGCTCATGACCGCAAGGGTCCCGCGCGGGGGCGATCGCCCGCGATAGGGTAAGCAGCCGATTACGTGGTGGGGTTTGCCTCACCCCATATCCGGGGGAGCAGCCCCTCACCGGGCCCGGCGTTTTTGCCCTAGCGTGATTGTCATGTTCCTGATCCGCGACCTGGTGGCGGGGCGCACCTGGCTCGCCCTCATCCACCACACCGCCGGCGTCATTGTCGGCGCGGCGGCGTTCTTCGGCGTCGTCACCCTCCTGACCCTCGGCGTGGGGCTGCTTCCGCTGATGCTGTGCGGCTTCCCGGTCATCGGCCTCATGCTCCGGCTCCTGGGCTGGCTCGCCCAGTTCGAGCGGGCGCGGTTCGAGTTCCTGGTCGGCCAGCGGATCCCCGCCTGGCCCGCCGTCAGCCGGGCCGGGTACCGGTTCTGGCTGGTGCCGCGCTGGAAGGCGTACGCGCAGCGGGCCACCTGGGGCGAGGTCGGCTACGCCCTGGCCCGGCTGCCCGTGAGCCTGGCCTGCTGGGCGCTGGCCATCGTCACCTGGTCGGTAGGGCTGGTGCTGCTCACGCTCCCGCTGTACGACGGGTCGCTGCCCTCCGGCGGCGCCGTCATCGACGGGCACGTGCTCCGCGCCATCCCGCCCGTGCTGGCGGCCTGCGTGCTGTGCGGCGCGGGCTTGCTGCTGGCCGCGCCCCGGGTGACCCGGAGCCTGGCGCTCGCCGACGCGGCGCTGGCGCGCCTCCTGCTCGCCCCGCACGCCGACCTTGCGGCCCGCGTCGCGGAGCTGGAGACCAGCCGGGACCGGGTGGTCGACGCGGCCGAGGCTGAGCGGCGGCGCATCGAGCGTGACCTGCACGACGGCGCGCAGCAGCGGCTCGTGGCGCTGGCGATGGAGCTCGGCCGGGCTAAGGCGAAGCTCACCGACGACGTCGACGCCGCCGCCGACCTGGTCGACCGGGCGCACCTTGAGGCCAAGGCGGCGCTGACCGAGCTGCGTGACCTGGTGCGCGGAGTGCACCCGCCGGTGCTCACCGACCGGGGGCTGGACGCGGCGCTGTCCGGGCTGGCCGCCCGCTGCCCGCTGCCGGTCGCGGTGCACGTCGAGGTGCCGGTCCGGCCCCGCGCGGCCGTCGAGGCGGTCGCCTACTTCGTCGTCGCCGAGGCGCTGACGAACGTCGCCAAGCACTCGCGGGCCAGCAGCGCGAAGGTCGTGGTCGAAGGCTACGGCTACCCGGGCACCTTGAACATCATGATCAGCGACGACGGGGTTGGCGGCGCGGACGCGCACGGGTCGGGGCTAGCCGGCCTCGCCGACCGGGTCGCCGGCGTGGACGGGCGGTTGACGGTGGAGTCCCCGTCCGGCGGCCCGACGATCATCGCGGCGGTGCTGCCATGCGCGTAGGCTCAGCGGCGGAGCCCGGGCAGGTCCTGCGGATAGCCATCGCCGAGGATTCGGTGCTGCTGCGCGAGGGCCTGATCCGGCTGCTGGCCGACGAGGGGCACGACATCGTCGCGACCAGCGGGGACGCCGAGGGCTTCCTGCGCGCCGTCGCTGACACCCAGCCGGACATCTGCGTCGTCGACGTGCGGATGCCGCCCACCTTCACCGACGAGGGCCTGCGGGCCGCGCTGCTGGTCCGTGACCGCTGGCCGGACATCGGGGTGCTCGTGCTGTCGCAGTGGGTGGAGGAACGGTATGCCACCGAGCTCATCGCCGGCCGCCCGCACGGCGTCGGCTACCTGCTCAAGGACCGGGTCGCCGACGTGGCGGATTTCCTGGACGCGCTGCGCCGGGTCGCCTCCGGCGGCAGCGCCCTGGATCCCGAGGTGGTCGCCCAGTTGCTCGCGCGCAGCCGGCACCCGCTCGGCGGCCTGACACCGCGCGAGCGGGACGTCCTGTCGCTCATGGCCGAGGGCCGCTCCAACTCCGCCATCGCGCAATCGCTGGTCGTCGGGGGCGGCGCGGTCGAAAAGCACATCAACAACATCTTCATGAAGCTCGGCCTCGCGCCGGCGGACCAAGACCACCGCCGGGTCCTCGCCGTCCTGCGCTACCTGAACGGAGCACCCACGTGACCACCCTCTCCGCCTCACCGCCAGCCACCCCGGCGGCCGGGGCAGCCGACGCCCTGCCGCTGACCCTCGGCCGCCGCCTGACCCTCGCCTTCGGCGTGCCGGTCATGGTCGGGACGATCCTCCTGGCCGGCTTCAACCTCGTCGGCAACGTGGGCCGGGCCAGCTTCCCGGTCAGCCATCGGCTGGCGATGAGCGACGGGCACTTCACGATGAACGTCGGCGGCGGTGACGTGGGCCTGCGGGGTGTCCCCGCGGACCTCGGCACGGCCCTGCTAACCGGCACGGTCAACTACAGCCTCGTCCGCCCGAAGATCTTCTGGAACGACGGCGCCGGGGCGGTGGGGGTCCGGCTGGGCTGCCCCTTCTGGTCAATGACCAACTGCGAGCTCAACGCCCATGTCGACCTGCCCGTCGCCGCGGTGGTCAACGCGTCGACCGCCGGCGGGAACGTGACGGCGGCCGGCCTGTCCGGGGCCGTCACCTTGAGCACCGGCGGCGGCGACGTGAACGTCAGCGACCTGTCCGGCCCCCTCTCGGTGACCACCTCCGGCGGGAACGTGTCCGTCGACCGGATCTTCGGGGTTACCAGCGTGCACACCGGCGGCGGGGACATCACCGGCACGGGCATCGAAGCCCGCGACGTGACGGCGGTAACCAGCGGCGGCAACATCGGGCTGACCCTCACCGTCGTGCCAGCGAACCTGGACATCCAAAGCGGTGGCGGCGACATCACGATCATCGTCCCGCGCCGCCCGGGCGGCGGCGGATACGACCTCACCGCGACCACTGGCGGCGGCGACGTCAACCGGGACGTGAACATCGACCAGTCGTCCCCCTACAAGATCACCGCGACCACCAGCGGCGGCAACATCACCGTCGAGTACCCGGCCTCCTGAGCCGCACGTGGCGGACCGGCTGACCATGGACAGTCAGCCGGTCTCGTTTGGCCCGGAGCGCCCGTAAGGCCTTCACTGAGCCTTTAAGCACTGAGCCTTTAAGCAGTGCACTTTAAATAATGGCGAAGGCGTCCTCGAGGATGTCCAGGCCCTCCTCCAGGAGCGGCTCCCCGATGACCAGCGGGGGCAGGAAGCGCAGCACGTTGCCGAAGGTCCCGCAGGTCAGCACGACCAGGCCGGCCTGGTGGCAGGCCGCCGCGACGGCGGCGGTGGCCGCCGGGTCCGGCTCCAGCGTGCCCGGCTTGGTCAGCTCGATCGCGATCATCGCGCCCCGCCCGCGCACGTCGGCGATCGCCGGGTAGGCCGAGGCGAGCTTGCGCAGCCGGGGGAGCATGACGTCGCCGATCCGGCGCGCCTTGCCGGGCAGGTCCTCGGCCTGCATGGTCTCGATCGCGCCGAGCGCGGCGGCGCAGGCGACCGGGTTGCCGCCGTAGGTGCCGCCGAGGCCGCCGGGGTGCACCGCGTCCATGATCTCGGCGCGCCCGGTCACCGCGGCCAGCGGCAGCCCGCCGGCGATGCCCTTGGCGGTGGTGACCAGGTCGGGGACGACGCCGTCGTGCTCGCAGGCGAACCAGTCACCGGTCCGGCAAAAGCCCGACTGGATCTCATCGGCGATGAACACGATCCCGTGCTCGGCGCAGAACTCCGACAGGCCGCGCAGGAACCCCTCCGGCGGGACGATGAAGCCGCCCTCGCCCTGGATCGGCTCGATGATCACCGCGGCGACGTTCTCCTCGCCGACCTGCGCGTGGATCAGGCTCTTGACCAGCTTCAGCGCTTCGGCGCGGCAGGCCTCGGGGCCGTCTGGCCAGCGCAGCGGGTAGGCCATCGGCACCCGGTAGACCTCCCCGGCGAACGGGCCGAACCCTTGCTTGTAGGGCATGTTCTTGGCGGTCAGGGCCATCGTGAGGTTGGTCCGGCCGTGATAGGCGTGGTCGAAGGCGACGACCGCCTGGCGGCCGGTGGCGTGCCGCGCGATCTTGACGGCGTTCTCGACCGCCTCCGCGCCCGAGTTGAACAGCGCGGACCGCTTGTCGTGGGTGCCCGGGGTCCTGCGGCTCAGCTCCTCGCAGACCTCCACGTACCCCTCGTACGGGGTGACCATGAAGCACGTGTGGGTGAACTGCGCGACCTGCGCCTGGACCCGCTCGGCGACGCGGGCCGCCGCGTTCCCGACCGACGCGACGGCGATCCCGGAGCCGAAGTCGATCAGCGAGTTACCGTCCGCGTCGAGGAGGATGCCGCCGCCAGCCGCGGTGACGAACACCGGCAGCGTCGTCGACACGCCCCGGGCCACCGTCGCGTTCCGCCGGGCCGTCATCGCGCGCGAGGCCGGGCCGGGGATCTGCGTGACAAGATTGCGGCGCTGCGGGAGTTGTGGCCCGCCAGCGGGAACATCGATCATGATCGGACGATAACATCCGGTCATGCCTGACCAGAATGCCGGAACATCCAGACTGTTCGGGGGGGTCTTCAACCGCGGCGGCGCCGGCGCCGGTGACGCCGCGTGGCTGCAAGCGCTGCTAGACGTGGAGGCGGGCCTGGCCCGCGCGGTGGAGCGGGCCGGGCGGGCGCCGTCGGGGGCCGGGGAGGCGGTCACCAAGGCGGCCGCCGCCCGGGATTTCTCGCCGGCCGAGGCCGCCGAGGTCGCCCGGTCCGCCGAGCTGACCGGAAATCCCGTCCCCGGCCTGGCCCGGGTGCTCGCCCGGCGCGTCCCGGCGTTCGCGGCGCCGGCCGTGCACCAGGGCGCGACCAGCCAGGACATCATGGACACGGCGGCGATGCTGCTGGCTCGCGAGGCGGCCGACGCCGTGCTGGCCGACGTGTCGGCCGCGGCGGACGCCGCCGCGCGGCTCGCGGCCGCGCACCGCGGCACCCTCATGATCGGGCGGACGCTGCTGCAGCAGGCCGTCCCGGTGACGTTCGGGCTGGTGGCCGCGGGATGGCTGGCCGGCCTGGACGAGGCGCGGGCCGGCCTGGAAGCCGTGCGCGCTACCCGGCTGGCCGTGCAGTTCGGCGGGGCCGCGGGCACGCTCGCCTCGCTGGGCGCCGATGGCCCGCGGGTGGTGACCCTGCTGGCTGAGGAGCTCGGGCTGGCGGCCCCGGCGTTGCCGTGGCACACCCAGCGGCTGCGGGTCATCGACGTCGCCGCCGCGATGGCGCGGGTGACCGCCGCGCTCGGCAAGATCGCCAGGGACGTCACGCTGCTGGCCCAGACCGAGGTCGGCGAGGTGCTGGAGGGCCCCGGGCCCGGGGGGCCTGGGGGGACGGGTAGTTCCCCCAGTCGGGGGGTCACCGGGGGGCCGGCCCCCGGAGGAGATAGGGCGCCCCGGCGCGGCGGCTCCTCGGCGATGCCGAACAAGAGCAACCCGGTCGCCGCGATCGCCATCCTCGGCTGCGCCCGGCAGGTGCCGGGGCTGCTGGCGACGCTCGTGGCGTGCGCCGAGCAGGAGCACCAGCGCGCGGCGGGGGCCTGGCACGCGGAATGGCAGCCGTTCAGCGACGTCCTGCGACTGGCCGGGTCGGCCGCCGCGTGGGGCGTTGACCTGCTGGCCGGCCTGCGGGTCGACTCCTCGCGGATGGCGGCCAACCTCGGCGCCTCCGGCGGGCTGCCGCTCGCCGAGCAGGTAACCGGCCTGCTGGCGGATGCGCTTGGCCGCCCGCGGGCGCACGACCTGGTGGCCGGCGCCGCCGCCCGCGCGGTCAGCTCCGGGCTGCCGCTGCGCGACGTGCTGCTGACGGCGCTGGAAAGCGCGGGCGCCGACGTCGCCGGGATCACCGCGGACCAGGTCGAGGCGGCGCTGAACCCGGCGGGCTACCTGGGCGCGTCCGGCGCGTTCATCGACGCGGCGCTGCGCGCCCACGCCCGGGACGCCCTCGGCTAAAGGCGAAATGCGCATTCACCGCCCGCGGGTGACGTGGTGAATGCGCGCATTTACCTCGTCACCGCACGCGGGCGACTGCGCATTCACTCCGCCGCGGAACGCGGTAAATGCGCATTCGGATACGCTCTTGCGCGGCGAATGCGCATTCCCTCCGTTAGGAACGCGGTGAATGCGCGGCCGGCGCGCGGCCGGGCGAGGCGAGCGCGCCCGTGACCCACTCAGACCAGGGAGCAGCGACATGGATGACAGCGAGCGCACCGAGCAGGGGATGCGGGTCCGCCGGGCGGTCCTGGGCGACGCGCACGTCGACCGGGCGGTCGCCGGCACGACCGAGTTCACCGCCCCGTTCCAGGACTTCATCACCCGTTACGCGTGGGGCGAGGTCTGGTCCCGCCCCGGCCTGACCCGCGCCGAGCGCAGCCTCGTCACGCTCACGGTGCTGGCCGCGCTGCAGCACGAGGACGAGCTCGCGATGCACGTGCGGGCGGCGCTGCGCAACGGGCTCACCGAGGAGCAGATCCAGGAGGTGCTGCTCCAGGTCGGCCTGTACGCCGGGGTCCCGGTCGCCAACCGCGCCTTCGCCATCGCCAACCGGACCCTCGAAGCCGATCGCGGATAACAGCAAGATGCGGGCGGAGCCCGCGGGGGCACAGCCGGAGCCCGCCGGGGCACAGCCGGAGCCCGCGGGGGCGCAGCCGGAGCACAGCCGGAGCCCGCGGGGGCGCAGCCGGAGCACAGCCGGAGCCCGCCGGAGCACAGCCGGAGCACAGCCGGAGCCCGCCGGAGCACAGCCGGAGCCCCGGCGCGGGCGCGGCCGGGTCCCGTGGTGCGCGCGAACCCAACGAAGTGCGTTTATATCGTCACAGTTAGTGATAGATCCTTGGGGAATATATAAGGCATTGTCCTTGGCGATAGCCGTCCGACCTGCATGTTTGGGGCAGGCCACCAGCGAGCGTCCGTTCTGCGAACGCCTGTACTCTAGGCGGCGGCAAAAAGGTATCGTTGAGTAAACACCAGGACAGGAGCGACATGGCGGAGATCGTCTCGCTCGCGCAGGCCGTCGCCGACGCGGTGCACGACGGTGACGCGGTCGCGATGGAGGGGTTCACGCACCTGATCCCGTTCGCGGCGGGCCATGAGGTAATCAGGCAGCGCAGGCGTGACCTGACGCTGATCCGGATGACGCCGGACGTCATCTACGACCAGCTGATCGGCGCCGGGTGCGCCCGCAAGCTGATCTTCTCCTGGGGCGGCAACCCGGGGGTCGGCTCGCTGCACCGCTTCCGCGACGCCGTCGAGCACGGCTGGCCGCGGCCGCTGGAGATCGAGGAGCACAGCCATGCCGGGATGGCCAACCGGTACGTGGCCGGCGCGTCCGGCCTGCCCTTCGCGGTCCTGCGCGGTTACGCCGGCACCGGGCTGGCCGAGGTGACCGACACGATCAAGCCGATCACCTGCCCGTTCACCGGCGAGACCCTGATGGCCGTGCAAGCCCTGAACCCGGACGTCGCGATCATCCACGCCCAGCAGGCGGACCGGCACGGCAACGTGCAGCTGTGGGGCCTGGCCGGCGTGCAGAAGGAGGCCGTGCTCGCCTCCCGGCGGGCGATCGTCACCGTCGAGGAGATCGTGGACGAGCTCCAGCCGCGGCCCACCGCCGTCGTCCTGCCCGCCTGGGCCGTCAGCTACGTGGCCCGCGTCCCCAACGGCGCGCACCCCTCCTACGCGTCCGGCTACACCGAGCGGGACAACCAGTACTACCAGGCCTGGGACCCGATCGCGCGCGACCGCCAGAGGTTCAGCGGCTGGCTGGAAGACCACATCTACGGGGAGACGGCGGTGCACCGGTGAGCGAGGGCTACACCTCTGACGAGATGATGACCGTCGCGGCGGCCCGCGCCCTCACCGACGGAATCTCCTGCTTCGTCGGGATCGGCCTGCCGAGTGCGGCATCCAACCTCGCCCGGGCCACTCACGCGCCCAACCTCGTGCTCATCTACGAGTCAGGCACCATCGGGGCCAAGCCGGACCGGCTGCCGCTGTCGATCGGCGACGGCATCCTCGCCGAGACCGCCGACGCGGTCATCACTGTCCCGGAGATCTTCAACTACTGGCTGCAGCCGGGCCGCATCGACGTCGGCTTCCTCGGGGCGGCGCAGATCGACAAGTTCGGCAACATCAACACCACCATCGTCGGCGGCGACTACGCCCACCCGAAGGTCCGGCTGCCCGGCGCCGGCGGCGCGCCCGAGATCGCGGCCTCCAGCAAGGAGGTCATCGTCATCGTCCGGCAGACCAAGCGCGCCTTCGTGGAGCGGGTGGAGTTCATCACCAGCGTCGGGTATGGTGACGGCCCCGGCACGCGCGAGAAGCTCGGGCTGCGCGGCAAGGGCCCGCGGCAGATCATCACCGACCTCGGCATCCTCACCCCGGACCCGCGGACTTGCGAGTTCACCATGACCGCGCTTTTCGAGGGCGTCAGCCGAGACACCGTCCGGGAGCGGACCGGCTGGGACGTCCAGTTCGCCACCGAGCCGGAGGTCATCGCGCCGCCCACCAGCCACGAGCTGGCCGCCCTGCGCAAGTTCAACGCCAGCGAAAAGGCCAGCGAGTAAGAGCCAGCGGACAACGCTGAAAAGGAGCGTTCCTCATGACAGTGTCGCAACACCGGCTGGTGATCCCGCACGCCCCCGGCGAGCTGGTCCTGCCGACGTACGCCAAGCCGGAGCCCGGCAACCACCCGCCGCTGGACTTCCCGCCCTACAAGTCGACCGGCCTGCGGCACCCGACCAGGCCCCTGGTGCTGTTGCCGCACCGGCTGACCGAGGTGACCGGCCCGCTGCTGGGCGATGACCTCATCACGATGCAGGACGCCGACCTGACCGCGGGGCACGCCGGCGAGCCGCAGGGCCAGCGGATCATCGTCTTCGGCCAGGTGCGCGACTCCGGCGGCAAGCCGGTGCCGGACACCCTCGTCGAGATCTGGCAGACCAACGCGGCCGGCCGCTACCGCCACTCCCGCGAGCACCACCCCGCCCCGCTGGACCCGAACTTCGACGGCGTCGGCCGGGCCATCACCGACCAGGGCGGCCGGTACCGGTTCATCACGATCCAGCCGGGCTCCTATCCGTGGGGCAACCATTACAACGCCTGGCGGCCGGCCCACATCCACTTCTCGCTGTTCGGCCGGGCGTTCACGCAGCGGCTGGTCACCCAGATGTACTTCCCCGGCGACCCGTTGCTGCCGCTGGACCCCATCTACAACTCGGTGCCGGATGAGAAGGCCCGGCAGCGGATGATCGCGGCGTTCTCGATCGAGGACACCCAGCCGGAGTGGGCGCTGGCCTACCGATTCGACATCGTCTTGCGCGGCCGCGAGGCGTCCATCTTCGAAGACGAAGGGCACGATCACTAGACATGGGCGAGCTTCTCACTCCCTCGCAGACCGTCGGGCCGTACTTCTCGATGCGGCTGCCCTGGGACCAGGGACCGTACGTGGTGCCCGCCGGCACCGCGGGCGCGATCACGATCATCGGCCGCCTGTTCGACGGGGCGGGCGACCCGATCCCGGACGGGCTCATCGAGACGTGGCAGGCCTCGCCGGAGGGCCGGTTCGCGCACCCCGACGACCCGCGCGGCCCGGTGCCAGACGGGGACAAGGCGTTCCGCGGGTTCGGCCGGGTCCCCACGGGCCACGACGGCTCGTTCAAGATCGTCACGCTCAAGCCGGGCGCGCTCCCGGCTGGCGACGGCCAGGTCGAGGCTCCGCACATCGACGTGTCGGTGTTCTCCCGCGGCATGCTCGACCGGTCAGTGACCCGCATCTACTTCCCGGATGAGCCCGAGGCCAACGCGGCCGACCCCGTCCTGGCGCAGGTCCCCGATGATCGCCTCGCGACGCTGATCGCGGTGCCGGCCGGCGATGGCCTGCTCCGGTTCGACATCCACATGCAGGGCCCCGCCGAGACGGTCTTTTTTGACCTTTAGATAGCGTCTCGGGCATGCCTGACGTGAAGCTCGCGGTCACGATCGACGGGGCGCAGCATGCGCCCGATGCTCCCGTCCTCGTGCTCGCCAACCCGATCGGCACCACTATGGGGATCTGGCGGCATCAGGTCCCGGTGCTGTCGCGGTATTTCCGGGTCATCCGGTTCGAGCACCGGGGACACGGCGTCCCCGGTGCCCAGTCCCCGGCCCCGCGCGGCCCCTACAGCATGGCCGAGCTCGGTGCCGACGTCCTGGGCCTGCTGTCGGCCCTGGGGGTCGAGCGAGCCGCGTTCGCCGGGGTGTCGCTGGGCGGCATGGTCGGCATCTGGCTGGCCGCGAACGCGCCTGAGCGGATCAGCTCGCTCGCGGTCATCTGCGCGGCCCTGGTGCCGCTGCCGTCGGCCCAGTCCTGGCGGGACCGGGCCGCGACCGTCCGCGGCGGCGGGATGGAGCCCATCGTGGACACGGTCGTACCGCGCTGGTTCACCCCGGCGTTCCTGGCGGCCTGCCCCGGTGAGGTGGCCGGGGTGGCCGGCATGCTGCGGGCCACGAGCCCCGCCGGGTACGCGGGGTGCGGCGACGCGATCGCCGCGATGGACCTGCGCCCGCTGCTGCCCGCCATCAAGGCGCCCACGCTCGTCATCTCCGGCGCCGAGGACCTCGCCGCGCCGCCGCCGCAAGGGGCGCTGACCGCGCGGGGGATCAAGGACTCGCGGCTGACGGTCATCCGGGGCGCGTCCCACTTCGCTCACTTCCAGGCTCCCGGCCCAGTGACCAACGCGCTGGTCACCCACTTCCAGGCAGCGAGGTAGCGCCCGTGCCCAGCCAGGACCTCTTTACCGGCTTTTCCAGTCCCGAACGCAGGGGCGTGCGCGCTAGTGACTACCTGGCCGCGGCGGAGAACATAAGCCCATACATCCGGCGCACCCCGCTGCTACGCGGCACCGTCAGCGGGCGCCCGGTCGCCTTCAAGCTGGAGTTCCTCCAGGTCACGGGGTCCTTCAAGATCCGCGGGGCGCTGAACGCGCTGCTGTCTCCCGCAGAGGCGAACGGAGCATTCCCCCGTGCCCCCCGGGCGTCGGGCGGTCGGCCGAGCCACGTGGTCACCGCCTCCGGCGGGAACCACGGCCTGGGCGTCGCGGCCGCCGCCCGCTGGCTGGGCGTTGACGCCACCGTCTACGTGCCCGGCCCCGTGCCGGAGGTGAAGGCCCGCCGGATCATGGAGGCCGGCGCGGAGGTCATCCGGTACGGCGAGAGCTACGGCGACGCCGAGACCGAGGCGCGCCACCTGGCCGCCCGCGACGGCCTGCTCTACGTGCACGCCTACGACGATCCGGCGGTGATCGCCGGCCAGTCCACGGTGGGCCTGGAAATCCTCGCCGACATGCCCGAATGCGACGTCGTCGCCGTCCCCGTCGGCGGCGGAGGGCTGCTGGCCGGCGTGGCGGGCGCGCTCTCGTCGGCGCCGGGCGCTGGCCACCCGGGGCCGGGCGGCGGCGCGCGGCGCACCGTGATCGGCGTGGAGCCGGAAGGGTGCCCGACGCTGCACGCGGCCGTCGCCGCGGGCCGCCCGGTCGAGGTCGCCGTCGACGGGGCCAGCGTGGCGGCCTCGGCCCTGGGCGCGGCCCGGGCCGGACGGACGGCGCTCGCCGCCTGCGAGTCGGGGGACGCCAGGCTCGCGATGGTCAGCGACGCGCAGATCATCGCCGCCCGCGACCGGCTGTGGGAGGAGTTCCGGCTGGCCGTCGAGCCGGCCGCCGCCACCGTGTTCGCCGCCTGGCTGTCCGGCCAGGTCCCCGGCGACTTCCCCTGCCTGGTCCTCAGCGGCGCGAATGCTGACGTTCACCTGGGGGGATAGCACCAATCCCCCAGAGCCCCTAGGAGCGAGAATGGCGGGCGGAGGCGGTGGGGCGGGCAGTCGGCCGGGCTCGTTGCGTGGGATGCTGTGGATCTTGGGGTCGCGATCGGGAGGAGTAGTCAAGCATGCTGCCGTGGAGCGCGGAGCTGGCCGGGCGGATCGATGAGCACGTGTTCACGAGCGAGTTGCTGCGCGGCAACCCGCTGGGGGACCCGCCTGAGCGGCCGCTGCTGGTGTACGTGCCGCCGGGATACGACGCGGAGCATCATCCCGAGCCGGACCGCCGGTACCCGGCGGTCTACGTGATCCAGGGGTACACCGGCCAGGTCATGATGTGGCGCAACCGGACAGCGTTCCGGCAGCCGTTCCCCGAGACCGCCGACGCGGTCTTCGCCAGCGGCGAGGCGCCGCCGGCGATCGTGGTGTACGTGGACGCGTGGACCGCCTACGGCGGCAGCCAGTTCGTCGACTCGCCAGGCACCGGCCGGTACCACTCCTACCTGTGCGACGAGGTCGTGCCGTGGGTGGACGCGCACTACCGGACGATCGCGGACCGGTCCAAGCGCGCGATCACCGGCAAGTCCAGCGGCGGCTTCGGCGCGATGATCACCCCGATGTTGCGGCCCGACCTGTTCGGCGCGCTGGCGACGCACGCCGGCGACACCCTCTACGAGCTGTGCTACGTGCCGGAGTTCGCCAACGTCGTCCGGCACCTGCGCAAGTACGACGGCGACGTCTTCCGCTGGTGGGACGACTTCCGGTCCCGGGTCGCCTTCACGAAGCCGGAGGACATGCCGCTGATCGCGACCCTGGGCGTCGCCGCGTGCTTCTCCGCCTCGGCCGACGGGACGCCGGAGCTGCCCTTCGATCCGCGAACCGGCGTGATCAGGCCGGGCGCGTGGCAAAGGTGGCTGGACTGGGACCCGGTGCGGATGGTGCCCCGGTACGCCGACGCGCTGCGCTCGCTGCACTCGATCTGGATCGACGCCGGCGACGCCGACGACTTCAACCTCGACATCGGGGCGGCGGCATTCCGGGCCGCGCTGGGCGACGCCGGGGTCAGCGACGACGTGATCCGCTACGAGATCTTCCCGGGAACGCACGCCGCGATCGACTACAGGTACCCGATGGCCCTCGCGTGGTTGTGCCAGCGGATGGCATAACCGGGGCGGCCCCGGGTAGTCCCGCTGGGAACTGCGGGGGTAGATGTTTACTCCCTGAGGGAAGCGGGGCGTTTCCGTGGAAACACGCCTCCTCGCGAGCGCTCGCGCCGTATCGTCGCCTAAACGCACAATCATTGGGCACGGTGAGTGCGAGCTGATAGGGGACTGACCATGCGCCAGGTCAAGTGGACGGCAGGGGCGATGATCCCGGTGGCGGCATGGCTGGCGGCCACCATCATCTTGCTGCTCCTGGTCACCAGCTAAGGACGCAACCCGCGTCCCGGTGGTCGCCCCTGGCAACGTGCCTCGCTAAACGTTGACATCACCCCGGCGCCCAGGGGTAGAAGTGTCTCGTGGCGACAACTGGGGACACGTCGGTCACGCCGCCGCCATCGCGAGAGGCGTCCGGCGAGGTGCACGGCAGGCAACTGCTCGTCATTTACCTGGCGCTAATGCTCGCGATGCTACTGGCCGCCCTCGACCAGACCATCGTGTCGACCGCGCTGCCCACTATCGTCAACGATCTCGGCGGCCTGTCGCACCTTTCCTGGGTGGTCACCGCGTACCTGCTCGCCTCCACCGCGACCACGCAGGTCTGGGGCAAGCTGGGTGACCAGTACGGCCGCAAGTACCTGTTCCTCGGCGCGATCGTGATCTTCTTGATCGGATCGGTGCTGTGCGGCCAGGCCCGCAACATGGGCGAACTGATCGCCTTCCGCGCCATTCAGGGCGTCGGCGGCGGCGGGCTCATGGTGCTGACCCAGTCGATCGTCGGCGATGTCGTTCCGGCCCGCGAGCGCGGCAAGTACCAGGGGGCGTTCGGCGCGGTCTTCGGCGTGTCCAGCGTCGCTGGGCCCCTCCTCGGCGGCTTCTTCGTCGACAACCTCAGCTGGCGCTGGGTGTTCTACATCAACCTGCCCGTCGGGGTGCTCGCCCTGGCGGTCATCGCCACCGTGTTGCCGCGCACGTCTCGCAAGCAGAAGCACAAGATCGACTACGCGGGCGCGGTGCTGCTCGCGGCGTTCGCCACGTCCGTGGTCCTGGCTACCTCCTGGGGCGGCACCACTTACGCGTGGGGATCACCGGTGATCATCGGCTTGTTCGTCGCCTCGGTGGCTTTGCTGCTGGCCTGGTGGGTGAGCGCCCGGCTGGCGACGGAGCCGGTCTTGCCGTTGCGGCTGTTCCGCAACTCGGTCTTCACGGTGGCCAGCGCCATCGGCCTGGCGGCCGGGTTCGCGATGTTCGGCGCGCTGTCCTTCCTGCCGCTGTTCCTGCAGGTGGTGCACGGCGTGTCACCGACGATCTCCGGCGTCTACCTGCTGCCGATGGTGCTGGGCATGCTGGCGACCTCGATCGGCAGCGGGCAGCTCATCGCGCGCACCGGCCGGTACAAGGTCTTCCCGATCGTCGGCACCGCGCTCATGGCGATCTCGATGTTCCTGCTGTCGCGGCTGGATGAGCACACGGCGACGCCGCTGATGAACCTGTACTTCTTCCTGCTCGGCTCCAGCCTCGGCCTGATCATCCAGGTCCTCGTCATCGCGGTGCAGAACACGGTGAACTACGCCGACCTGGGCGCCGCCACCTCGGGGGCGACATTCTTCCGTTCGATCGGCGGCTCGTTCGGCGTGTCGATCTTCGGCGCGATCTTCGCCAACCAGCTGGCCATCCAGCTCACCGCCGCGCTGCACGGGGCGAAGGGCCTGCCACCCGGCTTTTCCGCCGCCGCCATCAAGTCCGACACCAACGCCATCAAGCAGCTGCCGGCCGACGTCCAGCAGGCGGTCCTGCACGCCTACAGCATGGCGCTGCACCCGGTCTTCCTGACCGCGGTCCCGATCGCGTTGATCGCGTTCGCGCTGTCGTGGTTCCTGCGCGAGGTGCCGCTGCGCACCGCCGCCGGGGAGACGCTCAAGAGCTCGGCCAGCGCCGCCGACCTCGGCGAGGCGATGGGCGGCGCGCCGACCCAGCGGTCGTCGGAGCAGGAGGCAGAGCGCGTCGTGGCTCGCCTGTCGGCGACCGAGTTGCGCCGCTTCGGGTACGCGCGACTCGCCCGGGCGGCCGGCATCGAGCTCCCCGGCGGCGCCTGCTGGGTACTTACCAAGCTCTCCCGGCATGGCGGCGCCATGCCCGGCGCCGACCTGGCCCGGCTGGCGGGGCTGACCCTCGCCGAGGGCCGCCCCACCGGCGACCTGCTGGTCGCCCGCGGGCTGGTCACCCGGGCCGACGGCACTCTCGTGCTGACCACGACCGGGACCGCGACCGCGGAGAAGCTGGTCACCGCTGAGCAGCGCTGGCTGACCGAGCAGCTCGCCGGGTGGTCTCCGGACCAGTACGCGGAGCTGTCCGGCGTCTTGGCCAAGCTGGCCCGCGACATCCTCGGCGATGACGCCGACCGCCGCCTCGCCGAGCGCGACGACGACCGTACCCCGCCCGTCATCCGGCCTGCCCGCTAGGCTGGCCGGATGGCGGCGATTACTGACCCGGAGGTCCGGGACTTCCTGTCGGCGGGCACCCGGACCGCGATGGTGGCGTTCACCGGGGCGGACGGGCGGCCGCTGGCCGCGCCGGTGTGGTTCGTGGTTGAAGGCGGCCAGATCCTGTTCACCACGCACAACGACACCGCGAAGGGACGCGCGCTGGCCCGCGATCCCCGGGTGGCGGTGTGCGTCGACATGCACGCCCCGCCGTACGCCTTCGTGCAGGTCCAGGGCCACGCCGAGCTGTCGGACGACCTCGCCGAGCTAGTGCGGGTGGCCACGGCGGTGGGCGGCCGCTACATGGGCGCCGACCGGGCGCAGGAATTCGGCGAGCGCAACGGCGTCCCCGGTGAGCTCGTGGTGCGCGTCACGCCGACGAAGGTCCTGGCCAACCTCGACGTCACCGGCCACTAGGGGCCACGCTCGTCCCTCGGGGTACGGCATGCCCGCCTGTCGCCGGCGACGTGCTCCGGCGGCGACCGGCTTCGTCGGCCTGCGGTCGGCCGGCTGGCTCGGCCGCCGCTGGCAGCGCGGTCATCCCTACCCCCGCCTGCCCAACCCCGCGCCATGCCCAGCTCCCCCGCGCCTGTAGCTTGCGTTTTCGAGTTATGCATGTTATATTCGATGTAGCTCATGAATCATTCCTATCTAACGAAATACGGGGAGGTGCGCGCCGTGGTGGACGTCAGGTATGCGGAAGAGTTCCTGACCGGGCGATATGGTCACGGCGCGCGCGACCAGCGGCTGGAGGAATTCGCCCAGGGACGATGGGGAGATCGGGCCCGGTCATCAGGGTGGCTGGCACTCCAGGTCGGCGATGTGTCGCGGCCGGAGTCGCTGGGGCAGGCGACCGGTGATGAGCTGCTGGGGATCGGGCGGGCGTGGAAGTCGCTGGAGACATGGAGCTTTGCCGGGAAGCTGGCGGTGGTGCGGGAGCTGATCCGCCGGTATCCGCTGAACGAGCGCGATGACCCGGGGGCGGAGGCGGGCGGGCTGCCCGATGAGTGGGACCCGCGGCTGCACCACGAAGTGGCCGCCGCGCTGGGGATCTCGGTGGTCGCGGCGGGCAAGCTCGTCAACCTGGCGTGGACGCTGGACTCCCGGCTGCCCGGCATCGGCGCGGCCCTGAATGCGGACCGCCTGGACCCGCCCCGGGTGAAGATGATCGTCGAGGAGTCCAGCGTCCTGGATCGCGAGGACCTGTTCGCGCGGGCCGAGGCGATCATCCTGCGCGGCCTGGACCGCTGCGGGACCTGGTCGGAGCTGCAGCGGCTGGTGCAGCGCGCGGTGATCACGGTCGACCCCGAGGGCGCGCGCAAGCGCCGGGAGCAGGCCGAGCGGGAGCACGCGCGGATCCGGTTTTGGCGCGAGTCCACGGGGACCTGCGCGCTGCGCGGAACGGGCCTGCCGACGGACGAGGCTCTCGCCGCGACGGCGAACATCGAGGCTCGCGCGCTGGAGTACAAGGCCGCGGGTGTCAAGCGGCCGACGGACATCCTGCGCGTCATGGCCTACCTCGACCTGATCAACGGCGTGCCGGCGGCCCAGCGGGCCGCGTGGGCACAGGCGGAGGATGAGGCTCGCGCGGCTGAGACGGACCCGGCCGGCGCTGACGAGCAAGCCGCCCGCGACGCCGAGCTTCGCGAGGCCACTCGCCGGGCTCGGGAGAAGTTCCGGGAGAAGGCCCGAGAGGCTGCCCGCAGCGGCAATGCAGGCTCCGGCCAGGATCGCGGCGACGGTGGCGCGGACGACCCCGGCGGCGGCCCCGATGACTGGCCCTTCGGTGGCGATGGCCCAGGGGGCAGCGGCGGCGGAAGGCCGCCCGCCGCACACCCAGGCGATACCGACGATACGGACGGATCCAGCGGCTTCCCCGGCTGGCGTCCTGGTGGCGACGACAGCGGCGACGGGGATCCTGGCCATACCGGCCCAGACGGCGATCAGCATGGCATCGGATTGGCTAGCGGCGAGTCCGGCAGTGGCAACCGTGGCACTGACGGCGACACGTCGGGTGGCGGCGGCTGCGGTGATGGCGGTCTGGGTGCGGGCCCGCGCGGTCGACCCCGCCGAGATGACGGCGTGCCTGGCACCTGGCCCGGCGACTGGCCCGGTGATCATGGGCGAGCTGCCGCCGATGCCAGCTCTGGAGATGGCGGTCTCGGCGATGACCCCGCTAGCGGGTCCCTGCTTAATGACCGTGGCAGCCGTGGTCATTGCCCCGAATGGGGCCACTGCCCCGAATGCGGTGGCAAGCGCGGCGCGGCAGGACTGCCCATCCGGGCGAACCTGACCCTTCCGGCAGGGGCCATCCCGTGGCTGGCGCAGCGGTCCGGCCAATCGCAGGACCTCGCACGGAGTGGCGGTGGCAGTGGGGGCGGCGGTCCGGGTAACGAGGCACGGGATGGCTGCGGTCCCTGCCCGGCCTGCGGCAGCCGGGGAAGTGACCGCATGCTCGTCCGCGGAAACCTGGACTTCCCGCTGCTCACCTTGCTTAGCCTGGCGGAGCGGCCCGGAGAGGCGCATGGCCTCGGCGCACTGGACCCTGGGCTGGTCCGGGCCCTGGCGGCGGCGGGCGCGCGGCATCCGGCCAGCGAGTTTTGCGTGACCATAGTCGATGAGCAGGGGCACGCGATCGGCCATGGCTGTGGCAAGCCACTGCGCGGCTCGCGAGCGACGGCAAGCGGGAGCGGCCCGCGCGGGCTAGCGCCCCCCGTCCTACCGGGACCACCGGATAGGGCCACCTTCACGCCAGGCGGCAGGCCAGGGCCTACCGGGGGCTTCGGGTCGTGGGTACTGACGGTGCCCGGCGCGCCGTTGCCCTTCGCCGTCAGCATCGACGCCGTGCCGGTCGACGACTGTGATCACCGGCACGCGTCAACGGGGTACCAGCCAGGAGGGAAGCTCCGCCACCTCGTCCAGGTCCGCGATGGCAAGTGTTCCTTCCCCGCGTGCTCCCGGCACGCTCGCGAATCGGACTTCGAGCACGCGCAGCCATTCGATAAGGGTGGGGTGACCTGCGCCTGCAATGCTCACGCGTGCAGCCGCGCGTGCCACCGCGTCAAACAGTCCCCCGGCTGGCAGGTCACCAAGCCCAAGCCCGACTGGACCCAGTGGACCACCATGACCGGCCGCAGCTACACCCAGGGACCCTGGCGTTACCCGTCTTGAGACTGAGCGCGGGTCACGGCGGACTTGCGGGTCCGGGTGCCCGTCTTGGCCAGCACGGCCGATACGTTGTGCTGATCAACGGGGTCAGCCGGTTCGCCGGGGAGGCGGTCATGGCCAGCACCCGCTCGCACACGGTGGTCGCCGGGTCCCCGCACCGGTCGATCAGCGAAGGCTCGGACGCGAGACCGTCATGCAGCCCGGCCAGCTGCCCGATGTCCAGCGGGGTGCCGGCGCTGCCGCCGGCCACCAGGGCCAGCTGGCCATCGCCCGCGCGAGAGCGCTCAGCGAGCCCGATCAGCTGCGCGAGCGCCGCCTCCCGCTCCAGCAGTTCCACGTGTTCCAGTGGGCGGCCTCACGCCCTATCCCAGGTACCGGCGCAGAAGGATTCATAAGCGCGGGTTCGCTAGGCGTTGCTGGCGGTGGCGGCGTGCTGGTTGCCGTCGCGGCCGACGGCGTCGTCGGGAGTGAACACGGCCAGCAAGTGGGCGTCGAGTTGCGCGATGCCAGCCGCCGCGAAGCCGCACAGGCACTTCCGGGTGGCGAGCGCGGTGGGCGGCGAGGTGTCGTCGGCCGCCTCGGCGTGTGGGTGGCCGTCGGCGGCCACGTCGTCGTCGGGGGTGAACATCTCGGCTAGATGGTCGGCGAGGTCATCCGCGTCGGCGGCGTACCCGCACAAGCACCGGTGATCGGTCATCGTGATCCTTTCAGCAAGGCCCAGACTCGCTTGACGGCCTGGCCCGGCAGGTCGCGGCCTGGGCGATCGTGGCCGGGCAGGTGGTCCCAGCCCCAGTCGACGCTCAGCGCGCTGACCAGTTCCAGGCCGCGCCCGGACTCGTCGTCGGCGGCCGCGCGGCGCGGCGCGGGGACGCCCGCCTCGGTGGCGACGGTGTCCCACGCCTCGATCTGCAGGGCGCTGCCGTCCGACAGCAGCCGCAGCCACAGCAAGGGCAATCGTCCGGCGTCGTCATAGCGCGGCTGCCCGTCCGGCCCGCTGGCGGCGCGCACCACGTTGGAGCACAACTCGGAGGCGATCAGTTCCGCGTCCTCGGCGAGCTCAGCCAGCGCCCACCCGCCCAGCACCATCACGGTGAACGAGCGCGCCAGCCGAGGTGCCGTGGGCAGCGCGCCCAGCGGCCCTAGTACTACAACGGTTGGCTGTTATCTGATCGGCGTGGCTGCGTGATCTGGGCCGTGTCGCGGGCCAGGGTTGGTGCATGCTTGCTGTCGTGGATGACGCGTGGACCGCTGCCGGGGACGGGCATGCCGCGTGGTCGG
>JAICYD010000196.1 GCA_025934375.1 Streptosporangiaceae bacterium | reverse complement strand
GGCAGAACTCCATCCCCGGCTCCATAGAATGCCTCCGCCTCGCAGCCCGAAAGCCCGATTTGATGACCAGATGCTAACCGGGCATTAGCGCCCCCAGCAAGACCAGGACTTATGCCTACCGCGCATGCGGTTCGATTCCCGTCGCCCGCTCTTAATCTTTTTGCTGGTAAAGCCTCTTTTCAAACTTGCATTCGCCTAATGGCAGGCGCTGGCGGGCAGATGCAAGTAAACATCTCGCAGTCACCGCGGCCACGCTCACGTTGGCGGCCGTGCGGGCGGTTTCCGGCAGGCGGCTGGTGTAGGTGTCGAAGACGCCGCGGGCAGGGTGGCGTGGTTGCGGCGCAGCGTCGCCGCGCACCTGCGGGTCATCGGGCTCCCGCGCCGCGATCACCAGGAACTGGGTGACGTCCAGGCAGTGGTTACCGACGCTCACCAACACGCCGACCCGCAATCACAGCCCGAGCCCGGCCAGCCGGTTTAAGGACTCAGCCGATGGTCAGTAGCCGGTGGATCAGGCGTCGCGGTTCCTGCTCGGCCAGGGCGGGGATGGAGAGCAGACGACTGCTGTGGTAACCAAGTCTGGGGAGAAGCAGTGAGCGCGATAGTGACCGTCATACAGCCCCTGAGTGACCACATGCGCGAGAAGCATGGGCAGCAGGAGCCGCAGACCCTCTCGGATGAGAGGCTCACACAAATGCACGGTGATCAGCACCAGAATGAGGCGGCGGCCGATCACAGCCACCCCGTGGACAGCCCGGGTGTCTTCTACGGAGATGCGCCGAGCCCTTTCCCTGAGTAGGCAGACCCATCCGGCGTCTAGGGGTGAAGGCCAGCGCGCCATCGGCGCGCTGGCCTGGGTGGCTTCGCGGCTCCGCACCTCGCCAGTGAGCAGCGACAGCAGCGCGACGTCAGACGTCAGACGTCAGACGTACGTCTGGGAATCTTCGATGCCCGGAAAGCCGCCTCAAACCACGCTGGTTCCTCCGTAGGGAGGAGGGCTTTACCGGAAGATCGCGGGTTTTCATTCCTGCGGCCGAGGTGGCGCCGCCGTCGCGGATCTTAGCGTGTGGGCGAGATCATTCCCCAGGCTAGGAGAACTATGACTTTGCGCCGCCTCATACCGCTTGCGCTCACGGCCGGGGTGGCCGCCGCGCTGGCGATGGCCACCCCGCCCGCGCTGGCGATGGCCGCCCCGGCCACGGCACCCGTTCAGCTCACCATCCCGGCGCCGACCGGACCCGACCAGATCGGCACGGTGTCCTTGCACCTGGTGCAGGCCGGCCGGCCCGATCCGTGGGTGCCCGGCCGCACCCGGGAGCTGATGATCAGCTTGACCTACCCCGCCCGGCACGCCGGCCGCTACCCGATGGCGCCCTACATGGAGGCGGGCGCATGGAAGTCGTTCCTGCAGGACCTGAAGCTTCCGGTCGGTTCGGTGCTGGTGCCGCAGACCGCCGCGCATGAGGGGGCGCCGGTGGCCCGGCATCCCGGCGGCCTGCCGGTGATCTTGTACTCGCCGCCCTCGGGCGGTGACCGCAGCTTCAACACAGCGCTGGTGCAGGACCTGGCCAGCCGCGGCTACCTGGTGGTGACCGTCGACCACACCTACAGCGACCGCGAGGTCGAGTTCCCCGGCGGACGGGTCGCGCAGCGGGTGTTGCCGGAAAACCCGACCGACCAGCAGCTCACCGACGAGGTCGCCGAACGCGAGAAGGACATGCGGTTCGTGCTGGACGAGCTGACCGCCATCGATCGCGGCGCGAACCCGGACGCCTGGCACCGCACGCTGCCCGGCGGCTTGCGCGGTGCGATGAACCTGAGCGAGGTCGGCATGCTCGGCATGTCCCTAGGCGGCGACACCGCTGCGGCGACCATGTTTGACGATTCCCGGATCAAGGCCGGCATCAACATGGACGGCACGCTTCACGACGGGCCGGTCATCACCAGCGGGCTGACCCGGCCGTTCATGCTGCTGAGCGCCGCGGACCACAACCGGGACAACGACCCGTCGTGGGCGTCGTTCTGGAACGCCTCCACGGGCTGGAAGCGGGACTTCCAGCTGCTCGGCTCGCTGCACGGGACGTACTTCGACGCCGAGGTTCTGTTCCCGCAACTGGCCGGCGTGCTCGGCCTCACGCCGACGCGGCTGGCCACCACCCTCATCGGCACGATCAACCCGGTGCGGGCGATCACGGTCGAGTCGGCATATGTCGACGCGTTCTTCGCCCAGCACCTGCGCCACCACCCGGAGCACCTGCTGGACGGCCCCTCGCCACGATTCCCCGAAATGGTCCCCGTGCCCTGACCTCGCGCTGGCGCCGGCCGGAAGGCTGGCGCCAGCCCTCGGTCACGGCCCACGAACCGATCCGGCCGGGAAGCGCTCCGCCGCCGGCGCGCGCGCAAGGGTGACGTGAGCCTGCGGCTGATTGCGCCCGCGCTAGCTTTCCTCGATCAGCCGCTTGAGCGCAGCCATGTTCTCCGGCATCTCCTTGCGTGCCTCGCGGCGGACCATGAGGGGTACAAGGATCTTGCCGATCCCGTGGCCGGTGAAGTCTACGCTGATGGTCAGCCGGGACCGGGTGTCGGTAACCTGCTCGACCAGGACGTCAACCGTTGCCCGGATCGGGCCCTCGGTGCCCTTGACGCCCCAGGTGCGGGGCGGGTCGATGTGCGTAAGCTCGGAGACGGCCGGGCGGCTGGCACCGCCGATCCGCCGGGTGGTCACACACTTCGTGCCCACGGCCGGTACCTGGGTGCCGTCGGCCGGGCCGTCCATGTGCCCGTCGGTCACGCCCTGCTGCCACTGGGGGAACAGGGCGGGGTCGGTGGCAGTGGCGAAGACCCGGTCGGCCGGGCGGTTGATCTCGGCGGTGGTGACGATCGGCGGCATGTCAGCGGCCTTCCTAAGTAGAACCGGACCTCGACGAACCGGTCGGTGAACACGGCGAAAGCGCGCTCGATCGGCGCGTCGACCACGATTTGCTGCGGACTATCGCTGCCCCCGTCTGGGCCATCAATCCTCCTCGGGTGGTGCCCGGACGGCATCTCGGTTAGAATCCACTAACCGTTAGAATTCACTAACCGATCTGCCCTGTCAAGACACACCTGTCATCCGCTACCCGGCCTGGTACAGGGCCGACTCCGCCCGGCCCCGCCATCGGCCCGCCCCGACGGCGGATCCCTGCCGCCGCCACGGCACGCGCGCATGCCGGGCACCACCCCCGGCGGAACGAGTGAAGCTGACGCGCCGCCGGGGTCTCGTTAAGAGAAGGCACCCAGGGGCTTGTCCTAACGAGGCCGTGGCGATGCGCGCAGTCAAGCTACTTCCGCTGGTACAGCAGCACGGTGAGCGGCGCGAAGACCGTGATCAGCGCCCCGGCCGCGGCCAATGGCCAGAGCACCTGCGGTGCGGTGGCGGTGCCGGCCATCAGCGCGCGCGTGGCGGTGACGAGGTGGCTCATCGGGTTGGCGTCGCTGACGCCGCGCAGCCAGCCCGGCATGGTGGCCGGGTCAGTGAAGACGTTGCTGACGAAAGTGATGGGGAACAAGATCACGAACCCGGCGCTCATCACGGCACTCGGTGAGCGGAGCGCCAGCCCTAGCGTGATCCAGGCCCACGACAGGGCGGAGGCGAACAGCACGACGAGCGCGGTCGCGGCGATGACCCCGGCGGCGCCGCCGGCCGGCCGGTAGCCCATCGCGAGCCCTAGCCCGATGACGATGGCGCCAGCTAGCAGGTACCGTCCGATGTCTCCGATCAGCGCGCCGAGGATCGGCGCGGGCCGCCAGACGGGCAGGGACCGGAACCGGTCGAATGCCCCGGTGGCGAGGTCGGCGTTGAGGGTGACGCCGCTGTAGACGGTGACAAGCACGACGGCCAGCGCGAGAGTCCCTGGCAGGAGGAACTGCAGGTAGCCGTGGGTCGAGCCGGCCAGCGCGCGGCCGAACAGGTAGGTGAACAGCAGCGTGAACACCACCGGGATGCCGATGACGTCGCCCAGCTGTTCCGGTACGTGCTTGAGCTTGAGCAGGGACCGCCACGCGAACGCGAGGGAGGCGGCCACCGGGCCGGCCGGGGCGGGGCGCTCGTGCCGTGAGATCGCGGTCACCGGGCAGCCTCCTGCGCTGGCGCTGGCTCTGCCTGTCCCGGCTGCGCCTGCCCCGGTTGTGCCTGGGCAGGATGGCTGCCGGTCAGCGCGAGGAAAACCTCATCGAGGCTGGGCTGGCCGAGGGCGAAGTCGCTGACTCCGATCCCGGCGCCGGCGAGCCGGGCGAGGGCGCGGGCGGCGATCTGTCCGGGAGCCCCGGCGCGCTGCTGGACCGGGATCCGGGCGGAGATGACGGCCGGGTCCGGCTCGTCGCTGGCGATGATCTGGCGATCAGCGATAAGCTCACGGGCGCGGTTCCGGTCCGCCGGGTCCAGCAGGCGGATCCGGAGCCCGGCGCTGCCCGCGGAGCCCTTCAGCTCACCGCGCGTGCCGGCGGCGATCACCTTGCCGTGGTCGATGATGGCGATGCGGTCCGCCAGCTTGTCGGCCTCGTCGAGGTACTGGGTGGTGAGCAGGACCGTCGTCCCGTCGGCCACGATGTCCCGGACGATCTCCCACAGCGCGCCGCGGCTGCCCGGGTCCAGGCCCGTGGTCGGCTCGTCCAGGAACAGCAGGTCCGGGGCGACGATGATGCTGGCCGCGAGGTCCAGCTTGCGGCGCATGCCGCCCGACAGGCGGGCGGCCTGGTGCCGGGCGGCACTGGTGAGGCCGAACGCGGCGAGGAGCTCGCCGGCGCGCTGCCTGGCCCGGCGGCGAGAGTAGCCGAGCAGGCGGCCGAGCAGCAGCAGGTTCTCCTCGGCGGTGAGGTCGGCGTCCACGGACGCGAACTGCCCGGTCAGGCTGACCAGCCTGCGGACGGCGGCGGCCTCGCGGACAACGTCGTGGCCGAGCACGCGGGCGCTGCCGCCGTCGGGGCGCAGCAGCGTGGCCAGGATGCGGATCGTCGTGGTCTTGCCGGCGCCGTTGGGGCCAAGGACCCCGTAGACGCTGCCGCGGGGGATCGCGAGGTTCACGCCGTCGACGGCGCGCGTGGCGCCGAAGGTCTTGACCAGTCCGTCGGTCTCGACGGCGAGGTCGCCGATAATGCTGGGTGTCGCCGTGATCATGCGGTCAGCCTAGCACCGGATTGGGCCAAATGGACAAGTCAACTGGACAGGCCGGACGGACAGTAGCATCCGCTCCGACCCGGGAGAAGCTGATGGCGGCGGCCGCGGAGCTGATCGCCGAGCTCGGCTGGGGACGGGTGACCACGCGGACGGTCGCCGAGCGGGCGGGGCTGCCGCACGGCGCGGTCAGCTATCACTTCCGCGGCAAGCAGGAACTGCTGATCGAGGCGACGATGTTCGCCTTCGCACGGGCCGTCCCGGCCGATGAGTTCGCGGCGCTGCCCGGCGTGGAGGACCTGATCGCGCTCATCTCGGCCGAGATCGCCGACCGCGATCGGATCGACCCGCTGCTGTCCCGACTCATGTTCGAGGCGATGCGCGAAGCCGAGCGCGACCCCGCCCTGCGCGAGCGGATGGCCGCGATGCTCACCCAGTACCGTGAGCTATTGATCGCGACGGTCCGCGCCGAGCAAGAGCGCGGCGCGGTCTTCGCCGGCGCCCCGGCCGAGGCGATCGCCACGCTGCTCGGCGCCGTCGGCGACGGACTGCTACTGCACGCGATGCTCGACCCCGGCCTCGACGTGCCCGCCGCCCTCAACGCGCTCCGCGCCCTCCTCGCCCCGCGCCCTCCTCGTCCCGCCGGCTAAGCGGCCTGTCCTATGATCTGTACTAGGTAGTCCAGTTTTCTGGTAGGGTCCTGTTGTACTGTCCCGTCCAGAAAGATGATGCCATGAAGCAGATCGACAAGCACGCCTACGGCCCCTGGGCGCTCGTCACCGGGGCCTCCTCCGGCATCGGCGTGGAGTTCGCGCGCCAGGCGGCGGCGAACGGCATCAATGTCGTCCTGGTGGCGCGGCGCGAGGAGCACCTGAAGGAGGTCGCCGCCGCGGCGCCGTGACCGCGATGATCAGGACGCGGCTCGCGGCGTCCCAGCCGGCGCACTAGGCGCCCTTGGCCGCGGCGGCCACCCGAGCCTCGGGTTCATGCCGCCGCTTCCCAGTCACGACAAGTCAGGTTAAGGAGAATCGGGTGAAGTTCATGCTCCAAGTCCGCTTCCACGGCGCCGACAAGGCGATCGCAGAACTCTCCGCCGGGGACCAGGAGAAGGTGACGGCAGAGTTCGAGGAGATCCGCCGGTCCTCCGGCGTGCTCGACGGCAACCAGCTGCAGGCCGCCGGCACGGCGGCGACGGTCCGCGTTGACGGCGGGCAGCCGCGCGTCAGCGCCGGCCCGGCCGTGGCGGCCGGAAGCGAGCTGGACGGGTACTACCTCTACGACGCGGCAGGCCTCGACGCCGCGGTTGCCTTCGCGCAGCGGATCCCGGCCACCCGGTTCGGCGCGAGCGTCGAGGTCCGCCCGGTGCTGGAGCGCTAGCGGTGGCCACGTTCCCGGCGCCCGCGGAGGGGATCGTCCTCACGCACTTCGTCGTCGCCTCCGACGTCGACCGGTCGCGGCGCTTCTACGCCGGCGTCCTCGGTGGCGAGGTACTGAAGGACGGCGAGCCGACGATTATCGCGCTGGCCAACAGCTGGATCGTCATCAACACCGGCGGAGGGCCCACCGACGACAAGCCGGCAGTCACGCTTGAGCCGCCCGCTGACCCCGACCGGGTCAGCAGCTTCCTCAACATCCGCGTCGCCGACATCCGCGCCGTCTACCAGGAATGGCGCGCACGCGGGGCCGAGTTCCTGACCCCGCCCGCCGATCGGGGCGTAGAGCTCCGCTGCTACATGCGCGACCCGGACGGCCACCTCATCGAAGTCGGCCAGCGGATCCCCCCGCAGGGACCGGCTGCCTGAAGCCAGGGACCGGCCGCCTGAAGCCACTGCGCGGCCCTGTCCGCGGCCCACCCCCCCGGTTGAGTGCCATCCCGCGTGGCCGGGAACGGCACTCAACAGGCGGCCAGCATGGCCAGGCGCTGGGGTGCCGACGTAAGCTGAAAGCGGTGTCCCCACAACAGCACCGGAGTCTGCTTTGGGAAGTATCGCCCGGTTCTTTGACTCCCTTCAGCGACGCCGGAGGATCTCGCTGGTCCGCACCCGCGACCCCGAGGACCCCCATCCCGAAGATCCCTATGTGGCCCAGACGCAGCGGCAGGCGGCCGCTGACGTCGAGCGGATCGAGCAGGACGACAAGTACTTCGGCCACCACCCGCCCGCGAACGAGGATGAGCTTTAGCCCGAGCTGGCCTGGGGCCTAAGGCTCGCCGAGGATTATGTCGCGTGCCTGCGGGGCCACGAAGGCACGCAACTGTGCGGCTTCGGTCAGCAGCGCGTCGCGGTCCGCACGGCGCAGTTTGGTGAACGGCTGGAGGCGCAGCATTTGGTCCCGGGTCTGCCAGGTGCCCTGCCACATGCCGTCGACGAGGAAGGTGCCGGCGGTTGCGCCGTTGCCTGGCGGGAGCGGCACGGAGCGGTTGCCGGGGATCAGCCGGCTGCGGTCCTTGTGTGACAGCAGCAGATTGTCGTATGCGGGCAGGAACCGCGGCGGGGCAGGCGTGTCCTCAGGAGGCCGGGGGGCGTCGGGCAGGTCGTGGAGCACTTGTCCCGCTTCTCCGCGGAACGTCCGCAAGGCTAGCCGCTCTGTCACCTCACGCAGCCGGGTCAGCCCGGACCACAGCTGGATGTCGGCGACGCTCGCCGGGCCGAACGCGCCAAGATAGCGCAGTACCAGCGCATCAGGCGGCACCGAACGCAGCCGCGCGCCCAGCTGGCTCTCCACCGGTGCCCATGCCGCGGGGCCGTTCTTGCCCCAGATGCCCCGCGGCGGCACCTGGCACAGCGCGATGTGATGCGTCGCCGCGTACGCCAGCGTGCCGGGATCGGCGTCGGGCCAATGTCCGGCGAGCAGCTTGCCCAGCTCGGCGCGGGTGCGTGGCCGCTCCTCCAGCAGCCGCTTGGCCTGCCTGAGCAGTGCGTCAAGGTCCACTCCCTGGGTGCCATGGCGAAAGTGCGCGCTGAAATCGGCGGCATGCAGCGGGTGAAACAGCGCGCGCCAGTCCAGGCAGTCGCGGGCGCTGACCAGGTGCACGGTGTTGCGCATAAGGTGCAGCCGTACCACCTGACGTTGGTCGGTCAGCGCCGACAGCTCGTCCGGCGCGAAGTCCTGCAGGCGGGCCCACAGGCCCAGGTACGGGGCGAGCGGTGCCTGGGATTGCATCCCGGCCAGGTGCTCGATCGCGTCGATCGCCAGTGCCGGCGCGCGTTCCAGCAGGTACTGGCGGGCCAGCGTGGCCCGGTTGAGGCCACGCTGGCTCAGCAGGTCGATCACTGCAGCGGCCCGAAGAAGGCCTGCAGGTCCGCCGCCAGCTGGGCGGGGGCTTCCATCGCCGGGAAGTGCAGGCCGCGGCCGAACTCGCTCCAGTGCGCGCGGGGCGGCGCGGGGACCAGCTTGCGGACCGTCTCATCGGCGCCGAAGACCGCGAAGCCCTGCGGTACGGCCGGTGGCGTGCCCCAGTCGGAGGAGTGCGCCTGCTCGTACAGGGTGTGCGCGGCGGTTGCGCCGGAGCCGGTGAACCAGTACAGGAAGGGCCGGATGCCGTCGCTCATCGCGCTTTCTCCTTGTCACGAGGCCAGTACAGCCGGGCGGTTAGCCAGAAGCTCTTGTGATTACACGGAAAAGGCTAGGCACAATAGCGGAAAGAATCGTTCCTAGATGATGCCCGAGGATCAAAGGATGCCCGAGACTTCAGCGCGGCTACTGCGCCTGCTGTCCCTGTTGCAGGCCCGGCGCGACTGGACCAGCGCCGAGCTTGCCACCCGGCTCGGCGTCACCACCCGCACCATCCGCAACGACATCGGCCGGCTGCGCGGACTCGGCTATCCAGTCGACGCGCGGCCGGGCGTGGCCGGCGGGTACCGACTAGGAACTGGCGGTGCCCTGCCGCCGCTACTGCTGGATGACGAGGAAGCGGTGGCGGTCGCCGTCGGATTGCGCACCGCCGCCAGCGGCTCGATCGCGGGAATCGAGGAGACCTCGGTGCGTGCGCTGGCCAAGCTGCAGCACGTGCTTCCCTCGCGGCTGCGCCACCGGGTCAGCGCCTTCCAGTCATACGCGCTGCCGATGCCATCGCGCGGCCCCCGGGTCGATCCCGACGTGCTGACCGTGATCGCGGGCGCGTGCCGCGATCATGAGCGGCTCCGGTTTGACTACCGGGCGCATTCCGGCGCGGCCAGCCGGCGCTCGGTGGAACCGTACCGCCTCGTGAACGACCGGCGCCGCTGGTACCTGGTGGCCTGGGACACCAGCCGGGACGCCTGGCGCACCTTCCGGGTCGACCGGATCGAGCCGAAGATGCCGACAGGGCCGCGCTTCACCCCGCGCGCGCTGCCGACCGACCCGGAAATCGTGGCGCAGGTGGCACGCGGAGTCGCCGAGGCGACCTGGCGGTACCGGGCGCGGGTGATCGTGCACGCACCCGCGGCGCACGTGCGGGACCGGCTGCCGATCCCCGTCGAGGTGGAGTCCCTGGGCGAGAATCGGTGCGCATTCGAGCCGGGCTCGGACCATCCGGGCATGCTCGCCCTCTACCTGGGAATGCTGGACGCGGACTTCACGATCGTGGACGCGCCGGAGCTGGTGGACGCGCTGCGCACGCTGACAAGGCGCTATCAGCGCGCGATCGACGCCAGCCACAAGTCACCTGGCTAGCTCCGCGCGCTCTTAGCTTGTTATTTAACCCTTGTTTCCTGGATCGTCCTGAGTTGCTTGTGCTGTACCGGCGTGGCGTGGTGACGTGAGACAGCCGCCGCCGGATGATCTTCGGGTTCCTACCACAGATCCTGAAGACACCGAGGCGGCGGC
>JAICYD010000003.1 GCA_025934375.1 Streptosporangiaceae bacterium | reverse complement strand
GGGGTGATCACCCCGCAAAACCCAAACATATATGAAAATACCGTCCCAGCGGCAGCCCATGTCCTAGTCCGCCCGGCGCAGTACGGGGTGATTGCGGCCTCCGTTGCCTCTGGGACTGGAGCGACACTGGAGGTAAGCGGCATTGAGTCAAGAGGTGCCGGGAACTTGTTCGGTTGCGTACTGGACGGGCTTGGTTCCGCGGAAACGACGCCGGGGGTGCCGTGCCTCCGATAGACACGATCCAAATAGGCGGGCGGGCTGGAGGGGCTTGTGATCACGACGCCATCGACCGGGTCGGAGGCGATCGCGCTGGCGGTCGCGGGCAGCCGCGCTCTCGCGGCGGCGGGGCAGTCGGACATGGTGTGGGGGCACGCCAGCGTGCGGGACCCCGACGGGCGGGGGGCCTGGATGAAGGCCTCGGGCTGGGGGCTCGAGGAAATCGACGAGAGCCGGATCGTGCTGGTGTCCCCGGACGGCGATGTGCTGCACGGCGCCGGGCGACGGCATATCGAGTACCCCATTCACACCGAGGTCATGGCCCGCCGCGCCGACGTGGGCGCCGTCGTGCACACGCACTCGGACGCGGCGAACGCGTTCTCCGCGCTGGACGTGCCGCTACGGCCGCTCAGCCACGCGGGAAGCCTGTTCAGCTACCCGGACGTGCCGCGCTTCACGCTGACCGGCGGGCTGATCAGCTCCTCCGAGCTCGGCCAGGCGCTGGCCGCCGCGCTCGGCGCCGCGCCCGCCTGCCTGATGCCGCAGCATGGCCTGATCACCGTGGGCAAGAACCTGGCGGCCGCCGTGATGACGGCGGTGCTGCTCGACCGGGCCTGCCGGACCCAGCTGACGGCGATGGCGGCCGGGCCGCTGACCCGGTGGGGCAGCGAGGACGACACCGTGGCGAAGCGGGCCGTGGTCTGGTCCGACAGCCAGGTCGCGGCGGGCTTCGACTACCTAGTCCGGTCCGCCGGTCCCCGCTAAATCACCCACAGGCCGCGGGCCAGGCACGCTCCGCGCGTAAGCGGAACGAAAAAATCTCGTGGCACGGTCGCGAGCCCGCCCCGCTTAGAGCGCTGCCCGCCCGTCACAGGTGCGTGGTTCCGTCGTCCCTGATGGTCCAGGCTGGGTTGTGCGCCACCTCCCACACGTACCCCTCGGGATCGGCGAAGGCACCCGTCGTCCCGCCCCATTCGGCTATCGCGGCGGGGCGGACGATGGTGCCGCCCGCGCGCTCGGCCTCCGCGAGCACCGTCGTCACCTCCTGCGGGGACCGTACGTTGCAGGCGATCTCCACCCCCGGAGCGCCGTGCCCGCCCAATGCCGTCCACAGGCCGAACACGATGCCCCCGGCCTGGTAGAAGCACACCTCGTCATCCGGCTGCTGCGCGTCGCGCCAGCCGAGCGCGTCGTAGAAGGCCCGGGCTCGCGCCAGATCCTTGACGCCGAGCGTTATGAGGCTGATTCGCTGTTCCATGACACGAACGCTATGCCCAGCAGGCCCGCGCCGCCTTGAACGAAACGGCCGCGGCAGGCCGTTCCTTCCTCCTCACGCAGGCCGGCTCTGGCCGCCGCCCCGCCGCAGATGAGCCAGGGAACCGCCCTGCCATTTTGACGATTTCGCTAGGGCGGTCAGTCGTGTCATGCTGAACCATGGCGGTATTCAATGAGTCTGCCGTGATCATTGACCCGATGGTGGCGAAGGACGCGGCGAAGGCCCTGCGCAGCAACCCGAAGGACCTCATCGCGTTCGCCGAGGACGCTGCGCCCGCCGAGCCAGGGAGCCTCCGCGTCCGGCTGGTGCCCGTCCTGGCGACCGAGGCGGCTGGGATAACCGTCGCGGCGCTGGCCATCTACCGGCTCGGCGCCTACGACATTGCCGCGCTGCACCTCCAGCAAGTGCCGTACTTCCTGGTCATCGCCGCAATGCTGGCCGGCTTCCTGCTAATGCTGGCGGGGATCTTGGGGCTGCGGCGCTGGGGCGAGGTCAGGTACGACCGGCACTCCAAGACGAACGCGATCCGCTACCACCGACGCTACGTGTTCCCGGACACCGACATGGACTCCGGCGCCCGCGCTACCTGGGGCCGCGTGGTCAAGGCGACCAACGCGATCTACCGCTCGCGCTCGGCACGGGAGAAGGGCGGCGTCGATCCGGTGTGGATGAGCACCGTCCTCCCGCACCATCAATGGGACATCGCCGAGAGCCTGGCTCGCCTGTCCTTGCTCAGGAAGCGCCAGCGCGAGATCTTGACCAGCGCCGGGAACGACGCCCACGGCCGCGACGACGAGATCGCGGCCGTCCTCATCCCTCAGCAACGCGCGCAAGAGCTCGCCATCGCCGAGATCGAGCGTCACGTGCGGCGCCTGGAGGACTTCGCCAGCCAGATTACGACCGCCGATGCCGCGCTGCGCCGCACGCGGGCCGCGCGCCTGCTCGCCACGCTCGATGACCAGCACGCGGAACTGCTCGCGAGAGTCAACCGCCCGGACACCTGGTACACCGAGGACCTGGAGCAGGTCTCGGGTGACCTGCGGGTAGTCACCGAGACCCTGTCTTCTTCCGCCCAACGATCAGGACTGACTACCAGTGAGCAGCCCCCGCCCGGCAGTCCCGCCGGAGCACCCCCGCCCAGCGGGTTACGGGGGTGCTCCGCCGGCCATCTCCCGCTACGCGGCGAGGTCATAGCGCACGTAGAGCACGCCATTGCCGTAGGCCTGACTGGAGGCCAGCGTCCATTTCCCGCTCGTCCCCTCGCCGAACAGCCGCGGCCCCGTCCCCAGTACCACCGGGTACACGAACAGGTGCAACTCGTCGACCAGCCTGTCGCCCATCATGGCCCGGACCAGCGTGCCGCTGCCGCTGACGTAAAGGCCGCCGGACGCCTCGTCCTTGAGCCGGCCGATCACCGCCGGATCGTAGCCGCCGACGATCTCGGAGTTGCGCCACGTCGCCTTCTCCAGGGTCGACGACACGACGTACTTCATCGTGTCGTTGAAGAACGGCGCTCCCGGGTCATCTTCCGCCGTCCGGGTCGACCAGGCCGGCTCGAACATCTGATAGGTGGTCCGCCCGAGCAGGATCCCGCTGGAACTGCCCATGGCCCCGGCGATCGCCTCGCCCATGGCGGGCTCGAAGCCGTACGCGAACGTGAACGTCGGCTCGCTGATAACCCCGTCGAGGGACATGAACTCGTGCACCCGGATCGCGCCCATGGGTTTCGCCTCCTGAAGTAACTCGTGGCCGTGGTGGGCCACCGTCTCACCCAGGTCACGAACGCCCCGCCCCAGAATCGACACCCGAGCCTATCGACCCCGCGTGCCGGCGGGACCTGGCACACTCATGAAGCATGGGCAAGGCGAGCAGGCAGCGTCGGCACAAGAAGGAGCATGACCGCCAGCGGCAGCGCGCCGCGCAGGCCCCCGGGCACCGGCATGAGCAGCCGTACGTCGCGCCGGCGAGGGACCAGGTAGCCGTTCTCATTACCAAGGCGCTGGACGCGCGCGTTGACCGGCCGCCTGCGTATACGCGTTACGTCGACCAGCTCTCCAGCGATCTTGGCCCGGGCTGGCCCGAGGTGGTCAGCCGCACCCTCGTCGAATTCCTGCGGGTGTCGGTGGCGGCCGCCTGGCGGATCGGCTGGCAGCCCGCCGAGCTGGCCCGGCACGTCGGCCGGGAGACGTCGGCCGTGCACGCGTCGATGGCTGCCGACATGATCGCGAGCGAGATGCGCGGCTACCCCGGCGCGACGGTTGACCCCAGGTGGGCCGCCCAGGTGACCGGGCTGAGCGCGGTCTCGGCCTGGGCACGCCAGGCCGGGGCCAAGGCAGGGCCCGCCGGGGACGACGGCTGGCGGGGGAGCGACGAGCAGTATCTGGGGACCTGGCGGGTGGCGCTCGGCGAGTCCGATCCCACCGTCGGCGTGGCCACCGCCCTGGAGACCCTGCATGTCCTGCTGCACCTGCGGGCCCTGGAGCAGCTGCTGCCGCTGCCCGGCGCGAGCCCGGTCACGAGCCCGGTCACGAGCTCGGCCCGCCCCGATACGGCTTCGTCCGGCGCTGGCCCCGCGGGCGCGGCCGACGAGCGGATGCTCAGCCGGATCCGCGCGCTGCTCGCTAAGGCCGAGTCGACGGAGTTTCCCGAGGAAGCTGAGGCACTGTCGGCTCGCGCGCAGGAGTTGATGGCGAAGTACAGCATCGACCACGCGCTGCTCGCCGCGCGGGCCGGAACCGCGGAGGAGCCCGGCGGACGGCGGATCGCCGTCGACAACCCTTACGAGGGGCCGAAAGCGACCTTGCTCAATACCGTCGCCGAGGCCAACCGGTGCCGGGCCGTGTGGTCCAAGGACGTCGGCCTCGTCACCGTGGTCGGCTTCCCCGCGGACCTGGACGCGGTCGAGCTGCTCTTCACCTCCCTGCTCGTGCAGGCCGACGCCGCGATGATCCGGGCCGGCGGCAAGAAGGACGAGTACGGGCGGTCCCGGACGCGCTCGTTCCGGCAATCATTTCTTGTCTCATACGCGATCCGGATCGGCGAGCGGCTCGCCGAGGCCACCGGGCACGCCGAGCAGGAGGCCGTCGCCCGGCAGGAGGCCGGGCGACGCCCCCATGCTGGCGGGGAAGCCGCGATCGAAGCAGGCGGGCCCGGAACTGACCTGGTCCCGTTCCTGGCCGCGCGGCGCGAGGCGGTCAATGACGCGATGAACGACTTGTTCCGCGGCCGCCTGACCACCAGTCGCGGCGCCCGCGCGACCGACGCCGAGGGCGGGGTGTCCGGCCGCGCCGCCGCCGACCTCGCCAGCCTGCACCACCGAGGCGCCGTGGCCGACGCGTGAGAACCGCACGGCATCGAAGGTTAACGACTTGCCTGCCGGAAGCGGCCGACCTTAAATGGAACTGCGGGTATCCCGCGCTCGTTTTGCCAGCAGAAGTCATGCGTACAATCATTTCGCGATTAGCCGGCCTCGTGCCGGAGTGCCTGGGGGGGCGACTAACGAGGGAGTCCGCCTGCATGTCGTACGACACCACTGCCCCGTTCCCGAGCTGGCCAGTGCGGCCGACGCCGCCCGCGCCGCCCACGGGCCGGCGCCGGCCACCGGTCTGGCTAATCGTTGCGGGTGGCCTCGTCGTGGTGGCTCTCATCATTGGGCTGGTGATCTGGGCGCCCTGGAACCCGTCGCCGGTCGCCCCGGCCGCGGTGCAGGTGCGATCGCCCACTGCCACGACCGCGGTCGTGTCCTGGTCTAAGCCCAAGGGCGGCGCGACCCCCGACCGGTTCTTGATCCTGCGCGACGGCAAGCAGGTTGGCATCGCCCCGGCCGCTGACACATCCTGGACGGACACCGGGCTCGCCCCTGGCAGCAAGCACCAGTACGCGGTCGAGACGGCGTCCGGCGGAGCGCAGTCGAGCCCGTCGACCGTTAAGCCGGTCGTGACGACGCTGACCCCGGCCCCGGTCGGGCTGGCGGTCACCGGGAAGACCTGGACGACCCTCCGGTTCCGCTGGGTGCCCTCGCCGAAGGGGCCGGCTCCCGATCACTACACGATCTTCAATGGCACCGACCCCGTCGACACCGTGCCGGGCTCGGTGACCTCCTACGACGTGGCGCGCCTGCAGCCGGGCCAGGGCTACCAGTACTCGGTCGCCGCGCGGTGGGGCGCGGCGGTCTCTGACCCGTCAACCGTCTTGAACGCCACCACGACGGCCGCGCCGCTATCGGGCTCGGTGCCGGTGCACATCAACACGATGGCCGTTCCCGGCGGCGGCGCCAGCCTCAGCGTCGGCGATAAGTGGGACGACACCTGGCGGTTCACCCCGACCTGCACCACCACCTCCTGCACGATGAGCGCCAGCGCGGAGTTCGCGCCCAAGGGCTTCGCCCCCAAGCCGTTCACCGTGAAGCTCACGGGCTCCGGCGGTTCCTACCAGGGCAGCACCACGGCGCAGATCACGCACTGTGGCTCGGCCAACGTCAAGAACACCATCACCTTGAACATCACCGCCAATAAGGGAGCGGTGTCCAACGGCGGCTGGACCGCCTGGACCGGCAAGTGGGTGCTCGGCGCCCCGTACATGCAGCCGGACAGCACCCACTACTGCCCGTCGCAGAGCTGGACGTTCGCCGTCACGGGCACGCACTCGTGACCGCGCCCGCCACCCATAGGTAATTGCGAGTTCCTTGCAATTACTGCTTCAGGGGCCTAGCTTAGCCATGTGGACAAGACCCGGCTGCATGCCGTCACGGCGTCCCTGACCAGGCGAGAGTGGGCACAGGCGGGGGGCATGACCGCGGCCGTGCTCGCGCTGCACGTCATCGGCTGGGGCACGCTGCTGCTCATGGTGGTGCCCGGGCACTTCAGCGTCGGCACGCAGACATTCGGCGCGGGGATCGGGCTGACCGCCTACACCCTCGGCATGCGGCACGCGTTCGACGCCGACCACATCAGCGCGATCGACAACACCACCCGCAAGCTCATGGCGGACGGCAAGCGACCGCTGTCGGTCGGCTTCTGGTTCTCCCTCGGCCACTCCTCGGTCGTCTTCGCGCTCTCCCTGCTGCTCGGCCTGGGCCTGCGCGCCCTCGTCGGCCCGGTCCGCGCCGACGGGTCCGCGCTGCACAAGGTCACCAGCCTTGTCGGCACCGGCGTCTCGGGGACCTTCCTGTACCTCATCGCCATCATCAACATCGTCGTCCTCGTCGGCATCCTCAGGGCATTCCGGAAACTGCACCGCGGTGACGCGGACCGGCAGGCCCTCGAGGCGACCTTGACCGGGCCGGGCTTCCTGACCAAGATCTTCGCGCCCGTGATGCGCTCCATCCGCCGCCCGGGGCAGATGTACGGAGTCGGGCTGCTCTTCGGGCTCGGCTTCGACACCGCCACCGAGGTGGCCCTGCTGGTGCTGGCCGGATCCGGCGCGGCGCAGGGCCTGCCCTGGTACGCGGTCCTCTGCCTGCCTGTCTTGTTCGCGGCCGGGATGTCGCTGCTGGACACCATCGACGGCTCGTTCATGAACTTCGCCTACGGGTGGGCGTTCGCCAACCCGGTGCGCAAGATCTACTACAACATCACGATCACCGGCCTGTCGGTCGTGGTCGCGCTGCTGATCGGCAGCGTCGAGCTCGCCTCGCTGGCCGCGCAGCAGTTCAGCCTCAGCGGGCCGTTCTGGTCCTGGATCTCCGGCCTCGACCTGAACACCATCGGCTTCGCCATCGTCGGCCTCTTCATCGTCACGTGGGCGGTGGCCCTGGTGGCCTGGCGGGTCCTGGGCATCGAGCGTCGCGTCTCGCTTCCGCCGGCCGAGGCGGCCGACTAATCCGGACGCTTTCTTACCAATTCTTGCCCGATTCCAGGCAGGGATTTGCCATTAGGGCGAGAGCGGTGGCATGATCGGGCTTGGCCCTGACGGAACCTGGGCATGATCGAGACGACCATGACCGAGGATGACATGACGGACATCGAGCTCGTTCGCCACGTGATGGCATCCACAGGGCTGTCCGAGGCGACCGCGACCCGGGTTGTCGCGGACGTCACGGCGTACTTCGCCGAGACCGCCGAGGACTACATCCGGCGGCGGCACAATGAGTTGCGCCAAAGGCACCGCAAGAACGACGACATCTGGCCGCAGATCGCGGCCGAGCTGAGAAGCCGCCGGTTCAGCGCCTCGGACCTGTCCGAGCGCCAGCTGCGGCGCATCGTCTACGGCTAGCCCCAGCAGGAAGGCGGAGAAAACGTGTGCGGGATCGTTGGGTACGTTGGCAAGCGTGACGCGACGCCGGTCCTAGTCGAAGGACTGCACCGGCTGGAGTACCGGGGCTATGACAGCGCCGGCCTCGCCGTGGTGCACCGGGGCCGCCTCCAGGTGACAAAGACCGCCGGGCGCGTCGCCGACCTGCGGGCGAAGGTGCAGCCCGCGACCAAGTCCACGATCGGCATCGGCCACACCCGCTGGGCCACGCATGGCGAGCCGAACGAGGTGAACGCCCACCCGCACACCGACACCGCCGGGCGGATCGCGGTGGTCCACAACGGGATCATCGAGAACGCCGAGCAGCTGCGCGACCAGCTGACCGCCGCCGGGGTCAAGCTCGTCAGCGACACCGACACCGAGGCGCTCGCGCACATGATCGCCGCTGAGATCGCCGCTGACCCCACCCTCTCCCTGAGCGAGGCCACCTGCCGCACCCTGAACCGGGTCGAGGGCGCCTACGGCCTGGTCGTGCTGGACACCAAGCGCCCCGACCAGCTGGTCGTCGCCCGTAACGGCAGCCCCATCGTCTTGGGCATCGGCGAGAGCGAGATGTACGTCGCTTCCGACGTCGCCGCCCTGGTCCGCTACACCCGGCAGGTCGTGTACCTCGAGGACGGAGAGGTCGCCACGCTGCACTCGGGCGACTACCAGACCAAGACGCTCACCGACAACGGCGCGCCCGCGGCGGCCCGTGCCCCCATGATCGTCGACGCCGAGGCCGGCGACTACGAGCTGGGCACCTACCCGGATTACATGAGCAAGGAGATCCACGAGCAGCCGGAGGCGATCCGGCGGGCGCTGCGCGGCCGCCTGGACGAGCGGTTCGCCACCGCCCGGCTCGGCGGCATCAACCTCGACGCCCGCGAGCTGCGCTCGATCCGGCAGGTGAAGTTCCTCGGCTGCGGCTCGGCGTACTACGCCGGGCAGATGGGCGCCGCGATCATCGAGGAGCTGGCCCGGATACCAGCGGACGCCGAGCCGGCCAGCGAATTCCGCTACCGGTCGCCCGTGGTCGACCCGGACACGCTGTATGTGGCGGTCAGCCAGTCCGGCGAGACGAGCGATACGCTGATGGCGGTCCAGGAGCTCAAGCGCAAGGGCGGCCAGGTGATCGGGACCGTCAACGTGGTCGGCAGCGCCATCTCCCGGGAGACCGGGCACGGCATCTTGCTGCACGCCGGCCCCGAGGTGGCCGTGGCCTCCACCAAGGCCCTCACCAACATGGCGGTCAACTTCGCGCTGCTCGGGCTGCTGCTCGGCCGGGTGCGGGACCTGTCCGCGGCGAGCGGGGACCGGATCGTCAACGGCCTGCGGAACCTGCCCGCCCAGGTCGCCGACATCCTCGCCACGCAGACCGAGATCGCGGCGGTCGCCCACTTGTACGCGGCGGCCGATCACATGTTCTTCATCGGGCGGGTGCGCGGCTGGCCGGTCGCCCGCGAGGGCGCGCAAAAGCTCAAGGAGATCTCCTACGTCCACGCCGAGGCCTACCAGGCGGGAGAGCTCAAGCACGGGCCGCTGGCACTGATCCAGCCGGAGATGCCCAGCGTCGTGGTGATCCCCTCGGATGACCTAGTCGCGAAGAACCTCTCCACGATCGAGCAGATCAAGGCGCGCGGCGGCCCGGTGATCGCGCTCACCAGCGTGCACGACCTGCCTGACAGCGCCGCTGACGCGGTGATCCGAGTGCCGCGCGCGGAGCCGGAACTGGAGCCGATCCTGCTCAACATCCCGCTGCAGATCTTCGCCTACCACGCGGCCGCCAAGCTCGGCCGCGACATCGACAAGCCCCGCAACCTCGCCAAGAGCGTGACCGTGGAGTAGGTTATCCCCCCAGGTCAAAAGCCATATCGGCTTCGAACTCGTCGGGCATGGTGACGGCGGTGGTCCCGGCGTAGACAGGGACCGCGCCGGCCGCTTCCAGGATCGGCACGGGTACCACTTGCTCGCACCAGACGACCTTGCCGCCCGGCGTGCGGCGGGCGCCCCAGCGCTTGGCGAGCTGCGAGACGACATGCAGTCCGCGGCCGTTCTCCGCGTCCCGGTCGACCTGGAGCACGCGCGGCAGCGCGGGGGAGGAGTCGCACACCTCGCAGATGAGGCCGCCCTCCAGGATCAGCCGGAACTGAATCTCACCGCCGGCGGAGTACTCGCTCTTGCCGTACCGGACGGCGTTGGTCACCAGCTCGGAGACCAGCAGCTCGGTCACCGGGATGAAGTCCTCAAGGCCCCAGCGCTTCATGGGCTCGCGGATCAGCATGCGCGCTTCCCGGACGGAGGTCTCGGTCGGCGACAGGCTCCAGCACATGCGGTTGTCGTCCGGGATGCGCCGCAGCCGCGCGATCAGCACGGCGATGTCGTCGCGCTGGTGCGCCTCGTAGACCTCGCGCAGCGACGCCTTGCACAGGTCCTCAAGCGGCTGCTGCGGGGTACCGGGGCCAAACGAGGCCTGCAGCCAGTCGAACCCCTCCTGAATGTCCTTGTCACGGCTTTCCACCAGGCCGTCGGTGTAGAGCACCAGCAGGCTGCCGTCCTGGATCTGGAAGCGGCGCGTCTCGAATCCGGAGCCGTCGGTCATGATGTCCACCCCGAGCGGCGGGGAGGGCATCATGACGTTGATCAGCTCGTTCGACCCGTCCGGGTTGACCAGCAGCGGCGGCAGGTGCCCGGCGCTGGCCAGCTCAAGCTCACCGGTGACCGCGTCGTAGACCGCGTAGGTGCACGTGGCGAAGTGCGGCTCGCTGGTGCCCAGCATGAGCTGCATGAGCTCATGCAGTTGCTGCAGCGACTCGGCCGGAGGCAACTCGAGCATCGCCAGGGTCTGGATGGCGGTCCGCAGCCGGCCCATCGTGACGGCCGCCCGCACGCCGTGTCCGGCCACGTCGCCGATGACCAGCGCGACGCGCGCGCCGGGCAGGCAGATGGACTCATACCAGTCGCCGCCGACCTCGACCAGCTCGCTGCCGGGCAGGTACCGGTGCTTGACCTCGACCGACGACGGCGCCGACAGGTCCCGGGGAAGCATCGACCGCTGCAGCGTCAAGGCGGTGGCGTGCTCGCGGTTGTACTGGCGGGCGCCGTCTAGGAGCTTGGCGGCCCGCGCCGCGAACTCGGTGCCGATCTCCATGTCGTAGGCGTCGAACCGCCGGTAGCCCTGTGCCCGGATGCAGACGAAGAACCCGAGCGTCGCCTGCCGGGTGACCAGCGGCAAGACCAGCATCGAAACGCCGGACAGGAGCTTGGCGACCGGCTTGCGCTTCCAGTCCCGCGACAGCCGCCGCGCGGCCTCGGTCGTCAGCACGGACTGCAGTACCGCCCGGCCGGACTCGATGCACTGGACGTACGGCGATCCGGGCGGGTAGCGGAGGATCTCCCCGGGCGGGAACGCGGCCTGCCAGGCCGGGTCGTTCTCGTTGTGCCGGACCGCGAGCCTGCGCAGCGGGTGGTTGCCGTCCGGCCCGTGGGTGGGGAACTCGTCGTCGCCGACCAGGCTCTCCAGCACCAGCAGGTCACCGGCGGTGCAAAAGTGCGGGACCAGCTTGTCCATGAGGCGGCTGGCCAGGTCCGCGAAGTCCAGCGTGCTCTCGATCCCCTGGAAGGTGTCGTGCAGCAACTGCTGGCGCATGACTCCAGGGTCGACGAACTGCTCGGTGATCGGTGCCGGGATTTGCAGCGTGACCAGCGCCGCCAGGCCGGTCTCCCCGGCCCCTCGCATCGGGCGGATGGAGACGACGGACTCGGTGGTGATGCCCTCTGACGTCGTGATCGTCAGCATCGCCGAGGCTTCCTTGTCGTTCTTGACGGCGTCCAGCAGCGGGGCCACCGGGTCCTTGTCCTTGTCCGCCGAATGCCGCCCGCCACCGTTCCCGTTCAGGTGGGCGAGCCCGCCGGCCTCACCGCCTCCGTGCGCCCCATGGGCCTCAGAGGTGATATCACTGAGGTGGACCCCGAGCAAGTCGCCAGTGGAGCGTGCCAGGATCGAGGGCGCGGTCCGGTCATGCTGGACAACGATGCCGGACTTGTCGATCCCGAGGATCACGGTCCGCATCGACGTGTTGGGGTTCACGTTCGCCGGCGGTGCTTTGCGGCTCACCCTTTTGCCGGACGTCACGGGCGACTCCTGAGATTGTGCACGCTGTGCTCTCGCCAATTATGGGCCAAGCGGGGGCCGTTCTGATAGGAGATCCGATTCATCACTTTTGTGTACTATACACCCATATGTCCCGATTTCTGAGTTGCTCAGGTGATGGATGGGACAATGTGGAGCCAGGGTGCAGGCTTGGACTCCCCAAAGTCAGCGTCACCTTTGCCGAGCTTTGACCAGCCAGGACCCGATACCCCCCGCAAAGTGCCGCCCAGCCCGCTTTCCGCCCGCTAGGCAAGCCCCGCAAGGCCAGGAAACCTGACTCTACGGCGGGAGGCCGGACTAGTGGGGGCCCTGGGGGGGTGGTGTGTATCCCCCAGAAAACAGGGCCCCTCTTATCTTGTCGGCGTAGGCCTGGGCCGGGTTCTCGTCGTTGTACGGGTGCCGCGGGCCGAGCCAGAACCGGAGCCCGTCCTTGAACTCCCGCGGGATGACGTGCAGGTGCAGGTGCGGCACGGACTGGCTGACCACGTTATTGACCAAGATCATCGAGCCGCTCACGCCGAGGCCGTCCTCGACGGCCCGCTCCAGGCGCTGCGCCGTCGTCAGGAACTCGGCCGCCAGGTCCGCTGGCAGGTCCGACAGCAGCCGCATGTGCCGTTTGGGAACCAGGAGCGTATGGCCCCGGAACAGCGGCCGGTGATCGAGGAACGCCAGCAGGTGCTCGGTCTCCAAGATCCGCGCGGCCGACAGCTCTGCGCGGATGATCGCGCAGAACACGCAGTCGCGCTTTTCCGGGGGCGCGTCGCCGCTCTCAGTCACGCCGCTCTCAGTCACGCCGCCGATTATCGCATCACCATGGCCGCCCGGCCGCGATGATGCCCCGGCCATTAGCGTGGGAGCAGAGGAGGTCTGCGATGCGCGCATGGCACGTTGACAAGCCGGGACCGCTACAGGCCGGGACCGGCGCGCTGCGCCTGCGGCAGACGCCCGTGCCTGAGCCTGGCCCGGGCGAACTGCTGCTGAAGGTGCTGGCCTGCGGCGTCTGCCGGACTGACTTGCACGTCACCGAGGGGGACCTGCCCGTGCACCGCCCGGGCGTGATCCCCGGCCACGAGATCGTGGGCGAGGTCGTCGCCACCGGCCCGGGCGACGTCGCCGGGTTCACGGCAGGCGACCGGGCCGGAGGGGCGTGGCTGCGGTCCACTGACGGGACGTGCCGCTATTGCCTGCGGGCGGCGGAGAACTTGTGCCCGGCCTCCAGCTACACCGGCTGGGACGCGGACGGCGGCTACGCGGAATACGCGTGCGTCCTGGCCGATTACGCGCACCGGCTGCCGGGGGGCTACCCGGACGCGGCGCTCGCGCCGCTGCTGTGCGCCGGGATCATCGGGTACCGGGCCCTCAAGCGGGCTGCCCTCCCGCCGGGCGGGCGGCTGGGGATCTACGGCTTCGGCGGCAGCGCGCACCTGGCGGCTCAGGTGGCGCTGGCCCAGGGCGCTGAGGTCTACGTGATGACGCGCGGGGAGAAGGCACGGGACCTGGCCCGCGAGCTCGGCGCGACGTTCGCCGGCGGTCCGGCTGACCCGCCGCCAGCGCCGCTGGACTCGGCGATCTTGTTCGCGCCGGCCGGCGACCTGGTCTTGCCGGCGATGGCGGCCCGGGACCGGGGCGGGACGCTCGCCATCGCCGGCATCTACCTGACCGACATCCCGGCGATGTCCTATGACCGGTACTTGTTCCAAGAGCGCCAGGTGCGCAGTGTCACCTCCAACACCAGGCACGACGCCCGGGAGTTCCTTGAGTTCGCCGGGGAGCACCGGCTGGAGGTGACGGCCCATCGCTACCCGCTGGCCGCGGCCGACCAGGCGCTGGCTGACCTGAAGGCCGGCCGCTTCGACGGCGCCGCCGTCCTGATTCCGTGAATGACGCCACCGGCCGTTGCTTCGTGAGGACATAAGATCGCCCGCGACCACATAATTCACCGGAAGTCCAAATCCGGCTAATCAGGTCGCGGGCGAATCGCTATGCCGACGCTTGTTTATTAGCAGGCCGCTTTATCGCCTCTTACTGGGACAACGTCGTGTTTTGCGCCGCGACCGTGACAGATAGGCCCTGCTGGGTAACCGCGAAGCTCTTCACCTGAAGTCCCGCGGGGAGCTTGGGGATGTCGAAGTCGAGATTGGGCAGCGCGTCGCCGGCGCCGAGGCCGCTCAGGATCGAGCCGATGTCGATGCCGCCGTTGTCGCCGCCGCTGCCGCCGGTCTTTTGCCACGTGATGGTGACGTGGTTATTGGCGATCTTGACCTTCCCGGTCTCTTCGAGCGTGGCCGCGCCGCCGAGGTCCGCCTTCAGGCGGATCGTGTCCGGGCCCGCGGCCGACAGCTGTACGCCGGCCAGGCCACCCGTCTGGGCGGACAGCGCGCTGCCGACCGAGGCGAACGACACGAACGCGGTCCCCAGGATGCTGTCGACCTTGCCGCCGTTGAACGAGCTGTTGATGTGCACGCCCTTGGCCTGGGCGCTGACGCTGGAGATGGACACCGGGCCGGCCGGGATGTCCTTGGCGCTGATGTCGATCTCCTGCAGGTTGCGCGAGATGACCTGGGTCAGGAACGGGAAGCCCTTGATGTTGACCGAAGGGCTGATCGCGTTGTCAGCCTGCTTGATCTGGCCGGCGATCTGGCTCTCGGCAATCGCCACGGCGACCCGGTCCCCGATGACCAGCAGGATCAGCAGGACCAGCACGGAGAACAGGGCCATGATCCAGCGCCGGCGGCGGCGCCGGGGCCGGCCGCGGCCTCCCAAGCCCGCCGGCTGAGGGCCGTAATCCTGGGCTCGGTATCCCTGGGGACCGTATCCTGGGGCTGCATTGCCTTGGGCAGGGGAGCTGGGCGAGCCGTAGCCCGGGGCGGAGCCGTAACCCTGGGAGCCGTAGCCCTGGGAGCCGTAGCCCTGCCGGGGCGGCGGCTGCTCGGGCCATCCAGGCTCAGCAGGTTGCTGGGGCGCGCTAGACCCGGCCGGGGACGCCGGGGGGAACTGGGCAGGTGGGAACTTGGCCGTCGGGGCGGCTGGCTGGAAAGATGGCGTCCGCGGGTCGAACGCGGGGGTCTTCGCCGTCGTCGCGTTCGGGTCAGTGTCAGCGGAGTTGGCCGACGATGGCCGCAACGGCTGAGTCGGATCAGTGCTCATGTCAGGTCCCCAGGTTTGTGAGCGGCTCAATACCAGTATCAGGCCATGGCAGGCTCATATGCTAAAACGTCTCCATCACAGTTATAGTTCGCCTGATTCCCGATTTCATGCCCGCACCCCTAGACTGAGGAGACATGGCACCTGAGCCTTCCGGCTGGCCGCCAGCGGGAGACAAAACCGTGCTGGCGAATCAGCGCAGCACACCACCACTTCACGTGAAGACCCGACGGTCTGATCTCACGCTGGACCCCGGCGCTGAGTACCGCATCGGCCGCGACCCGAGCGCGGACATCCCGCTGGACGACTCGCGAGTGTCGTGGAACCATGCCGTGCTGCGGGTCGATGGCACCACTTGGATCCTTGAAGACCGTGGCAGTACCAACGGGACGTGGATCGGGAGCGAACGGCAGGGCCGCGTCGAGATCCGCGCTGTCACCGTGGTGCGCCTCGGCGATGCGGACGAGGGGCCGCTGGTCCGCCTGGAGCCGGGCCAGGTGCCCGCCCAGCAGTCAGCACCGCCGCCAGTGCAGCAGCCCCCCGCTCAGCAAGGGTTCGGCCAGCAGGGGGCGGGCCAGCAAGGCGCGGGCCAGCAGGGCTTCGGGCAGCAGCCGGCCGAGAACCAGGGCTACCAGCCGCAGGGCGGCTTCCAGCCTGGGCCCGGCGGGTATCAGTCCGGGCCGGGCAGTTATCAGTCGGGCCAGGGTGGTTATCAGTCGGGCCAGGGTGGTTACCAGTCCGGCCAGGGTGGTTACCAGTCCGGCCAGGGCGGCTACCAGGCGGGGCAGGGCGGCTACCCGCTAGCTCAGCAGGGGGGATACCAGCCCGGCCTTCAGCAGCCGCAGCCTGTCGGCGGTTACCCGCCGCAGCAGGGGTGGGGCGGCCCGCAGCAGGGCGGCGCTCCCGCCGGCACCGGCAGCAGCGTCGCGCTGCCCAGCGTCGACGTCCGCCCGACCGGCCGGTACAAGGTCCAGGCGCAGGCCATCAAGATCGGCCGCACCCCGGACAACGACCTGATCGTCAACGACCTCGGCGTCTCCCGCAAGCACGCGGAGCTGCGCCGCACGCCGACCGGCCGGTACGAGATCGTCGACCTCGGCAGCCACAACGGCACGTACGTCAACGGCGCGAAGGTCACCAGGAAGGAGCTGACCGAGCAGGACCTGGTCTCCATCGGTCACTCGACCTTCCGCCTGGCCGGCGGCGAGCTGCGGGAGTTCGTCGACGAGGGCAACGTCTCCTTCGCCGCGCAAGACCTCAAGGTCACCGTCGACAGCGGCAAGGTGCTGCTCGACGTCACCTTCCCCATCCCGGAAAAGTGCCTGATGGCCGTCATCGGCCCCAGCGGCGCCGGCAAGTCCACGCTGCTGAACGCGCTGACCGGCATGCGCCCGGCAGACAGTGGCACGGTCTTGTACGACAACCGTGACCTGTACGCGCACTACGCCGAACTGCGGCACCGCATCGGGCTGGTCCCGCAGAAGGACATCGTCCACCTCCAGCTCACCGCGCGCAGCGCGCTCGGCTACGCCTCCGAGCTCCGGTTCCCGTCCGACGTCGGCAAGACCGAGCGAGACAGCCGCGTCACCGAGGTGATCACCGAGCTGGGCCTGGCCCGGCACGCCGAGAAGAAGGCCGAGAACCTGTCCGGCGGCCAGCTCAAGCGGGTCAGCGTCGCGATGGAACTGCTCACCAAGCCGTCGCTGCTGTTCCTGGACGAGCCGACCTCCGGCCTTGACCCCGGCATGGACAAATCGGTCATGGAGCAGATGCGCGACCTGGCCCACGACGGCCGCACGGTCATCGTGGTCACGCACTCCATGGAGAACCTCGACACCTGTGACCGGCTGCTGGTCCTCGCGCCGGGCGGCCGGATCAGCTACTACGGGCCGCCGGATGAGGGCCTGGCCTACTTCGGCCAGGCGCGCTGGGCTGACGTCTTCCAGGGGTTCGAGCGGGCGCTGGACGGCGAGCCGGGCCGCGACTGGGGCGCCGAGTGGGCCGCCAAGTACAAGGCCTCGCCGTACTACCAGAAGTACGTCGCCTCGCAGATGGTCGAGCAGGTGCCTCAGGGGCCGCACAGCATGCAGCTGGCCGGCGAGCCGCCGCTCACCCCGCCGCGCCGCCGCGGGCGGCTGACCCAGGTCTCCACGCTGTCGCGCCGCTACGCGAAGGTGCTGGCCTCCGACCGGGGCTTCCTGCTGGTCAGCGCGATCTTGCCGCTTGTGCTGGGCGGACTGGTGGCGGGCATGCCCGCCAAGTTCGGCCTCGGCCCCGCGACCGGCGACGCCCTTCAGCAGGGCGGCAATAAGGACGCGATCACGAAGCTGCTCGTCCTGGTGGTCTGCGCCTGCCTGGCCGGCGCCGCGAACTCGGTACGCGAACTGGTCAAGGAACGACCTATCTACATCCGAGAACGGGCGGCCGGCGAGTCGTCCGGGGCCTACCTGCTGTCGAAGATCCTCGTCCTCGGCGTGATCTGCGTCATCCAGTCGATCATCTTGTTCGGCATCGGCCTGGCCCCGTCGTTCGGGAAGCTGCCGCACTCCGGCTCGGTGCTGCCGCCGCTGGCGGAACTGCTCCTGGCCATGATCGTGCTGTCGATCGTGTCGATGACGCTGGGCCTGGTCATCTCCGCCCTGGTGCCAACCAACGAGATAGCCATGCCGATCCTCGTCGGCATCACGATGGTCCAGGTCGTGCTGTCCGGCGGCGTCTTCGCGGTCGCCTCCACGGTGGGCCTGGCGCAGGTCGCCTGGCTGGCCCCGTCCTTCTGGGGACTGAACGCGCTCGCATCCACATCCGACCTGAACACCATCTGGATCCAGGGGCCGACCGCGAAGCCCATCGGCTGGTGGGACCACACCGCCTCCGCGTGGGGCAGCGACATCGGCGCGCTGATCGCGCTGGCGATGGTCTTCACGGTCATCGCCTGGTGGCGGCTCGGCAAGCTCAGCCCGGGGCGCCGCAGGTAGTAACTCAGCTCCAACGAAGGGTGGCGTCTCCGCAAAGGGGAGGCGCCACCTTCGCTTCCCCGGGGGAGCGGGTGCTGCGGCCCCTGGGCCAGGGGGAACACACGAGGGGGCTGGCAGCTTGTAAAGCGTCGTGAAGGGTGCCATTCCGCTCAAAGTTGCCGTCAGTGTCGTATTCGTGTCATCGATGTTCATGAACATCATGGATTCGACAGTTGTCAATGTGGCGCTACCGACCCTCAGCCGGAGTTTCGGGGTGCCACTGGCGTCGGTGAGCGCAGTGGTGACCGCCTACCTGGTGACGCTGGCCGTGGCGATGCCCGCCTCGGGGTGGCTGGGCGACCGGTTCGGGGGCAAGGCCGTGATGATCGCCTCGCTCGGCTTGTTCACGCTAGCCTCGGCGCTGTGCGGGCTGGCGACGTCGCTACCGGAACTGATCGCGAGTCGCGCGCTGCAGGGCATCGGCAGCGGCGTGTTCGTCCCGGTCGGGATGGCGATGCTCTTCCGCACCTTCCCCCCAGCCGAGCGGATCCGGGCCAACCGGTACCTGATGGTTGCGACGCTCATAGCTCCCGCGAGCGGCCCCGTCATAGGCGGTGCGCTGGTCACTGGCCTGTCGTGGCGGTGGATCTTCTACGTCAACCTCCCCATCGGCCTGGCCGCGCTGGCGTTCGGCCTGCTGTGCCTGCCGGGCGGCTCTGAGCATCCAGCGGGCCGCTTCGACCTGCCTGGGTTCCTGCTGGCGGCCGCGGGCTTCCCGCTCTTCATGTACGCGCTATCCACCGGCGCGACGTCCGGGTGGGGATCGCCGGCGGTGGTGGGCACCGGTGTGCCCGGCCTGCTGCTGCTCATCGCGTTCCTGGCCGTCGAGCGCCGGGTCGCCGAGCCGATGCTGCGCCTGCGGATCTTTTCCGACCGGCTCTTTCGCATCACGGACATGCAGCTCACCGTGGCCAGCGCGGGCTTCATGGGAACCTTGTTCCTGGCCCCGCTCCTGCTGCAGAACGGCCTCGGCTTCACCGCGCTGCACTCCGGCCTGTCGACGTTCACCGAGGCGCTCGGCGGCATGACCGGCGTGCAGGTCACCACGCGCCTGTACAAGAAGGCCGGGCCCCGGCGGCTGGTGACCGGCGGGATGCTCGGCACCGTCGTCACGATCGGGGGGATGTCGCTGGCCGGCCCGTCCAGCGCGGCCTGGCTGATCCCGGTGCTGATGTTCGGGACCGGGTGCTGCTTCGGGTTCGCGATGGCGCCGTCGCAGACCGCGAACATGGCGACCGTCTCCGCCGCCGACACTGGGCACGCGTCCACCTTGCTCAACACCATGCGGCAGGCGGGGGCGGCGGCCGGCGTCGCGCTGCTGGGCACCGTGCTCACCGTCTCGCACGCGGGCCGCGGCGACCTCGCCGGATTTCGCGTGTCGTTCCTGACCGCCGCCGCGCTCATGCTGCTCGGCGCGATATTCGCCACGTTCGTGCGAGACAGCGACGCCATCGCCACAATGCGCGACAGCGGCCCCGGCGAGCCGGCCGCGGACCCCTATCCGGAGGCGGCGTAGTCCGCGCGCCCACGTAAGCTTCCCCCGTGACAGCTACCACCCGGGGAGGCGACCCCCGCGGAGTGTCCCATCCGTACCCCCCGCGAGGAACTGATGGCGATGCCTCCCAGAACGCGCTGGCCCGCGAGATGCTCAGCCGGTTCCCGCTGATCGACGGGCACAATGACCTGCCGTGGGCGATCCGCGAGGCACACGGGGAAGCAAGCCTGGAGGCCGCGATCGCCGGCGCCGCCGTCGACAAGCACGCGCCCGCGTTCCACACTGACATCGCCCGCCTGGCCGAGGGCGGCGTGGGCGGGCAGTTCTGGTCCGTTTACGTGCCGGGCACCCTGGCGGCCGACGAGGCGGTCCGGGTAACCCTCGAGCAGGTCGACTTGACCCGTCGGCTCATCGACACCTACCCGTCCCGGTTCCAGCTGGCGCTGACCGCCGACGACGCGGAGCAGGCGTTCCGGGCCGGCCGGATCGCCTCGCTGCTCGGCGCGGAGGGCGGCCACTCAATCGGCGGGTCCCTCGGCGTCCTGCGCTCCCTGCACGCGCTTGGCGTCCGGTACATGACGCTGACCCACAACCAGAACGTCGGCTGGGCTGATTCGGCGACCGACGTGCCCGACGCGGGTGGGCTGAGCGGCTTCGGCCGCGACGTCGTCGCCGAGATGCAGCGCCTGGGCATGCTCGTCGACCTGTCACACGTCGCGGTCACCACGATGCATGACGCCCTCGACGTGGCCACGGCGCCGGTGATCTTCTCCCACTCAAGCGCCCGGGCCGTCTGCGACAGCCCGCGCAACGTCCCCGATGACGTGCTGGTCCGCCTGGCCGCCAACGGCGGGGTGTGCATGGTCACGTTCGTGCCGGCGTTCGTCTCGCAAGAGTGCGCGGACTGGCTGACCGGCCTGAAGAAGGAGGCCGAGCGTCGCGGGGTCGACCCCAGGGACCTGGCCGGCGTCTTCGCCATCCGCAAGGAGTACGCGGCCGTCAACCCGGCCCCGGAGGCGACGCTGGCGCAGGTCGCCGATCACGTGGAGCACGTCCGCGACGTCGCGGGCATTGAGCACGTCGGGATCGGCGGCGATTTCGACGGCACCCCGGACCTGCCGGTAGGCCTCGGCGACGTCTCCCGTTACCCGGCGCTGCTGCGCGAGCTGGTCCGCCGGGGCTGGCCCGAGGCCGACTGCCAGGCGCTCGCGGGCGGAAACATCCTGCGCGCGCTGCGAGCCGCGGAGTCCGTCGCCCGCCGCTAAACTCACTGGTGATGACGCTGCCAACCATTGAGCCACCTGCCGCTGCGGTGACATCGCTGCGCACCGTGGCCGGGATGCACCTGCTGACCTGGGCGGCGTTCGCGGACCAGCGCGCGGACGCGTTCGTGACCGCGCGGCCGGGCGGGGTCTCGGTCGGCCCCTACGAGTCCTTGAACCTGGGGCTGAGCGTGGGCGACGACCCCGCCGCGGTCGTGGAGAACCGTCGCCGCGTGGCCGCCGCGATCGGCGCTGACCTGGGCGACTTCGTGTTCACCAGCCAGGTCCACGGCGCGGGCGTCCGCGTCGTGACCGCGGCCGACGCCGGGACCGGCGCCTTCACCCTGGATGAGTCAGTGCCGGAAGGGGACGTGCTCGTTACGGCCGACCCGTCCGTCGTGCTGGCGATCTTGACCGCCGACTGCGTGCCCGTCGTGCTGCTCGATTCCGTCGCGGGCGTCTTGGCTTGCGTGCACGCGGGATGGCGGGGCACCGTTGCCCGTGCCTGCGCCGCCGCCGTGGACGTGATGACGGGACTCGGCGCGGTACCGGACCGGATCGTCGCCGGGATCGGCCCGGCGATCGCCGCGGACCGCTACCAGGTGGGGGCCGAGGTTGCCCAGGCGGTGCGGGATGCCTTCAGCGGCAGTGTGGTCGAAGACACGGTGGCCGAGAGCACGGTGGCCGAGAGCACGGTGGCCGAGAGCACGGTGGCCGAAAGCGCGCGGCCTGTCGTCCGTCCCGACGGCACCGGCCGCTGGCTGTTCGACCTCCCCTCCGCTAACCGCCAGGTCCTGCGTGAATCCGGTGTGCGCGACCAGAACATCCACGCAAGCCAGTACGTGACGGGTACCGGGGTATTCTTCAGCGACCGCTCGGCCCGTCCCTGCGGTCGGCTGGCCCTGGTGGCCCGGCTCCGCCCCCGTCCTGCGGGTCCTCCCGCCCCGGGTTCCAGTTCCGTGCGACCCAACTCCGGAGGCACCCGCCGGTGAGCGTCTTCCGCTACCTGTCCTACTCCACCGACCCCGGGTCCGGCCTGCTGACCTGCCGGTACAGCCTCGAAGACGACAAGCTTGGGGCCCTGGAGTTTACCGAGCGCATCACGCTCGCCCCCGGCCCCGGATGGGACACCCCGCAAGCGCGGGCGGCCGCTCGGCTAGTGTTCCTCCTGGCCGGCGTCTCCTACTACAAGGCCGCCGCACCGCCGGTCATCGACCTTGGCGACACCGCGCTGACGGCGTTGGAACGCGGCTTCCTGCGCGACTTCTACCGGCAGGGCCTCGGCGAGTTCGCCTACCGCAACGACCTGGACCTCAGCGCCCTGGACATCCGCGCCCCGCAGGCCTCCCAGTCCGCCACCCCGAAAACCCCTCAGCCATCGTCTCCTGACTCAGGTGCGAGCGGCCTGCGGGCGCTCATCCCGTTCGGCGGAGGGATCGACTCGATCGTCACCGTGGAGAAGGTACGGGCGCTGGCGGCGGACTGCGCCCTGTTCGTGGTGAGCAAGCCGGGCGCGCGGTTCGAGGCGATCGAGGCGCCGGCCGCCATCGCCGGGATGCCCGTCGTCCGGGCGGGCCGGGAGATCGACCAGCAGCTACTGCGCTCAGCTGAACTGGGCTTCCGCAACGGGCATGTCCCGGTGACCGGCATCATCTCCGCGATCGCGATCCTCGCCGCCACGCTCGGGCATCGGGACGCGGTCATCATGTCCAACGAGTGGTCGGCGTCCGTCCCGACGCTGGAACACGACGGCACGCCGGTCAACCACCAGTACTCCAAGAGCGCCTCGTTCGAGGCGGCGTTCCGGGCGGTCCTGAGTGCGGCCCCGGAACCGCTACCCGAGTACTTCTCCGCGCTGCGCGATCGCACTGAGCTGTGGGTGGGCGAGGAGTTCGCGGCGCTGAAGGCCTACCACGGGACGTTCCGCAGCTGTAACCGGGCGTTCCACATCGACCCCGCCCGTCGGCTTGACCACTGGTGCGGCCAGTGCGACAAGTGCTGCTTCATCGACTTGATCCTGGCGCCCTTCATGTCGGCCGCGCAACTGCGCGATGTCTTCAACGTGGTGCCGGAGCCGCTGACGCAAACTCAGCTGGCCCCGAGATTCCGTACGCTGCTCGGCTCGGGAACCAAGCCGTTCGAATGCGTCGGGGAGGTCAATGAGTGCCGCGCCGCCGTCCTGCTGGCGGCCCGGCGTCCAGACCGCGCCGGCTGCGCCCTCCTGCAGGAGCTCGCCGCCGAGGTTGCCAGCCGCCCCGATGCCCCCGCCGAAGCGGAGATCGCCGCGATGCGAGACCCGGTGGGCGAGAACTTCATCCCGCCGGCTTACGCGTTCGGAGGACGTCCGTGACCGGGGAACGACCCAAGCTGGCCTGGTCCGACCTGCGCGGGGCCAAAGTCGGGGTCTGGGGCCTCGGCCGAGAGGGCGCCGCCAACGTCCGCAAGCTCAGCACTTTGGCGGTGGTCCCGGTACTCGTCGACGACAGCCCGCGGGACGCTGGCGTGACCGCGACCGCCGACGGCGGCCTGCAGGCGCTCGCCGAGTGCGACGTTGTCGTCAAGACCCCTGGGATCAGCCGGTACCGCCTCGATGCGGAGCAACTGCGCGAGGCCGGGGTGACCCTGGTGGGCGGGCTCGGCCTGTGGCTCGCCGAGGCCGACCGGGACCGGGTCGTCTGCGTGACCGGTACAAAGGGCAAGTCGACCACGTCGTCGGTGCTTGGCCACCTGATCACCGGCCTGAGCCAGCTGGCCGGGACGGGCAAGCGGGCGGGAGTGGGCGGCAATATCGGCCTGCTGCCCTACGATCCGGAGGTTCCGGGCGACTACGACTACTGGGTCATCGAGGTGTCCAGCTACCAGGCGACCGACCTGGCGTTCTCGCCGCCCGTAGTGGCAGTGACCTCGCTGCACCCCGATCACCTGCCCTGGCACGGCGGCGTCGAGCAGTACTACCGGGACAAGCTGTCGGCCTGCTCTCAGCCGGGCGCCGAGCTCACCATCGCCAACGGCGACAGTGACCTGCTGCGCGAGCGGTTCCCGCTGATGGGCCCGCGGGTGGAGTGGGTGCGCGATTCCGACGACCCGGACGCGACCTGGATGGACGCCCTTGGCCTGCCCGGGCGGCATAACCGCCGCAACGCCCTGATCGCCCGCGGCTGCCTGGGCGCGCTCGGCATACCGGGCGCGGATGACGACGCCGCGATGCGCGCGGCGGCCGAGGGCTACGTGGGGCTGCCGAGCAGGCTGACGACGATCGGGGCGGTGGATGGCGTCACGTTCGTGGATGACAGCCTGTCCACCAACGTGCTGCCGACGCTGGCCGCCCTCGACGCCTTCCCCGGTCGGCCGGTCGCCCTCATCGTCGGCGGCCAGGACCGCGGCATCGATTACGCGGAGCTTGCCGAGGGCGTCCTCGCCCGCCCGGCCCAAACCCTCGTCCTGACCCTGCCCGACAGCGGCCCCCGCATCAGCGAGGTTTTCAAGGAGAAGGCTGTGCTCACCGGGAAGGCGCTGCCCACGGGGAAGGCGCTGCCCACGGGGAAGGCGGTGCCCACGGCTGGCGAGCCAGGCGGCACCGGGCTGGCGGGCGTCATCGACTGCCCGGACCTGCCGGCCGCGGTGAACCACGCGCATCGGTGGGCCCGCTCCGCTGCTGGCGATTCCCCCGTTGAGGGCATTATTTTGCTGTCGCCGGCCGCCCCCAGCTTCGGCCACTTCCGGGACTACCGTGACCGGGGCGATGCCTTCGCCGCGATCATGCGGGACATGTCTAGTCCTTGACCGTGATGCCCAGGTGGTGGGCCAGCAGCGGGGCCAGGGCCATGAGCTGCAGCGAGTCGATCGTCGCGCCGCGCAGGGCGTCGTAGCCGGCGGTGATACCCAGGGCCGCGCCCCGCAGGTCCACCGCGGAGCAGGTGGCCTTGGTGAAGGCCGCGCCGGACAGGGTGCATCCGGGGAAGCGGACCCTGGTGAGCTTCGCGCCCGCGAAATCGGGATCGCGCAGCACGCAGTCCTCGAAGGTCACGTCGGTCAAGGCCGCGTCACGGAAATTGACCGAGTCGAGCTTGCAGTGGCGGAACGTCACCCGGCGCAGCAGGGTGGAGAACGCCTGCACCCCGGCCAGGACGCAGCCCGATAGCCAGGCGTCGACCAGAGTGGACTCAGCGATGTCGGCGGCGACGAAGCGGGTCTCGCCGAACCACGTGTCCGAGATCCGGCAGCGGCGCAGTGACGTCCCGTCGAATGTCACGCCGGTGACCGCGCACTCGACGAACCGCGCCCCCGACAAGGCGAGGTCATTGACGACTCCGCCGTCCAGCGAATCCTCGGTAATGAGCACGCTGTCATAGTCGCCATCAATCTCCAAAGATCCCCGCAACGGCGACAAAGATTCATAAAAAGCCAGCTCATCCAATCTCCGTGGCGGTTTCATGTTCGCCTTCCTAGACTGGGGTTCGTGACAGAGAGCATCCAATCGGATACCGGCAGGTCATCATCCGGTACCGATGACTTCAACGCCAAGATCGTCGAGGAGTACCGGGCTAACGGCGGCAAGCTGGGAGGCATGTTCGCCGGGTCGGATCTCCTCTTGTTGCACCATACCGGTGAGAAGTGCGGTACCGGGCGGATCAGCCCGCTCGCCTACCAGATGGTGGGGGAGAGCTACGCGGTCTTCGCCTCCCGGGCGGGATCGCCGGCGAACCCCGACTGGCTACGCAACGTGGTCGCCAACCCGAAGACAATCATCGAGATCGGCATGGAGACGGTCCCGGTGACGGCGCGAGTCGCCGAGCCGGCCGAGCGGGACGTGATCTGGGAAAGGCAGAAGAAGCGCGTCCCCCGTTTCGCTGAGTACGAGCGCAAGGCCGCACCGCGCAAGATCCCCGTTGTCGTCCTTGATCGGTGTTAAATGATTCGTAGCACCTAAACGCTCCGTCGATGTAGCGGGAGGTCGCCTCGATGGCCGCTGCCGAGTCCCCGGTAGGCACAGCTGGACCTGAAAGGCGGACCACCGCGGGCTGGGTCCGCGGCCGGTGGGCCGGGGGAGCGGGCACGGACGAGGTAGCGGTCTTTCGCGGCATCCCGTACGCGAGCCCCCCGGTCGGGGACCTGAGGTTCCAGGCGCCGCGCCCGGCCGCTCCCTGGGACGGCGTCCTCGACGCGGCGCGGTTCGGCCCGGTCGCCCCGCAGGGGCAGTTCCCCGGGGCCTCGGCCGCGCCGGGACCAGCGACCGACGACGGGAACTGGCTCACGCTCAACGTCTGGACCGCGGACCCGGGCGCCGCCACCGCTACCGCGAGCCGGGTCGGAGGCGGGCTGCCGGTGCTCGTGTGGGTGCACGGCGGCGCGTACATCTTCGGCAGCGCCAGCGAGCCCGGCTATGACGGCTCCGGGTTCGCCAGGCAGGGCGCGGTGGTGGTGACCTGTAACTACCGGCTCGGCGTGGAGGGGTTCGCGCACATCCCCGGCGCCCCTGCTAACCGGGGGCTGCTCGACGTGGTCGCGGCGCTGCGCTGGGTGGCGGACAACATCGCCGGATTCGGCGGTGACCCGGCGAACGTGACCGTGTTCGGCGAGTCCGCCGGGGCCGGGATCATCGCGGCGCTGCTGGCCATGCCCCTGGCACGCGGGCTGTTTCGCCGTGCGATCGCGCAGAGCGTGCCGGGCACGTTCTTCACCACCAGCCTGGCCGGTGACATCACCCGCGCGATCGCGGCCCAGGCCGGACTCGCCGCAACGACTGCCGCGCTGGCCGCGGCATCGCCCCAGCGCCTGGTAGAAGCGCAGATGACGGTGACGGCGGACATCCGCGGGTACGGGCAGTGGGGCCCGGTAGCGCTGACCGTCACCCCGTTCTCGCCAGTCGTGGACGGCGAGGTGCTGCCCCGCGCCCCGTGGCGCGCCCTGCTATCCGGCGACGCCCGCGACATCGATCTTCTCGTCGGCCACAACCGGGATGAGTACAAGCTGTTCATCGCCTCCGACGGTCAGTCCGGGCGGATCACCGACGCCGAGGCCAGCGCGGCGCTCGGCGCGTTCGCGCCCGGCCCGTCCGGAGCCGAGGCCTACCGCGACGCCTATCCCAGCCTGTCGGCGGAGGGGCTTTACGAGCGCGTCTTCTCCGACTGGCTGTTCCGGATGCCCAGCTTGCACCTCGGGCAAGCGCACGCGGCCGCAGGCGGGCGCACGTTCCTGTACGAGCTCACCTACCCGGCGCCGGTGGCACCGGAGGCACTCGGGGCCTGCCACGCGCTGGATGTCCCGCTGGTCTGGGGCTGGCGGGGGATCGAAGGAGACTCATCCTCCGATAAGGACCCCGCCGGGATCAACGTCATGCTGGCCGGGCCGAGGCCGCCAGCGGACTTCATCGCCTTGGGCGACTTGATGCGCGCCGAGTGGCTGGCCTTCGCCGGCTGTGGTGAGCCCGGCTGGCCGGTCTACGGGGCCCAGCGGCGGCTGACCCGTATCTACGGCCGCTCGCCCGGCGTCGATCCCTACCCGGAGGCAACCTCGATGCGCCTGTGGGAACGCCATCAGTTCGACGCGCTAGGACTCGTTTCCTAGCCGCCGCAGCGCTCCGCGGGCTACCTCAGGGTCGGTGGTCTGCCAGAACGGCGGCAGCGACGCCCGCAGGTAGTCGCCGTACCGCTTGGTGACCAGCCGCGGGTCAAGGACGGCGACGACACCGCGGTCGCCGGACGAGCGCAGCAGCCGTCCCGCGCCCTGCGCGAGCAGCAGCGCGGCGTGCGCGGCCGACACCTCCATGAACCCGTTCTCGCCGCGTGCCTCCGCCGCCCGCGCTCGCGCCGACGCCAGGGGGTCATCAGGCCGTGGGAACGGAATCCGGTCGATTGCCACCAGGCGCAGCGAAGGCCCCGGGACGTCAACGCCCTGCCACAGCGACAGCGTGCCGAACAGGCACGTCGGCTCGTCCGCGGCGAACTGCTTGACCAGCAGCCCGGTCGCGTCGTCGCCCTGGCACAGCAGCGGGAACTTCAGCGAGTCGCGCAGCGCGGCGGTCGCCTGCTTAGCGGCCCGCATGGATGAGAACAGCCCGAGCGTGCGCCCGCCGGCCGCCTGGATCAGCTCCCACAGCTCTTGAAGGTACTCATCGGACAGTCGTTCCCGGCCGGGCGGCGGCAGGTGGCGAGCCACGTAGAGGATGCCGCTCTTGCCGTGCGTGAACGGCGAGCCGACGTCAATGCCGTCCCACTCATGGCCCTTGCTCGCCGTGTCCAGGCCCCACCGCTTGGCCAACGGGTCGAATGAGCCGCCCAAGGTCAGCGTGGCCGACGTGAGGATCACGGTGCGCCCGCCGAACAGGTGCTCCGCTAGCTCCTGCGCGACCTCTAGCGGGGCCACGCGGAGCGCGGCCGGCGCGTTGTCGGGCCGTTCGATCCAGGTGACTTCCTCACGTTCTTCAAGCTCCTCCTCGAAGGACAGCCCGACCCGTTCGGCGGTCGCCGCGATGTCATCGAGGACGACCAGCGCGAGCTGCGCCGCCGATTGCTGGCCGGCGTCGAGCCCGCCCTCGGCGTCGGCGTGCTTGCGCACCTCGTGCGCGCACGCCTGCGCGGCGTCGCGGAGCCCCTCCAGCGCCGCCGCCAGACCGGGGTCGAGCGTGTCCATCCGGCCCGCGGGCAGTGAGGACAGGAAGGGAGACAGGGCCGCGCCCGCGTCGACGAGCCGGGCGGTCTCGGCGTCGGGGGCCATCTTCCCGGTCCGGCGCTGCGCGATCTCGATCAGGCTGACCGACAGCTCGCCACTGGCGACCGCCGTGACCCGGTCCACGAGCTCGTGCGCCTCATCGACGATCACCACATCGTGATCGGGCAAGATGCCGTCGCCGAGCGCGTCGATCGCCAGCAGCGCGTGGTTGGTGACCACGATGTCGGCCTCGGCGGCGGCCCGCTTAGCGCGCTCGGCGAAGCACTTCTGGCCGAACCCGCACTTGCCGGCGCCGATGCACTCGCGCGCGGTGACCGAGGCCTGCCGCCAGGCCAGGTCGGGCACGCCGGGGACGAGCTCGTCGCGATCTCCGGTCGACGTCCGCTCCGCCCACTCGTTGAGCCGCTTGACATGCGCGCCCATCCCGGCGGCGGGACCGCCGCCGCTGGCGGCGTCCCGGCTGAAAAGCACGGAGTCCGAATCCTCAGGCGCGGTCCTCAGCTTGTGCTTGCAGACGTAGTTGCCGCGACCCTTGAAGATAGCGAACCGCGGCGCGCGGCCCAGCGGCTCGCGCAGTGCCTCCGCTAGCCGGGGCAGGTCCCGGTCGACGAGCTGCCGCTGCAGCGCGATTGTCGCCGTGGACACCACGACTGGGCCGCGCCCGTCCGCGGCGAGCCGGAACGCCGGGACCAGGTAGGCCAGCGACTTCCCGGTCCCGGTCCCCGCCTGCACCGCCAGGTGGTCCCCGGTCTCCATCGCCGCCCAGACGGAGTGGGCCATGAGCGTCTGCCCGGAGCGCTGGCTGCCGCCGATCCCGGAGACAGCGGCGGCTAGCAGGTCCGATATTCTCTGCTCTTCATCGGACATGCTTCGGGGGGCATGGGTGATGCCGCGCGGGGTCGCCCCCCCGGGAGATGACAGCAGCGTGGTTATCTTCGGGTCTGCGGTGGAGTCTTCGCTGCTGGAGTCCTCACCCGGCGTGCTGTCGGCCACGGTTTGCACGATACCGTTTTCGCGTGCCGATCTACGCTCTTGGCGACCACGTGCCCGATATTGATCCGGATGCCTACGTTCACCCCGATGCGGTCGTGATCGGGCGGGTGACCCTGGCCAGCCAGGCATCGGTGTGGCCGGGTGCCGTCCTGCGCGCGGACCACGGGAGGATCCGGGTCGGCGCGCGCACCTCGGTGCAAGACGGGACGATCGTGCACTGCACGGCGCGGGAGGACACGGTGATCGGGGCGGAGTGCGTGGTGGGGCACAACACGCACCTGGAGGGGTGCGTGGTAGAGGACGGGTGCCTGATCGGCTCCGGTGCCGTCGTGCTGAACCGCTCGGTCATCGGCGCGGGGTCCATCGTGGCCGCCGCCGCCCTGGTCACCGAGGGCTTCATCGTCCCCCCGGCGTCCTTGGTCGCCGGAGTGCCCGGCGTGGTCAAGCGCCGCGGGATCGACCCCAGCCGAATCCAGCGCGCCATGCGGAACTACCTGCACACGGCCGCCGAACACCGGGCGGGGCTGCGGCGTATCGGCTGATTGGTCGACCAAAGCCGCACCGAAATTGATCTTTGTCGCCTAGTGGTGGACCGCGCGCCGTCGCGCGGTCACAATAGCCACATGCCGATTGCCCCGAACGGCGTGCGTCCAGACAACGCGCCGGCCTTTGCGTCCGCCCCTCCGCCGCTGACCCGCGCCGAGCTTGTCGAGGTTTACGAGATCTGGAAGCTGCTGGGGCCGATGGCCACGGCGCGGGCGGCCTCGATCGCCACCCGCGAGCAGGTGCTCGAGGCCGTCGAACTAGTCGCACTCATGCGAACAGAGCCGGTCGGGCCACGGTGGGCGGACTACAACATGGCGTTCCATGGCCTCATCGAGGACTTTGGCAGCGGCCCGCGGCTCGGGGCGATCCTCACCGAGCTGCGCGGGCTAGCCTCCGGATTCGTCCGCCAGTCGATCCTGGCCAGCGCGCACCAGCGACTGGATGAAGCGAACTCCGAGCACCAGGAAATCCTGCGCGCGGTCATCGCCGGGGACGCCGAGGGGGCCGCTGACGCGGCCCTGCGCCACCTGGACAGCTCGTTGCGCGGCCTGCTCACTGTCCGTGAGGTCCCGGTATCGTTATCGTCAGTCAGCATTGGGGCGACCCGTAGCCGCACAGCGGACTTCGGACAGAGGCACGCGAGGCGAAGCGAGCCCGCGAGCGCAGCTTCGAGCGGCCTGGCGACCCGCGCAGGATCCCGGTGGTTTTCCGGGATCCTGCGGGGAGCCGGACTTTACGGACGGCACCCCCCGGAGGTGGGGGGCCTGGGGGGTTGGTGTGCCCCCCAGAGAATAAGGCGGTCGCGCCCGGCTGGATTTCCTCTGCCACGGCGTCCCGGGGCGGGGAGACTAGGCGCTCGAGCAGTACCACCTCGGCATCGCTGAGCTCTTCCCCGACGGGGCCGCCGGAGTTCAGCGCCCGCTGCTCCAGGTCAAGATCACCCAGGTCCAAGCCCTGCCGGGCCTGGTCGAGGCTGAAGCGGGCGAGGCTGAGCTGCTCGCGCAGCCTGCGGTTCTCGGCGGTGAGCGAGCTGGCGCGGGTGCGCGCCACGGCCAGCTCCCGCTCCAGGTCGGCGACCACTTCCTCCTGGCCCTCCGGGGGCGTGGCTAGCCGCCGGATCACCTGGACGAGCAGCCTGCGGGCCAGCTCGTCGTAGTCGAAGTCAGCAGCAGTGTCGACCTTGGCGACCTGCGTGACGCGAGCCCGGGCGGCGCCGGAGGCCACGCCCACCTGCGCGAAGCCGGAGCCGGCCGGAACCCGGCTGGCCGAGACCTCGCCCGGGTGCACGCCCGGGGCGAGGATAATGCGGTATGTCCGTTTGCCGCGGACCTCGCGTGAGATCAGGCCGTCGCGTTCCATGCCCGATAGCAGCTGGGCGAACGCGACGCTTGACCCCGGATAGCCGACCGCCTCAGCGAGCTTGGTGCTCGCCATGCCTCCCGGGTCGGAGATATCGGTGATCGATCCTAGGTAGCTAATGATCCGGTCGCGCGTGCCCACGGCCCGCCGTCGGATCCCGGTCTTCACACTGGTGGCTCTGGTACCGGCGCGCGCCGACCTCGCCCCACCCTTTACGTCCCCCACCTTGGCACTCCCTCAGAATTGCAATCATGCGCCACTACGCGCTGATGATCTCATGATTGTACTGCGCCCGCCGCCCGAACCGAAGGTGGGAATGGAGGTATCAGTCAGTGATAAACCGCCCGTCGCGTAGGCGTTGACAAGCTGCGACTACGGTGCGTGGTTATCATTTTGTGGCTGATAATGATTGAGTCTGGGGAGCATGCCCTCGCCTGACTGGGTAGGGGTGACTCCATGGGGCAGCTCAGGGGGTCGCTAGCTACGGCCGGTCGTGCCATGACAACACGCCGGCGAAGCCCGGCTACCATACGACCATGTGCCGGACTAGCGGGTTAGCGGACCGTGGACGTCGACGTAAGCCTCGACTACGGGACGACCCTGCTCGCCGCGCTGTTGATCGGAATCGGGTTCGTGCTGCAGCAGAACGTGGCCGAGCGGGAGCCCGATTCTCGCTTCCTTAGCCTGCGGCTGATGGCTGACCTGCTGAGGACCCCGCGCTGGCTGGCCGGCATCCTCGCCATGATCGGCGGCCAGGTGCTCGCCGCCTGGTCGATCGGCCACCTCCCGCTGTCAGTCGTCGAGCCGCTGCTGACCACCAACCTGATCTGGGCGCTGGTGCTCGCGGTTCCGCTGTCGATGCGCGCCCAGCGGGCGGCCCGCGGCATGCCGGGGCCTGCGCCCGGGCCACCGGGTGCGGCCAAGCCGGCCAGGCCGCGGCGTGCGGTTCGCGCGTGGGAGGTCGCCGGCGCCGCCGTCTTGTGCCTTGGCGTCGGGTTGCTGTCCTCGGCCCGGTCAGCCAAGCCGATCGGCCTTTCGTTCGGCTCGTTCTCCCACTGGCCGGCCGCCGCGGCGATCGCCGCGGTAGCGTTCGCCTGCGTCCAACTGGGCCGCCGCCGCCAGGGCCGGTCGCGTGCCCTGCTGACTGGCATCGCGGCGGGCCTGGTGTTCGGCATCCAGGACGCGCTGACCCGGCAGACGCTGGAGACCCTGCAATGGGGCGGGATCAGCGCCCTGTTCACGTCCTGGGCGCCATACGCCCTCGTCGGCGCGGGCGCGATCGGCATCTGGCTGATGCAGAGCGCGTTCAACGCCGGCCCGCTGCAGCTGTCGCTGCCGGCCATCTCGGCCGGCGAGCCACTCGTGGGAATCCTGCTGGGCATCATCGTCTTCGGCGACCGGATCCAGGTAGCCCCCCTCCATCTGGCGCTGCAGGCAGGCGGGATCGCGGCCCTGGTCGCCGGGGTCATCCTGGTTGCCCGCGCGCCTGCCCTGTCGCACCTGCGCCCGCACGGCGGGATCACCTTGCCGCACCCCAGCCTGCCGCACCTTAACTTCTCCTACAGGGGCCCGGGCGATCCCGGCACTGGCGCGGCCGCCCCGGACAGTACCTTCCCCGAGCCCCCGGGCCTGGCCGGCCCCGAGGCGAACGGCGTCACCAGGCCGCACGGCGCCGGGGGCAGTGGGGTCGGAGGCAGTGGGGTCGGAGGCAGTGCGGGGAGTCCCACCCCGGATACCCAGGCGCTATCGTAAATTCAGCACCTCCGGTAACCTCCCGCAAGGTGAGTTACCCATGGCTGGAGGGCGGATGACCGCGCGCACGTTCTTGTTCATGCCGGAAAGTGCCTACGGGCCGACGAACAACTGCCTTGGCATCGCGAGCGTGCTGCGCGGCCGCGGGCAGCGGGTGGTCTTCGCCGCGGAGGCGTCCTGGCGGGGGAAGCTCACCGCGCTCGGCTTCGAGGAAGACCTTGTCGACCTGGCGCCGCCCCTCGAACAAGCAGCGCCTGCGGGGCAGGCCGGGCCGGCCGACCCCGGCCAGTACTGGAAGGACTTCGTGCGCGACACCGCGCCGGAGTTCCGCAAGCCCACGGTCGAACAGCTGGACAGCGTGATAAAGCCCATCTGGGATGGGCTAATCGATGGCGTGAAGTACTGCGAGCCGCAGCTCAAGGCGATCATCGAGCGGACGCGCCCCGACGTCATCGTCGAGGACAACGTGGTGGGCTTCCCCGCGCTGGTCACCGCGGGCGTCCCGTATGTCCGGATCGTGTCGTGCAACCCGCTGGAGGTCAAGGGCGCCAGCGTCCCGCCCCCGTTCTCCGGGTACCCGACGGCTGACCAGGCGGGCTGGAATTCGTTCCGGGCCGAGTACGACCGGGTGCACCGGGGGATCTGGGCGGACTTCGGCGACTGGTGGACGCGGCAGGGCGCCGCGCCGCTGCCGGACCTGGAGTTCATCCCCGCGGGGGACCTCAACCTCTACGTGTACCCGCAGGAGGCCGACTACACTGCCGCGCGGCCGCTGGGCCCGTCGTGGCACCGGCTGGACTCCTCCGTCCGCGAGACCGAGGAGGAGTTTGAGCTTCCGCAGTCGCTCGCGGGCCGTTCCGGGGCGCTCATCTACCTGAGCCTTGGCTCCCTGGGATCGGCGGACGTGGACCTGATGCGCCGGCTGGTGTCGATCCTGGCCGACACGCCGCACCGGTACATCGTGTCCAAGGGGCCGCTGCACGCCGAGATCGACCTGCCGGACAACATGTGGGGTGCCGAGTTCGTCCCCCAGACGCGAGTGGTCCCGCAAGCGGACCTGGTGATCACCCACGGCGGTAACAACACCACGACCGAGGCCCTGCACTTCGGCAAGCCGATGATCTGCTTGCCGCTGTTCTGGGATCAGTACGACAACGCGCAGCGGGTCGACGAGCTCGGGCTGGGCATCCGGCTGGACCCGTACCGGGTATCCGGGGAGGAACTGCGCGCGGCCGTGGGACGACTGCTCGCCGACGCCCGCCTCCGCGCCGGCCTGGACGGACTGGGCGCCCGGGTCAGGGCTCGAGACGGCGTCCGTCGCGCCGCGGACCTCATAGAAAAAACGTTGTTGGCAGGCTGAGCGCCGTCACCGGCGCTCGCCGGCCTCATGCCCTCGTGCGGCGTTCTCCCAGGCCCCATAGGGCGGCGGCCACAACGGTGAAGCAGAACAGCAGGAACGTGATCACGTGCACGCCGGTGCAGTACTCGCAGATGTACCGGATCTGGTAGACCTCGGCGTAAATGAGGTACAGCACGAACCCGACGCCGACGATGAGCGAGCCCAGCCGCAGCAGGCCCACCTCGCGGCGGCGCAGGCGCCACCCCCACGGGCTCATGACCGGGACGGCGAACAGGTAGAACGCCAGCCCCAGGATCGCCACCGGGATCACGCCGAAGACCATCGACTGCGGGCTGGTGATCACCGCGGTGCAGTTGACGGTGCTGCCCTTCGCGCAGCCCGCAAGGTGGTTCCCCGTGTAGTGCACGACGGTCTCGTAGATGGAGATCCCCAGGCCGATGAGGGCGAGCGCGAACGTGGTGACCTGGAACCACAACGGCGGCCCGGAGGGGGCGGAGTACTCCTCGGCCTCATCAAGCTGGGCGACCACCCGGCCGGAGGAAGCCTCCCGGGACGCGGCGGCGGCCCGGGTCGCCCCGCCTGCCCCGACGGCACGGCTGCCAGCCGGTGAGTTGGGCTTGGCGCGGACTGGCGCCGGACCAGTGCGGGCGGCGGCCTTCTTGGCCCGGGCCTGCGCCTGGGCCCGGGCCTTGGACTTCGAGTTAGCCATTGAGCTGCGATTCCAGTGCCTGGACGGCCGGGGTGCACGCGCTCGCGGGCTGGTTGTTGGTCAGCTTGCAGATCGCCGCGGTGGTGAAGTTCGCGGCCGACAGGACGGCCTTGGCGTTCCCGGACGACGGGTTCTTAAGGTCGCTGGCGATCTTCGTCCAGTTGCCACTCAGGTTCGACGGGCCGAGCATCGGCAGGTCGCCGACCTGAAGGTACTTGCCGCCGAAGTCAATGAACGGGATCGAGCCGGCCTGGCTGGCGTCGACGTAGGGCGGGGCGTCGTACTTCTTAAGGATCGCCTGCTGGTCAGCGGTCGGCGTCTGCAGCCTGGTGTAGCCGCCCGCCCCGTCCGGGACATTGGTGGTCTCCTCCACCGGGGTGAAGGTTATGTACTTGCTCGTGTACGTCGACCCGGCGAACGTCCACGTCGGCACGTTGGCCGGGTTGTCGGTCGTGGACGAGTGGATCGTCTTCAGCCCGCTGAACGTCCCGAACCGGCTCAGCGCCACGACCATGCCCCACCGGGCCGCCGCGCAGAATGGGCAGTACTCGGCGCCGTCGTAGAGGACCTGCGGCTTGCCGTTCGAGGTCAGCGCGTCCCCGCTGATGGGCTTGATGGCCTTGGCGAGGCTGGAGCCGCCTGCCCCGACTTGATCCAGCGTGCTGGCCGGGACGGTGGTGACGTCCTTCACCACGCTCGTCAGGGCCACGCCGGTCGGGCCGTTGGAGGCACCGCCCACCACGTTGCTGCCGTTGCCGCCGCCCGCCTTCACCACGACGAACACCACGACGATGACGACTACTGCGAGGATTGCCCCGCCCGCGATCAGCAGCCGGTTACGCTGCTCGCGCCTGCGCTCTTCCGCGCGTTGCGCGGCGATCCGCTCGCGGCGGTGAATGTCGGTCTTAGTCCGAGACGCCTTGCCCATGCGTGTAAGCCTAGAGGGTTTCGGTAGCTTTAATGCTCAAGTGCGGCTGAGAGATATCTCTGCGGAACCTGGAGATTCGGTAACTCCCCGCGCGAGCCCCTATGCCGGCCCTCGCGACGGGAGTGAGGGGGGGCGCCGCGAGGGCCGGCCGTCATAGGTTGAGAGAGCCAGCCGACCCGGTAGGGGGTGGGCGGATCGGGCAGATCTCCCACTAGAAGTAGTAATGGGTCCGTCTCTACGTGATCTCGATATTTTCTAGAGGAGCGTCCTGAAGTGCGATAGTCTCTCGTTCCATACGGTCGATAGCGTGCGGTAGCTAATCAGGGCCGGACCGCGGGTCCTGGAAGCACGGGTCGCTCGGACACGGATCGGCAGTGCCGGGCTACAGCCCGTGCTTGGCAACCAGCACTGTTGACAACCAGCGCTGGTTGACGCGTAATGCCGATTGACAGGCAGTGCGGATTACTAGCAACGCAGATCGACAAGCAGTGCAGACTGACAAGCAGTGCAGACCGACAAGCAGTGCAGATTGACAGCTGGGTCAGCGAAGGGGGCGGAGCGGCCGTGATGCCGCTGCGAGTGGGCGTTCTCGGCCCCGTGAGCGCGTGGCGGAGCGTCCCGGGAGGCACCGATCTGGAGCTTGCCCTCGGGCAGCCCCGGCAGCAGGCCGTGCTTGGCATGCTCGCCCTCCGGGCGAACCGGGTGGTCTCTCGCGCGGACCTGATCGACGCGGTCTGGGGCGAGCAGCCCCCCGCCAGTGCCGAAGGCGGCATCTACACCTACGTGGCGGGCCTGCGCCGGGTCCTGGAACCCGACCGGCCGCTGCGAGACATCGGCGCCTCTCGTCGTGAGGCGGCCCGCGTGCTGGTCTCGGCGGGTGGCGGGTACATGCTGCGGCTAGAGCCCGCCGCCTTGGACGCCGTCGCCTTCGAGCAGGGACTCGTGCGGTATCGCGCGATGCGGGCGGCGGCGGACCTGGGGGCGGCCGAGCGCACGCTGGACGGCGCGCTTGGCCTCTGGCGCGGTGAGGCGTTCACCGGGGTGCCGGGCCCGTTCGCTGAGGCGGAGCGGCTGCGGCTGGGCGAGCTGCGCACGCTGGCGAATGAAGAGCGCGCCGACTTGCTGCTGGCCCGCGGGCGGCCCGCGGAGGCCGCGGCGGAGCTGGCCGCGCTCGTGGCCGAGTTCCCGCTCCGTGAGCGCGCCCGCGCGCTGCTGATGACCGCCTTGTACCGCTGCGGCAGGCAGGCCGACGCCCTGGAAGCATTCCAGGACGCGCGGGGGCGGCTCGCCGAGGACCTCGGCATCGACCCCGGGCCCGAGCTCACGCAAGTCCACCAGCAAGTGCTCGCGATGGATCCGGCCCTGGAAGGACCCGGCGACACGCAGCGCATCCTGCTGTCCACCGCCGCGGGCAACGCGGCGATCGCGGAGCTCGCCCCGCCCGTCCCGGCGCAGATCCCCCCCGAGGTGGCCGGGTTCGCCGGACGCGACGCCGAGCTCACCCAGCTGCGCGCCGCGCTGCCCGCCCTCGCGGGAACGCCGATCGTCGTGCTCACCGGCACGGCGGGCGTCGGCAAGACGGCGCTGGCCGTCCGCTTCGCCCATGAGGTCGCCGGCCACTTCCCCGACGGGCAGCTGTACACGAACCTGCACGGGTTCGACCCGAGCGCCGCGCCCGCCGACCCGAGCGCCGCGCTGCGCGCGTTCCTGGAGGCGCTGGGCGTGCCGGGAAGCCTGGTGCCGACCGCCGTTGAGGCGCAGACCGGGCTGCTGCGCAGCATGCTCGACGGCAAGCGCATGCTGCTCCTGCTCGACAACGCGCAGACCACTAGCCAGGTCCGGCCGCTGCTGCCCGGCAGCGCCGGCTGCATGATCGTGGTCACCAGCCGGGACCAGCTGGCCGGGCTAGTCGCCGCCGAGGGCGCCCGGCTGATCCCGCTCGACGTGCTGTCGGAGGACGAGGCGCGGGACATGCTCGCCGCGCGCCTGGGCGCCGCCCGGCTCGCCGCCGAGCCAGCCGCGGTCGCCGAGCTGATCCGGCAATCGGCCCGGTTGCCGCTGGCGCTGAGCGTGGCCAGCGCGCGGGCGGTCACCCGGCCCGGGATCGCCCTGGCCGCGCTCACCGCCGAGCTGCGCGACGCCCGGGTCCGCCTAGACCCGCTGGAGGCCGGGGACGTGGCCACCGACCTGCGGGCCGTCTTCTCCTGGTCCCAGGCCCGGCTGTCGCCGTCAGCGGCCCGGATGTTCCGCCTGCAGGGCGTGATTCCCGGCCCCGACCTGACTGCCGCCGTCGCCGCGAGCATGGCCGGGGTCCCGGTCGCCGAGGCCCGCTCCGCGCTGACGGAACTGTGCCGCGCGTCCTTGCTGACCGAGGACGCCGCCGGCCGGCTCGGGTGCCATGACCTGCTGCGCGCCTATGCCGCCGAGCAGGCCCGGGCCGTTGACGGGGACGCGGAAGTGGACGCCGCGCAGCGCCGCGTCCTGGATCACTACCTGCGGACCTCCCACGACGCCGCGCTGAAGGCCTATCCCGCGCGATTCAAGATCACGCTGCCGCCGCCGCTGCCGGGGGTAACGCCCCAGCAGATCCAGTCCTACGAGGACATCGCCGGCTGGTTCCGGGCCGAGCAGAAGGCGCTGATGGCGGCGGTCGCGGTGGCCGGCGCCCGGGGCAGTGAACCGGGCCACGCCGACAGCGCCGCCCGCGGCGCCGACCTGAACATCTACTGCTGGCAGCTCGCGTGGAGCTGCGCGCCGCAGATGATGCGGCTCGGGCACTGGGTGGACATGGCCGCGGCACTGCACACCGCCCTGGAGGCCGCGCAACGGGTCGCCGACCCCGTCGGCCAGGCGCTCGTCCACTACGAGGTCGGCTACGCACGCTGCCGGCTGGGCGAGTTCGAAGAGGCCGACCACAGCCTGCGCAACGCGGTGCGGATCGCGACTGGCTCCGGTGACCTTGCCAGCCTCGCCCTTGCCCACCATGGGATGTGCCTGGTCTATGACCAGCAGGGCAGGTACGCGGAGGCACTGCCGCACGCCCGTGAGGCGCTGCGGCTGCGCAGCTCGATCGGCGAGCCCGCGGGCGTCGCCTACGCGGAGAACACCGTCGGCTGGATCTACGCCAACCTCGGCGAGCCCGCCGAGGCGCTGCGGCACTGCCGGCGTGCCCTGGAACTGCACCGGGAGTCGGGCAGCCGCAGTGGCGTGGCCGACACGCTTGACAGCATCGGGTTCGCGCACGAGGCCCTTGGCGAGCACGAGGCGGCCATCGACCACTATCAGCAGTCGGTGGCGTTGTTCCGCGAGATCGGAGACCCGCGCGGTGAGGCGACCGCGCTGATCGGCTTCGGTGATGTCCAGCTGGCGGTCGGCGAGCTGGATGGGGCGCGGGCGAGCTGGGAACTGGCGCTCAGCCTCGTCACCGCGATGCCCGGCGGGGACAGCGGTCCGGTCCGGGGCCGGCTCGCCGGGCTGCCCGCGAGCCTCAAGGTGGCCGTGAACGACCACGGGGCCGGGGCAAACTAGCCTCTAACCCCCTGGCCTGCGACGACGACGCGCGCGGTACGGCGCGGTTCCCGCGTGCCGGTCCTCGGCCGCCATAGACTCCCGGCGACGCCAACGGCAAACGCCCGGCGAGGCCGTGCGATGAGCGCAACGGGGGCCAGCATGCGGAGCAAGGCGCGATTCTTGCCATCGGCGGTGTCGGTGGCGCTGGCGGCGGGGACCGCCGTCCTGGGCATCGCCCAGCCGGCCGCGCGGGCGGTCATCACCGTCGGCCAGCCCGTGCCCGTGATCGTCTTCCTCAGGTCCCAGGCCGTGTCCCAGCCGATAATGGCGCCCTACCTGAGCCAGGCGATGCGGGCGGGCGCCACCGGGGTCATCCGCTACCACCTGCTGGACGCGTTCGCGGCCACGATGCCCGCCCCGGCGGCGACCCGGCTCGCCGCCAGCCCCGGGGTCGCCGGGGTTATCCCGGACAGCATCATCACGGGACCCGCCCCGGTCAGCGCGCCCCCGCCGGCCGCCGCCGGGCCAGGTACGCCGCCAGCCCAGCGGCCGGCTCAGCCGCCAGCACGGCCCGCGGCCCAGCCCGGCGCCCAGCCCATGACGGGGGCCTGCGCCGCCAGCGGGACCCCGCAGCTTGAGCCGGAGGCTCTCGGCCTCACCGGCACCGACTCCGCGACCCCCGGTGCCCGGACGGCACGGTCGCTCGGCTACACCGGGGCGGGCGTCAAGGTCGCCTTCCTGGCCGACGGCCTGGACCCCGCCAACAGTGACTTCCGGCGGCCCGCGGGGGGCAGCGTCTTCGCCGACTACCAGGACTTCACTGGTGATGGCCGGTACGCGCCGACCAGCGGCGCCCAGGCCTTCATGGACGCGAGCGCGATCGCCGGGCAGGGCAGGCGTCTGTACGACGCGGCCGGCTTCGCCGCCGGGGCACCGCGCGGGCATTGCCTCATGCGCGTCGAGGGCGTGGCGCCCGGAGCGTCCCTGGTCGCCCTGAAGGTCTTCAACAGCCAACGCGTGTCCACGACCTCGGGGTTCCTGCAAGCCATCGACTACGCGGTCACGACCGATCACGCTAACGTGCTGAGCGAGTCCTTCGGCGCCGGCGCCTTCCCCGACGTCACCTCACTGGATGCGGTGCAGCGGTTCAACGATGCCGCGGTCGCCGCGGGCGCCACGGTGGTGGCCGCCACCGGCGGCGCCGGGGGCGCTGAGGCTATCGGCGAGGGCACGGCGACCACCGGGTCGCCGGCCAGCGACCCGCACGTGCTGTCGGTCGGCGCGTCCACCGGCTTCCGGTTCTACGCGCAGGCCAACTACGCGGGCGCGGACACCTTCGCGGCCGGCGGCTGGCTGAACGGCAACGTCAGCGCGCTCAGCCCCAGCGGCTACACCCCCGCCGGGGCCACCATCGACATGGTGGCCCCCGGCGACCTCGGCTTCGCCGCCTGCACTCCCGACCCGGCGCGCTTCACCGGCTGCGTGAACCTCCTCGGCCGGCCGTCGGACCTGGAGGCCGCCGGCGGAACCAGCGAGTCCGCCGCGCTCGTGGCCGGCGCCGCCGCCCTGGTCATCCAGGCCTGGCGCGGCGCGCACCATGGCCAGACGCCAAGGCCGCCGCTCATCAGGCGGATCCTGCTGTCCAACGCCGCGGACCTGCGCGCCCCGGCGACCGACCAGGGCGCTGGCCAGCTGGACAGCCTCAAGGCCGTCGAGTCGGCCGCCAACACCCCGCGCCCCACCGTGCGCGAGGACACCCGGCTAACCTCGGTGAACCAGCTCAGCTACACCGGGGCGCCGGGCGCGACCGCCAGCTGGGCGGTCACCGTCACCAACACCGGCGTGCACACCCAGCCGGTATCGGTCAGCGGCCATGCCTTCGGACCGCCTCGCCCGATCGCCAGCACCGTCATGACCCTCAGCGACACAGCGTCTCCCAGCACAGCGTCTCCCGGCAACACCGCCTCCAGCGGCCACTTCACCAGCTGGGACGGCCTCCCCGCCAACTACGCGGCGGTCAGCTTCACGGTCCCGGCGGGCGCCGCGCTGCTGTCCGCCGCGATCGGCTATCCGGCCCGGCCCTCCGCCATGACCATTCCCAACGCTCCGGTGCGACTAGTACTTCTCACCCCATCTCACCGCTTCGCGGCGCACTCGCAGCCCCAAGGGGCGAGCGGCTCCGGCACCGTGGAGGTCGCCCGCCCGCAGGCGGGCTCCTGGACAGCGGTGATCATGAGTACGGCGGCCGCCGCGGGCGGCACCGCCGGGAAGGTGTCGTTTACCGCGCGGGTGGCGAATGACGCGCCGTTCGCTTCGGTGGCGCCGCCGTCGGCGCGGATCCGAACGGGGCACTCGGTGACCTTCACGGTGCGCGCCCGGGTGCCGGCCGGGGCCGGGGACGCCAGCGGCGAGATCGTGCTGGACGCCGGCGACGGGCCGACGTCGATCCCGGTCACCGTGCGCGGCCTCATCGCGATGCGCCAGGCGGCGAGCCCGCCGACCCTGTGGACGGGATCGTTCCAGGGCATCGTGACCGGGGGGGACGGGCGGCCCGGCGGGGGGCAGATGACCAGCTACCAGTTCACCGTGCCGCCCGGCACCCGCAACATCGACGCGGACATCACGCTGCCCCGCGTGCCCGCCAGCGAGGTGACCGGCTACCTCATAGCGCCCGGCGGGCAGACGCTGGGCTACGGCGCCAGCAGCCTCACCACCGGCTTCACCAGCGATTCGGTTCCCGAGCAGGCGCCGCAACGGGTCCTCAGCGCCTTCGCCGCCAATCCCGCGCCGGGTACCTGGACGCTCGTGGTCGGCTTCAGCGGCCCCGCCGTCGCGGGCAGCGCCGGCGGCGCGCCCACGACCTCTCCGGTCCCGTTCACCGGGACGCTGCGGTTCAACATCGCCCGGACCCTGACCGCGAGCCGGCCCCTCAGCGCCGCGACGGTCTTGCCCCGGGGCAAGCCATTCACCTTCGCGGTCCAGGTCACCAACATGGCCGCCGCGCCTGAGGACGTGTTCCTCGATGCCCGGCTGCCCGTCGCTGTCAGCTACCCGCTGGCCCCGCAATCGGCGGTTGCCGCGGTGCGGTTGCCGCTGGCGCCGAGCGGCAACCCGCCCGAGTGGATCGTGCCGACCCACGCCGTCACCGTACAAGCCCGGGTGAGCAGCGCCCAGCCGGTCATGATCGGCTTCGGCCCCTTCCCCGGGTACCCGAGGCTAGCCGCCGCGCCGGGGGCCGCCACGTGGGCGCAGGTCCCCGCCAGCGGCCCCGCTGCACCGGCCGCGGGCCCCGGGGCACCGCCCGCCCCGGCTACCCCTGGCCTGTGGTACGCGATCCCCCCTGTCATCCAGGCGGGGCCGGCCACCGCCACCATGAGGATGACGGCGGCCGCGGACGAGTTCGACCCCGCGGTGAGCACGCCCCAGGGCGACTTCTGGCGCTTCGCCGTCACCCCGCTCGCCCCCCGCGCCACCTACAGCCTGCTGCGCCTCAACCCTGGCCAGACCGTCAAGATCCCGGTCACGATGACCCCGACCGCCCCGTCCGGCTCGGTTGTCTCCGGGACCCTGTACGTCGATGACTTCACCGAGTCCATGTCCTTCCTGTCCGGCAGCGAGATCGCCGCCCTCCCGTACCGGTACACGGTCCGCTAGTTGGAGAAGTCCTGGGTGAGCCAGACGGTGCCGGAGCTGTCACGGTAGACCGCGATCCCGATGTGGGTGAACGCCTTGCTCAGGATGTTCTGGCGGTGTCCGTCGTTCGGCGGCTTCTCATCCAGCATGGACTGGGTGAGCGAGGTCGCCATCTGGGCGATCGCCGCGGAGGTGTTGGCCACGGGGCCGCCCTCGCCGATGTTCTCCCCGGCCACGGTCCAGTGGACCCCGGCGGCGGTCTCGCGGTCACCGATCGCCGGCTCGCGCGGGCACTGGTGGGATAGCCCGCAGCCGCCCGCCATCCGCAGGTTGTGCGCGGATGAGCTGCTCTCCAGGCCCGAGGTGAGCGTCAGCGCGGGCAGCCCGGCCGCGAAGCGGGCCTGGTTGATCAGCGCGAGCACCTGGGCGGCGGCCGTGCCGCGCTGGATCACGGGCGGGCTGGATCTGGAGGGCCGGGCGCTGGCCGTTGTCGGTGCGGACGCGGCCGGGTGCGCGGACGCCGGGCGGGAGGATGCCGACGGCGACGGCTTGGCCGGGTGCGGCGGAACCTTCACCACCGCTGGCGTGACGGCGGCCGATGGCGGGGCGGCGAGGGCGAAGCTGGCCGCGCTCCCGGGGCAGGGGCTGGCCGCCGCGCCGCACCTGGCCGTCGTGGCCGGCCCGAAGGCCCCGGCGGGGGAGAGAGCGCCGCGCGCCAGGTAGGCGCCGACGCCGGCCAGCACGGCCAGCGCGACCACGCCGGGCACGAGGAACCTGGGCATGAGCGAATGTCTCGTTCGCGGGCCGGGCGCCCGGCGCGCTAATCGTTCTCGATCGTGCGCAGCCGGATCGTCACGTCCATGGCGCGCAGCTCATCGAGCACCTCTTCGCTGTAGGACGTGCCGATGTCGGTGATCACGTAGCCGTACTCGTCCCGGGTGCGCAGCAGTTGCCCCTCGACGTTGACGCCATGGTCGGCCAGCACGCGGTTGATCGCCGCGAGAACCCCCGGGACGTTCTTGTGCAGGTGCACCAGGCGGTGCGTGCCCGCGACAGCCGGCAGCGCGACCCCGGGCATGTTCACCGACATCGCGGTCGCCCCGCCGGCGGCGAAGTCGATCAGCTTGCCGGAGACGAACTCGCCGATGTCCTGCTGCGCCTCTTCGGTGGAGCCGCCGATGTGCGGGGTCAAGATCACGTTCGGCTGGCCGCGCAGCTCCGAGACGAACTCATCGCCACGGCCCTTGGGCTCGTTGGGGAAGACGTCGATCGCGGCCCCGGCGATGTGTCCGGTCTCGATGTGGCGGCGCAGCGCGACGTGGTCCACGACGAAGCCGCGCGAGAGGTTGAGGAACAGCGAGCGGGGCCGCATCATCGCGAACTCCTCGTTGCCGAAGAACCCGCGGTTCCCGGCGCGCCCGTCGACGTGCAAGGTGACGGTCTCGACCGACTCCAGCAGCTCCTGCAGGGTGGAGCAGCGCCGTGCGTTGCCGATCGCGAGCTTGTCGGCGATGTCGTAGAAGTACACGGTCATGCCGAGCGCCTCGGCGATGACCGAGAGCTGGGTGCCGATGTTCCCGTAGCCGACGATGCCCAGCGTGCGGCCGCGCACCTCATGGGAGCCCCTGGCGGACTTGTCCCATTCGCCGTTGTGCATCTGGTGGTTCTTTTCCGGTAGCCGCCGGGCCAGCGAGATGATCTCCGCGACCGCCAGCTCCACGACGCTGCGGGTGTTGGAGAACGGCGCGTTGAACACCGCGACGCCGCGCGTGGCCGCGGCGGCCAGGTCAACCTGGTTGGTCCCGATGCAAAACGCCCCGACCGCGAGCAGGTCCGGCAGCGCGCCAATGACGCGCTCGGTGACGTGGGTAGAAGACCGGATGCCGAGCAGGCTCACCCCCGCGGCGGCACTGATCAGCTCGTCCTCACCCAGCGCCCGGGACTCCGTGGACACCTCGTACCCGGCTTTGACCAGCCGGGTGGTGGCGTCCGGGTGAATGTTCTCCAGTAGCAGCGCGCGCTTGCCCGTGTCCAGCGTAGGCACCTCTCCCCGCGTGACCGTGGACCTGTCCGTCCACAGGAACGGCGGACCTCATGTGCCACATGGTCCGCCGTGCGTAACACAACCGAAACTACCTGACCCATGATAACGGCCCAGAACTACCCACTCCGCGCGCCGGAGCCCCCTCAGCGGTGGCTACCCGCCGGTAGCTGCGTCCTTCTGAGTGATATCCGCCGAGAAAAACCACAGTTGCCAGCTAGTAGCAACACCCAGAGAAGGCAGGGCAAGCGAGCCTGCACGCACGTTTCACGCGATCCAAGCGGCCAAGGCAGGAAAGCGACTACCTAGGTGTGTATCCCCAGGGAATCAAGCCTCAGCGAGGAGGTCGGGGACGGTGTCGGGGAAGGATTCCACGGCGTGCTGGGAAGCGCGCAGCTCGCCCGCGCGGACGAGGGCGGAGAACAGCCGCATGTCGTCGCCCTCCTCGGGGTGCCACTGGACGCCCAGCGTGAAGCCGGTCGCGCTCTCGATCGCCTCGATCACGCCGTCGTCGGCCCAGGCGACCGCGGTCAGGCCCGCGCCGGGCATATCGACGGCCTGGTGGTGGTGGGTCGGCACCTCGAAGTACTCGCCGCCGGGCAAGATGCCGCGTAGCAGCTCGCCGGTGATGACGCGGACCTTGTGCCGGCCGAAGCCGTCCGCCGGGCCGGTGTGCACCTCATGACCGACCAGGTCGGGCACGTGCTGGTGCAGGGTGCCGCCGCTGGCCACGTTCACGACCTGCATGCCACGGCAGATGCCGAGGATCGGCACGTTCATCCGGATCGCCGCGTCGGCGATGGCGATTTCCCACTCGTCACGGTCGGGGGCAGTGGCCTCGGTCTTCGGGTGGGCTACCGCACCGTAGCGAATCGGGTCAATGTCGCCGCCGCCGGCGATGACGATGCCATCAAGGACGCTGACGACGTCTTCGGCGTCAGTTCGAGTCCCGCCGGGGGGCAGCAGCACAGGGTTTCCACCGCTGTCCCGGATCGACTGCACGTACGTCCACGGGAGGAGTGCACCCTCTTCCCGCCAGCCACGCCAGTCGGCGTGAGTGTGGTACGTGGTAATGCCAATCGTTGGCCTCATGTTTCCCCTTGAGTGATCCCGTGAGATGCACCGCTTCTTCTTCACGCCCCGTAACGTTCTAAACGCCCGTGAAGAGGGTTTCGTTTCCGAGATCTGAGGGTACTGCGTGGCACCCGCGTTTGTTGGCGATCCCGGATACTACTCACCGTAACGGACTGTTACCGCGGCTTGCGGGTGCCGGGTGGCAAAGGGGGGCGGGAAGGGGTCTGCGTCATACCCGCGCTGGTACGTGCGCGGGCATCCCCGGGCTAAATTGCGTCTCACCGGCCCGCCCGGTGGCACCGGCATCGCGAACCTCGAAATTCCCACATGCACCACTGATCTCGTAATTGCGCACAGTGATCGAGGCGCCCCTGTCCGCGGCCAGCACGCCGTACTCGAAGTCCGGGGATGTGGCGAGCGTCACGTTCCGGCCGGCCGGCCGGGCCACCCCAAGCCCGCCAGCGGCGTATGCACTACGGCGGGTGACCGCTTCCCGCTGAACCCTCCCGCTATGACGGTCGCCGGCGACGTCAGCCGCGATGACCGGAAGGTCGTAGGTCAACCTGTTCCGGGTCTGGATCAAGGTTGCTCATGATTTCTACAATGCCACCAGGGGACTGCTTGGGGTTGGCGTGTAGCCCCAGAAAGGAACGCATGCGGCGCAGGCAGGCCATCACCTTGATCGGCGGCGCGGTGCTGCTCGCCGGCGAGGGCGCCTACCTCGCCAGCCGCCACGCCCGCGGCCTAGCCGAGGCGTTCACCCCGGCGGCGGGCTCAGCGGCGCCGGCGCCCGACGCGTACGCTCCCGGCGCCACCTATGCCCCGGACGGCACCGCGGGCCGCGCGGCCGCGATGCCGCGCGCCGACGTGCGCCTGCTCCCGGGCCCGTTCCACGACAACGCGCACCGCAACCTGGATTACCTGCTGTTCCTCGACCCCGACCGGATGCTGCGCAGCTTCCGGCTGAACTACGGCCTCACCACCCGCGCGGCGCCGCTCGGCGGCTGGGAATCCCCGACGTCGCGGATCCGCGGCCACGTGACCGGGCACCTGCTCACCGCCCTCGCGCTCGCCTACGCGGGCACCGGTACCACCGCGAGCGATCCGACGCGGCGGGCGCTGAAGGCCAAGGGCGATTACCTCGTCGCGGAACTGGTGGCGATGCAGCGGCGGGCACCGTCCGTTGGGTACGCGAAAGGGTACTTGTCAGGGTTTCCTGAGGTCTTCTTCGACTACCTGGAATCGGGCCACTATGACCGGGTCTGGTCGCCGTACTACATGATCCACAAGTACCTCGCCGGGCTGATCGACCAGTATCAGCTGGCCGGCAGCGGGCAGGCCCTGGAGGCGGCCGCGCTGCTTGGCGACTGGGTCGATTACCGCACCGCGCCGCTGTCCTCCGCGCACATGCAGGCGATCTTGGAGGTCGAGTTCGGGGGGCTGCCCGAGGCCCTGGCCAACCTGTACGCGATCACCGGCGAGCGGCGCTACCTGGCGACGGCGCAGCGGTTCTGGCACGCGCGGTTCCTGAATCCCCTCGCGGCGGGGCAGGACCGGCTGGCGGGGGAGCAGTGCAACATATCGCTGCCCAAGGTCATCGCGGCGCAGCGGCTGGCCGAGGAGACCGGCAGCGATCGTTACGCCGCGGTGGCGCGGAACTTCTGGCGGATCGCGACCGGGCATCACGCCTACGTCATCGGCGGCCAGGGCAACGGCGAGCACTGGGGGCCGCCGGACGTGGTCGCCGGGGCGCTGTCCAACTACACCTGCGAGGGCTGCGTCAGCTACAACATGCTCAAGCTGACCCGGCTGTTGCACTTCCACGAGCCGGACCGTGCCGACCTGGCTGACTTCTACGAGCGGACGCTGTTCAATCACCTGCTCGGCACCCAGGACCCGCGCTCCCGGCACGGATTCGTCTGCTATTACACCGGCCTGTCAGTCAACGCGCTCAAGCACCAGCCGCTCAACTACTTCGGGCATGGCGACCCCGACGTGTACGCCACCGACTACGACACCTTCACCTGCGATACCGCCACCGGGCTGGAGACGCCAGCCCGCTTCGGCGAGGCGATCTACGCGCGCGACCCCGATGGCGGGCTTCGGGTCAACCAGTTCATCTCATCCGAGGTCCGCGCGCCCGGCCTGGCGCTGCGCCAGGACAGCGGCCTGCCCGACCAGCCGTCGACGCTGCTCACCGTGACGGGCGGCGGCGGTTTCGCCCGCGTTCGGATCCGCGTCCCCGGGTGGGCGGCCGGCCCTCCCAAGGTCACGGTCAACGACATGACCAGCCCCGTAACGATCCCGGCTCAACGCCCCGCGTACCTGTCCATCACCCGACGCTGGCAGGCCGGCGATCAGGTGCGCGTAACGTTCCCGATGATCTTGACCATCCGGACCGCTCCGGACGCGGCGTCGGTGGCGGCGCTCACGTACGGCCCGGTGGTCCTGGCCGGCCTGACCGGCGCCGACCACGGCCCCGAGCCTTCCTACCTGCCGGTCCTGGACGTCTCCACGCTGCGCCGGGTGCCGGCCGGGCCGCTGGCCTTCACCGGCAACGCGACGTTCTGGGGGGTGGGGAACCGCGCCGTCCAGCTGATCCCGGTCGCCCGCGTGGCCCACCAGCCCTACACCGTCTACTGGCAGATCGCCTGACGCTCTCAGCTGGGCGGCATGCTAAACGGACGAGGTGGCGTCGGCTCCCGTCGCGGCGGGGGCCGACGAGTCCGTCCAGATGGACCTGCCGTCGAGCCAGACGCCGCTGCCGCCGTCGGCCTCCGTGTGGAACGAGGCGCTGGACGGACTGCTCCGCCCGCTCCCCGTGATGGCCGCCGCCTTCGACGACCCCGTGACACCTGATACCGCTGCCGCCATCGCGCACGCCAGCACTGCCGCCGCCACTAGCCGGGCGGGCCGCTTGCCCCTCATCTGCGCCGTCACTCCGCATCCGTGTTATCCAGTTATGCCAGGGAAAGCTTACAACTCCGCAATCACCTGCATATGACTAAATCGGGAAATCGCGCGCTCATTTCGCCGCCGGAAGAGTGAATAATCAAATAAATGTTTGCGAGGCTCTCGTCGGCTGGCGTCAGCGCCACCAGGGGCGGCGGCGGGCTTCGGCCACGTGCAGCGCGGGCTCGGGGAGCATCGCCGCGCTCTGGCTCAGGTGGTGCAGGTGCTCTTGAACCCACAGCAGGTGCGGATGCGGGCGCGCTCCATCGGGGGTCCCCCGGGGGGTACGGGGGGTATCCCCCCCGGCAGATGGCTGCGGACGCGCTCCATCGGCCTGCTGGAACCTGGTTTCCGCGGGCCTGGCTTCCCTGGGCACCGCCGGGCCGGTGAGCGCCGGGGCGGGCAGCAGCACGGGCGCCTCGCGGCCCGGGTGGCCAACCTCGTCGGCGACGTGGCCGTAGAAGCCCGCCAGCGTGGCGGCCGCCGACCGTAGCGCGACGCACGCCGGCGTGCCCGCGTAGGCGTCCGAGGCGTCCAGCGGCAGGCAGGCTGGCCCCTCGGCCACCCCTGGCGGCGGCACGTCGCGCAGCCCGGCCAGGCTGTTCGCCGTTAGCCGCAGCCGCGTCGACGCGGTCACCAGCGCCCACAGGTCTTCCTTGCTGGCCCGCTTGGTGCCCTGCTCGGCGAGGAAGCCGCGCAGGGCGTCGTCGAGCCGCAGGCCCGTGGTCACCGCCGCCGAAGCGGCGGCGGGTGGCACCAGCGTCTCGCTCAGCGCCCAGTCGACTGCCTGGGTCAGGTACTCGGCGCCGCGCCGGAACGCGTCCGCGAGGTCATCGCCGACCAGCGACGCCGCGCCGCGCGGCCAGAACAGCACCCCGACGACGGCGCTCACCGCGCAGCCGATCGCGACGTCCTCCACCCGCAGCAGGCCGACCTTCCAGCCGACGGGGACCAGCAAGTTGAACAAGACCACGATCACGATCGTGAACGCCGCCTGCCCGATGGTGAACGGCGCGGTACCCGGCGCGTACGCGGCGATGAGCACCGCCAGCGGGAACGCGACCCACATCGACGCCTGCCCGGTTCCGATCGCCAGCAGCAGTGCCGCCCCGATCACGAACCCGAGGACCGTCCCGGCCAGCGCCCGCAGCGCCGTCGAGCCGGTGCCGGACGCGTTGGTGCGCAGCACCGACAGCGTGCCGAGCACCACCCAGAAGCCGTGCTGCACGCCGGTCAGGTCGGCCACGGCGACCGCCGCCGCGATCCCGACCGCGCCCCGCAAGCTGTTGGCGAACCAGACCGAGCGGACGCTGGCCTGCCGCGCCACCACGCCGGCCGCCCCCGATAGCGTGGTCAGCGCGCTCCCCGCCGACGGCGTGCTTCCGATCGGCACCGTGCTTCCGATCGGCACCGTGCTTCCGATCGGCACCGTGCTTCCGATCGGCACCGTGCTTCCGATCGGCACCGTGCTTCCAATTGGCACCGTGCTTCCGATCGGCACCGTGCTTCCGATCGGCACAGCGCCGTACCACGCGCGGCGCTCGGCCGCGATGGTGTCGGGGTCGGCCCGCCCGGCCGCGATCAGCGCGTCGGCGGCCGTGGCCCGGGCGACCAGGGCGATCGCCTGGGCGTGGACCGCGTTCGCGGCCGACATGCGCTCGGAGGGCTCGTCGCTGGCGTCCACGGCCAGGTCGCGCAGGTGCGCGGTGGCGGCCGCCCGGGCCTGCTCGAGCGCCGCGAAGTCGGGGGCGGCGTCACGTCCCTGCAGCAGCGCGGCGGTATCGGCGAAGACGCCCGCCGCGAGCTTGAGCAGGGCACGGTCTTGCGCGCAGGACTTCGCCAGGTTGATGTGGCCGTCGAACGCGTCGTGGACCTGCGCGGCGGCCCAGTCGAGCAGTTGCACGAGGCTGGAGAGCGCCTGGTCGCGGGTCGCCAGCCCCGTCGGCCGGTAGGGCGCGCCGGTGAACGCGGCGCGCAGCCGCTCTTTGGCGGCCCGCGTGGCGGCGGGGTCGGTTACCGTTCCGTCCGCGGCGGCCATGACCCGGTCGGCGAGCTGCGTCGCCAGCGCGGCCGCCGACGCGCGGAGCCGGTCGCTGGGGGAGCGGGGGGACAGCAGCAGCACCGCCAGGGTGCCCGCGGCGGAGGCGAGCCACCAGCCTTCGAGGCGGCTGCCGATCGTGGCCGCTCCGCCCGCTGAGGCCACGGGGAGCACGTAGGCGAAGAGCAGCGCCGTGGTCGAGGCGGCCGCGGTCGGGCCGAGGACCCCGGCGAAGAAGATCGCGAAGACGACCGGGACGGTGACGACCGCCGCCAGCCAGGTAACCCCGCTGACCAGCGTGCCGATCACGATCGCGAGGCTGCCCGCGATGGCCAGCGCGGCGTGGGCGGCCAGCTTGCCCCGCCAGCTGCCGCCGAAGTTCGCGACGACCAGCGTGGCGAAGCCGCCGAACGTGGCGAACAGCGCCATCTGCGGGTCGCCGACCACCTTGGAGGTGATCGCGAACAGGGCGGGGATGACGATCGTGGCCCGGATCGCCCGCATCGCGGCGGGAACCGACCAGGTGGGCCGCCATTCGGCTGGGTTCAGCCGGGGGCGGGCGGGGCCTTTCCGGTCCGGCGCCGGCGCGGGGGCCGGAATGGGCTGCGCGGCTGGTGCCGCCGGGGCTGCCATGGTTCGAAATTGTACGAAGTGGCCGCTCGCCGCGCCTAGCCAGGCTGGCGCTGGCCGGTGATCGTGGTCATGCCGGTGAGCAAGGCGCTAACGGCCTCCCGGAGCGGCGCCAGGCGCCGCTGGGCGGTCATCCGCGCAGCGATCAGCCCTCCGGGCGGGACCGGCTCGACGATCTCGAAGTAGGCCTTGACCTTCGGCTCGGTGCCGCTAGGGCGGATGACGACCCGGTCGCGCCCGATCCGGTAACTGAGCACGTCCGATGGCGGCAGCCCAGATCGGCCGGCGGCCGTGCCGTCGGGTGGGGGCGCCGCGTAGTCGGTGTGCTCATCGACCGGCTGGCCGGCCAGGGTCGCCGGGGGAGCGGCCCGCAGCCGGCGCATGACCTCGGCGGTTACCGCGATGCGCAGCGACAGCTGCGACGTCAGGTGCACCCCGTGCGCGCGCTCCAGGTCGTCATACCGGTCCAGGACTGACTGGCCGGCCAGCGCCGCCTCGGCCGCCAGCCGGAGGAAGGCGACGGCGGCGCTGATGCCGTCCTTGTCGCGCACGGCACCGCCGACGGCGTACCCGATCGCCTCCTCGTAGCCGAAGGCGAAGGTCGCGCCGGGCACGTCGTCGGCCGCCCGGGCGATCCACTTGAAGCCGGTCAGCGTCTGGCGGTACCGGGCGCCCGCCGCCGCCGCGATCTTCGCCAGCAGCGTGGACGACACGATGGTGGTCGCCACCAGCGGCGTCCCCGCCCCGCTATCGGCGAGGAGATAAGCGCCGAGCAGGGCGCCGACCTGGTCGCCGGTCAGTATCCGCCACCGGCCGTCTTCGAGGGCCTCGGCGCTGCCGGGCTCGGCGCGCGGCTGGCGGCGGGTGTCCGGCTCGGGCACCGCCACCGCCAGCCGGTCCCCGTCCGGGTCGTTGGCCAGGACCAGGTCCGCGTCCAGCGCCTTGGCATCGGCCAGGGCCAAGGTGAGCGCGGCGGGCTCCTCCGGGTTCGGGAACGCGGCCGTGGGGAACTCCGGGTCGGCCTGGCCCTGGACGGTGACGACGTGCGGCCGGGCGAAGCCGGCCCGTTCCAGCGCCCGCAGCAGCAAAGGGCCGGCGACCCCGTGCATCGGCGTGTAGACGACTCGCGGCCCCGGTTCTGGGACGGCGTTGCCAGATCCGGCGACCTCCGCCGCGGTGATCGCGGTCAGGTAGGCCGCCGCCACCTCATCGTCGTGCCTGGTGATGAGCGGGCTATCCAGCCGTGCCGTGGGAATCTCGCCCAGCGGGCCGAGCGCCGCGATCCGGCCCTCGATCTCGCCGTCGAGCGGCGGGATGACCTGCGCGCCGTCGCCGAGATAGAGCTTGTATCCGTTGTCGGTGCGCGGATTATGGCTGGCGGTGACCATGATCCCGGCCGCCGTGCCCAGGTGGCGGACCGCGAACGCGACCAGCGGCGTCGGGCCGGGCCTGGGCAGCAGGTGCACCCGGATGCCCGCCCCGGCGAGCACCCGGGCGGCCTCGTCGGCGAACTCATCCGAGCGGTGGCGGGCGTCGCACCCGATGACAACCCCGTCCCCGGCCGGCCGCGACGCGAGCAGCCACCCGGCGACCGCGCTGGTCGCGCCGCGCACGACCGCCCGGTTCATCCGGTTCGGGCCGGCTCCGATCTGCCCGCGCAGCCCGGCCGTCCCGAACGTCAGCCGCCCCGCGAAGCGGTCCCGCAGCTGGCTGGCGGTCTGGTCCGCCTCCGGCGCGGCGCCGGCCACGCCGACCCCCTCGGCGTAGGCGGCCACCTCGGCCCGCTCCAGCAGCGCCGTCAGCTCGGCGCGGTCGACGGGGTCAGGGTCATCGGCGATCCACGCCTCCACCGCCGCGCGCAGCTCTCCGTCGATCGCCACTGTCGCCCCTCCCCATCACTGGTGCCTGCCCGGTCCATGATCCATTACCAGTGGCTGGCCTAAAGCAGCCCCCGGTACCCGGCCAGCATTGCCGCCGCGATCGCCACCAGGGCGAAGCCATCGCAGTGCCGCCAGTACAGCGATTTCGCGACCGCGTTCAGGTACTCAAGGCCGCCGGCCCGCCGCGCGTCGCGCAGCATGGCGAGCGCCCGGCCGGCGCCGTGGCAGGCTCCGATCGCGGCCGCCACGATCAGGCCAAGCCGCACGCTCCCGGCCAGCGCGGCCAGGGCCACCAGCATCCCGAACCCGGCGTAAGGGTTGCGGGTCAAGAAGCCGGGGCCGAGGATGCCGCCCCAGATGACCAGCTTGCGCCGCCGCGAGGCGTTCCTGACGAAGCCCTGGGGGACCTGCCAGCGGCTGCCTGGCGGCGGGACGCCCCGGCCGCCGAGGCCCTCCACCGTGCCGTAGTACGCGCCGTACGCCACCACGGCGATGAGCGCGGCCAGCTGGAGCGGGAGAGCGCCCAGCACGACGCCGGGCACCGCCCAGCCCGCGGCGCCCGCCAGCGCGTACACGCTGACGGCGGACAGGTGCCTGCGGATTCTCCCGACCGGGAGGTCGCCGGCCAAGGACGCGGCGGAGTTGGCGCCTCAAGGGGAGTACGCCTTGGAGTAGCCGTTCATGGCGGCCAGCGCGCCGGCCAGCAGGACCAGCAGCAGCGACCGCGAGTGCACGCTCCAGCCCAGGAGCAGCCCCAGGCCCGCTGCCCATGCGAGCGCTGCCCAAGTGAGCGCTGCCCGTGTGGGCGCCGTGCCTGTGAGCGCTCGCCTCACTCGGCCGCGCCGGCCGCGGCCAGCGCGTGCTGCATCCGCTGCTGCTCGGCGCGGACGTCGCCGATCGTCTTGCAGTTACAGCAGATGCAGGCGCTGAGGCACGTGCACCAGCCGTGGCACCCGCTCGATCCCTTGCAGTCGTAGCAGATCCTGATCCCCTGCCCGTGCCCGAGGCCGGTGCAGGCGATCCACTCCCCGGCCGGCCATTCGCAGCGGTAGCCCTGACTGTTGAAGCAGGTGCTAGTGAATGAGCCCTTGCAGAGCTGGTAGCCGGACGGGCAGCCGTAGCCGGGGCAGGTGGTGCAGCGCCGGGTCGGCCCGCACTGGCAGGTGACCGCCAGGCTCGGCCGCTCACCCAGCACGACCGCCGCGACGCTGGCGGTGCCGCCCAGCACGGCGGTGCGTACCAGCTCTCGCCGGTTCATGCGGCGCGTGACGCGCTCGGCCATGTCACCGATGCGGGTGTCCATCCGGGCACCCAGTCTTCTCCAGCCCATTGTCGAAAGCCCTCCCTTAACTCACGTGCTCAACGAAATTGGTCAGTCGGCGGCGGACGCGACCGCCTTCAGCTCGATCATGGAGCCGGCCGGCGGCAAGGTGGCGGCCCGGCTGAGGCCCAGGATCTCGCCGCGGCCGCGGACGTGGTCGCTGGCGCGGATCACGCCCGCGGGGTCCATCGCCACCAGCAGCGGCGTCGTGGCGGCGTCGAACGCGGCGCGGGTCTCGCGGGACGTCATCGCGCCCAGCTCCAGCCGCGTGCTCTTGAAGACCTCCGAGATGTGCAGGTAGCTCGGCGGGTCCGCGGTCAGCAGCAGGATCCGGAAGCCGGGCAGCTCACCCGCGCCGGCCACCTCGCCGAGGTTGGCCACCAGCTCCTCGCAACTCGGGCAGGTGGGGTCGACGAAGGCGATCAGCGTGGGCTGGCCGCTGGCGGCCGGGAACTCCAGCTCCCGGTTGTCGCCGACCCGCAGGTAGCTGAAGTCGGGGGCCCTGGTCCCCACCAGGGTGGCGCGCTCTGGCCGGCTCTCCCGGTGGAACAGCCGGCCAAGCTGGCGGAACATGATGATGACGAGCAGGCCGAGCAGGAGCAGCAAGGCCCATTGCGCCATTTCCAGGTACACAGGTACGACCATCGATAAGCCAATCGCGGAAAGTTGCCGGGATCATGCGCTGGACACCGCGGCGACGGCCTTGGCCGCCGCGTACGTCGCGCAGGCGGCCAGGGCGGCCGCCGCGAGCAGGAGGATTGCGTCAGCCGCGCTCAGCCGGACGGCGGAGACCGGGACCGGGAGCGTCGCGACCACGCCGCCGGCGCCGATGAGCAGGCTGCGCGCGATGCCCCGGCGGTCGAACTTCCGCCGGGAAAGGCCGCCGAAGCAGTTGCACGACCGGTCGCGGTACCGGGCATACCCGATGACCGAGATGACGATGAACAGGGTCCCCAGGCCGAGCACCACCCAGTTGAGCCAGCCGGCTCGCGGCACGGCCAGGCTCGCGCAGCCGACGGCGAGTTCCCCGGCGGCGATGGCCCCGGCGACGGCCCTGGTCACGGGCGCCGTCCGGGCGGCCGGCCCCAGGCCGGGCGGCACGAACAGCCGCACGGTGGACGCGAACCCCCGCGTGCCGGCCAGCTTGGCGCTGCCCGCCGCGATCAACGTCAGGGCGAGGGCGAGCTTCGCCGCGAGAGGGATGACGTACATCGGCGTCAGTGCCCCGCTGCCAGGGAGGCGGGTGGCGGCACCGTGAGATTCGCCGGCGGCGCGGTGAAGTTCACCAGCGGCGGCGCGGTCGCGTCGAGCGGCACCCGCGCCAGCTGCCACAGCTTCATGAGCTGCCACCGGTGGTTCACCAGGCTGGAGCCGCGAACCAGGCCATCCGGGTCAACGAATATCAGGAACGGGGTGACGCGCACGTTATACCGCCCGTATAGGGACGGCGACCCGGCTACCACGGGGGCGCCTTCCAGGCCGAGCATGCCCAGCAGCGGGACGGTAATGTTGTTCTTCTCGCGCGGGAGAATAATGACTTCCAGGTCGCTGTCGGTCAGCAGTTCCTGGATTCCGGCTATGAGCTCTGGAAATGACTTGAGCCCGTGATCCCCAAAGACAATGAGCTGGAACCCGCGGGCCGGCGGGGAAGACCGCACCTGCCCGGCCGCATCCGGCAAGGACCAGCTGGGGGCGGGCGTGCCCCGGTGCAGGCCGTCGCGCTCGACCGCTTCCGACCCTGACATCGCGAGATGCGTGACGCCGAAAACCGCCATGACAGCGGCGACGCAGAAGAGCACCGCGATCACAATGAACAGGATCGCGAATACCATGCGTTACCCAAGGGCATGTGGTCCCCCCACGTTAACCGCCGGTTTACGCGGACGGGTTTTAGTATGCCGCTGCCCCGAACTCCTGACAAGCCCCAGTAAAACGACTCATTTACTGGCCGCTCAGGACTTCACGTACGGGACGCCCTCGGCCTTCGGGCCGCGCACCTTCCCAACCAGCCCCGCCACCACGATGATCGTCACCACGTAGGGCGTCAGCAGCAGCAGGTTGGACTGGATCGGCACGTTGATGCTGGACAGGATCGACTGCAGCTGCGTGGTGAACCCGAACAGCAGCGCCGCCAGCACCGCGCCCCACGGGGTGTACCGGCCGAAGATCATGGCCGCCAGCGCGATGTACCCCTCGCCCGAGGACATGTTGATCCCGAACGACCCGACCGACCCGATCGTGAAATAGGCGCCGCCGATCCCGGCGATGAGCCCGGCGAGGATGACGTTGCGGTACCGCAGCGCCAGCACCTGGATGCCCACGGTGTCGGCCGCCACGGGATGCTCGCCGATGGCCCGCGTCCGCAGCCCCCACCGCGTCCGGAACAGCGCGAACGAGACGAAGGCGAGCACGATGTACGTGATGTACAAGAACACGGTCGAGTCGAAGAACACCGGCCCGAGGATCGGGATGTCGCCCAGCCCCGGGATCTTCCACAGGTTGAAGGTCGCCGGGCTGTTCAGGGTGTCGCCGTACGGGACCAGGATCGAGTTGTACAGGTAGCCGGTCAGGCCGAGGATCAGCCCGTTCAGCACGACGCCGAGTACGACCTGGTCGACGATGTAGGCGATCGCGAACACCGCCAGCAAGGACCCGACGAGCGACCCGGCCAGCGCCCCGCATACCAGGCCGACCCACAGCGACCCGGTCGCCGACGTGGCGATCGCGGCGCAGAACGCGCCCAGCAGGAGCTGCCCCTCGATCGCGATGTTGATCACGCCGGACCGGGAGCAGATGACGCCGGTGATCGCGCCAAGCATGATCGGGATCGACTGGTTCAGCGAGCCGGACAGCAGGTTCACGATGTTGATCGGGATCGCTTCCGAGCCACTGCTCGACTGGGAGACGTCCGACCAGGCCAGCAGCGCGATCACGAACAGGAATAGCACGACCCCGATGGCGACCCGCCGCCACAGCCGGTTGCCCAGTGACGGCACCGCCCGGGGCGCGACCGCCGGCAGCAGCGCGGCCACGGCGAGCAGCAGGGTCAGCGCCCCGCACAGGTAGCACGTCCCGTCGGCCGGGATCGTCAGGTTCGGGATGGTGACCTTCGCGAACTGCGGAGTGAACGACAGCGTCGCCGACCCGTGCGACCGCGCGCCGAGCAGGATATCGACCAGCCCGAACACCAGGAACGTCGCTGGCATCGCGAACCGCCGCGCTCCGCCGGGTGCCCCGGCCGAGCCGTCACCCGGCAGCAGGTCCGGCAGCCGCGGCGAGGCCGTCGTCGTCACGCCCTGCCTCCAGAGTCGCTCACGCGTTCCACCCCTTCGACATGGTGGTGCCGACCCCGCGCGCCCGCGTCGCCCGCAGCCGGAACATCGTCTTGATCAGCGGCGGCGCCGCCACGAACAGCACGATCACCGAGGTAAGCACCTGCACGATCTGCACCGGCGTGTTGGCCTGCGACTGCATGCCCGGCGATGCCGCGGTGAGCGCGCCGAACAGCAGCCCGGCCCATACGACCCCGGCTGGCCGCCCGCGGCCGAGCAGCGCGACGGTGATCGCGTCGATCCCGTATGTCCCGAAGTTCGACGGATTGACCGCGAAGTCAGTGCCGAGCACGATCGCGGTGCCGCCCAGGCCCGCCAGCCCCCCGGCGATCGACATGACCAGCACCCAGGCGTGCTCGACCTTCATCCCGGCGACCCGGGCGGCGGAGGGGTTGGCGCCGACGGCCCGCAGCTCGAACCCGGTCGTCGTCCGGTTCATCAGCCACCACGCGCCGAACGCGCAGGCCAGCGCGAGCAGGAACCCCGCGTTCACCCGCATGATCCCGTTGCCGAACAGCTGCGGCAGGTGCGCGCTCGACGCGATGTCCGGCGTGATCAGGTCGGTGCTGCCCGGCTTTTGCAGCAGTGACGGCGAGGACAGCAGGAAGGCCAGCAGGTACGCCATGATGTAGTTGAGCATGATCGTCACGATGACCTCGTGCGCCCCGGTGCGCGCCTTGATCTCGCCGGCCAGCCAGCCGAGCACCGCTCCGCCCACGAAGCCGCCGAGCACGCAGACGATCACGTGGATGACGATCGGCATGCTGACGCCGAAGCCCAGCCACGCGGACAGGATCATCCCGCCGATGAGCTGGCTCTGCCCGCCGATGTTGAACATGCCGGCCTGGTAGGGCACCGCGACCGCCAGGCCCGCCAGGATCAGCGGCGTGGCAGCCACGCAGGTCTCCGACAGCGGGTTGAACACCGCCCCCAGGAAGCCGTCGTGGACCGCGGTCGGCAGGCTCGCCTGCTGGAAGAGCGCCGCCACGGTGTGCGGGTTGAAGATGGACCCCTCGAACAGGGCCACGTACGTCGCGGCGACGACGCTCCACGCCTTCGGGATGATGGCGCCCGCGGGAGCGTGCAGCACCACCGGGTTCGTGAAGGCGGCGAGCAGCCCGCCGACCACGGCGGCGGTCACGATCGCCAGTACCGTGACCGTCACGGTGTTGCCCTCAAGGGCCTTCGCGAATATCTGGCTAAACGTCCCCGCGGAGCCCGATCGCTCGCCGCTCGGCTCCTTCGTGCCTGCGGGTTCGCTCACTGTGCCTCCCACTCGCTCACGGCGTCCTCCGGGGGTGACGTGTTCGGCAGGTCAGTGCCCCCCGCCATGAGGCGGCCGAGCTCGGCCGCGTCGACGTCGGGCGGGCGGAATCCGGTGATCTTGCCCTCGTAGATGACCGCGATCCGGTCGGCGAGCGCGTAGATCTCGTCGAGCTCCGATGACACGATGAGGACCGCGACGCCCTGGTCGCGCTGCTCGACGATCCTCTTGTGCACGAACTCGATGGACCCGACGTCCAGGCCCCGGGTGGGCTGGCTGGCGATGAGCAGCTTCGTTCCCTCGCCGAGCTCCCGGGCCAGGATGACCTTCTGCTGGTTGCCGCCCGACAGCGACCCGGCGGGGGCGGCGGGCGACTCGGTGCGCACGTCGAATTCCTTGATCCGGGCCATCGCGTTCGCCGCGATGGTGGACAGGTTCAAGGTGATGCCCCTGGCGAACGGCTTGCGGTCGTAGGAGTTGAGGACGAGGTTCTCCGCGACCGAGAACGAGCCGACGAGGCCGTCTTCCCGGCGGTCCTCGGGGACGTAGGCGATCCCGGCGTCCAGCCGGGCACGGGGGGTCGCGTTCGTGAGGTCCTTGCCATTGAGGCTCACGCTGCCGGCCGCCACCGGGAGCAGTCCCATCAGCGCCTCGCACAGCTCGGTCTGCCCGTTGCCCTGGACGCCCGCGATGCCGAGGATCTCCCCGGCCCGCACGTCGAAGGACAGCCCATTGACGGGGGCTTGCGTGCTGGCCGTGGCGGGCGTGCCGTGCACCGACGAGACAGCGGCCGGCACGACCAGGCTGTCCACGCTGAGCACCAGGTCGCCGGGCGTGGCGGGGGCCTTGGTGACCCGCAGCTGGACATCCCGGCCGACCATGAGCGCGGCCAGGTCCGCCTCGGTGGCGGGGGGCTTGCGCTCGCCGACGACCTTCCCGCGCCGCAGCACGGTGATCGTGTCGGCTATCTCCTGTACTTCCTTCAGCTTGTGGGAGATGAAGATGATGGAGGTGCCGCCGGCGCGCAGCTGGCGGATGATGCGGAACAGCTCCTGCGTCTCACCGGGCGTCAGCACCGCCGTGGGCTCGTCGAGGACGAGGACGGAAGCGTTGCGGACGAGCGCCTTGACGATCTCGACCCGCTGCTGGATGCCGACCGGCAGGTCCTCCACGATCGCGTCCGGCTCGACGTCCATGCCGTAACGGTGAGACAGGTCGCGGACCTCGCGCCGGGTCCGCCCGGCATCGAGCAGGCCGCCGGGGCGGACCTGCTCGATGCCGAGGGTGACGTTCTCGGCGACGGTGAACGGCGGCACCAGCATGAAGTGCTGGTGCACCATGCCGATGCCGGCGCCGATCGCGTCCTTGGGCGAGTGGAAGCTCGCCGCCTTGCCATCTATGTGGATCTCGCCCTCATCGGGCTGCAGGAGCCCGTAGAGGACGTTCATCAAGGTGGTTTTTCCCGCCCCGTTCTCTCCGAGCAGGGCGTGAACCTGGCCAGGGGTCACCGAGAGGCTGATCCCGTCGTTGGCCACGAGGGAGCCGAACCTCTTGGTGATCCCCTGAAGCTCGAGTTGCACTTGTGAGTACCAGCCGCTAGCTAGCCAACCGGGCTCTTGGTCGGGGCCTGGATCTGGCCGCTCGCGATGCCGAGGCCGACCGTCCTTAGCTCCGCCTGCAGCGCGGCCGGCACCTTGCTGGCCCAGTCGTGCAGCGGGGCCAGCGTCACGCCGCCGTTGGCCAGCGTGCCGACGTAGTTGCCGCCCTTGAACGTGCCGGACTGCGCCGCGAGCACGGCGGTCTTCACCGCGACGTCAAGGCCCTTTTCGACGCTGGTGATGAAGTACTTGCAGTACTGCTTCGCGTTCGCGGCCTCGCAGCCGTCGGTGTCCACCCAGAACATGTTGACGTTGCCGCCCTGCGCGTCCGCCTGCTGGACCGCCTTGGCCGCGCCGAGGCCGACGTTGCCAGCCACCGGGAAGATGATGTCCGCGCCCTCGGAGATGAAGGTCTGGGTGATCGTCTGGCCCTTGGTCTGGTTGGTGAAGTCGCCGCTGAACGTGCCCTTCTGGGTCGCCTCGTTCCAGCCGAGCACCTGCACCTTAGTGCCGTGCTTGGAGTTGTAGTACTGGACGCCGTCGTAGAAGCCGTCCATGTAGATGGTCACCGTCGGGAACTGCTGGCCGCCGAATGTCGCGACCTTCCCCGACTTGGTCATGCCCGCGGCGAGGTACCCGCCGAGGAAGCCGTCCTGCACGGTGTTGAACACCAGGGCGTTGACGTTCGAGATGACCGGCGAGTAGCTGTTGTCGACGATCGCGAACTTCTGGCCCGGGTTCTTGCCCGCCGCGGCCTTGGTCGCGTCGCCCATCGCGAAGCCGACCGTCACGATGATCCCGCACTTCTGCGTGAGGAACGTGTTGATGTTGCGCGCGTAGTCGGTGTTCGGCGGAATCGACTGGATGTTCCGGATCTCGATGTTCGGGTTGGCGGCCGCGGCGTCTTGCAGGCCCTTCCACGACGTCTGGTTGAACGAGCCGTCGTTGATGCCGCCGGTGTCGGTAACCATGCAGGCGAGGAACTTGCCACTGGCCGCGGCGCTCGTGGTGGCGGCGGGCGCGCTGGTCGTGGCACCCCCTGCTGCCGACGAGCTGGAGGCCCCGCTAGCCGGGGCGCTGGACGAACTGCTGCCGCACGCGGCGAGCAGCAGCGCCGCCGATGCGGTAGCAGCGGCCGTGAGCAACGAGGTGAGCCTCACCGATTCTCCTCCACATGGACGAAGAGGGACGAACCTGGACAGGTTGTCCCTGCCCCCGCCTGGCCCCCCTTGGCCCAGGCTGCCCAAACCGTAAGTCCTGGTGCCACCCGAAGGAAAGAGGCACGCCGCCTCTGCGGCCCTCTCGTTGCACAATCGCGATCAAGGAATCACTCCGGTAACGGCCCGGATTGTCAGTTTTACGCGTCCGGCCCCGTGTCGCTTGACTTCCTTCGCCAGCTGCCCCGCCGGGGTCTTGATCATCCGGCCATGTTACGGCCTTCCGCGCTCAGCGCGACGGGGAACTCGAGCGTCACGGTCAGGCCGCCGCCGGGGGTCTCGCTGAGCCGCGCGGTGCCGCCGTTGGAGGTCACCAGCCGGTGCACGATGGCCAGGCCCAGGCCCGTGCCGTTCGGGCTGGCGGTGAAGAAGCGCATGAACGCCCGGGCGCGCTCGTCGGGGGACATGCCGGGGCCGTCGTCCGCCACGACCAGCCGGCTACCCGTCTCGGTCGGCGAGACGGTCACGGTGACCCGGCCGCCCTCGTCCAGCGCCTCGATCGCGTTGGCCAGCAGGTTGTCCAGGATCTGCTCCAGGTGCCCGGCGCCCACAGCGATCATGGCGGCGCCGGGCGCGTTCGCCGCCTCGCCCGGCTCCATGAGCAGCTTCACGCCCGCGCCGTCGGCGACCGGGTGCCAGGCCGCTACCCGCTCCGCGGCGGCGGGCACCACGTTGATGACGACCCGCTGCTCGGTGAGCGACTCGGCCCGGGCCGCCGCCAGCAGCCCGTCCACCAGCCGGGACAGCCGGGCGATCTCGTCCTGGGCCCCGGCCAGCTCAGCTGCCGCGGCGGGGCCGGAGTCGACCGCGAGCAAGTCGATCCGCAGCCGCAGCGCGGCCAGCGGCGTGCGCAGCTGATGGGACACGTCGGCGAGCATGGCCCGGTGACCATGCACGAGCGTCTCCAGGCGGCCGGCCATCATGTTGAACGTGGCCGCCATCCGGCGTATCTCCGGCGGGCCGGACCCGGTGCTGGCCCGGACGGCCAGATCCCCGTCGGCGAGCCGCCGCGCCGCGCCGTCCATGGTGGCCAGCGGGCGGTTCACCCAGCGGGCGAAGGTGATGGCGATCGCGGCGGCGGCCAGCATGGCGGTGGCCGCCAGCAGGCCCAGGTACAGCCACAGCGCGCTGGTGCTGTCATTGAGCTGGCTGGTCGGCCGCTCGAGGACCACCATCCCGATCGGGTTGTCGCTGTGGAGCTTGTCGTTCCAGATCGGCTCGGCGACGATTACCCGTGTCCTGGTGACCTGGGTGGACGGCTCGCTCTGGGCCATGGCCTTGGCCAGCAGGCGCTGCCAGGGGACCGGCAGGTCGCCGCGCCCGATGATGGTGTGGCCGGTACCGTCCAGCACCAGTACCCCGTCGCCTTGCCGGGCGTAGTCGCTGAGTGTCTTGTGCAGGGCCGCGTTGCTCGTGTTGGCGGTAATCGGCTCCTCGGCGATCGCGGCGACGGAGTGAGCGGTCTGCTCGGTGGCGTAGACGTAGGACTGCTGGTCGTGCGAGGTCGCCTTCAGCGCGAGCGGCACCACCGCGGCGACCAGCACCGCCGCGGTCAGCGCCAGTACCGCTAGCAGAATGCGGCGGGTCATGTATACCCCCGGGGGGACGACCCCCCTGCCGACCCCCCGGCAAAGGGGGGAGACCCCCCTTTCACCCCCCTCCCCGGGAGAACGAGCACAAACCGCTCGCCCCCGGGCCTGCCGCTGATCATTGGTCGGCGAGGCGGAAGCCGTGCCCGTAGACGGTCTCGATCAGCGTGTGGTCGCCGAGCTTGCGGCGCAGGGCGGCGAGGTGGACGTCGAGCACCTTGGTCGGCCCGTACCAGTGCTCGTCCCACGCCCGCTCGATGATCTCCTGCCGGCTGACCAGCCGGCCAGGGTCGGTCGCCAGGCACTCCAGGATCGCGAATTCCTTGGGGGTGAGCGCCACGTCGTTACCCGACACCGTCACCTTGCGGGTCCGCAGGTCCACGGTCAGCGGGCCGTGCCGCAGCACCTCACCCGTCCCGGCCCGCTGCCCGCGCCGCAGCACCGCGCGGATCCGCGCCAGCAACTCCGCGAGCCCGAATGGCTTGACCAGGTAATCATCGGCGCCCTCGTCGAGCGCGAGGACCCGGTCGGCTTCCTCGCCGCGCGCGGTTACCACGATGATCGCCGCCTGTGACTGCTGCCGCAGGCGCCGGCAGACATCAACGCCGTCAATGTCGGGCAATCCCAGGTCGAGCAGGACGACGTCGGGCACCGGCCGCTGGAGCGCCTCGGCACCGTAGGCCACGCTCTCGGCCGTGTACCCGGCCCGGTCCAGGCCCCGCACAAGCTGGGTGGCAATGCCCGGGTCGTCCTCTACCACCAGCACATGAGTCACGAATACAAGGTAAGCCGTCTCTCGCGCAGCGGCCACATTCATTGCCGGACTCTTAAACGCCCGCCGGGAAATTCTCCCAATATTAACCATTACCAAAGATTTACCCCCGGTCCGCGCCGGCCCGAGCGCCGCGATGGTGCCAACGACGACACGGGGCAGGGGCGGCTGGAGCGATGGCTCCGGTTGCCCCTGTGGCGCGGATGGCGCATCGTGGTGATCATGACGATCGACTGGGCGGGGCTGCGCCTCGCCGCTGTCACCGCCGCCAAGCGGGCCCACGCGCCCTACTCGCGGCTGCGGGTCGGCGCGGCCGGGCTGACTTCCGACGGCCGGGTGGTGACCGGCTGCAACGTGGAGAACGCGTCCTACGGCCTGACCCTGTGCGCCGAGTGCGGCCTGGTGTCCGCCCTGCACGCGACCGGGCCCGCGGAGCGCGATGATGCCAGCCCGGCGCTCGTCGCGGTCGCCGTGGTCGCCGGAGACGGAGACGCGCTCCTGCCGTGTGGCCGCTGCCGCCAGCTGCTCCTGGAGGCCGGCGGCCCGCGCCTGCTCATCGACACCGCCCAGGGCCCCGTCCGGCTGGACGTGCTGCTCCCCGCCGCGTTCGGCGCCAATGATCTGGCCGCCCGCAGCGAGCAGGGCTAGCGGGCCGCCCGTCCCTCCTGGGCGCGCCGCCGCCCGTTGCCAGCTATATAGAAAATTTGTAGTGATTAAGGGTTGGCTATTGGGGTAGCAGTGATATAGCCCTGATCCGACGACGGGCGGGGCCAGTGCAGACCGCGCGGGGGACGGTCGGGAAGGACCCCGATGGCGCACAGTCCCCATGAAGCCCAGGCCCCGGTTCCCGGGGGCGACCCGGTGCGCCGGCGGCAGGTTCGGCTCGCCGCCGTCTCCAGCGTGATCGGCACCTCGATCGAGTGGTACGACTTCTTCCTGTACGGGACGGCCGCGGCGATCGTCTTCCCGTCCGTCTTCTTCCCCGGTTCCAGCTCCTACTCCGGGACCCTGGAGTCCTTCGCCACCTACGCGGTCGGGTTCGCGGCCCGCCCGGTCGGCGCGGCGATCTTCGGCCACTGGGGTGACCGCCTGGGCCGCAAGGCCACCCTGATCGTCACGCTGCTCATGATGGGGATCGCCAGCGCCCTCGTCGGCGTGCTTCCGGGCGCGTCATCGATCGGCATCGGGGCGCCGATCCTGCTCGTGGTCCTGCGAGTCTTCCAGGGAATCGCGGTCGGCGGCGAGTGGAGCGGCTCGGTGCTGCTGTCGATGGAGTGGGGCAAGCAGCACCGGCGAGGGCTGATGGCGAGCCTGCCGCAGGCCGGCGTGCCCATCGGTCTGCTGCTCGGCACCGGGGCGATGACGGCGATCGCGCTGGCGAACGAGGCCGCGTTCAAGGCCTGGGCCTGGCGGATCCCGTTCCTGGCCAGCCTGGTCCTGGTGGCCATCGGCCTGTGGGTCAGGCTGAAGGTGATGGAGACCCCGATGTTCGCCCGCCTCGCCGCGCGGCAGGAAGTGGCGCGCGTCCCGGTCGCCGAGGTCATCCGCAGGCACCCGAAGGAGATCCTGGCCAGCGCGTTCCTGCGGATGTCAGAGCAGGCGCCCTTCTACATCTACACGACGTTCGCGCTGGCCTACATCAAGAAGGACCTGAGCCAGGGGGAGAGCCTGGCGCTCGGCGCGGTTAGCGTGGCCGCCGCCGTCGAGCTCGTCCTCATCCCCACCTTCGGCAGCCTGTCCGACCGGCTGGGCAGGCGCCGGGTGTACGCCACCGGGGCGGTGCTCATGGCGGTCGCCGCGTTCCCGGCCTTCCTGCTGCTGAACACCAAGTCCGCCGGGCTGATCATCTTGGGGGTGGTCATCCTCGCGATCCCGCACTCCATGCAGTACGGCCCGCAGTCCTCCTATATCGCCGAGAGCTTCCCGACCAGGCTGGCCTACGGCGGCAGTGGCCTGGGCTACCAGTCGGCGTCCCTGATCGCCGGCGGCCCGGCGCCGTTGCTAGCGACCTGGATGCTGCCCAACTTCGGCTGGCAGGCCATCAGCGTCTACATCATCGCGTGCGCGGCGCTGACGCTCATGGCGGTTGCGCTGCTCCCCGACCGGCGGGCGGCTGACCTCACCGTGCCTGCCTCCACGGCCGCGGCAGTCGGCGGCTGACGGCATCCAGGGCACCCCGCGGCCCCCGGCCGAGGCCCACACCGCTCACAAGACGCACACCCGGCACCCTGTTCCCCGGAGCCGCTCCGGGGAACATATCCCCTATGCCGGACGTCGTTTCACTCATCCGAGTCAAGCGGGATAACGAACGGGCACTGACGGACGCGGAGATCGGCTGGCTGTTTCGCGCCTACCTCGCGGGCGAGATCGCCGATGAGCAGATGGCCGCCCTCCTCATGGCGATCTACTTCAACGGGCTGGACGGGCCCGAGCTGCGCGCGTGGACCGGCGAGATGATCGCCTCCGGCGAGCGGCTGGACCTGTCCGCGATCGCCCGGCCGACCGTGGACAAGCACTCCACCGGCGGCGTCGGCGACAAGGTCTCGCTGATCCTCGCGCCGCTGGTCGCCAGCTGCGGGGCGGCGGTGCCGATGCTGTCCGGCCGCGGCCTCGGCCACACCGGGGGGACACTGGACAAGCTGGAGTCGATCCCCGGCTTCCGGGTCGATCTCGGCAGCAGCCAGCTGCGCGAGGCGCTGGCCAAGGTGCACGCGGTGATCGTCGCCGCCGGGCCGGGCCTGGCGCCCGCTGACCGCAGGCTCTACGCGCTGCGCGACGTGACCGGCACGGTCGAGTCGATCCCGCTGATCGCCAGCTCAATCGTGTCCAAGAAGATCGCCGAGGGCACCAGCGCGCTCGTCCTCGACGTCAAGACTGGCTCCGGCGCGTTCATGCCGGATCCGGCGCGGGCGACGCGGCTGGCCGCGACCATGGTCGCCCTCGGGATCGAGCACGGCGTGCGCACCCGGGCGCTGATCACCCGGATGGACACGCCCCTCGGCCGCGCCGTCGGCAACGCGCTGGAAGTCGAGGAGGCGGTCGCGGCGCTCCAAGGCGATGGCCCGGCCGACCTGATGGAGGTCACGCTCGCGCTGGCGCGGGAGATGCTAGACCTCGCGGGCCTTCCCGACGCGGACCCGCAAGCGGCGATCGCCAGCGGCCGCGCCTACCACGCCTGGCGGGAGATGGTCCGCGCCCAGGGCGGCGATCCGGATGCCCCCCTGCCGACGGCGAGCGAGGTATTGGCGGCGCTGCCCGCCCCGCGCACTGGGTACCTCACGCGGCTGGACGCGCTTTGCGTGGGCGTGGCCGCCTGGCGGCTGGGGGCGGGCCGCGCCCGGAAGGAAGACTCCGTCGATTACGCGGCCGGAATCCGGCTGCTGGCCAAGCCCGGCGACTATGTCCAGGAAGGGCAGCCGCTCGTTGAACTGCACGCGGAGCGCCACGGTCGTTGGGCGGATGCGATGGAGGCCCTGGGGGAAGCTGTTACGGTGAGCAGCGAGCCGCCGACGGTAGCCGCGGCGGTGATCGGCCGCGTGGGGGAGCGAGACGTTGAGCGAAGCCGTGAGCCCGGCAGTTGACGAGATACGCAGGGCGCCGAAGGTGCTGCTGCACGATCACCTCGATGGCGGCCTGCGGCCGTCGAGCATCATCGACCTCGCCCTTGAGCACGGGTACGGGGACCTGCCCAGCAGTGACCCGGACGACCTGGGCAAGATCCTCGCCGCCGGGGCGAACCGCGGGCACCTGAACCTGTACCTGGAGGCGTTCCGGCACACCGTCGGCGTCATGCAAGAGCGCGACGCGCTGATCCGGGTCGCCGCCGAGTGCGCCGGGGACCTGGCCGCCGACGGGATCGTGTACGCGGAGGTCCGGTTCGCGCCCGAGTTGCACACCGAGCGGGGGCTGGCGCTCGATGAGGTCGTCGAGGCCGTGCTCGAGGGCTTCCGGCTCGGCAGCGAATCGGCGGCGTACGCCGGACACCAGATCCGGGTGTACGCGCTGCTCACCGCGATGCGCACCGCCGCGCGGTCGCAGGAGATCGCCGAGCTCGCCGTCCGCTTCCGGGACTCCGGGGTCGTTGGGTTCGACATCGCGGGCGCGGAGAAGGGCTGGCCGCCCTCACGGCACCTCGACGCGTTCCAGTACGTGCACCGGGAGAACTTCCACACCACGATCCACGCCGGCGAGGGCTTCGGCCTGCCGTCGATCTGGGAGGCCGTGCAGTACTGCGGCGCCGAGCGGCTCGGCCATGGCGTGCGCATCGCCGACGACATCACCATCTCGCCGGGACCGCAAGGCACGCCAGGCATGGGCGAGGTCCGCCTCGGGCGACTGGCGGCCTACGTCAGGGACCGGCGCATCCCGCTGGAGATGTGCCCGTCGTCCAACGTGCAGACCGGCGCGGCCGCCTCCATCGGCGAGCACCCGCTGCGACTGCTGCGCCAGCTTCGCTTCCGCGTGACGGTCAACACCGACAACCGGCTGATGAGCCAGGTGTCGCTGTCCTCGGAGTTCGCGCTGCTAGCCCGGGAGTTCGGCTACGGCTGGGCGGACATCGAGTGGCTGACGATCAACGCGATGAAGAGCGCCTTCGCCGGCTTCGACGAGCGCATCAAGCTCATCGACACCGTCATCAAGCCCGGCTTCGCCCAGTACCGCTGACCTTTCCGCCACCTCAAGACAGTGCCACCTCAAGACAGTGCCACCTCAAGACAGTGCCACCTCAAGACAACAGCGGCAACGGGCGCGACGGCACTGGTGAGGAGTGCACGATGGACGTCGTGGTGCGCCCGTGCGGGGTGAACAGGTCGAGGATCGGCTCCAGTTCCTCGATTGAGCGCAGATAGACCTTGATGAAATAGCAGTCCTCTCCGGTGATCCGGTGGCATTCGGTCACGTTCGGAACGTCCCGGGCTATCCCGGGAATCAGCCGCAGCCCGCCGCCAACCGGACTGATCCGCACGATGGCGCACATCGTGTAGCCAAGGGCGCGCGGGTCGACCTCCGCGCGATACGACAAGATGCCGCTGTCCTCCAGGCGCCGCAGGCGCTCGGCGACCGCGGGACTGGACAGCCCGACGCGCCTGGCTAGCTCGGCCACCCGCGCCCTCGGCTCCTGCTGCAACTCCGCGACCATCCGCCGGTCGATGGCGTCCAGGGCGGATGGCATTTCGAAGGCGATCCGAGCAGATTCCCGTTGATTCGACGGCAAGCTCATGCGTCCTCCGTTGATTGGCCATTCACGGACCCATGGTTACCTTCTTATGCTGCCCTCATGTCCAGGTCAGCGCAAGCCGCTCGCGCCGCGAGGGCCATCTCCCCGGCGGAGCCGAGCCGGCTGGACGGGGTGCCACCCCAGACGTTCTTCCTGGTGAGCGCCATCTTTCACTACCTCGGGCCATCCCTGGCGGTACTGATGTTCGCCCGCGTCGGCGTGCTGGGCGTCGCCTGGTTCCGCATCGCCAGCGCGGCGCTGGTGTTCGCCGCCTGGCGCCGCCCCTGGCGGCTGCTCACCCGCCTCGAACGTTCCCAGCTCTGGCTGCTCATCGGCCTCGGCACCGTCCTGGCCGCGATGAATACCTGTTTCTACCTCGCCATCGACAAGCTGCCGCTGTCGACCGTCGGCGCGATCGAGTTCCTGGGCACCGTGGTGCTCGCCGTCGCCGGCGCGCGGACCCGGCGCAACGTGGCCGCCTTGACGCTCACCACCTCCGGCGTGGCCCTCGTTACCGCGATCAGGATGGGCGGCCAGCCGCTCGGATTCGCGCTGGCCTTCGCCAACTGCCTGCTGTTCATGCTGTACGTGGTCCTCGGCCACCGGATAGCAACCCTCCGGCCGCGCGAGGCAGCGAGCGCGGGCGCGGGCCCGGGATCGGGCCCGCCCGGCGGCATCGACTTGCTGGCCGCGTCGATGCTCGTGGCGGCCCTCCCGGTGACGCCCCTTGGCCTGCCCGGCGCCCTGCCCGCGTTCAGCGACCCGCGGCTCCTGCTCGCCGGCATCGGCGTGGGCGTCTGCTCATCCGTCATCCCGTACGTGACCGACCAGCTGGCGATGGCGCGCATGACCCGGGCCACGTTCGCGCTCATGCTCGCGCTGCTGCCGGTATCCGCCACGGTCATCGGGGCGATCGTCTTGCGCCAGTTCCCCACCGCGCAGGACATCGCCGGCATCGCGCTGGTAACGCTCGGCGTCGCCCTCCATCGGGGGCGCCAGTGACGCGCGCCGGGTGGTAGTGGCGCTCCAGTTCGTTCGCGTAGGTCCGCCCGAGCTCGCCGCCGTGCGCGGCGATCCACTCGGTCAGGCTGAGCTGCCCGGTCGCGGCCGCGCTGGAGTCGGCCAGCCCGGCCGCCATCGCCTGGTACTCCTCCGCCGTCAGCAGCACATCGCGCAGCAGCGCGCCCAGGATCGCCGAGGCCGGCGGGATCAGCCAGCCAGGCGCGGGCATCACCACGCAACGACTGCCGGTGGCCGCCCGGATTGCCATCACCATCTCCTTGAAGGTGACCGACTCGGGGCCGACCGCGTCCACCGTCACGTTGCCGGGCCGCGCGGCCAGGTCGACGCACAGCCGGGCGAGGTCTTCGACGTGGATCGGGCGGATCTTGTAGCCCCCGCCTCCGCCGAGCGCGAAGGCGGGCAGGTGACGCAGCAGCCAGGCGATGTTGTTGAGCAGGATGCTCGCCGCGGCGCCGCGGTCGGCGGACTCGCCGAACAAGATCGCCGGCCGGGCGATCGCATACGGCACCCCGGACGCCGCCAGATGGCGCTCGACCTCGCCCTTTCCGCTGAAGTAGGGGTAGCGGGACGCGGGGTCGGCGTGCAGGATCGAGACGTACACGATGCGCTGCACGCCCGCGCGGGCGGCGGCGTCGAACAAGATCCCGCTGTTCGTTACGGACAACTGCCGAGTGGACTCGCCGTGGGCGAACCGCACCCAGTACGTGCAGTACAGGGTGTGCGCGCCGGTGAGGTCGCAAGTGAGCCCGTCCGGGTCGGAGAAGTCCATGGGCCGCACGTCAATGTCAGTGCCGGCCGGCGCTCGGTCCGGGTGGCCGGTGAGCGTGCGGACCTGGTGCCCGGCCGCCGCGAGCTCGCGGGCGATGGCCGCGCCAGAATAGCCGAACGCTCCGGTGACGACATCCGTCCGCATGCCTCGGGGGGTACGGGGGGTCGTCCCCCCGGGGGATGACTGCGTGCCCGATACATTCGCCTTCTCATCGGGCATGCCTCGGGGGGTACGGGGGGTCGTCCCCCCGGGGGATGGCTGCATCAGCTGTCCTCTCTCGTGTTCGCGCGAGCGGCGCCGCCCAGGTCGAGCAGCGCCGCCAGGGGACGGATCCGGTCCAGGATGTCGCCGAGCGCGCGGGCGCGGTCGAACAGCGCCAGCGCCGCCGCCTGGTCGCCATCCAGGCTGGCCAGCATCTCCAGGCCGAGGAGGCCGGCTACCACGGCGTGCGCGGCTTCGTCGGCGGGCACCAGCCGCGCCACCGGGGACGCGGCCAGCACGCCGCGGACCGCCTCCCGCGCGAATTCGCGCCACGGGGCCAGGCAGGCCGCGACCCGCGGCCCCAGCCCCGGCACGGACTGAGCGCCGCTGATCATCTCGGTCAGCACCGTGACATGACCCGCTTCGAGGTCGGCCTCGAAGACCTCCCGCGCGGAGTCGATCAGCTCCGTCAGGGTCCCGGTGCGGTCAAGCAAGCACCGGTAGGCGTCCATCCGCTGGGCGCTGACCTCCTCCAGCGCCGCCACGAGCAAGTCGGTGACGCTGCCGAAGTGGTAGAACACCAGCGCCTGGTTGCACCCCGCCCGCTGCGCGATCCGCCGCGCGCTGGCCGTGGCGAACCCCGATTCCCGCAGCGTGTCGATCGCCGCCGCCACCAGCGCCGCCCGCGTGTCGCTCACCCGGCTCATTCCTCCGTCGCGCCTCGCACAGTTTGAGCGAGTGCTGTAAGCGATCGCTCAAAACGCAGGGTATGGCGACGGCGCCCGGTAAGTCAACTCGCGGTTAAGCCGACCGGCGCCGGGACGTTGTGGCCGGGTCCTTACGCGGGCATGAGCAGGACGGGCTTGACGACCTCGCCGCTGTGCGACGCCTCGAGGGCCTCGTTGACCGCCGAGAGCGGGAACGTCTGGATCAGGCGGTCATACGGGAACCGGCCCTGCGCGTGGAGCTTCAGCAAGGCCCCGATCAAGACCGTGGACCGGCCCTCCCCGCCGAGGATGCCGACGACCTTCTTGCCCCACAGCGTCGTCAGGTGATCCAGCGTGAATCCCGCCCCGGAGGGCGCGCCGCCGATCAAGGCGACCGTGCCGCGCATGCCCACCGAGTCGGCGGCCTGCCGCAGCACCGCGACGATGCCCGTGCAGTCCAGCGCGAAGTCGGCCGGGCCACCGCAGATCTCGGTGACGGCGGCCACCGGGTCGGTCCCGGGCGCCGCCACGTTGACCGTCTCGGTCGCCCCGAGCTCACGCGCCAGCTTCAGCCGCGCCGCGACCCGGTCCACCGCGATTATCGTCGTGGCACCGGTCAGCCGGGTCGCCATGACGGCCGCCAGCCCGACCGCGCCCGCCCCGTAGATCACCACCGATGAGCCGGCCGGCGGGCGGAGCGCGTTCAAGATCGCGCCCGCGCCGGTCGCGATCCCGCACGACAGCGGGCCGAGCAGCTCAACGGCGGCATCGGAGGGCACCGGCACCAGCGATGACGCCGCGCACACCGAGTACGAGGCGAACGACGACTGCCCGAAGAAGTGGCTGTGCAGCGGCTCGCCGGTTACCCGGCGCAGCGTCGTGGAACCGTCGTCGCGGGCCCCGCCCGCTACCAGTGGCCCCAGCGAGAGGCAGTATCGCGGCTGGCCGTCCAGGCAGTTGCGGCACGCGCCGCAAAATGGCCACCCGATGATCACCTTCTGCCCGGGGGAGACCGAGGTGACGCCCGGGCCCACCGCCTCAACGATCCCGGATCCCTCGTGCCCGGCCACCCCGGGCGCGGGGAACGGGAAGTCGCCGTCCCGCACCAGCGCGTCGGTGTGGCACACGCCGGACGCGACGATCCGGACCAGCGCCTCGCCGGGCCGCAAGGCGTCGTCCACCTCGACGTCGCCCACCGCGAACGGAGTGTGCAGCTTTTCGAAAATCGCGGCTGTGGCAAGCATCGCTGCGGGCTCCCTTGATAATTACACTGAGTCGGTGATGACACGTGCAGATGATTTACGCTGCGCCGACGGCCTCGCGGATCGCCCGGCCCGTGTCGGCGACCGCGCGATCGGCGTCGTCCATGACGTTGACCATCGTGTAGAACCCGTGAATCTGCGACCCGTAATGCCGGTGGTTCACCGGAACGCCGGCCGCCGACAACCGCTCCACGTACGCGAACCCCTCGTCCCGGAGCGGGTCGTGCTCGGCGGTGACCACGTACGCCGGGGGCAGCCCGGCCAGTGAGGGCGCGCGCATCGGTGACGCGTACGGGTTGCGCCGGGTGGCCTCGTCGGGCGCGTACTGTTCCCAGAACCACTCCATGTCCGGCCGGTTGACGATGAACTCGGTCCCGCCGTACTCGTGGTAGGACTTCCGGTCCAGGTCACAGTCGACGACGGGGTAGATGAGGACCTGCAGCACGGGCGACGGCCCGCCGTTGTGCAGCGCGCGCTGCGCGGTGACCGCCGCGAGGTTCCCGCCCGCGCTGTCGCCGGCGACCACAATCGGCCTGCCCGCCCCGAGCTGCGACCGTGCCCACGCGAACGCGTCGTAGGCGTCATCCGCCGCCGCGGGGAACACGTGCTCGGGCGCGAGCCGGTAGTCGACCGACACCAGCGTGCACCCGGACGCCACCGCCAGGGCGCGGCACACCGCGTCCCAGTCGTCGACCGACCCGATCACCCAGCCGCCCCCGTGGTAGTACACGATCGTGGCCGGGGAATCCGGGCCAGGCTCATATACCCGCGCCGGGATGTTGCCTGCTTGCCCCGGGATGAGCACGTCCCGCACCGAGGCCACGAACGGTCCCGGGCCGATCAGTTCCCGTACCGGCCCGAACCCGGCCCGGTTCTCCTGTGCCGTCAGCTGCCACACCGGCGGCGCCCCGGCGGCGCGCCGCCCGTCCAGTACCGCCTGCGCCTGCGGGTTGATCGCAGCGCTCGTGGTCACCGTAGCCTCCCGGAAACTGAGATCTCATCACTGTCAGACGCGAGCGTGAACCCCGCGTACCCGTTAGCGACCACCTCGTCGCACTTGGCGCGGTAAGGACCGACACCGCCCACGTAGGAGCTGAAGACACGCGCCTTTCCCGGGATATTCGCCCCCACGTACCAGGAGTCGGCCAGCGGGAACAACGTGGAGTACGCTACCTCCTGCGTGTGCGCCACCCATTCCTCCTCGGCCGGCGCCAGTGCCTCGATGGACGCCGCTCCCCGCGCGCGGACGAAGGTGATCGCGTCCCGGATCCATTCCACGTGCTGCTCGATCGATAGCACCATGTTGCTGAACACCGACGGGCTGCCCGGCCCGGTCACGATGAACAGGTTCGGGAAGCCGGCGGCGGCCACCCCGAGGTACGCGTGCGGCCCGGCCGCCCACTTCGCCCGTAGCGTCACCCCGTCCGCGCCGGTGATGTCGATGCGGTCCAGCGCGCCGGAGATCGCGTCGAATCCGGTCGCGAACACGATCGCGTCGAGCCCGTAGAACGTCCCGTCCTCCGTCGTCAGGCCGCTGGCCGACACCGACGAGATGGGCGTCGCCCTGACGTCGACCAGCGTGACGTTCGGCCGGTTGAACATCGAGTAGTAGTCGTCGCTTTGGGCCAGCCGCTTAGCCCCGACCGGGTAGGCGCGCGGGCACAGCAGCTCCGCGACGGCGGGATCGGCGACGGTCTCCCGGATCCGGTCCCGGATGAACTCCGCGACCGTGTCGTTCGCTTCCCGGGACACCAGCAGGTCGATGTAAGTGCCGGCCAGGAACGGCATCCCGCCGCCCGCCTTCCACCGCTCCATGTAAAGCGCCTCGCGCTCGTCGGACGGCACGGCCAGCGCCGACTGCCCCGTCCCGGTCAGCGGCACCCCGAGGATCGACTCGCGCGCCTGCGCCCGGTATTCGGCGTAGCCGGCCTTCAGCGCGGCGTCCGCGGCCGGGTCGACGGGGGCGTTCCGGTTCGGCACCGCGAAGTGCGCCGTCCGCTGGAAGACGTACAGCCGCGCGGCGGTCGCGGCGATCTCCGGGGCCACCTGGATGCCGGTCGACCCGGTGCCGATCACCGCGACCCGCTGGCCGGTGAAGTCGACGCCACCCTTTGGCCAGCGCGCCGTGTGATACCACTGCCCGCCGAACTCCCGCAGGCCAGGCAGGGACGGCACGTTGTAGGCCGACAAGCAGCCGACCGCCGAGATGACGAACTGCGCTGTCCGCAGTTGCCCGTCGTCAGTGGTGACGCGCCATTCGCTATCCTCCGCGTTCCACGTCGCGGCGGTGACGGTGGTGCTCAGCTGGATGTCCGGCCACAGCTCGAACCGGTCCGCCACGTGGTTCAGGTAGCGCAGCACCTCCGGCTGCGCCGGGTACCGCTCACTCCAGGTCCACTCTTGCTGCAACTCCGGCGAGAACGAGTAGGAGTAGTCCTTGGACTCCACGTCGCACCGCGCGCCCGGGTAGCAGTTCCAGAACCACGTCCCGCCGACCCCGCTGCCGGCCTCGAATGCCCGCACCCTCAGCCCGGCGTCGCGTAGCGTCTTCACCGCATAGAGCCCGGCGAACCCGGCTCCCACCACGACGACGTCGAGATCAGCCATGCGCGTCCCTCCCTTGGAACTCGCCTTGACCGTAAAACCGACGAGATCCGCAGGTCAATGAGCATGGCGAAGAAGTCGGCGCGCGTCCTTTAGTGCCAGCCCCCAAGACTTTTCACGCGTAACGGTCCGTAGCCTACTGCTCGTTGCCAGGCGTACTGTGACGCCTCCCTGCCCGCACACCGCCGTGTCGCGCATACTCCAATAGCCCCACGACGAGGCGGTAGACGTCTTCGCCAAAGCGTCCCGATCGCACAGTGGCTGTCCGGCAGCGCCACCGCCTGGACCGAGGTGCTGGCTGCTCTAACCCCCACTGACCGGGCGATCATCGTAGCCACGATGCGCGCCTTCGAAGCTGTCCTGGATCGCCGGCAGCGGTAATTATTTCGAAAATGATCATGAAAAATAGCTGTATAAAGCATCATTGATCTACAGGAATGTGATAACATATTCATGTATGCGTCACACGTTCCTGTAGTCCCTGCAATCCGCGCGAGGCGAAGGGAGAACGGCTATGTGGTCGGCTTCCACATCCTCAGGCTTTGCTTCTCCGCTCGCTGCGGCGGATGACTACTTCGCAGGTCCTGGCGAGGAGTCGTGGGCGCCGCTGGTAGCCGGCGAAGAACCTGACGCCTGGTGGGACGCGCCCGAGGGCCGGCCGGCGCCCGATCCGGACGCCGGGTTTGGTCCCGGCGGTTCTGCTGAGGTGATGGCCGCAGGGGTGCCGTTGCAGCTGCGGGTGGAGCAGGCAGTCGCGGAGGGCCTGGCCGGGATGGCGGATGATGCCGTCATCGGGGTGGCGGCGGCGGCCCGGCGGCTGCGGGCCCGGGCGGAGTGGCTGGAGCTGAAGGCGACGCAGGAGTTCGCCCGCCGCCGGTGGGAGACTGACCCGGTCCCGCAGCGCGATAAGGGCGGGCGGTGGCGGTTCAGCGGCCGGGCCGGGGAGTTCGCCGCTGATGAGCTGGCCTTCGAGCTGGCCGACAGCCCCCTGGCGGCCCGGGAGCGGATGGACCTGGCGCTGGCCCTGCGCGACCGGCTGCCCCTGATGGCCGCGCGGCTGGCCGCCGGGCGCGGTGACGCGCACCGCTGCCAGGTCGTCCACGACGCCGCCGGCCACCTGAGGGACGAGCAGGCCCGCCAGCTGGACGCGGAGCTGGCGCCGGAGGCGCCCGGGCTGCGGTATGACGCGCTGCGCCGCCGCGCCCGCAAGCTGGCGATCAGGCTAGACCCCGGTGCCGAGCGCGACCGCAAGGAGCGCGCGACCCGCATGAGCGCGCGGGTGGAGGTCTTCGGCGAGCGGTCGGGGAACTACGCCCTGGCGGGCCGCGAGCTGCCCATCGAGGAGGTCCTGGCGTCCAGGGCGCACATCGCGAGCCTGGCCCGGGAGCTGCGGGCCAGGAGAGTGCCGGGCAGCCTGCGCGCGCTGGAGCTGGCCTGCTACCTCGACCTCACCCAGGGCCGCGACCCCCGCGACCGCATCCCCGCCCGCGCCGCGCCGCACGGGCCGCACGGCAGCGACCGTACCCAGCCCAGCGCCCGCCCGCCGCAGGACCCGGGCGACCGCGACGGCGGGAACGACGGCGGGGCGGGCGGCCCGTCAACGACATCGGGGTGACCCGCAAGGACCCGACCGCGGCGGGGAAGTACCGGCCGGGGTATGAGGAGGCGCTGCGGCTGGTTGACGCGGGCGCGGTCGATGTCGTGTTCTGCTGGAAGTGGGACCGGTTCATCCGCGAGCCGCTGGACCTGGAGTACCTCATCCCGCGCTTTGACAAGGCCGGGGTGCGGTTCGCGGAGGCGGACGGGATCATCGACCTGGGCACCGATTCGGGGCGGCTGGCGGCGCGGATCCTGATCGCGGTGGCCAAGGCCGAGCAGGAGCGCAAGTCCGAGCGGCAGAAGCTGGCCAACGAGGCGGCGGCGGTGAACGGCAAGCGGCGGCTGGGGACGCCGCGCCCGTTCGGGTACGCCAAGGATCACGTGACCCCGGACCCGGTTGAAGGTCCGGCGGTGGCCGAGGCGTGCGCGGTGCTGCTGGGCGGCGGTACCTTGTCTGCGGTGATGCGGGGGTGGACCACGATCGGGGTCCGCCCGGTGCAGTCCACGTCCGGGCGCGGCTGGACTCGGCAATCGATCCGCACGATCTTGCTCAATCCCAGGATCGCCGGGCTGTCGGCCTACCACGGCGAGATCGTCGGCCCGGGTGACTGGGAGCCGCTGGTGGACGAGGAGACCTGGCGGGCGGTCCATGCCATCTTGGAAGATCCCGCCCGCAAGCCGCCGCGGGGGGTGCGGACCTTGCTGGGCGGGCTGGCGCGCTGCCCGTGCGGGAACGTGGTCAGCGGGATGCCGAACCACCGGGGGCAGCGGGTCTACCGCTGCCAGCCCCCCACCCGCAACCGCCACTGGGCTGCCGGGCACGTCGCCCGCCAGGCCGCACCGGTCGAGGATTACATCGAGATGCTCGTCAAGGGCCGGATGTCGCGGGAGGACGCCGCTGACCTGATCGTGCTCCCGGAGGGCGGCCCGGATGTGGGGGCGCTGCGGGAGGAGTCCACGGCGATCCGGGCGACCCTGGAGGAGATGGCCGCCGACCGGGCGCTGGGGCTGATCACCCGCGCGCAGATGCTGGCCGCCACCGAGCGCGCCAATCTGCGGCTGGGCGAGATCGAGGCCGAGGTGGAGCACGCGGCGCGGGAGAACGTGCTGGCCCCGCTGGTCGCGGCCGAGGACGTGGGGGCGATGTGGGCGGACATGGACCTGTCCCTCCAGCGCGCCGTGATCAGGACGCTGATGACGATCACGCTGCTGTCCCCGGGGATGGGGGCGCGGGCGTTCGACCCGGCCACGGTCCAGGTGACATGGCGGCAGCCGGCCTAGCCGCACCCCGCTACAGGCTGCCGGGCGCGTCGATTCCGTATCGGCTAAGGCTGATGCCGAACCGGTGATTGCAGGGTGCATGTCGCCGTCAGGGGCATGCCTCGTCAGCAGTTTTCGTAGCGGACCGGGTTCGCTTCTCCCAGCTTGTACAGGTGCGCGACGCTAGTGTGGCGGTAGTGCGCCAGTTCCGGGGCCACGTGGCCGTCGAATCCCCAGCGCACCCCGTCTTTGTCTGCCTCCTCAGCGGTCCACGGACGCCAGGACTCGACCGCATACACCTCGCGTATGACGCCGTGGCTGATCGCGAAGGCATACTTGGCTCGCCTGCATCGTTCGCTAACCCTCCACCAGTGCCGCGTCGCATTGTAGAGATCGCGTGCGCTCATCGCGGGCGTCCAGAGACCGGGGATCTTGATGAGCACCGCCGGGACGTCGATCCCCGGGGCAGGTGGCGCCTCGTACAGGCTGGCGGCCACTCCAGTGCTCGCCAGTCCGCGTGTCGCGTGATGATGGCCCTTGACCAGGTTCGCCAGCGTGAAGAGCTCATTGTCCAGCCCTGGGTCGAGTAGCTCAAGCAGGTCGATGGCTGCGGCCTCGATCTCGTAGGCGAGTTCCTCGCCCTGAATGCCATGCCGGAGGATGAAGGCTTCTACCTGTTCGCCCCTGGCGTGGATCCCCTTGATGAGCTCCAGCTTCTGGCTCACCTCTTCAACACCCTGGGAGGCCTCCGCCGCGAGGGCATGCTGGAAGACCCGGTTGCCCCTGCCCTTGCCGATGTAGAAGATCCGCTTGTCCAGCGGATTCCGCAGCGCGTAGACGTACCAGCCGATCTGCTCAGCGACAGCGCTAGTGAACATCGGCCTGCCTGATTTCTCTGTCTGGCCGCAGGCTGGAGGCGAGCTCGGTGGCGCGAATGCCTCCTGATTGCGGACCTGCCCGGTCGGCGGTTTCCTCGCTGTATAACTCATCAGCATCCTGCTCGGATAGGGAATCAGCCGGCGGCTGGAAAAGGGCGAGCTCCAGCATCCCTGGCCAGACGCCGACGGTCGCTGCGGTCTGCCGCATCCAGTGGAGGTAGACCGCGTACCGGTAGGGTGTCCACGCAACTGACCGCCTGTCAGCCGTGACCAGGTGGGGGAGGTTGCTGAGTTGGCTGACCGCGTTGGCAACCCGGTTGTCCAGGATCAGGGCACCCGGGACGGCGAAGTACAGGAATTTGGTGAAGAAGGCCGGGCCGAGCCTGTGCAGTCGGCACCACGGCGCCTGGCCGGGCCGGGCGCGCTGGTCATGCTGGCATCCGCCGTACAGCTGGGCGTACCCCGCGATCGGGTCAGGTGATCCCGGGTCCTGGTAGACGGCGTCAAGGGCCCGGCGCAGCGACGGCTCCAGCCGTGCCCCGGCAGCATCGACGATTTCTCGATAGCGCTGGGGACCGTAACCGGTCGTCCCCGTTCCCCACGCGAAGCTCGCGGCGAGCAGGACCACGGGCGAGAGCTTCCCCCCGATTACAAGGTCGCCGATGTCGAGAACGTCGCCGCGCGAAATACAGCCCCTGCTAAGGATGTCGCCCGGCAAGCCGGGCAGGTCGCGCCACGCGGTGACCGGGAATTTGGTGCTGTGGCCGCGCAGTCCAGCATCGCCCAGCTCTCTGAGCTTCTTCATGCACAGGACCTTAAGTTGCCCCGCGTTGTTGTCGCTGATCCTGTGTGCGTCAGCTTCTTGCTGGGCTTGCTCGTCATGCGGATAAGGCACGGGCCATCATCTCACGACCAGTCCCCGGCGAGCCTGGCTGTCTTCAGATGTGACCACGAAGCCAGGCGGGCGATCATAGATCGCTACAGGGTCCCGAGGCCTGCCTGCGCGATCTGCGCATGGGAGGAGCCCCCGCGCCCCGCAATTCCACGACCCCGCGGACGGGGCCAGCGCTGTTTCGCCCGAGCACGATCTCGCTTTCCACGCCGAGGTTCACCCATTCTGCGCGCGACTGCCCCGTCAATACTGCGCGTGTTGTTGCCGCGCAATTCGGCGCTCAGCAGGTCGTAGGTGCCAATCGGAGTCCCGTCTTCTCCAGGCCAGCGGCTCATCATGGTGATCCCGTGCCTGGAGTGCGGGCGGTGCCCTCCCGGGGAAAGAGGGCACCGCCCCTCGCGGCCAGCACCCTGGCCAGCTCATGGTCGGCTTGCCGTGGGTGCGGTCGCAGGTGGCCACGCGGCCGGGAGGTCAGGGAATGCCGCAGATCCCCGCGGTCCCGGCCGCGTGGGGCTACGGGGCCGCGGCTGCCGGGACGGGCTCCAGGAGGGCGCACTCGATGCGCTCGCGGTACAGGAGCAGCTCGGTCTCCAGCGAGGCAGGCAGGTCGGGGGCCTCGCTGAGGATGACGTCGGCGGCGAGCTTGAGCCGTTGCAGGTGAACCTGCTGGAAGTCGGGAACCTGGATGCCGGGAAGGCTGGGGTGGGACACGGGTGACCTCACGGTTGTCTGGGTGGTTAGGAGTTTCATCGCGGGGCTGGGCGCGGGCTTGGCCGTGCCTGGGGTCCGAGGCCGACGGCGACCTTGAGCGCCTTGGACTGGCCGGTCATGACGGCCGGGTCGGCCAGGGACGGGGGCGCGCCGGATTCGAGGGCGGTGCGGAGCACCCGGGCCGCGTTGTCGGCCGGGTTGTCGGCCAGTGCCCGGTCCAGCGCCAGGTTGGCGAGGGCGCCGTTGCCGTCTTGCCAGGCGGTGAGCGCCAGCAGCGCCGCCGGGGCGGCCACGTGTCCGGGTGGCGCCAGCCGGGTCAGGGTCGTCCACAGCCGCTGGTGTGCGGCGCGGTGGGCGGGGTCCATCCGCAGCCACGCGGCGTCACGGACCTCGGGCGTGCCCAGGGTCGCGGTGAGCCAGGCGAGCTGGTTGTAGCCAGTGACGACGACGCCGTCCCGGTAGGCCTTGACGGCCGCGGTGACCGCGCGGATGCCGGAGATGACCAGCGGCGGCTGGCGGGCCTTGCGGCCGTGCCGGGCCGCCCGCTGGTCCAGGCGGCGGGCGCGCAGGGCGGCCCGCTCCATGGCCTGGCACATCGACGCGGCCTCCGCCCCGGTCGCCGGGGCGATGGTGGCCGCGACGGCGTCCCGGCTGGCCTGGGGTGGCGGTGCCCCGGCGGCCTGGTACGCGGCAGTCACCGCGCTAGTGTCCGGGTCGTAGGGGGTGCCCTCGGGCGGGCAGCATTTCGGGCTGGTGCACAGGTAGGACCAGTACCGGCCGCCGTGGGCGCGCAGCAGGTCCCCGATCTCCAGCCCGGCCGCCGTGACGGCTTGCCGGATCAGGGCGATGGCGGGCGCGACGAGCCGGCCGGGGCCGAACCCGACCGCCACCACCCTCGTGCAGCCCTGGACGGCCAGCGCCGCGACGGCGCGCCGGGCCTGGGCGGCCAGGACCTGGGCGGCCGGGCCGGGCAGGTCCCACCGCCAGGTCAGCGTGACCCGGCCCCGGGGCGGCGCCGTCCCGATGACCACCAGGTCCGCGTTGCCGGGCTGGAAGCCTAGCAGCCACGGCACCAGGCTTATCACCTGCGCTGGCCCTGTCACGGTAACGACCGGGACTCCCGGGTCGCTGCCCATGACGAGCCTGGGAGCGTGACCACTTACAGGGGTGCTCTTGGCTCGGCCCTTGCCGGGCGGGCTAGTCATGGGCGGCTTCCAGGAGCATCCGGGCCGAGTCGTGCGGGCTGAGCGCCAGCTGCTGGAGCCGGGTGAACGCCCCGGCGTAGGCGGCGACCGATTCCGGGGCATCCAGGTAGATCCCGCCATCGCCGGGGCCGTCGACGACGACCAGGCCGGGTGGCAGCGCCGGGCCGAACTGCAACACCGAGAATCCGCCGTTCGCCCCGGCTGCCCCGGCCGTGAACGGCAGCACCTGGATTACTGCCGGGAAGCCGCCGCGCCCGAGCCTCGCGAGGTGGCGCAGCTGGCCCCGCAGCACGTCAGCGCCGCCGGCCTCCTGCCGCAGGGCTGCCTCCCCGAGGACGACGGTGACCATCGTGCCGCGCTCTCGCAGGACGGCCTCCTGGCGGGCCATCGTGGCCGCCACTGCGGCGTCCGCGACCTCCTTATCGCCGCCGGTGCTGGCCAGCGCGACCGCTCTCGCGTAGTCCTCGGTGTGCAGCAGCTCCGGGACCAGCAACGGCGCGTAGATCGTGATGTGCGTGGCGACGCTCTCGGTGATCAGCAAGTCGATGTACCCGGCTGACAGGATCTGCCGGTACTCCTGCCACCAGCCGGAGCGGGTCGCCTGGGCCAGGGCCTCCAGCGTGTCGCGCGCGGGTTCGTCCACGTCGTACTCCGACAGGAGCTGTCGCAGCTCGGCGAGTCGGATGCCTCGTTCCCCGGCCTCGATCCGGGAGATCTTGGACCGGTCGCAGCCCAGGGTGCGGGCCGCGTCCTGCAAGCCGCAGCCGGCGTCTTCCCGGTGGCGGCGCAGCGTCGCCCCGATCAGCCGCTGGCGCAGCGACAGCGCCCGTTCGCTGGTCACAGCCGCACCAGGGCCACGCGGACCCGTTCCATCACCCCGGGATCGACTGCGGCGCGCGGGCTTCGCAACGGCACGGGGAACGGCGGCCCCTGCTCGCCGGGCGCCCGCGCTGGCAGGGCGCCCGGCGCATCTGGCTGGGCAGCCGGCAACGCGCGGCCGGCGCGCGGATACTGCACCAGGAACCAGACGGCGCGCTTGCGCCGTCCCCCGTAGACCCCGCAGTCCGCCGCCAGGGCAAGGAGGAAGTGCAGGCCGGAGGCGTCCCTGGCCGAGCGCGGGAGGTTGCCGTCCCAGTCGCTGCCGCCGTCCTCGATCACGCCCAGCACGTACTCGCCCGGCAGGTCCACAAGCCGGGCGGTGAAGGTGCCGCCGTCACTGCCGCTGCCGCTGTGCCGGACCGCGTTGGCGCCCAGCTCGTACATGAGCAGGATGACGTCATCGGCCATCGGGCAGCCGCCCAGCAACGGGCCGAGCGCCGCCCGCATGAGCCTGATCTGATCCCGGGTCCCGGGAAAGGACTGCTCCCACCAGCCCCCGCGCCCGCCGCCCGGCGCCGGAGGGGGCAGCGGGTGACTGCCTGCCGCTCCCGGGCTGGTTCCAGGGGCCGGCGTGACTGCCCGGCCGGTCGCGGCCGGCGAGACGTGGCTCCCTGGCTGCGCGTGGGCGGGGCTGTATTGCGCGCTGGCTGCCATTTGTCCGTCCTCGTTCCGCCGGGGCCGGCCGGCGAGGGGATGCCGGCCGTGAGTGTCAGGGTTGCGCTGCCGGCGGCTGTGCCTGCTTTCCGGCTGGGCAGCGTGAATGCCATCGTGATTGACCGGCGTTCACTTCTGGAAGGGGTCGGCGATGACGGTGCGCATGCCTGGCGGCCGGCCGCTGATAACGAAGTGTTAATGACGCGGGTTGCCAGCGTTGGCCTGTAGCCTTCACGCTGTCCTGGAGACCCGACTGGCGAGATGCGGGGGATACGTGGACTACAGCCCGACCGTCTGGGGACGGCGCCTGATCCGTGAGGTCGAGCGGCTGCGGCATGCCAGCGGCCTGTCGATGGAGGCCGCCGCGAAACAGCTGGGCTGGAGCGTCAGCAAGCTGTACCGGCTGGAGAACGGCCGCTCCAGGATCAGTACCGACGACCTGGCGGACATGCTCGACCTGTACGGGATCCGCTCCCCGCGCCGTGAGGCGCTGATACAGCTCGGCCGCGATGCCCGCCGCCGGGGCTGGTGGACCGCTTACACCGACATCTTCACCGGGAGCTTCATTTCGATGGAGTCCGAGGCGTCCAGCATCCGGGTCAACGCGCACGTCGTGCCCGGCATCTTCCAGACGCCCGCCTACGCCCGCGAGATGATCAGGCGGAGCCGTCCCGCGATCACCGCTGAGGATGCCGAGCGGCGGGTGGCCGCGCGCATCGCCCGGCAGGGCGCGCTGTTCAGCAGGCCAGAGTCGCCGGAGATCCACGTGATCTTCGACGAGGCGGTACTGCGACGCCAGGTCGGCGGGCCAGTCGTGATGGCCCGGCAGCTCACCGTACTGGCCGAGGCCGCCGACAGGCCGGACGTCATCATCCAGGTGCTCCCGTTCACGTCCGGCGCGAATTCGGGCATGGACGGGCACTTCGTGATGCTCGCGTTCCCCGATCCCGAGGACCCGCCCGTCGCCTACGTGGAGGGACTGATGGGCGATGTGTACGTGGAAGCGGCCGACGAGGTGGACCGGTTCAGCCTGGCCTGGACTTACCTGGTAGGCCAGGCCCTCGATCCGGCGGAATCCGCCGCGATCATCCGCACGCTAGCTAAGGAACAGGCATGACATGCACGCCCCGAACCCCGCTCACGAGGCCATGGCGTAAGTCCAGCCGCAGCACCGGAGGCCAAGACTGCGTAGAAGTCTCTCAGGACCAGGCGGGCTGTCTGGTCCGCGACTCAAGGAACGCAGACGGTGACCGCCTTGCCGTCAGCCGCCAGGCGTGGGCAGCGTTCACCCGACGCGTTAAGACGCGCGGGTCCGGCGACTAGCCATTTAAAGGCAGCTTGCGCGGCCGTCTAACGCGGGTACGTCAGCCTTGGCCACCGGGGTTTCGCTGCCTGGCAGTGCTGTCAGGGTTCGCTCGATCGCGTCGAAGCGGTCGCAGAATTCCTTTGCCTCGGTGATGTTCCCGGTGGCCTGGCGGACGAGCCGCAGCCGGTTCAGGCAGCGCATGGAAGTCATCCCGTCTTCGAGCGCGGGCAGTACGTCCATAGCCGCGGTGATCGCGTCCTGGCGGGCGCCTTGCTTCAGCAGTGCGTCCGCTAGGCCCGCGCCGTAGCTGACGCGATTGCGGGGACTCAAGTCGGAGGCAAGTACCTGCCGGTACAGCAGGGCGCTGCGGCCAGGGTCACCGAGGTTCAGCCAGCCGCGGGCCTCCACCCCGGTGACCTCGGCCTGGTCGACGAATCGGAGCCACTCGGGCGGACTTTCATCCCGAGGGCCGCGGTCCAGCTCGCGCCTCGCCTGAGCGATCGCCCCCTGGAACGCGGCCCGGTCGCCTAGCAGGGAGGCGGCGCTGCCATGCCTCAGCGCGATCAGGGCATGCATCCGGGGTACTGGCAGATAGCGGCCTTCCTCCTGGGCTTGGAAAGCCAGCCGCAACGCCTGCCGGGCCGGCTCGCGCCTGGGGCCGGTGCGTGCTACCTCGGCGTACAGCATGGACTGGTTTGTCAGGACGTGCACGCCCAGCATCGTGTCCCCGGACCTGGCCGCCAGCTCGCGTGCCTCCTCGTACAGCGGTCTCGCCAGCGGCAGGTGGCCGCCGTCGAGCGCGATCCATCCTGTGCACAGCGCCAGTTCTCCAGCCGTGGTGAGTAGCTGCCCGGCTATCTCGCCGCTGCTGTCCCGGGTTGCTAGCCGGGCGCGTCGCCACTGCTGATGGGCGAGCGGCAGGAGGACGGTCCCGCCGACGGACCGGTCGCGGGTGTACAGGGTGGCTATGCATGCCTGCCAGTACCGGATGTGGGACCTGGTCACCCGGCGCGGCGCGGTCACGGCGGGCAGGGCCGCAGACAGGCCGGCGGCTGCGGCCAGGCCGCCGGAACCGCGCCTGCTGAGTAGTTCCATGCCCGTCTCGTCACCGTCGGCAACGCCGACATTGACGTCGGCGAACACCAGTGGCAGCAGCGCGGCACGAGGCATGCCTATCGCGTCACAGAACTGCAAGGCGGTGCGGATGTCATACATGCCGTCCCGGACGCCGCGCTCGTAATAACTGAGGGTCGCCTGGCTCCAGCCGGCCATAGCCGCGATGTCCCGCTGCGGCACGCTGCACGCCGCACGCACGATCGCCGGTACTGCCGACAGGTTCACCTGAGCCAGCGCTTGGCGCAGCAACGGCGAGTCGAACAGCCAGGTCGGCTTCGAGGGCATTTCCCGCGCGGCCTTCATGCAGGTGGGGCACAGAGGGTCACCGCCCAGCCGGGCGAGTACCCCAGTTCGGCACGCGGGGCATGCCTGCACTGCCTGCACCGGTCACCTCCCTCTGCCGCCTGGCGCACCGCCGAGGCATCCGCGATGCGAGGGGAAGTCCCTCGATGTCACGGTAGATCCGCCAGTCCGCCGGAACCCAGGAGTGTGCCCGAGTGTGGCACGCGGATTCAGCTTGCCGGCATCACCGAGGAAATGAGGTCCTGAGCGCGCCTGCCGTAAAGGGCCATCTCGGCAAAGTTGGCGAACATCTGCGCGTACATCGCGATCTCGGCAGGCTGGGTAACGGTCAGGTACCCGGAGACCAGTTCCACGTTCACCTGCTCATTGTCGAAGATCCAGAAGTCCTCAGCCGGGCCGGCCGTGCCGCGGTCGAGGGAAGCGGGGATGATGCCCAGGGACACGGCGGGCCAAGTGGTGACCTCGGCCAGGTGAGCGAGCTGGGCGCTCATGACCTGAGGGCCGCCGAACCCGTTGCGGAGCACGGATTCTTCGAGGAGGAACGCGGCGGTGCGCCCGTCACGCCGCAGGACCCGCTGCCGCTTCATGCGCACCGCGACAGCAGCCTCGACGTCGTCGCGGAGCCCGCGCCGCTGCTGGTAGGCGCGCAGGACCGCGCGGGTGTAGCCCTCGGCCTGTATCAGCCCGGGAACCATCCAGCAGCTGTAGGCGCGGAACTGCCTCGTCCGCTCGTACAACGGCAGCCGGGCCTCCTGGGCACGCCGCAGCCCGGAGCGTTCCATCCGCCGCCACTCGATCCACATCCCCTCGGCCGCGTGCAGCGACGCGATCAGGTCCGTGGCCTCGCCCTCGGCGCCGCATACCTGGCACCACGTGCGGATGTCGGCCGCAGACGGCGGGCGGGTGGCGTGCTCGATCTTGGAGACCTTCGTTCGCTCCCATCCGGCGCGAGCGGCTAGATCCCTGGCGGTCAGTCCGGTGTCGCGCCGCAGGTCACGGAGCCGGTCGGCCAGGATCTGGCGGGCCTGCTGGGCGCTGGAGGAAGACGGCTGCAACGGCGGCGCAGTCGGCTAGCGGAGCTGGTAGTCCTGGTGCGGGATAGCCCGCTCCCATACAGCCTCGAACGCGGCGGCGCACTGCTTGACGATCGCCGGGTCATCGCTCAGCCTGGTGTCGAGGAACTCGCCGGGGCCGGAGAAATAGTTGAACTGTGCCCGCTGGCCGTCGAATACCCAATAGTCATTGGCGGGCAGCAGCAGCCCGGTGGCCAGGTGCCGGGGCAGCCAGCGGACCTCCTCGCCGGCAGCGACATTCGACTCAGTAGTCGCATGCTCGAACCTGATGTAGTCAGTCACCGGCTCGCAGACGACCCTCGCCCGGCGGACCTGCACACCACGACTGGTCACCTCGCGGATCAGGTCCTGCCACGGCCGGGTCAGCTGCCGTTCGAACTCCTCCCGATCACCCGCCAGCCACGCCTGGAACCACGGATCGTCCGGCGTGTAGGCATCGCGCATCTCCAAGTGCACCGCCAAGGAGGCGCAGGCCCGCAGCAGTTCCGGGAACGGCGGATCCGGCTGCTCAGCTACGCCGGGGATGCGGTCCCGGTCCCTGCCTGCCGCGCTCGTAGGTTCCACGTACTGCCTCCATGACGAACGACTTCATGACCGGCGGCACCTTGACCACGGCCTCGCCCGCGCCGATCGGACTGTGCCGCCCGACCTCCGCCAGTGCCCCGGAGTCGGTGACCGCCTCGCCCTGAATCCAGATGTCGCCAGTGTCCTCGTCCACGTACACCGCCGGGCACCCATTGTCTGGGGTATCCGGGGTGATGCCGACGAAACTTAGCCGCATTATGCCCTCCAGGATCAAGAGAGTGCCCAAGTGGGCCACACGGTCCTGTCACGTTGACGGTATGCCGCATGGCATCACGCCGCCACCGTCCGCTGATAACGATCTGTTATTAGATCCCGCCGGATCGTGCCTCGCATCGTCATGACCGCGACGTTGCCCGCCGATCCCACATGCGGACAAGCTACCGAGCAGCGAGCCAGGTCCGGAGTGCCCGCGGCCTGGCGGAGACGGAGGAAACCAGCGTGGCTAGCGGGACAATCGCAACCGGGATTGACCCCACGGTCCCGTCGACAGCGCGGATGTATGACTTCTGGCTCGGCGGCAAGGACCACTTCGCTGTGGACCGGGCGGCGGCCCTGGAGGTCAGCGAGGCAGCGCCTGCGGTCAAGGTGATGGCCCTGGAAAACCGGAAGTTCCTGCGCCGGTCCGTCCGCTACCTGGCTGCTGAGGCGGGTATCGCGCAGTTCCTGGACATCGGGACCGGGCTGCCCACCCAGGGCAACGTCCACCAGGCTGCCCAGCAGGTCAACCCGAGCGCCCGGGTCGTGTACGTGGATAACGACCCGATGGTGCTGGCCCACTCGCGCGCCCTCAAAACCAGCGGGAACACCGCGGTGATCCAGGCTGACCTGCGCGACCCGGCCGCCATCCTGGATCATCCTCAGGTCCATGCGTTGCTCGACTTCAGCCAGCCGCTGGCCGTGCTGCTGGTGGCCGTGCTGCACTTCATCGGCGACCACGATGATCCGCACGCGATCGTCGGGTCCCTCCGCGACGCCACGGCGCCGGGGAGCCACCTGGTGGTCTCACATGCGACGGGCGGGGTTCCCGGCGGCGAATCGGCCGGCAAGGTGGCTGAGCATTACCGGAAGAACGTGGCGGCTGGGTCGACGTTGCGCGACCGGGACGAGATCCTCCGGTTCTTCACCGGGCTGGAGGTCATCGAGCCGGGCCTTGTCCAGGTGCCGTACTGGCGCTCTGACGAACCCGAATCGCCGGATGCCGCCAAAGTGTGGGTTCTCGGCGGCGTTGGGCACCTGCCGGGCAAGCCTGTGAAGGGGCCTGCGGCGTGATCATTTACCGGGTGTCGGGAAGAGTTTACCCGCACAAGATTGACGAGGCCCGCGAGAGATTCGCGGAGTTGGCCACGGCGAGTCGCATGCTGCCCGGAGTGGTCAGCTTCGACGTCGCACAGGATGTCACTGACCCTGCGATCTTCATCTCCACCGAGGTTTACGAGGACCAGGATGCCGTGGACAGGCAGGGGAAACTGGCTGAACTGAGCGTTCTCATGGCCCGCCTGCCCGAACTGCTAGCCGGCGAGCCGCACGGCACCATATTCGATGCGTCAGTCACCGGGCCGTGGCCGGAATAGCCCGCTGACCATATTCCACATTCCCCTCAGGCAGAGAGCGGCGGTGTCAATGATCAGTGCTGCCTACGATTCGCTTGCCAGCGAGTACGACGATCTCCTGGGAGACCTTGCCGAGGCCACCTGGCGCAACGGGATACTCGCCGAGCTTGCCCGGCTCGGCGCCGGGGCGGGCACGGTGGTTATCGACTTGGGTGCCGGGACGGGGACCGGCGGCAAGCTGATCGGTGACGCCGGATGGAGCCACAGGCGGATCGGCGTTGACCGCTCCGCGCGCATGCTGCGCAGTGCCGCGGGACGATACGAGGCCACGATAGTGGCGGACATTACTGCCGTGCCGGCGGGAGCGTCCTGTGCCGACTTCATCGTCAGCGGGTTCGACACGCTGAACTACCTTTCCCCCGGTCAGTTCCGGCAGTGCCTGGGCGCTGCGGCGCGCTGCCTAAAGCTAGGGGGCTGGCTGGTCTTCGACTACTCCTCGCCTGGGCTGCTGCGCGGCACCTGGCGCGACCTCCGCTACGACCAGCAATTGCCAGACGGGATCTTGCGGTGGCGGCACCACTACGACAGCGCGGCCGCAAGATCGGTCAGCAGCATCGAGCGGCACGATGCCGGCGGGAACGTGACCTGGCGCGAGACCCATGTCCAGTACGCGCTGGATGCCTACCCGCTGCACGAGGCGGCTGCGGCGGCCGGGCTGCGCACCGAGCGGGTCCGTGACCTGGATCGCCCCGAGTTCAGCCCGTCAGCCAGCACGCACGTGTGGGTCCTGCGGAAGGGATAGCCATGGCTGAGCCCATCGACAAGGTACTCGCCGATGCCCTCCGCGCCCGCCCTGGCCTCAGCGTCACTCCGCTGTCCGGCCGGGACTGCCACCGTCCCGGCTTGCTTCCGACGTTCCTGCAAGACGGGCACGACGTGCACGGCAGCCACGGCCTGTTCTACTGGCTGCGCGCCCGGCAGCGCGGACTGGTGGTCCGCGGCGGGAACGCCGCGCTGATCCTCACCTGGCGCACCGACGTCAGGCGGCTCGCGGCGCTGCGCCCCGTCGGTGCCGCCAGCGCGGCAGCGAGCATGCTGGACACCGTCGCTGTGGTCGTGGCCACTGCCCTGCCCGGCATCCCGCTGCTGGCCAGGTACTGCGGTGACCAGCTCACCGCAACCCTCCTCGCACGGCGCTGGCATCCGTTCGCAGAGGCATGGTGCCCAGAGGCGCCCCTGGACGACGAGGCGTTCCCCGAGGTTGTGATCACCGCGGACCTAGCCGGGCTGCCACCCGGCAGGAAGTACAAGTCACTGCGGGAAGCAGTCACCTGGCACCGGGACGCCTACCGGTACCAGGCCAGCCCCGATCCGCTCGGCGGCGAAGCGCAGGCCATCACCGGCAGCGCGGAGCCGGCCCGGGCCGCCCGCGCGCAGGAGGCGGACTTCGACGCGGCCCTCGTGGCGGCGCTCGGCTCCGGCTGCCACCACGGACTCGCCTACCACTACCTGCATCACGGCACCGAGATGGCGGGCTGGGCAGTCACCGGCAACACCACCGGCACATCCCACGGGTACTACCTGTGGACCGCCCGGGTACCCAGGCTCGCCACGTACTTCCTGTGGCAGATCTACCTGCGCGAACGGCGCAACGGTGCGACCGCGCTCAACCTCGGAGGCTCAGAAACGCAGTCCCTGCACCACTACAAGACCCGGACATTCCCCGATCACGCACTCCAGAAAAGCTCCATCCTCTGCCCACCCGCCCAGCCGTAACCCGGGAAGCGACCGATGCCAAGCACAGCCTTCCGTATCCACAACCCGGACGTGACGACGCCCGACCGGCATTGCCCGAGCCTGCTCAGCCCAGGCGAGGAGGACCAGTTCACCGAGGCCGGCTTCGTCATACCGGCCCGCCGCCTGTCGGCGGCTGCGGTCGCGGTCCTGGGCGACGCGGTCGACGCGCTCGCCGCCGCGCGCTTCAGCTCCCCGGCCGAGAAGACCTACCAGGACGAGTTCCCGGGCCAGTACATCCGCGACCCGCACAAAGCCGACCCCCTGCTGCTGACCGTGCCGCTGCTGGACTACCCGCTGGCCGACACGGTCCGCACGCTTCTCGGCCCCCGCATCTTGCTGCGCAACTCCAACATCCGGATCACCCACCCGGGCAGCGGCGACGGCACGATCTGGCACACCGACTTCCGGCCCCACGTCACGCCAGCCCCTCCGCTCGGCGGCGCCCCCGCCGTCATCACCGCGCTGGTCTACCTCGACCCGGCCGACCCGCAGGCCGGGCCGCTGTACGTCGTGCCGGGCAGCCACCGCACGCCCGGCCAGCCCGCCGCCTCCACGAGGCCGCTGGCAGGGCAGGCGGAGCTAGTCATCACGCCAGGTCAGGTGGTCGTGATGAACGCGGCCCTGTGGCACCGGGGCGGGCCGAACATCAGCCGCGACCGTATCCGCCGGCTGGTCACCTTGCAGATGTCGGCCATCTTCATGGCCCCGCACAACTTCGCCGCGACCCCGCCGTCCGCCGCCTACGCCCGCCTGGCGGAGCAGGCGCGCGAGGCGGCGGACGAGCCGCTCCTGGAGTTGCTCGGCATGGGCGGCGTCAACCCGGTCGCCGCCCTGTACTGACCAGGCTCCCCCTCACCGCGGCGGGGCGGGAAGCAGGCGCGCTCCAGGCGCCTGCCCGGCCAGCGGTCAGCCGAGCTGGACTGAGGGGTAGAGCGGGTAGCGGGCCAGAAGCTCGGCTGCCTGCCCGGCGACCTTGGCGGCGACCGACGCGTCGAGGATGTAGTGCGCCTTCGACGCGGCACCGCCGTCTGTGGCGGCGGGACGGGTACTGGCCAGGACGGTGTCGATAAGGGCGGCTATCTCGTCCATCTCGGCGGGGCCGAGGCCGCGGGTGGTCAGCGCCGGGGTGCCCAGGCGGATGCCAGAGGTGTACCAGGCGCCGTTCGGGTCGGCGGGGACGCTGTTGCGGTTGGTGACGATCCCCGAGTCCACCAGAGCGCTCTCGGCCTGCCGCCCGGTCAGCCCGTACCCGGAGACATCCATCAGCACCAGGTGGTTATCGGTGCCCCCGGTCACCAGCGTGGCGCCCCGGCGTAGCAGCCCGTCGGCCAGCGCCGCCGCGTTCGCCACGATCGCGCGGGCATAGCCGGCGAACTCCGGGCGCCGCGCCTCGGCCAGCGCGACCGCCTTGGCCGCCATCACGTGCGGCAGCGGCCCGCCCAGCACCATCGGGCAGCCCCTCGCCACGTACGGCGCCAGGTCTTGCTCGCACAGCACCATCCCGCCCCGCGGGCCACGAAGCGACTTGTGCGTGGTCGTAGTGATGATCTGCGCGTGCCCGACCGGGCTGAAGTCCCCGGCCAGCACCCCGCCGGCCACCAGGCCCGCGAAGTGCGCCATGTCCGCCATCAGCGTCGCGCCGACCTCGTCGGCAATCTCCCGCATCAGCGCGAAGTTCACCAGCCGCGGGTACGCCGAGTACCCCGCCAGCAAGATCAGCGGCCGGAACTCTCGCGCGATGGCCCGCACCCGGTCATAGTCGATGAGCCCGCTGGCCGGGTCCGTGCCATAGCTGGCCTGCTCGAACATCTTCCCGGAGATGTTCGGCCGGAACCCGTGCGTCAGGTGCCCGCCCGCATCCAGCGACATGCCCAGCAGCCGCTGGTTCCCCAGCTCACGGCGCAGCGCAGCCCAGTCGCCGTCGCTCAGGTCGTTCACATGCCGCACCCCGGCCCGGCCCAGCTCAGGACTCTCCACCCGCTGCGCCAGGACAGCCCAGAACGCGACCAGGTTGGCGTCGATCCCCGAGTGCGGCTGCACATACGCGTACGGCATCCCGAACAACTCCCGAGCATGCCCGGAGGCAAGCTCCTCAATCGCGTCGACATGCTGGCAGCCCGCGTACAGCCGCTGGCCTGCCGTCCCCTCGGCGTACTTGTCCGACAGCCAGTTACCCATCGCCAGCAGCACCGCCGGCGACGCGTAATTCTCGCTCGCGATCAGCTTCAGCTGCTCGCGCTGGCTGGCCAGCTCAGCTGCGATCGCGTCAGCGACACCAGGCTCAGCAGCCCGCACCACCTCCAGCGCAGCCCGGAAAGCAACCGACTCCGGGCTACCCGCGAACGAATATTCACGCACAGTAATCATCTCCAGACAGACGCCAGTGTTGCGAGACACGACTAAAACCGCCGCGGAACCCCCGGATCCCGCAGCAGGACGATGCCATCGGACCCCGCCCGCCTGACCGATCCTAGTAACCCCACGGACACGCGTGGCGCACTTGCGGTCACCTCGGTACAAGCAACGTACTCAGCCCGGCGTGGTCATCGACGAGCCGTTGGCCGACACCCTACGCGCCGGCAGCTCGGTTTCCCGACGGGGAAACGTGCCAGTGCGGCGGCAGCTAGCGGGACTTTAAGCTCGCAGAGCGATCCCACCGCTGATGACGATCTGTTATGGCCACCTGCCAAACGACACCCCAGATCGTCATGAACGCGGGGTTGCCTGCCAGGCTTCATTCCCGCGAGGCTACCGAGCGTCCCGCTCGTGCACCGCCCCTGCTTTGTCGGACGGCACCGAGTCTGGATAACATCCTATAGCACGTCGTCCATGCACGACGCGCAACGTGACTGAGTTACCGCCTGCATAGGCCGCATCGAGTGAGGAGCACTGTGACCGGGACCACCACAGCAGACGTCGGCGAGGCGCGGCGGCTGCGCGACGCGATGACCGACAAGCTCCTGAGGCTGGAGCGGATCACGTCCCCGGCGATCGAGGCCGCGTTCCGGACGGTCCCCCGGCACGCGTTCGCGCGGCCCGGCACCCCGCTGGAGGAGTGCTACCACGGGTCGGTCGTGCGCAACAAGAAAGACGCCGACGGCGTCACCCTGTCCTCGATCAGCGCCGCATGGCTGCAGGCCCGCATGATCGCCCAGGCCGGGATCGGCCCCGGTAGCCGGGTCCTGGAGATCGGCACGACGGGGTACAACGCTGCGGTCATCGCCGAGGTCGCCGGCCCCGGCGGGCACGTGGTCACCGTCGACATCGACCCTGAGGTCTGCGGCTGGGCCGCGGCTGCCCTGGATGCGGCCGGCTATGCCGGCCGGGTGACCGTGGTGAGCGGCGACGGCGAGCACGGCGCACCAGGCCATGGCCCGTTCGACGCCATCATCGCGACTGCCGGCGCGTGGGACATCCCGCCCGCCTGGCTCGCCCAGCTCGACGGCTGCGGGACGCTCGTGGTGCCGCTGCGGATGAACGGCGTCACTCGCTCCATCGGCTTCCGCCAGCGCGACGGCCACCTGGCCAGCGCCTCCGCGTATACCTGCGGGTTCGTCCCCATGCAGGGTGCCGGCGCGCGTCCGGAGACGTTCTTCACGGTCCCGGCACCCGGCGGCGGCCACGTCACGCTGCGGTTCGAAGACGGCGCGCCCGCCGCCCCGCCGCTGCCCGGTGACGTCCTGGCCAGCGACCCGGCCGAGGCATGGTCGGGGCTGACCATCGCGGACATGACCGCGTGGTCGGACCTCTACCTGTGGCTCGCGGGCTTCGCGCCGGGGTTCTGCCGCCTGGACCAGGCCGGCGACCCGCAGCTGGCCGGGGGCGGCCCGGTCATGAAGACCGGCTGGTACCCCTTCGCCATCGCCTGCGACGGCACGCTGTCCTACCTGACCGTCCGGGACCTCCCCGACGGCAGCGGCGTCGAGTTCGGCGCGCTGGCCTACGGCCACCACGCCAGCGACGCTGCCGCCATCCTGATCAGTCACCTACATGCATGGGATGCCCGGGGCCGCGACCTGCCACAGGACGCCTTCACATACTGGCCGGACGGGACCGCGCCCCCGCTGCCGGGCACGCTGGTGAGCGTGTTCCGTAAGCGGGACGGCGCGACCGCCACGATCAGCTGGCCGCCCGAGCGCCCGGCCAGCATGGCGGAAAGGGCGAACGCCGGCGACGCCTGAAGGCTTGCGGAGGAAGTCGGCCCGCCAATAGGCAAGATCGACACCTTGGGTAACCCGTGGCGCGGAGGGAAACATGGCAATCAGTAACCGGGATATCTCGGCCGGGCTTGCGGGCTACCTTGAGCGTTACCCGGACGAGGCCGCACTGCTATCTGAACCGATGCGGCTGCTGTCTCAGGGAGGAGATTTCGCCGCCCGGCGGAACTTCCCGATGCACGTGACGGTCGGCGCATTGCTGGTCCGCGGTGCCGAGATCCTGCTTATCGAGCACCGTGCATACGGGATCATCCTGCAGCCCGGCGGCCATCTTGAGCCAGCCGACGCCACGCTGTCAGGCGCAGCCCAGCGCGAGCTGGCAGAGGAGACCGGCATCGACCCGGGCACGGTGTCCTGCCTCTCGCTGGCCCCGGTGTACATCGAGTACGGCGGGGTCCCGGCACGGCCGGACAAAGGCGAGCCGCCTCATTTCCACCTCGACTTCGGGTACGCCTTCGCGACAGCCGACGGTGACATTGGCCGCATCCAGGAGTCCGAGGTCACAAGTGCCCGCTGGTACCCGCTCGCCGTGGCCGAGCGCCTTGCCGGGCACCGTATCAGGCGGGCTGTGAGCGCGCCGCCGGATCGGCTGGCCGGGCCACGCTGACTGCTCCGGCGCACAATAAGAAAGACATGGAATGCCTGGTGCAACCGGCGAAGGACCCCGATGACGGCGACGACCGCGATCTTGATGATCGACGTGCAGAAGATGTACCTGGAGCGGGAGCAGCACAAGCGCGACGTGTTCGGCTGGCCGCCCATCTGGCGGCTGGGCGAAGTCGTCGGGGAGTGCCGCCAGCTGCTAGCCGCCGGGCGCGCAGCCGGAATGCCGGTCATCTACACCCGGGCAGTGCAGCGGCCTGACGGCGCGGACGCCACGCCGAGGATGCGCCGGCTGCTCGCCTCGGTAGCGGGCAACGGCGTGCCGCCGCCGGCGGCGGCCCGGAGCGGCGAGCCTTCGGAGATCATGGACGAGGTCGCGCCGCTGCCGGGGGACATCGTGATCGACAAGCTGCGCTGGGACGCGTTCCACTTCACCGAGCTTGAGCCGGTCCTCCGCAACCTCGGGGTTCAGCGGCTGATCATCGCGGGGCTCCAGACGAATGTCTGCGTCGAGACCACGGCGCGGACTGCGATGATGCGCAACTTCGAGGTCGCGGTGGCTGAGGACGCCGTCTCCACCGACGGGATTCCCTTGCACTTCAATGCGCTCAACGCCATGCGCGTTCTCTACATCGAGGTCGCACCCTGGCGCGAGCTGACTGCCCCCGGCGCGCCATGGGACCGCGCGTTCACCACGCCGCACTACGGACGCACGGAGCCTTCCCACTCAGCCTGACGGCTCAGCGCGCTGGCCGATGATGCCCTGCCAGCACCCGGCAGCGAACCAACCCGAGGGTGCAGCACGGTTCGCGGCGACACCAGATTGCTCGTCGCAATGGGCAGATCGGAGTCACGGAGTCATCTAGCAAGCCCGGAATGTCGCCAGCGGTGGCAAGATAGGTGCCCGGGGCGCGGCATCTGAGTTGGCCGGGCGGGGCATGGAGGGACGGGACCGTGGCGCAGCGGGTCCAGCGCTGGATCGAGGTGACGCCTTCCCAGTTCACGCACGAGGCCGAAGGGCTGAACATCGTCCGCGGCCTGCTACCGGACCAGCCCTCGTTCCGCGCGTGGTCGAACTTCGAGTTCCGTGACGGCCACGGCAAGTGGCACGAGGTCGACCTGCTCGTCCTGGGGCGCCGTCGCCTGCACCTGGTCGAGCTGAAGTACTACACCGGGACGCTGCGCGGCGATGACCTGACCTGGCGGCGTGACGGGCACCGTGCCGAGGACTCGCCGCTGAAGCTGGCTCGCCGCAAGGCGCAGCGGCTGGCGAGCAAGCTCCAGGACGCGCTGCTGACCTGGTCGCAAGAGACGGGTAACCACGTCCCCGACCCGCGCAACGTGGTGCCATTCGTGCAGGAGTGCGTGTTCCTGCACCACCCGGGGATCCGCTGCGTGCTGCCGTCGGCGTCCCGCACCGACCTGCTCGCTCTCGATGGCAGCGAGGACAGGACCGGCCTGCCCGGCATCTCCGACCGGCTCCTTGAGGGCGCGACCCCGCACCACTCGATTGGCCCGAACCAGAGCGACATCATCGCCGCGCTCATGCAGCGGATCGGTGTCGTGCAGCGGCGCCAGCGCGAGGCCGGCTCATGGGTCATAGACGAGGACCCGATCGGGGAGGGTGACGGCTGGCAGGACTGGCCGGCCTTCCACCGCATAGCGACAACGCGCCGTGCCCGGATCCGGTTCCTGGTGACCCCGCCTGGCACGTCTGCGACGGCGCGGGCCAGGGTGCGCCAGGTAGCCGAGCACGAGTACCGGATCATGTCCCGGCTGCCGAATGAGCGGCTGGTCCGGCCCGAGGACATGGTCGAGAACGACCTCGGGGTGGGCCTGGTCTATCCGCTGGACGAGCGGTACCAGCGCCTCGACCTCTTCCTGGCCGACAAGGCCGGGCAGGTCCCGGTCGCCGGGCAGTTGTCTCTGCTGCGGCAGGCGGGCGAGGCGGTGTCCTACGCCCACCGCAACCGGATCGTGCACCGCGGGCTGACCCCGCACGCGGTCCTCGTCCGCCTCCTGGCCGACGGCGGGCTGCGGGTCCTGGTCGGGGACTGGCAGAGCGCAGGCGCGGTCACGGGGTCCGCGCTGACCAGCATGCCCGGCTCTGGCATCACCGGGTTGCTCGGACTGGAAGAGGCATCACCTCATGCCCCGGAACGACCCGGCGTGACTGGGGTGCGCCCGGTGGCTGCAGATGTGGACCGGCGGATGGCGGAACCTTTCCAGGCACCGGAGGGCGTGTGGAACAAGGACGCTGACCGGATCCGGATCGACGTGTTCGCGCTCGGCGCCCTGGCCTATTACGTGCTGTCCGGCCAGATGCCGGCCGCGGACCGCACCACGCTGCGCGAGCGGCTGAACCGGGAGCAGGGGCTGGACCTGGCGGTGGACCTGCCCCAGGTGACGCCCGCGCTGCGTGCCCTGGTCCTGGATGCCACGCGCCCGGCGGTGACCGAGCGGCTGGCTGACGTCCGGGCCTTCCTGGACCGGCTCAACGACGCCGAGGCCTCGCTGGCCCCGGCTGATGACGTGATCGACCCGCTGGAGGCAGCGCCCGGCGCGGTGATCGATGGCCGGTTCCGGCTGCAGCGGCGCCTGGGCACCGGGTCGACCGCGGCTGGCCTCCTGGTCAACGACCTGACGATCGCCGAGTCAGGACCGGACTCGGCGCGGGTGCTGAAGGTGGCGCTCGACACCGCGGCGGCGGGCAGGCTCGCCGACGAGGCCAAGATCTTGTCCGGGTTGCGGCACCCGCGCCTGGTGCACCTGATCGAGGGGCCCATTGAGGTGGGCGGGCGGCAGGCCCTGGTGCTGGAGAGCGCGGGCGACCAGACGCTCGGCGAGGTGCTGCGCGGCCGGGAGCGCCTGTCCCTGGACCTGCTGGAGCGGTGGGGCGCCGACCTGCTCGAAGCACTCGTCGCGCTGGACCGTGCCGGGGTGGACCACCGGGACATCAAGCCCGCCAACCTGGGCGTGCGCGAGATGCGGGAGAAACGCGAGGACCGGGCCAAGCACCTGGTGCTGTTCGACTTCTCGTTGTCCAGCGCGGGCGCGACGGCTGTCACCGCGGGCACGCCCCCGTACCTAGACCCGTTCCTGGACAGCCCGCAGCGCGGCCGCTATGACTCCGCCGCCGAACGGTACTCGGCCGCCGTGGTGCTCTTCGAGATGGCAACCGGGTCGGTACCGCGATTCGGCGACGGGCTGTCGGACCCGGCATCGGTCCAAGACGAGGCCGCCGTCGAGGCGGGGATGTTCGACCCCGCGGTGGCCGACGGCCTGACCGACTTCTTCCGCATCGCACTGGCCCGCGACGCCCGGCAGCGGCACGACACTGCCGCCGAGATGCTGGCCGCCTGGCAGGCCGTCTTCCGGCCAGTGCCGAAGACCGTTCCCGACGACGCCGAGGACCTGGCGGCCAAGGCAGAGCTGTCAACTCCGCTAGCGCAAGCCGGGCTGTCCGCACGGGCGCTGTCAGCGATCGAGCCGCTGGCGGTGACGACCGTCGGCGACCTCATCGCAGTGGACGCGGTCCGCCTCAACCACCTGTCCGGCGTGGCGGTGGCGACCCGCCAGGAAGTGAAGGCCAGGGCACGGCAATGGCGGAACCGCTTCAGCGCCGCTGTCGCGGGCCGTGGCCCGGCGCGCGGCCCGGCGGGAGCAGTCAGTGAGGTGCTCCCCGACCCGCGGACGGCGGCTGACCTGCTCGTGACGCATGCTGGATCCGCGCGTGCCGAGTCCCGGCGCGCCCTCACCCGGATGCTGCTCGGGCTCGAACCAGGCATTGACGCGTTCGCGACGCAAGGAGAGCTCGCCCAGGCCACCGGCGTGACCCGTGGCCGGGTGCCGCAGCAGATCGGCGCGCTACAAGATTCCTGGGGCACCAATCCGGACTGCCGCGCGCTGCTGGATGCGGTCGCCGAAGTCGCGTGGCAGTCGCTCGCCGACTCCGCCGGCGTGGCAACGGTAGAAGAACTGGCGCAGTCGGTGCTCGCCGTGATGCCGCCCGCGGATCCCGAAACGGAAGGTCCGGCCGTCGGCCGGGTAGGCGCGGGCCTGCTGCGCATCGCGCTCGACCGGGTCCAGGCGCGGCTGCGCGCGGAAGACGACCCGAGGGAGTTCTTCTCACGCCGCCGCGACGGCCGGATCATCCTCCTCGCCACCGACCAGGCACTGCTCGACCCAGCAGAAGCGCTCGGCCGCGCCGCCGACGAGCTCGTCGCCCAAGGCGGGGCGGCCAGCGAACATGTCGTGCCCGCCGCCCGCGCCGCCGAACGACTGCTCAGCACATGGAGCCACGCGACCCGCAGCCTGGAACCCCAGCCGACGACGCCGAACACCGGACGACTGCTGCGGCTGGCCGCCGCGCTGGCGCGTGGCGCAGCCCCCGCCGGATCAGGCGACCTCTACGCGCGCGACATGCCCGCCACGACCGCGCTCAGTATCGCGCTCGCCGGCGTCGGGGCGCAGCCAGTCGGCGTCCATGAGATCCACGCCCGCGTCCGAGCCAAGTTCCCCGCGCTCGCCCCACTCCCCGACCGGCCGCGCCTGGACCAGCTCATCGCCGGCACCGGACTCGGCCTGATCTACGACGAGTCCCAGCGAGGCTACCGCTCGCCGACCCGCGCGTCCGACACCCTCGGACTGGCGTCTCGCCCTGCTACATCGCTCGGCCCGGTCAACCGGCAGCTGCTGGCCGAAGGGCCGTCGGGTCACCGTCTCGCCGAAAGTGCCGCCACCAGGTCGTTCCTCGCCATCGGCGTGGACGCGATCCGCGCCGACCGGGCGGTAGTCGCCCTGGTAAGCCGGTTTGGCGCTGAGGTCGTGGACGTAACGCAGGTACTGATCGACGCGATGAAGGCACAGGCCGCCGAGTTCGGCCTTGACTGGGAGTTCGTCCAGGCGGCGGACGCCGCACCCGCCGGCACCAGGGACGCCGAGGGACTCTCGGTGCTCGTCACGCGCAGCCTCCCCGGCGTTGAGGCCGCGATCAGTGCGGCGGCAGCCGCCCAGCCCGAAGGAACCCGGCCTGTGCTGCTGACCGATGTCGCGCCGCTCGCCCGGTACAGCCACCTGAACCTGCTTGGACCATGGGCCGACCTGGCCACCCGCCGACCACAAGCCATCTGGGTTCTGGTGCCCCAGCTGGCCGGCGCCCACGGTCCTCTCATCGACCGGCGCCCGCTGCCGCTCGCCGCGCCCGCGCAGTTCATGCGCCTTGACCCGGACTGGATCGGCGCCCACGCGCGCGTCCCGGCCGCCGAAGGAGAATGATGACCGCCTCTCCGGCGCTCACCACCGATCTGCAGCAGCAGGTCCGCCTGCTCGAAAGGAATCTCCTCACGCGGGTTGAGGAGAACGCATCGCTGCGCGAGGAGTGGCAACGGATACATCGGCGCGCGGTGGAGAAGGAGCGGACCGCATGGTCTTGGGTTGAATGGCGTGACGACCGGATCAATCAGACAGCAGTCGCGTGGGTGCTGATGAGCGTGTTCATCCGATTTTGCGAGGACAACGCCCTCGTCAAGCCGGTATGGATCACCGGTCCCGGCAGGCTACGCCAGGAAGCCCTAGACGCACAGATGGCGTTCTTCCGCGAGCCTGGGCATGACAAGTGGACCGACCGCGAGTGGCTGATGGATGCCATTGACTACCTCGGCCGCCTACCCGCCACCAGGGCACTGGTCGACTCGCACTCCGCACTGGGTTATGCATCGCCGTCCGGGAAGGCCATCGAGGAACTGCTGAAATTCTGGCGGGACCGCTCCGACGACGGCAACCTCGTCCACGACCTAGGTGACGAGACGTTGTCCACCCGGTTCCTCGGTGACCTGTACCAAGACCTGTCGGCGTACGCGAAGGACACGTACGCACTGCTTCAGACGCCGGTCTTCGTCGAGGAGCATATCCTCGACCGCACCCTTGAGCCCGCACTGAAGGAGCGGCCGCTCGAAGGCTTCCGGATGATCGATCCCACGTGCGGTTCCGGCCATTTCCTGCTCGGCGCGTTCGACCGCCTGCTGGACCGCTGGCACCGGCATGCGCCGAACTTGGAGATCCAGGCGCGGGTCCAGTTGGCGCTCGACGCCATCCACGGCGTGGACCTCAACCCATTCGCGGTCGCCATCGCCCGCTTCCGACTCACCGTCGCGGCACTGAACGCCTGCGGCTTGCGGTCCCTGGAGGATGCCCCCGCGTTCAAGTACCACCTTGCGGTCGGCGACTCCCTCATCCACGGCCCGGACCCGAACACGCTGCCTGGCATGGAAGAACGCGGCGCGTACATGCCCTTCCACTACGCGACCGAAGACGCTCGACTCCTCTTGGAGCTCCTTGGGGAAGGCCGTTACGATGCGGTTGTTGGTAACCCGCCGTATATAACGGTCAAGGACAAGGCTCTCAACAAACAATACCGCTCCAAGTTCGGTAAGGTCTGCAAGGGGACGTATGCGCTCACGGTCCCCTTCATGGTCCAGTTCTTCGCCCTCGCGAAGCGAGGAACGCAGTCTGGTTGGGTTGGGCAGATCACAAGCAACTCGTTCATGGATCGCGAGTTCGGGGCTCCGCTGGTCGAGGGCTTTCTGCCACGTCGGGACCTGCGACTGGTCGAAGACACTTCCGGTGCATATATCCCAGGGCACGGTACGCCCACGGTTATCATTGTCGGGCGGAACCAACTGCCGTCCAGCGACGCCGTTCGAGCGGTCCTCGGTGTTCGCGGCGAACCTGGTAAGCCCATTAATCCCGCAGAGGGGCACGTCTGGAAATCGATCGTCGACCATGTGGACGACGCCGGATGGGACGACGGCTGGATCAGCGTCGTCGACCTGGCCCGGAAGGTCCTCGCGACGCACCCATGGATCCTTCGTGGCGGCGGTGCGATTCAGTTGGTTGAGGCGTTGGAACTCGGCAAGTCTCGCCTGGCCGCGAAGATTGTTCCCCCGGTAGGACGCTCGATTAGGGCGGGAGCAGACGAGGCCTTTGTTCGGCCGTTTGGCTGGAAGCCCGGCAGCCCTAAGCTGACCAGCAGGCTTCGAGTGCTGTTGATGGGGGAAGATGTACGAGACTGGGCGGCTTCTCCGGAGTTGAAGGTTCTCTATCCATACGTCTACGGCAAGAAGGATCGGCTCGACGATGGACTAAGCCTGGAGCTTTGGCCGTTGCGCACAATCCTGGCAAACCGCGGCACTTTCAGTGGCGACATGGCTGCAGCTGGCTTGGAGTGGTGGGAGTACATGCAGCACACAAGCAGTGCGTACATGACTCCACTCTCGATCGCCTTTGCGGAAGTAGCGACGCACACCCACTTCATTCTCGATCGGGGTGGCAAGGTATTCAAGCAGACTTCCCCTATCGTCAAGTTTCCAGAAGGACTGACGGTAGATGGCCACCTTGGATTCTTGGGGGTACTGAACTCATCTGCGGCATGCTTCTGGCTAAAGCAAGTTTGCCATAACAAAGGTAGCACAGTTGATACCCAGGGTGCGAGGCAGACGACTCTCGCCTGGGAGAACTTCTATCAGTTCAACGGATCAAACGTGCAGGAATGCCCGTTGCCAGAAACGCTTCCGTTGGAGCGGGCGCGATCGCTTGATTCGCTCGCCCAGGACCTAGGCGCCCAGGAGCCGCCGGCGGTTTGCGCGCGTGGGGTTCCTTCACGGGAAGCGTTGGCATCCGCGCAGAAGGAATCCAGGGCAATCCGGGCGCGGATGATCGCTGCGCAGGAGGAACTCGATTGGGAAGTGTATCGGCTGTATGGCCTGATCGATGAGGATCAGACGTGCGGTGTGGACGAATTGCCTGGACTGGCGCTTGGAGAGCGCGCTTTCGAGATCTTTCTCGCGAAGTCGGGCGAGGAGGCCGCATGGTTCGAACGACACGAGTCAAAGGCGATCACAGAGATACCGGCGCGCTGGCCCGCCGCATACCGGAAGCTCGTTCAGCGCAGGCTGCAGCTCATCGCCGAGCATCCGTACATTCGGCTTCTGGAGAAGCCCGAATACAAGAGGCGCTGGTCGCAGGAGCCGTGGGAAAAGCGGCAGGAGAGGGCACTGCGAGATTGGCTGCTGGATCGACTGGACGATCGGCGGTTCTGGTCCGACAGCGCAGGCAACGCGGTCCCGAAGAGCGTAGGGCAGCTTGCGGATGAGGTGACGCGCGATGCGGATATGGTATCGGTGCTGGCGCTGTGGGAGGGACGGCCCGACGTTCCGGTGACCGACTCCCTGGTGCGGCTGCTGGAGGACGAGGCCGTACCGTTCCTGGCCGCGTACCGATACAAGGACACCGGGCTGCGCAAGCGGGAAGCCTGGGAGGAGACCTGGGATCTCCAGCGGCGTGAAGACGCAGGGCAGAAGGTCGGTTTGATTCCGGTGCCGCCGAAGTACACGTCGGCCGATTTCCGCAAGCCGTCCTACTGGCGGGCGCGCGGCAAGCTTGACGTGCCGAAGGAACGATTCATCCTGTACCCGGACGCGGGCCGCGAGGGAGATTCGACTCCGCTGCTCGGCTGGGCGGGATGGAATCACGCGCAGCAATCACTGGCGCTTTCCCGAGTCATTGGGGAGCGGGAGCAGGAGGGCTGGGATGATGACCGTCTTATCCCGCTGGTCGCGGGCTTGGCGGAACTACAGCCGTGGGTCACGCAGTGGCACTCTGAGGTCGATCCGGACTACGGTGTGAGCTTGGCGGCGTTTTGCCAAGAGCAGCTTGACCAGCGCGCCGCGCAGGTTGGCAAGACCGTGGCGGAACTGGCCTCTTGGCGGCCTGCTCCTACAGGCCGGGGACGGCGGACGCGCGGCAAGGCGTAGTAAGGGAGGAGCAGGGTGAGTGAGCTGCTGAGCGACGTCCTTGATATTCCCGCGCAAGCGGGTGCCGAGGACTATGTGCTGCGGCTAACCGACGGTGTCGAAGAGTCGCGGATTGCGGCCACGATTGACGACTACGTCGTTACGCCAGCGCTCATCCAGGCTTTCGATAGGGCGCTCGGGCTGGTCTCGGAGGCCATCACGACCGGGGTGAGCCGGGGCGCGTTCCTGAGCGGGTCGTTCGGCTCCGGTAAGAGCCACTTCATGGCGGTGCTGTACGCCCTGCTGCGGCACAATGCGGCAGCGCGAGCCAAGCAGGAGCTCCAGCCTGTCGTTGGTAAGCACGACGATGTGCTCCGGGACAAGAACGTCCTGCCGGTCGCGTTTCACCTGCTCGGCGCTGAGTCAATGGAGGAGTCGCTGCTCAGCGGGTACGTCCGGCAGGTGAGCGTGCGGCACCCGGGCGCGCCGCTGCCTGCCGTTTACATGGCCGATGGTCTTCTCGCGGATGCGGACCGGATGCGCGGGAATGTCGGAGATGAGCGGTTCTTCGCTGGACTCAACGGCGGGGAAGGCGCGGGAGCTGACCAGTGGTCGCGGTTGCTTGGGGCAGATGTCACCTGGTCGGCAGAGTCCTATGCCGTCGCCCGCTCGGCGGCACCAGGCTCTGACATGCGGCAGAAGCTGGTTACGGCGCTCGTCCAGCGCTATTTCTCGTCCTACACACGCCAGGCGGAATTCGTAGATCTCGACACCGGGCTCGCGGCCATTGCTGAGCATGCCAAGGGCCTTGGGTATGACGCGGTGGTGCTGTTTCTGGATGAGCTTGTGCTGTGGCTGGCGTTCTCGGTGCAGGACCGGGAGTTCTTCCGCCGGGAGTCGCAGAAGCTGACCAAGCTGGTAGAGGGGGGCAGCGGGCCGCGCGCAATCCCGCTGGTGTCGTTCGTCGCCCGGCAGATGGACTTGCGCCGCTGGTTTGCCGACTCGGGCGCGAGCGGTGCCGAGCAGGAGGCGCTGGACCGCGCGTTCCGGCATCAGGAGGGGCGGTTCGCCACCATCGAGCTGGGTGATGACAACCTGCCGTTTGTCGCGCACAAGCGACTGCTGCGCAGGCGGGCCGACAACCCGCTGGCTGAGCAAACGCTGCAGGACGCGTTCGCGCGGATCAATCGCCGTCCGGACATCTGGGACGTGCTGCTGGACGGGGTCAACACCGATGAGCGGCACCGGGGGGCGGATGAGGAGTCGTTCCGGCTGACGTACCCGTTCTCTCCGGCGCTGGTGTCCACGCTGCGGGACCTGGCGAGCGTGATGCAGCGGGAGCGGACCGGGCTGAAGGTCATGCAGCAGATGCTCGTTGACCGGCGTGGGACGCTGACGGTCGATGACGTGATTCCGGTCGGTGACTCGTTCGACTACATCGTCGCGGGGCCGCAGGGTTCGCAGCCGCTGGACGCGCAGGCCGCCGCGCTGTTCCGTTCCGCGGCCACGTTGTACCGGGACAAGATCCGGCCGCTGACCCTGGCTGATCACGGGCTGACCGAGGCCGACGCGGCGGATCCGGGTCGGCTGACCGCCGCGTTCCGGGCGCATGACCGGCTGGCTAAGACGCTGTTGCTGTCCGCTGTTGCGCCTCGCGTGCCGGCGTTGAAGGAGCTGACTGCCTCGCGGCTGGCGTCGCTGAATCATGGCTCGATCAGGTCGCCGCTGCCGGGTAGCGAGGCCAGCATCGTGCTGGCCAAGGTCAAGGAGTGGTCCCGGCGGGTGCCGGAGATCCACGTCGGTGCCGATCCGAGGAACCCGGTGATCCGGGTTCAGCTCTCGGACGTGGACTACGAGTCCGTGGTCGAGAACGCCAAAGGCGAGGATAACGACGGCCGCCGTCGCGAGCTGATCAAGGACCTGGTCCGGGAGGCTTTCGGGGTGGCCGAGTCCTCTCCGGACGTGTTCGGCGTCTACCAGCACCGGGTGGCCTGGCGCGGCTCGCGCCGGACGGTGGACCTGCTGTTCGGCAATGTCCGCGACGCGGGCTGGCTGACCGATGACCACTTCCGGGCTCGTCCCGGGACCTGGCGGTTCGTGATCGACTTCCCGTTCGACGATCAGGGGTTCTCGACTGCGCAGGATCTGGCGCGGCTTGACGGCATCATGGAGCGTGGCGCTCGCGAGCGGGTGATTGCCTGGCTGCCCCGGTTCTTGTCGGGGGACCGGATGCGAGATGTGCGCCGCCTGGTCATCCTGGACTGGCTGCTGACCGGTGCCGGCGAGCGGTGGCGGTCGAATTCCGACCACCTGTCCGAGGTGGACCGGGCGCAGGCCAGGGCGATCTTGGAGAGCCAGCGCACCGCGCTGCGCGAAGGGCTGCGCCGGTCGATCCAGGAGGCGTACGGCGCTGCGCGGGAGACACCGGGGACACTGGCCGAGGATACGTCGCAGGACCGGGTGCTGGTCAGCTTGGACAGCGGGTTTTCCCCGGCGGCCCCGGTGGGCGCCGACCTGGGGGCCGCGTTCCGGAACCTGGTGGATCAGGCGTTCGGCACCACGCACCCGGCGCACCCCCGGTTCGAGCCGGCTGACACGGAAGTGACCGTGCGGGACTTGTTCGCCGTTTACTCCCATGTGGAGCGTGCGGTCGCTGACCCGGATGGCCGGGTACGGCTGGAAGGCGACATCGCCGCCGTCCGCCGCGTCGCTAATCCGCTCGGGGTCGGGTTCGCTGCTGAAACGCATTTCCTGTTCGGCGACGACCGGCTGGCCCCGTGGGCAGGGGAGTTTGAGCGCGCCGCTGGCCGTGAGAGCGTGCGTCCGCAGGATGCGGTCACGGTGGCGCAGGTCAGGCGCTGGATCGACGCGATGGAGCCGAAGTCCGGCCTGCGGGACGAGGTCGCCGACCTCGTCGTGCTGGCCTGGGCGGCGCTGCGGACCCGGGCGTGGTACCAGCATGGAGGGGTAATACCGACGCCAAGGCCGGGTGCGCTGCGCCCGGAAATGGAGTTGCGGCCCGAGCCGTTGCCGGCGCCGGCTGACTGGAAGAAGGCCGCGTCCCGCGCCGAGGCGCTGTTCGCGTCACATGTGAATCCCTACCTCACGGCCGCCGGAGTCGCCGGGCTGGCGGCGGATATTCAGCAGAACGTCAGCACCCTCACCGACCACGCCGTTGGCCTTGTCGCCAAGGTCGAGGACGCCTACCGGCACCTTGGCCTGCCGGAGTATGAGCAGACCGGACGGCTTGCCACCGCGAGGGCCGGTGAGCGCCTGCTTACTGCCTTGCAGCAAGCGGGTGGTGACCGGGTGCGCCTGATCGAGACGCTTTCCCAGGCGGCACTGCCCGGTACCGAGACCGCACTAGCGAAATCGCTCAAGAGCGCAGCCGAAGTCAAGGATGCGCTGGCGTCGTTCAAATGGGACCGGCTCGCCCTGCTGCGCGAGGCGGAAGGCAATGACGACGAGCAAGGCAGGTCCGCTGCCAGCACACTGCGGGAGTTGCGGGAGGTACTTCGCGCGGACGAATTCGCCAGTGGCATCAAGCGCGTGCTCGTCATCACCGACCAGGCGATCTTCGACTGGCTCAGAGATCGGCAAAAGCCCCCGAGGCCCCCCAAGGCTCGCGGATGGGGAACGCGGTCGGCGGGAGCGCCGGACAGTGATGTCCTCGCGCCGCTAACCGAGTTCCTTCGGGCGCACCACGGGCAAGAAGTCGTGGTTGAGTGGCGGGTCAAGGAGTGACTGTCATGACTGCCCGTGCCTCGCTTCCGGTTTTGCGGGAACTGATCGATGAGGCTCGCGGGAAGAATTACGACCACGGTGTCCTGGGGGTCCGGGCGACCCCGGAGTGGCCGTCCGGGACTCGTGCGTTCACGCATGCCAAGATGTCGGTGCGGATCGAGCCGTGCGTGTCGGCGCTGGCGGTGCGGGAGGCGCTGCTGTCCCGCGCGCCCGGCGAGTGGCTGATCGTCCTAACCGATCGCAGCGATGAGGACCTGGGCACCGGCGTGCTCAGCCACCTGATCGGGCACCGGCTGCGCACCCCCGACCCGTGGGCTGCCGTGCGGAACCGTTTCGCCGCGACCGGTATCGACCCGGCTCTGTACGCTATGACCAGCAACCGGGATGTCGCGACTGGGTTGCTCGCGGCTAGCCCATCGGCTGGGTGGCCGCCCGCGCAGGGCGGGGTCTTGACCCGCGACCACGCTTTCGGGGCGGTCGCGGCTGCGCACCTCGGGCTGACAGACCCAATCATCGACATGTCCAGCGTGCTGGCGTGGACCGCTGATCCCGCGCTGGCCGTGCGGATATCGGACCTGCGCGCGCTGGCCGGCGACGCGGTCACCGATGCAGTGCTGGACTGGGCGGCCGGGCGCACCGGCGCGATCTTCCCGGCGGTCCTGCATCTTCTTCGCGGCGGCGAGGCACGCGACGTGGTGCCGCTTGGCCTGGTGGCGGGACTGCTTTCCGAGGCGCGGGATCACGGCCCCGACGAGGAGTCCCGCGTGGCGCGGGAAGCGCTGATCCGCATGGAACCGCGGACCGGCGGTGCCACGCTGCCCGCCGCTAGCCTCACCGCCTGGGCGGCGGAATCGTCTGCCGTCGTCACCGGCATGCTCCGCAACGCGGCCGACCAGGCTCTTGGCGAGAGCTTGCTCGCGCGTGCGGATGACATGCTCACCGCGGCCCGCGCCGGCGGGCTGGCTGACGGCTCAGGCCTGCTGCCCTCCGGGCTTACCCGGCGGTTCGCGGCACTGGCGGCGGAACTGCGGTCAGCCACCTCGGGGATCTCCGGAGCAGATCCGGACCACGCACTCGTCACCCAGGATGCCCTTGCTCGCGTGGAGCGAGCCTGGGCACGAGTGGCCGCCCACCAGCTCGCCGGGACCGACGACCGGCGCACCCATGCGTTTCATGCTGCTGTTCGCCTCGCGCGCTGGCTCGCGGCCCCGTCCCGGGCCGACAGCGCAGCCCTGCCATTCCTGCTGGGCCGGCACGCTGACACCGATGCGTGGGTGGACTCGGCAGTCAACGACGCGGCTTCCGGGGTCAGCGATCCTGAGCTGGGGGCAGGCCTTGCGGCCACGCTCGCCGCCACCCGGGCCAGGCGTGCAGCACATGACATCGCCTTCGCCGATGCGCTCGCCGCCTATACCCGTGACGACCCTGGCGACCGGAACGTGCTGCTCGTCGAGAACCTGCTGCGCGATGTGATCATGCCGGTGGCGCGCGAGGTCCCGGTGCTGCTGCTGGTCCTGGACGGGATGAGTGCCGGAGTCGGCGCTGAGGTCACGGCCAGCATCCTGGCGCGGCCGAGAGAGGGCTGGGCCGAGGCGCTGCTGAAGGGGCAGCCGCGCCGCGCCGCTGCGCTCGCCGCGCTGCCCACGCTCACGGAGGTGAGCCGCACCTCGCTGCTATGCGGCGAGCTTCGCACCGGCGCCCGGGATGCGGAGCGGAACGGGTTCGCTGCCCTGGCTGACGCAGGCGGGCTGAAGAAGGCGCCGCTGTTCCACAAGGGGCCGCTTGACTCCGCCCGGCCCGGCTACGCGCTAGCAGACGACGTGGCCGCCGCCATCGCGGACGTAACCCGTCACCCCCTGGTCACCTGCGTGCTGAACACCGTCGATGACGCGCTCGACCGGTCTGACGCGGCCGGCATCGCCTGGGGCGCGGACACCGTTAAGCACCTGGCCCCGCTACTGGACCGCGCCCGGCACGCGGGCAGGATCGTGATCCTCACCGCCGACCACGGCCATGTCGTCGAGCGTCGCCAGGGCACGCAGCGGCCGTATCCCGCGACGTCCAGCAGCCGTTCCCGGGCCGCGAGCCCGCCCCCTGGTGACGGTGAGGTGCTGGTCAGCGGACGGCGAGTCCTGACACCCGACGGGACCGCCGTGCTGGCCGTGGACGAGAACCTGCGCTACGGTCCGCTGAAGTCCGGGTACCACGGCGGCGCGTCCCCCGCCGAAGTCGTCATCCCGGTCATTGTCCTGGTCCCCGGTGCCGTCCCCGCAGACTCGGACCTGACGCTCGCCCCGCCGCAGGAACCATCGTGGTGGACCGACCCCATCCTGTCTGCCCCGCCCGCCGGCATCAGCCGAATGACGCCGAGCGGCGGCGTAGCTGGAATAAGGCGAGCGACACCCAGCGGCACGGTGTCCCGCCGTTCCTCCCAGCCCGCGCCGGACCTGAGCAAGCGGCCCGGCGAATCGATGGCAACCCTGTTCGACGTCCCTGAAGCCGAAGCCGCGGGCACCACGCCCAAGGACGCTGGACCCGGGACAGTGCCGGGACCGCAGGCTGCTCCCGCGCCGGACTCGGTCGCGGCGACCGTGCTGAAGTCGCCGGCGTACACGGCGCACAAGAAGCGCACCGGGCGGGTGTCCATCAGCGACGATCAGGTCAGGGCACTGCTTGAGGCCCTGCTGGCCGCGCCGAGCTACCGGCTGGCCCCTGCGGCAGCCGCGTCGGCGCTGGGGGTCGCGCCGATGCTGCTGCGCGGTGCTGTCTTGCAGGCACAGCAGCTGCTGAACATCGACGGTTACGCGGTCATCCGCATTGATGCCGACGGGGCGACGATCGTCTTGGATGGCAGCCTGCTGGCGGAGCAGTACGGTATCAAGAAGCTGTGACCAGCAACCCGTCTCCCCGTCGCCGCCGTGAGGTCATCGACGCCCTGCGGCGGGGGACCGTGCCCGCCTCGGGCCTTGACCTGCTGGCGGTCGGCCTGGACCGGTTCATGCCCGCGCTGGACGCCAGCCTGGACGCGGTGGCCGGCGGCGGGGCTGCGTTCAAGGCGGTGCGGGGCGAGTACGGGTCCGGCAAGACATTCCTCACCCGCTACGTCGCCGAACGGGCGCTGGGCCGCGCCTTCGCCACCGCCGAGGTGCAGATCTCCGAGTCCGAGACGCCGCTGCACAAGCTGGAGACCGTCTACCGGCGGATCTCCGAATCGCTGCGGACCGCGTCGTTCCCGCCGAGCGCGTTCCGCCCGGTGCTGGACTCCTGGCTGTTCACCCTCGAATCCGACGCCATGACCGTAGACCCGCAGGCCGCTGAGCAGGGCCCGGACGCGGTCAGCGCTGCTGTGGAGCGGCTGCTGGAGAAGAGGCTGGGCGGCGTCTCGATCCACACCCCGGCGTTCGCGCAGGCACTGCGCGCCTACCGGGCCGCGGCCATGTCTGGGGACACGACGATCGCGGACGCGCTCGCGGCCTGGCTGGGCGGGCAGCCGCATGTAGCCGCGGCCGCCAAGCGCAGCGCCGGGATCCGCGGCGAGCTGGACCATTTCGGGGCGATGGGCTTCCTGCAGGGCCTGCTGGAAGTGCTCCGCGACGCCGGCCACCCCGGGCTGCTGCTGGTACTGGATGAGGTGGAGACCCTGCAGCGGGTCCGCAGCGACGTCCGCGACCGGGCACTGAACGCGCTGCGACAGCTCCTGGACGAGATCGACTCCGGCCGCTACCCCGGCCTGTTCCTGATGATCACCGGGACGTCCGCCTTCTACGACGGCCCCAGCGGGATCTCCAGGCTGCCGCCGCTCGCCCAGCGGCTCGCCACCGACTTCACCACCGATTCCCGGTTCGACAACCCCCGTGCCGTCCAGCTGCGGCTGCCGGGATTCGACCGGGACTCCCTCCTTACCCTGGGCGGGAAGGTCCGCGACCTGTACGCGTCCGGCGCGGAGGCACCGGACCGGATCGCCGCGCTCGTCGATGACGGCTACATCGTGACGCTGGCGGACGCGGTAACCGGGGCGCTGGGCGGCCGGGTCGGCGTCGCGCCGCGGGTGTTCCTGAAGAAGCTCGTCACCGACGTCTTGGACCGCGTCGACCAGTTCCCCGACTTCGATCCCCGCAAGCACTACGCGCTCACCGTGTCGCCCGGGGAGCTGTCGGACGAAGAACGTAACGCCGCCGCCGTGACCGTGCCGGCGGGGCGGCCGGACGACATTGACCTCGACCTTCCGTAAACCGTGACAACGACCGCTGGCTCAGGACTGGGGCGGCTGCACCCGGTCATCGTCCACCATCTCGTCAACACCCTCGGCTGGACATCCCTGCGGCCGCTCCAGGACCAGGCCGTCGCTCCCATTCTCGACGGCAGCGACGCGCTGCTGCTTGCGCCTACTGCCGGGGGCAAGACAGAAGCCGCCGTCTTCCCGGTGCTGACCGCGATGGAGCAACAGCGCTGGGACGGCCTGTCTGTGCTGTACGTCTGCCCGCTCAAGGCGCTGCTGAATAACCTGCTCCCCCGGCTGGAGAGCTACGCCGCATGGCTCGGTCGCCGGGTCGCGCTCTGGCACGGCGATACGACGAGCGCCACCAGGAAGGCGATCCTCACCGGCCCGCCGGACCTGCTGCTGACCACTCCGGAATCACTGGAGTCGATGCTCGTCAGCCCGACCGTGGACCACCGCCGGCTGTTCGCCGGGCTGCGGGTCGTCGTCGTGGATGAGGTGCACGCGTTCGGCGGGGATGACCGCGGGTGGCACCTGCTCGCCGTCCTGGAACGGCTCACCCGGATCGCAGGCCACCCCATCCAGCGCATCGGCCTGTCCGCGACAGTCGGGAACCCCGGCCAGCTGCTGCAGTGGCTGCAAGGGTCGGCAGCGCAGGCACGGCCCGGAGCCGTGGTCGCGCCCGAGGCAGCAGGTGAGGGCGCAGGAGTCGCCACGGGTCGTTCGGGGGAAAAGGCTGTCGCGCCGGTCCTGGACGCGGAGGTCCAGGTTGACTACGTCGGGTCGGCGGAGAACGCGGCCAAGGTGATCGCGGCGCTGTACCGGGGAGAGAAGCGGCTGGTCTTCTGCGACTCCAAGCGGCTGGTGGAGCAACTCGGCGCGCTGCTGCGCGAGCACGGGGTCACCACTCACCTGGTGCACGCGTCGCTGTCGCTGGATGAGCGGCGACGCGCCGAGCAGGCGTTCGCCGAGGGCCGCGACTGCGTGATCGTGTCCACCTCCGCCTTGGAGCTCGGACTGGACGTTGGCGACCTGGACCGGGTCATCCAGGTGAACGCGCCACCGGCAGTCGCCGCGTTCCTGCAGCGCATCGGCCGCAGCGGACGACGGCCCGGAACCCGGCGGAGCTGCCTGTTCCTGGCCCTGCGCGAGAATGACCTGCTGGTCACGGCCGGACTGCTACTGGCCTGGTCAAGGGGATTCGTCGAGCCCGTCGCGGCGCCCACGGAACCACGGCACATCGTGGCCCAGCAGCTACTCGCACTATGCCTGCAAGAAGGGCAAGTCGGCGAGAACACCTGGCAGGAATGGCTCACCCTGCCGCCCCTGGCCGTCTCCGCCCAGCCAATCGCGGCCCATCTCATCGCCCAGGGCTACCTCAACCGGGACAACGGGATGCTGTTCATCGGGCCGGAAGCCGAGCAGCGGTACGGGCGACGGCACTTCATGAGCCTGATGGCCGTGTTCACCGCCCCGCCCGAGTTCACGGTGCTGCACGGTCGTGACGAGATCGGCCGCACCGACCCGGTCCTGCTGTCAGACCGGGTCGAGGGGCCACGGCTGCTCCTGCTCGCTGGGCGGAACTGGCGAGTCACGTGGACAGACTGGAAACGGCGCCGCTGCTTCGTCGAGCCCGCCGACGGCGGCGGGCGCGCCCGGTGGCTGTCGGACGGGGTCGGCGGGCTGTCCTACGAGCTCGCCCGGTCGATGCGAGATGTCCTGCTCGGCGCGTCCGTCCCGGTGGAGCTGACGCAGCGGGCGTCCGGGGCGCTGGCCGGGCTGCGCAGCGACGGGATCGGGCGAGTCTGGTCCGGGGGCCCGGTGATCAGCCGCAGTGATTCGGACCTGCGCTGGTGGACGTGGGCGGGATACCGGGTGAACGCGACGCTGAAGGCCACGCTCGGCGGGCTAGCCGACGAAACTCAGCGCGTGGACGATCTCAGCATCAGGCTCCGCGGTGACCTCCGGCCATCATCCTGGCGCGAGATGGCCAGGGAACTGACCCAGCAGCTTTGCCTGCCCGAAGTCGACGATAAGGCACTGGCCGGGCTGAAGTTCTCCGAAGCGCTGCCCCGGCCCCTAGCGGTAGCGACGCTGGCGACGCGACTGGCGGATCTGGACCACGCCAGATCGGTGCTAGTCGAACCCTGTCGCTGGCTATCAGGAGGCGAGTCATGAGCACTCCGGCTCAGCTACGCGGATACCTGCTTGAGGAGGCACTTGCCTGGCTCTTGCGGAATTCCGGCTACCGGCTCTTGGTGGACTACCGCCAGGATGAGGACGAGCTGGTCCCCAGCGGCAATGGGCTGTGCGTGAAGGGACGTGGAGCCGAACATCAGGCGGACGTCCTAGGCGAGTTCGCGTTCACGCCGGCGTTCTCCCTCCCGATCAGGCTGTTCCTGGAAGCGAAGTTCACTAGGCAGAAGACCGACCTCCCGGTGGTACGCAACGCCCACGGCGTCATCCACGACATCAACGAGAACTTCGTCCACGGCCCAGGCCAGCGGCTACGGAAACGATTCCGGTACGTCTACGCGATCTTCTCCGCCAAGGGCTTCACCGCGAATGCACAGGACTACGCGCTCGCCCAGCAGATCTCCCTGGTCGACTTGTCAGGTGCCTCGTTCAGTTGGCTCCTTGACGTCATTGAAGCGACAGCTTCCGATCTGTATGAGCTACAGGAGCGATACCGAGTACAGGGATTTCCCGTCAACTGGATCCGTGGACAGCTTCGGAGCGAGCTGGGTACCCTGCCTGTTCGCGGGGAACTGGACTATGCCTTCCAGTTGCCGGCGCCCCAGGGATACGGGTTCGCCGAAAGTGCACGCCCTGTCTTGAACAGGCTGACCGATGCGCTTCTAGAGCGCACACGGGCGGAGCTGCTGATGGGGTTCCCTGCCGCCCCCTTCGTTCTTCCGCTGGCCGTCGGTGACGTCACCTGGTTCCTGAACTACGCGAGCGTGCGCCCGGATCATAGGGTCCGGTTGCGCCGGGCCGACCAAGGCACTCATTCCGAGTGGCGAGTATCACCCGCCGAGCAGCAGGAAGGGTACCAGCTGACCTTCAACCTTCCCGACCACCTTGAGTCCTGGATCAGCGAGCACGAGGAGCATCGCGCCAGCCGCACTCGGGCGGTCAAGCAGCAGTTCCTCTCGGACATCGTCATCTACCGCATGGAAGGCGACAGCCTGCAGACCTTCCAGCTCCACTACGAACCTGGCGAGTTGAACCGCCGCAGGCGCAGCTACGGCTGAAGCTCTCCCATGTAGACCGCCGGATTTTCACGGGACTGAACCCCCGAAGGTGTGGTATCGGCGGTGGCTACTTTCCGGGTTCGAGTAGTTGGCCGGGCACCGCCCTCGCCGACGGGCCACGCATCCCTCTGCGGCCTCCTGAATTCCGCCTACCTCACTGCTGCGCCAGCATCCCGGACGGGTCAGGTGGCGTCCGACTCGTGCTCGCGTGCGATGATGACCCTCGCCACAACATACGGGTTGGAGTACACGCGGCTCCGGCTGCCGCCGGGACTCGGCCGGAAACTCACCGTCCAGTTACCCTCGGCGCGGTGGTTGACGATCGTGCCGTTGGACAGGTCGCCGTCGAATTTGATGCCGTCTGGCCCCACCGGGATCGCTAGGAGGAGATGGGCCAACCATTCCTCCATAACTTGGTCTAGGTGCTTGTCAGCCTGGATAGAGATCGTTCGCATTGGAACCCTTTTCCGGTCGTTGCCCGGGCCCGGTATTACCCAGCTGTGGTGTTGGCCATGTGCCGCTTCGTCTAGAGACGCTGGGCGGCCAGTTCGATCGGCGGCTGGTAGTCCCGGGTGCTGTTGATGTTGCGTCGCAGCGCCTGGTTGAGGTCTGCGATGTCGGTGGCCGCCAAGCCGCCGGAGCGGTTAACCGCTATCTCGCACATGAATGCCATGTCGTTCATGCAGCCGAGGACGCTGCGGTCAGCGGTCTTGGCGATGACGACGCTGGCCGGGTCCAGGCTGCCGAACGTGTCCGCCGGCAGCTGCTCACGCAGCAGTTCCCGGGTGATCAGCCCGGTGACCAGGCGCCCCGGGTCATGCAGTCCTGCGGCCTGCACGTCAGGTTCGAAGACGGTGAACAGCGTCGCGGCGTGGGTGAGGAGCAGGCACTTGCGGCCGCTCAGCCACAGCAGGTTGGCGTACCAGTCCTCGCCGTCCGGCGTGCAATCGGTGAGCTGCGGCGGCCGGATCACTGTCAGGAGCTTCTTCGTGCACCGCAGGATCACCAGCCAATCCTATGACCGCACCCCGTCGGCAGGGAGTCGGGCGGGCCGCGTCCACGTTAGGTGATGACGTGGCGGTAGCGGATCTTATTGACCCCACCGGAGGGCGGGGCGGCCTGCCGCGGGCGCGGGTCCTGCGGTCCCCACCCCGGCAGGACCGGCGGGAGATCGCGCGTCCCGTCCGGCGCTGTCGGCATTGGGGTGCTGCCGTCGTCGCCGCTCCAGCGGCGGCCGTACTGGTCGGGGATGTCACCCCACCCCCAGCACGGCAGCGGCCTGTCCGCGACGATGCCGAGCGTCTCCGCCGGGTCCGCGAGCTTCGGCCCGACGGTGCACAGGTGCTGCCAGTTGTCGCCCAGGTCGAAGACGTAGGCGAACTGCTCGCCGAGCCGTAGCCTGCCGAGCCTTGTCCTGGACCCGTCGAGTGACCCGTCTGGTTCCTCGCTGTCCCGCCAGTGGTGCGGGCTGATGACCGTGCCATCGGCGAGGGTGAACTCGTGCAGGTGGCTGCGGTCCCAGCGGGCGAAGGCATCATCGATCGCGGTGGCGAGCTGTTCGAAGGTCGCTGAGCGGGAGGCGATCAGGACGCGGCCGGGCCGGGGCCACAAGTCGTCGGCATGCGAGCCGTGCACCAGTTCCACCGTGATCGCCAGATGCGCATGCCCCACCGAAACCCCCGTGATCGCGGTAGCTGACCTGCCTGCGGCAGCGGCCCGACCCTGTCTGTGGCGCCGTGAGCTTACCAAGCTCGCGGTGCCCGAATCCGGCCAGGCGAGCATCGTCGTGGCGGGCTAGGGGGCCGGGCCACGCCGTCGAGGCGGCGATGGCCGACGTGGCGGGCGCGTGATGGGCTGGCCCGGCCGGGCCAGCCCATCTGCGGGCTGACGGCCTGGTCCGGGATGAGGGAAGGACAGCCCGGCGAGCCGCGCGGTCGTCTGCGGCCGGGGAGCCGGAGGCCGTGCCGGGGCGAGCCGAGCGGCGGCGTGCAGGTGCCCGGCGCTGGCGCGGGCAGCGGCGGCCTGGGCGGCGCGCTGCTGAGTGTCGCGGAGGTGGGCGACGGCTTCGGCGAGCGCGGCGAGCCGGGTGATGAGCAGGATCGGGGTGAGGGCCGGGTCGCGGGTCAGGTAGGCGAGCGCGCCGAGTAGCCGGGCCGCCTGCCGCAGCTGGTTGCCTGCCGGAGTCGGGGCGGGGATGCGGCCGTAGGGGGCGCGGGCGGCCCGGTCGTAGAAGTCGGCGGCCTGGCGCAGAACGCGGCTGCCCAGCATTGCAGCGGCAGCGTGCAGCATGTCGGAGGCGGCCCAGGCCGCGTCGGCGGCAGCGGCCGGGTCAGTTGCGGCCAGGGCGCGGATCTGCCCCGTGGCCTCGGCGGCGACTCGGGCCGCCTGGCCCCAGGCGGCGTCCCGTTCCGCGGCGGTGAGCCGCCGGGACGGGGCGTGGCCTGTGCCGGGCCATCGCTGGCTGAGCTTGGGCCAGGACAGGTCCGGGGCGAGCTTGGCGCCGCCGTACCAGACGGGGCTGCCGTCGCGGGCGGTGTCGCCGGGTAGCGCGACCGCGTACCCGGTGACCTGGCCCGGGTCGCGGCTGCTGTGCCGGGGGCGGGCCAGCACCCCGGCGGCTTGCAGGCGGGCGAAGAACTCGGCGCTGCTGGCCGAGGTCGCTGCGGCGGTGGTGACGCGGCGGCGCAACGTGATGCGCGGGGCCTCGTCCAGGCCGCGGCGGGCGGCCTTCTCGGCCTCGGCGCGGGACGGGCGCCGGGCGGCGGTGCGGTCGCCGGGCGCGGTGGACTGAAGCCCGTAGCGCTCCTCGGCGGCCAGGCACGCCTTGCGGACCCTGAGCCGCTCGAAGTCCAGCCGGACCCGCTGGCGGTCCTGGCGGGCCAGCATCGCCACGATGTGAATGTGGTCATCGCCGTGCCGCACCGCGATCCACCGCACCGCGTCGTCCTCTTGCCCGTAGGGCGACAGGCCGGTGCGGTTCATCACGTCGCCGGCGATCTGCGCCCACTCATCGTCGGACAGGATCTTGTCGCGTGGCGCCGCGCGCATCACGGTGTGCCATACCGGGCGGCGGAAACCCCACTTGCCCAGGGCGGCGTGCGGCTGGTTCAGCAGCCCGGACAGCCGCCGGAAGTCCCGCGACCCGTCAGCGCGCAGCGGCGGCTCCAGCTCGGCCGGGTGCCGCCACCCGGCGACGATGTGCGGGTCGGTGTGCTCCTCATGCCGCCCGGGACCGTACAGGTAGCGGATGAGCGGCTCGCACCGCACACCGCGCGGCACGCTGATCTTCCCGATCACGAGGGCAGCCCCCGACGGCCTGGCCGCGAGGTCCAGCGGTGCGAGTGAGCTCGGATCAGCGGCTGTGCGGCCGGGCCACGGAAATGCCCGCGCGTTCCGCTCATCAGCCACCCCTTTCGCCAGCCCGGCGCGCATGCGCCGGTAATCAATGGCACCAGGCCCGGCGCATGCCCGCTGCCTTCAGTATGTACCGTGGACTGCGCCCGGTCCAATGGTAAGTGAACGTTATGTACATCTTGCTTCCCGGGCGTTTTGCCCTTTCCGGTGGTCGGCCTGGAATGGCGCGGGCATAGGCGGCGCGGCCTATGCCCGCTTCGGCAGCTGACCGTACGACCGGGCTGCCGCATCGGCCTGTCAAGGAACGGTAAGCATCTTGTGACCAGTACATACGGCCATGGCGGTCGGCCTGCGAGTCCGGCCGGAGGCAAAGCTGGATGGTGGCGGGTGATGACGCGTGCAGGTCAATCATGATTCACGCGGATGAGTCGTTTCCCGGCTTTCATAGTGGCGTTCAGTGATGCATGAAAAGGTATCGGATTGAACTAGCTGACCTATGATTCAATCGATTTTCAGTAGCCCGGAAAAAATGTGGTTTCCTTTGAACTGGAGCGGCCGGATAAGCGTTATCCGGGGCATCAGGTCAGGTCACGAGCAGGGGAGCGGGAATGAGCGAAGCAGCCTCGCGCAAGCCGCCGGCAGCCCGCCGCGCCCGGCCTGCCCCGCCTCCAGGCACCTCCGCCGAGGACTCCCCACGCTGCAGCGGCCCACGCCCGGCCGAAGATGACGCCGCGGCGGCCCTGGAGGCCTACGTCGCGGCGATGGTGGCCGCCGCGCCCCCGCTGACCAGTGAGCAGCGCGACCGGCTTGCGGTGCTCTTCCACACCCGGCGGCACCGGTAAAGATCCAGGCCCCCTGCGCGAAGGACCCGGGCCTGCCTGCACCGAGCCGGCGCAGGTCACGCAACGGCAAGCGCCCGGCGGCCTAAGAATGGTGAGGCCGCCGGGGCGCTGACGCGCTCGCCGCTACCGGTCGTCCCTGCGCGGCATCATCAACGCGGCGACCAGCGCAGCAGGCCAGGCGACCGGCACCACGTTCAAGATGACCACCAACGCGATGCCCTCGGCCCGGCGCAGCAGGGCGATGATCGTCGGCAAGGCGTACAGCACCGCGAGGGCGCCGGTCAGCCCGATCCAGAACAGCCCGGCCCAGGGCCCTGCACCCGCCCAGCTCACGGCCTCTTCCCCTCCTCGGGCGCCGAGCCAGTTCACGCCGCCGCCCTCCCGTCCGGGTGTTGCCCGTTGGCCTGCACCGTGGCGGCGGAGACGAGCTGGGCCGCCTTGCGCCGCGACAGGCCGAACCGGTCCGCGATGGCCCGCTGGGACAGCGGAGCGCCGCTCGCGACCGATGCCACGTAGGCCGCGCGGGCCGCCTGCTCCACATCCGCTGGCACGACCGGCGCAGCCTGGCCCGCGTGTGGCCCGCGCGCTCGCCTCACGAGCTGCATGACGAGCTCCACCGAGCCGATGAACGCCACCGCGGGCCAGGCGGAGATCACCGCGCCGAGCAGCCCGAACCCCGACCCGTAAGCAATGTTCGCGCCGATCGTCGCGCCGATGCCGAGCCACAGCATCACCCGGGCCAGCCGCGGCGCGCCCCGCCCGTTGCGGGCCTCGTGCAGCAGCACGAGCGAGGCGGCCAGGATCAGCCCGTCCACCGACAGCGGCAGCAGCCGGGCCGGCACGCCGCCTTGCCCGTGCGCCCGGCCCAGGTCGTAGATGTGGGTGTAGCTGACCACCGCCGCGAACCCCGCCACCGCGCACACCACCGCCGCGGTCGCGCTACGGATCAGCCGGTCCCCGCTCACCGGCCCGCCCCGTCCCCCGACGTGCCCGGCGCGGCAGCGGGACATGGCTGGATCTCCGAGCTGTCGCGGAAACAGCACGGGAAGAACAGGTCATCATCGGCGGTGCCGTCTGGCGCTGGCCGCCCGTCCTCCAGCGTGGCCAGCTCGCGGACCTCCACGCACACGTACCACTCATCCGGCCCGCACTGCTCTACAATCGATCCCGGCAGCCACGGCCACGCCGCGCGGTCACCGTCCTTCTCCTGCTTGCTGCGGGGGTAGCGGACCTCCACCGGGCTGTCGTCGGGGAAGCGGCCGTCGTTGTCCTCGTCCACTTGTCGGCTCCTGTTCTAGGAGCCTCCTGGACAACCTGTGTGGTTATCGCACCCTCGTCGGGCCGAGGTTGCACTCGTCGGTGTCGCCGGCGGGCCAGGCCCTGGTGTGGTCCACATCGGAGTAGGCCGATGACGCGCCGCAGCCGGGGGCGGGGCAGGTGGCGGTGCGGGCGCGGACGAGGTCGCCGAGGGCGCGGCTGGGCCGGTACCCGTCCTCGCGGTGGCGGTGATCGCAGCTGCCGCTGGCGACCGGCTCGAAGGTGGCCTTCAGTCGCTGCATGATGCGCCGGAGCTGGGCAGCTGCTGGTGCCGCGTCCGGTGCCGGACTTGGCCGTTCGGGGCTGGCGTGGCCGGGTGGCGGGCCGGTTGCCTGCGGGTCCCAGGGATGCTGGCCTCGGGCGCAGCCGTGGGCCATCGCCGTCTTGTCAGGGCCGACCAGGGTCACGCACCATCGGGTGGCCGGGTGGCACGAGGCGGCTCGCACCAGGTCGCGCAGGGTGCGGGGGTCGATGATCTCGCGGTTGGCCTCGCCGGGCATCGCGGACCAGCCCAGCAGCGTGCCGGCGGGCACCAGGAGGTTAATCTTCGCGGGGAACGGTGGCCGCCCGGCGGGCTTGCCCGGCCCCGGTGGGCTAAACGGCCACGGGCCGCCGCCCGCCCCGCCCCCGTTCCGGTCGCCCGGCCTGCCGTCATCATGGTCATGGTGGTCGTCCGGGCCGCTCACAGGGGCGCCGGGCTCATGGGGCTCGGCTGCGGGCTCGGACAGCCGGTAGACGACGGTCCAGCCCCGCGCGATAGCCCGCTTCTCCAGGTCGGCGAGCTGGTTGGCGACGCCGTGCCCGTCACCGAGCTTGTCCTTGCTGATCCGGGTGTAAATCAGGCACCGTATGCAGCCCGGCATAGTCGTCATATATGTTAATATAACAACCAGGAGCCCCTCTGCCGGCACCACCACCGCCTCAAGCAAGCCGCCGGATGGACGCTGGAGCAGTCGGCCCCGGGCATCTTTCGCTGGACCGCGCCCAGCGGCCGCACCTACCAGACCGAGCCCACCAGGTACGACGTCTAATCCGGCTGCAGGGTGACGGCGCGGGGTGACCGCGGCCGCCGGGATCGACGTAGTGCAGAGGCAGCTACATCAAGCAACGAGCGATAACGCTGTCAGGGCAACCTGAATGTTTACTTCAGCTGGGCTGGGCTGTCCTCGCGCATAGCGACGCCAGGATGGTGCGGCGCGATCACCACTGGTCCAGTTCGCCTGAGGGAGACGGAGCTGGCTTGGCAATGGAAAGCATCACGCACGTAGTCGTCGGATTCAGTGAATACCTGATCACAGAACTTGACGCGTTGCTGCCGCCTCGTTCTGTGCTCGTCCTTGAGGAACCCCGCGTCGCGGCGTTCAGGAACGCCGAGGTTAAGCTGCGCGGGCACAGCTGCGTGGCGCGCCTGGTCCATGCCCCGACCCAGGACGAGCACCAGGTTGATGAGCTGGTCGCCTCCGTGGCGCGGCCCCCGCACGTCGTCGCCGTGCTTCCCGGGGTCGAATACGGCGTCGTGGCGGCTGCGGCGCTGGCCGAGGCCTGGGGCCTTCCGGGCGCGAGCCTCAGCGCGGCCTGGACCTTGCGGGACAAGGGACGGTTGCGTGAAGCCGCCGGCGTCGCCGGGATCGCCCAGCCGGAGTGGCGCCTGGCCGGCGACGTGCGAGACGTCGCCGAGTTTCGCGTCAAGCACGGCGGCCGGTGCGTGCTCAAGCCAGCCGACCGCCAGGCCAGTGTCGGGGTGCAGGTGATCGGCCCGGACACGGACCTGGATTCCGCGTTGGCCGAGACCCTGACGGCCGGCGACCCCACGCGGCGGCCGCGGCGGGCGCCGCCCGCCCGCCTGCTGGTCGAGCAGTTGCTTGAGGGTCCGGAAGTGAGCGCCGAAGCGCTGATCGACCGGGGCGAGATCGTGTGCATGAATGTCACCGCCAAACTGGTGCTGCCCGGCCCGTACCCCGTCGAGCTCGGGCACACTGTTCCCGCCCCGATCAGCGACGTGGCCGCCCGGCGGCTGGACGCGTCCATGACAGACCTGGTGGCGGCGACCGGTTTCCGTGATGGAATCCTGCATGCGGAGTGGTTCCTCGCGGAGGGCGAATTCCCGCACCTGGTGGAGTGCGCGGGCCGATTGGCCGGGGACTACATCATTACCCTGATCGACCTTGTCTACGGCGGATCGTCGATCGCCGACCTGCTGGCGATCCTGGCCGGACATGGGGACAGCGTTACCCGCGAGCGCCAGCCGCGCCGGGGCGCCTCCATACGATTCCTCGTCGCGGCGCCGGGAACGGTGCGCGCCATCACAGGCGTAGCCCAGGCACAGTCGATGACCGGTGTTTCCATGGTCGATGTGGCGACCGAGGTCGGCGCCTCGGTTATCCGCGTCACCAGCTCATGGGACCGCCTCGGGCTGGTCATGGCCACAGGGCCGGACGGGGATCAAAGTGCTCGCCGGGCCGAGGCCGCTGCCGCCGCGATATCCATCGACACCACCGCGCCGGGAAGGGACAGCTCCGACAGCGAGTAGGGCGTTGTTGTCACGTTCGGCTAGCAGATCGGGCGACGTGCCATGATCTTGATTGCACGCCGCGTGCCGGGCGGCAATAAGCTCGGCGACAGCCGCGTCGCAATCACATCTGATCCAAAAAGGCGAGGCGAGGGAATCCCATTTCTGACACGGCAATGGCCAGCTCAAGTATGGACCAGACGATCTCCGTGATCCGGGCCTCAACAGGCCCCAGCAAGCAGAACTTCAGAGCAAGATGCGAGCAGTCGCAGCGGTAGGTTTATGTTGTCATGGCGGTGTGGGTGATTGATCGTGTGGCGTGACGCCCAGGGCGCGACCGCATGATTCTTCGAGATGCGTGAGAGGTGAAGGGGGGCAAAGTGGCTGCTGTTGATATTGTGGCCCCATCCGGGTGGCCGGCGCGGCGCCGGGTACGGGAGAGCCGGCCGGGCGCCTTCGCAGTCGCCTGCGGGCCGCGGCCGGCCAGCCTAGCCCTGGCCCTGGTCAATTGATCTCCGGGAATGAGTTTCCGCGGTATCGCCCGGACGAACCTTGTGCGTACGTGGCGCAGGGTGATGAGCGCGATCTCACGTCTCTTGCGGGGTTTTAGATCGTGGAACAGACAGTGATTAAGCGCGCGCCGTTGACCTTCGGTCAGCTTTCGCTGTGGCGGTCCATACAGGGACTGGCGCCGGAGGCCTACAATCTGACCGAGATCTGGAAGCTTCCCGCTGGATCGACTTTGATATCGGTTGAAGGCGCGCTCGAAGCCCTGGAAAGGCGCCATGAAGGGCTGCGGACCAGATACGAGCCGGGTGGCGAGCAGGGCTTGACCCAGGCGGTCTGGAATGCCGCCCCAATCCAGCTGAGTGTGGTCGAGGCGGATGGCGACCCGGATGCGGCGGCGTACGCGGCGGCGCGGGGGCTGACGGTCAGGGGGTTTGACCTCGCCGTTGACCGCCCGTGGAGGGCGTGCGCTGTCGCCCTGGAGGGCACCTGCGTGCGGCTCGTCGTCTGCTTCCATCACATTGCTGCTGACGCCTGGTCCATCAATCAGCTGCACGCGGAGTTCCTGGCGCTCGCAGGCGGCGGCGTACTTCCCGGCACTGCGCCCAGCGCCTGTGCCCTCGCCGTCGAGCAGTGGTCCGCAGCGAAGCGCAACCGCCGGAACTCGGCCAGAAGATTCTGGCAGGACCTCTTCGGGTCGGCCCCCGCCATGCACCGGGAAACGGCATCCGGTTCGCTGTCCACCAGGTGGGCGAGACTTGCCTCCGACGAGGCCTGCGACGCGGCCGGCCAGATCGCGGCCCGACTGCTGGTATCGGTTCCATCCGTAGTCCTCGCCGCGTTCTGCCTGGCGCTCAGCCGGCGCACCGGCCAGGACAAGGTGCTGATTGCGGTCCACTTCAACAACCGCGGCGATCCCCGCTGGAGGACCCTGGTCGCCTCGCAGAACCAGATCGTCCCGCTGCTGGTGACGCTCCATCCCGATGAGCACTTCGATGCCCTGGTGGCACGCGTCCACCGCGACAGCTTCCGGGCCTACCTGCACGGCGCCTACAACGTGGACGACGTGCACGAGCTCGGCGCTGAGCACGGCTACAGCGGATCGGTGAACGGGGCCTTCGAAGGCTCGGTAAGCGGCTTCTTCCGTTACTTCTTCAACTACCTGGGCCAGGGCCAGCCGGATCAGGCGTCCCGTAGCGGCAGGCTCGCGACGGGTACCGCAGGCCGCAATATCGGCGCTCCGCTTTACCTTCAGGCCCAGGACGGCAAGACGCTTACGTGCACGCTGCGCGAGAACTCGGCCGACACCGGATTCGGCAACGTCACGACGCTTATCTACCTCCTGATGGACCTCATCAAGGCTGCGGGGGAGAAATGACAGATCACTTCATCGTCATCCACCGGTGGAGCGACAGCTACGCGGACTATGCCGCCTACGTCGACCACGGCACGCACCGCGTCAGCTACATCACCACCCGCCGGGCATCGGGCGGGATTCCCGACGGCGCCGCGGCGGTCAGCATCGTGGACAGCACCGAGGACGGCGCGCAGGTGCGCGCTGCCGTCTCGGCCCTGATCGGTGAGCTCGGGCCGCCCGAACGGATCATCGCGCTGCACGAGGTCGACCTCGACATCGCGGCTGAGCTGCGGGAGGAACTCGGCGTGGCCGGCGAACGGCTGACGGGGCTGGCCCCGTTCCGCGACAAGCTCGTCATGGCGGGAAAGCTGGCCGCCGCGGGTGTTCCCGCCCCGGCCACCAGGCCCGCACCCGACCAGGCGGCCGTGCGGGACTTCGCGGCCGTCCATGGCTGGCCAGTGCTGATCAAGCCAGTGCGCGGCACCGCCAGCACGGGCGTGACCCGCTTCAACTCGGCCGAGGAACTCGGCGCCTATGAGTTTCGGCCGGACGCGCCTATGCTCGTCCAGCCATACCTGCCGCACGAGATCCTGCACGTCGACGGGGTAATGACTGAGGACGGCATGGGCACCTGGCGGGCCTCGCGGTACCTGAACACCTGCCTCGAATTTACCGAGGGGGTCCCTCTCGGCTCTGCGGAGCTCGACGACCCGAAGCTGACCAAACCGGTCGGCGAGTTCACCGCACAGGCACTCCAGGCCCTGACAACCGAGCCGTGCGTGTTTCACCTTGAGCTTTTTCTCTCCGGCTCACCTGGGGCACCCGAGTTGAATGTGCTCGAGGTGGGAGCGCGCCCCGGAGGGGCTGAGGTCCCTTTCATGTGGAAGGAAGTCCACGGGATCGACCTGATGGCCATCGCCTTTGCCATCCAGGCGGGCACGCCGCTGCCCGCTACCGCATGCCCCAGCGCGGAACCCGGCGGCACTGAGTACGGCGGCTGGCTCCTGGTGCCAACCCCGGCGGCGCGGCCCTGCCGCGTCACAGCGGCTAACTCGCAGCTGGGCCGGGACGGGGGGCCGTACGCCGAGCACATTCCGGTCGTCGGCCAGACGCTGGCCGACATCCCCGGCTATGAGCACTCCGGCGCCCGGTTCCGCTTCCGCGCGGGCAGCACCGCCGAGATCGAGGCCGCGATCGGGCAGACCGTGCGAGACTTTAAGTTCCGCGCCGCGACAGTCGACCCGGCCGTTCCTGAGCGAGTGGTGGTCATCGGCAGCGGCGGCAGGTCGTACCGTGAATACGCCTTCGCCGCCCTGGCTGACCGCTGCCAGTTGTACTTGGTCGGGACCGCCGAGCCGACCTGGCAACTCGACTACGTGGCCGGGTACAGCACCGCGGCGGACACCGGCATCGCCGCGATGACGCAGGCGGTCACCGAGTGCGTCACCCCGGTTAGCGGCCAGGTCGGAGTGTTCACCTGGGACGAGCCCTCACTTGAGGTAACCAGCGCGGTGGCCTGGCGGCTGGGGCTGCCGCACATGTCACCCGCAGCGGTGCGCAACTGCCGCGACAAGCTGGCCACCAGGCGCCTGCTGCGGTCGGCAGGGCTTCCCGCTGTGCGGTTCGCCCATGTCAGTGGCCTGGAGCAGGCGTTGCGGGAGGCGGACGGCATCGGCTACCCCGTGGTACTCAAGCCGCGCTCGCTCGCGGCCAGCATGGGCGTGGTGGTCGCCCGGGATCCCGGAGAGCTGCGTACCGTCTTCCATCACGCGGTCGACGCGGCCTATCCAGGGCTTGAGCGGCTCGACGGCCTGGTGCTGGAGGAGTTCCTCGACGGCCCGGAGATCAGCATCGACTCCGTCGTCTGCGATGGCGATGTCCAGCTGGTAAACGTGGCCCGCAAGCGGCTCGGCTTTCACCCGTTCTTCGAGGAAGTCGGTCACCTGGTCGCACCCTGGCGGGACGAGCCGTGGGCGGACGACCTGACCGCGCTGATCACGAGGACGCACGAGGTGCTTGACGTCCGGACCGGCGTGACCCATGCCGAGGTGCGACTTACCCCTTCTGGCCCGCGGCTGGTGGAGCTCAACGGCCGTCTCGGCGGCGATTTCATCCCGTACCTGGGCCAGTTGGCGACTGGTGTCGACTTGACCCTCGCCGCCGTGGATCTTGCCCTGGGCCGCGTGCCGGACACCCGGGCGACGAGGGACCTGTGCGCGGAGGTGCGGTTCCTGTACCCGCCGCACGACGGCGTGGTCCGCTCGCTTGACGTCTCCGCCGCTGCCGACGTGGCGGGCGCGGAAGTCGTCATGCTGGCGGCACCGGGGAGCACGCTGCTGCTACCGCCGCGCGGTGTCGTGCCGCGGCTGGCCGCGGTCATCGTGACCGGCAATACGCCTCAAGCGTGCCACGACATGCTAGAGGAGGCGTCGTCCCGGGTACAGCTGGAGATCGAGCCTATGGAGACCGCCGGGAGTCCCCCGTGAGCGGCCTGCGGGTGCCGGCGAACCCGGCTGGTTAGCCCGGGTTCGCCGCCGTGTGCCGGGGCCACCGCGAAGGTTCTCAGGAATCGCCGCGGGCGCCTATCGCCAGTTATCCGCCGTTTCAGGCCGCTCCGGAGTCGCCCGCGCCCGGATCGACGTCCGGCTCGCCCTCGGTTCCCGATTCCGCTCGCTCGCGGGTGGTGATGGCCGAGAACGTGTCATGCAGCGACTGCCAGGCCTTGGCGAGGCTCGCGGACGGTGCCCCCTGGAGGTCGGCGCCGCGGATCGTGTGGCCGGGGGTGGCCTCGTCGCCCAGTGCCTGCAGGGCCTCATTGGCGGACTGCACGAGGACCCGGTCGGCGGCGACGATGGTGACCAGCTCATCGGTGACCTGGACGACCATCTGGCGCGTGCCGGCGTCCTCCGGCTGCTCGTCACTGGTGCCGGTGACGTCGGCGTCCCGCAGCGCGTCCTTGGCCTGGTTGAGGTCGACGCCGAGAGACGCCAGGACCTTCGCCGCGGTCGAGTCGGCATCGGTGAGGGCAGCCAGCAGCAGATGGTGCGACCCGACCGGGTCCCCGCCGGCCAGCCTGGCCGCCATGCTCAGCGTGGCGTCGGCGGCCGGCGTGGCGGTCAGGCCCGCTTCGCTGCCGTGCTCGGACTCGGACAGCGTGCCCGCCTCGCCTGGCTTGACGGCCAAGGCGGTGCGGCGGCGCAGCCATCGCCTGCGCTGGGCGGACTCCAGGGTTGAGGGCGCGGGCAGCATGTCGAGAACCGCCGTGCGGAACTTCAGCAGGTCGGCGTGCTCTCGCAGGACCTGGGCGGCGACCCCCTCGCCCTCCCGGATGAGGCCCAGCAATATGTGCTCGGTGCCGATGTAGTTGTGGCTGAGTTGCAGCGCCTCGCGCAACGCCAGCTCGAGGATCTTCTTCGCCCTCGGGGTGAACGGGATGTGCCCGCTTTGCGACTTCTTCCCGGTCCCGACGATGGCGGTGACTTCCTCGCGGACGCCATCCAGGGTCAGCTTGAACTGGTCGACAAGGACGCGGCCGGCGAGCCCGTCGGACTCGTGGATCAGGCCGAGCAGGATGTGCTCGGTCCCGATGTAGTTGTGGTTGAGCGCGCGCGCCTCCTCCTGAGACAGGACGACGACGTGGCGGGCCTTGGCTGTGAATCGCTCGAACATGAGCTAAGCCTCGCCGATACCTTTAACCCAGTCAATACCATGCTATTAATAGGGGCAGATGGTCGTGTAGCCGCGACCGGTACGATGCACGGAGGATGTCCCTGGGGGGATCGCACGGTGTAATGGGAAGCACGGTGCCATAGGAAGCACGGTGCAATGGGGAAGCACGGTGGACTGGGAAACACGGTGGACTGGGAAGCACGGTGTAATGGGAAGCACGGTGCAATGGGAAGAACAGTGGAATGGGAAGGCAGTGGACTGGGAAGACCGGCTCGACGACTGGGAGCTTGAGCTCGAGCTAGGCGCCAAGCTCGACGGCTCGGAGTGGGTGCCGCTGGAGCGCGCCGCCGCTGAGACCGGCGTGTCCCGCGCCGCCCTGCGGACCTGGTACCGGACCGGGCAAATCGCCTCCCGGCTGGTTGACGGCCCGCACGGGCCGCAGCGGCTGGTGCCGCTGGAGGTGGTCGTGTCCCGGGCCGAGGCCTCCCCGAGGCTGCGCAAGACCGCCGAGCGGCGCCTTGGCGACGAGGCCCAGCTAGAGATCCTCCGCCATCGCGTGGACGAGCTAGAGCGCCGCCTCGCCCGCCTCGAGCAGCGTCTCGGGGAGGAATCCAGCTGAGGAACCGAGGCCGCACTAGCCGGGGGGCCTGGGGGGCTGGTTCATGCCCCTCAGGAAGCACAGTCCAAGTAGTGCCCCGGCGCCGGCGACGATGAAGGCCACCCGGGGGCCGGCCAGCGACACCAGCGGCCCGGCGATCAGGTAGGACAGCACCGCGGCGAGCTGCGCCCCGGCATACACGGTGCCGAAGGCCCGGCCCAGCAGGTGCTCAGGGACGCGCTGTTGCACGAGGGTGTCGGTGCCGACCAGGTCGGCGGTGTTGCCAACGCCCGCCACGGCCTGCCCGGCGCAGGCCAGCGCCGCCGACGGGGCGATCCCGGTCGCGATCGTCCCGGCCGCTCCCGCGACGATCCCGCCGATGAGCCAGAGCCCGGGGGGCCGGCGGCCCGCCCACATCGTCAGCGCGACCGAGGCGGCGACCATCCCCACGCCGAACGATGCCGAGATCAGCCCGTACTCGGTCCCCGACCCGTGAAGTGCCCTCTTGACCAGGAAGACGAGCGCAACGTTGTCGACCGCGGCGAACGTCACGAAGACGAGGGTGCCCAGGACCAGGCTGCGGACGATCGGGTTCCCCGCGCTGTAGCGCAGCCCCGCCATCGTGTCGCCCAGCACCGTGGAGCGACCAGGGGGCGCGGCGGGCACCGGGGCCATGCCGGGCACCGCGTGGGCGGCGGGCGCTGTTGGCTCGGCCACCACGGCGGCCTGGCCTTGCGGGACCGGGGGCAGCGGTCCGAGGCGGGTGAGCAGCAAGGCGGAGACGGCGAACGAGGCCGCGTTGACGCCGAACGCGATTGACGTGCCCGTGAGGCCAGCGAGCGCCCCGCCGATCGCCGGGCCGGCGATGATCTGCAGGTTCACCCCGAGGCCGAGCAGCGCGTTGGCCTGCCCCCGCCGGTCGCCGGGAACCATCCGCCTGATCGCGCTCTTCCCGGCCGGCGCCCCGAACGTCGCCAGCAGCGACGCGAGGATGACCAGCGGCAGCAGCACCGGCAACGGAGGCCGGGTCGCGGCCAGGGCCGCGTAGATGACCCCCTGGCCGGCCTCACAGCTGGCGAGCAGGCGACGCTGGTCGACCCGGTCGGCGATCGCGCCGGCCACCGGGCCGGCCAGCACCGGCAGCGCCGTGCCGATCAAGACCAGGCTGACCGCGCCGGGGCCGGACTGGGCGACGAGCAAGACGAGCGCGACCCGGCCGATGCCGGTCCCCGTGGACGAGATCGCCTTGCTCAGCCACAGGGCGCGGAAGCGGGGATTGTCGCGCAGCAGTCCAGGGGTCACTCAGCCATGGTCGGGGGCGCGTAGGCTGGACACAGTTATTTCGGATCCAGTCGAAATAAACGTGAGTTCAGCCAGGGGCGGGGATGACGCTGCTGCTTCGGTTCCGCTCGGCGGACCTGCTGCAGTGCAGGTTCGCGATCTCCCCGCTGAACGAGACGGCGGACGCGCTACGGGCCCTGTCCCACCCGAAGGCGGCGGCCTACCATCTCCCGTGGCAGCGGCAGGCCCGCCAGCTGGTCCCGGCCCTGGGCATCGAACCGCTGCTGGCGATCTTGTCGGTTCGCGGGTATCAGCCAGACTTCTTGACCCCAGCGCCCGACGGCCCGTTCACCGAGATCGGGGCCGAGCTGGACCGGGTACGCGCCACCCCGCCGGCCAAGGTCGCCGCGGAACTGGCGGAATGCCTGGACACCGGGCCCGCCGGGCGGGCCGCCCGCCGCGGCCACCCGGACCTCGGCGGGAGCCCGACGCGGGTGCGCGACCTGCTCGCGGGCATGCTGGGGCGCGCGTGGGATGCCCTCATCGAGCCATGGTGGCCCCGGCTGCGTGACGTCCTCGACGCCGACATCACCTATCGCGCCCGCCGCATCGCGGACGTGGGCGTGGCCGCCGCCCTGGCCGAGCTTGACCCGAAGCTCTCCTTTGACGACCGGTCGGTCCGGTTCGCGTTCCCCGGCTCGCGGGAGATCGACGTGTCCGGCATGGAGCTCGTGCTGGTCCCGAGCGTGTTCCTGTGGCCAGGGGTGGCAGTTGGCTTCGACCCGCCGGCGGTGGCTTACGCGGCGCGCGGGGCCGGCCTGATGTGGCAGCCCGGCGCCCGGTCCGGCGCGGACCTCGTCCGGCTCGTGGGACGGGCACGGGCTACGCTGCTGACCGCGCTGGCCGAGCCAGCCTCCACGACAGGCCTGGCCGCTCGGGTCGGCATCCCGGTCAGCAGCGTCAGCGAGCACCTGGCGATCTTGCGCGCGACCGGCCTGGTGTCCACCACCCGCACCGGCCGGTACCTCGTCCACCAGCGGACCGCGCTGGGGGTGGCACTGGCAGGCACCACGGATCGTTAAGTAGAGGTCTCTTCAGATGGCGCCGAAGAGCCGGTCGCCGGCATCGCCCAGGCCAGGGACGATATAGCCCTTGTCGTTGAGGTGGGCGTCGATCGCCCCGGTGACGACCCGCACGGCGGGTGAGGTGCCCTCTGGGAAGGCACCCTCAACGCGGCGCAGGCCCTCGGGGGCGGCGAGCAGGCAGATCGCGGTCACCGTGGCGGCGTTGCGGGCCGCCAGCAACTCGATCAGCGCCACCAGCGTGCCGCCGGTGGCGAGCATCGGATCAAGCACGAACGCCTCGCGGCCGGCGAGGTCAACGGGCAGCCGGTTGGCGTAGGTGGAGGCCTGCAGCGTGTCCTCATTACGGGCCATGCCCACGAATCCCACGTCGGCCATCGGCAGCAGCCGGGTCATCCCATCGAGCATGCCAATGCCGGCCCGCAGGATGGGGACGATGAGCGGCTTGGGGGCGGCCAGCCTGACTCCCTGGGCCGGGGCGAGCGGCGTCTGCACCGTGACGGACTCAACCCTGACCTCGCGGGTGGCCTCATAGGCGAGCAGGGTCACCAGTTCGTCGGCAAGCGCGCGGAATTCCGCCGTGCCGGTCCCCGCGTCGCGAAGCAGGGTGAGCTTGTGGGTGACCAGCGGGTGATTAGCGAGCAGCGTGCGCATGGACAGTTAGTTTGTCAGACGCGACCTGGCCGAAGAGCGGGAGCTGGCAAGGTCGCGCTCGATGCGCTCGGCGGTCGCCAGGAGGGGGCGGAGCAGGTCCGCGACGATGCCGTCGAGGGTGCGCCGGCCGGCGTGGGTGGAGATGTTCACCGCGGCGATGGTCTTGCCGTCGGCATCGCGGATCGGCGCGGCGATGGACCGCACGCCTTCCTCCAGCTCCTGGTCGACCAGCGCCCAGCCCCGCGCCTTGATCTTGCGCAGCTCCTGGCGCAGCCCGCCGGGGCTGGTGATGGTGTGCCCGGTGAAGTGGTGCAGGCTGACCTGGGCCAGGTAGGCGTCGATCCACTCATCGGGCATGTCGGCCAGCATCACCCGCCCCATCGACGTGGCATAGGCCGGGAAGCGGGTGCCCACGCTGATCGCGACCGTCATTATGCGCTTGGTGGGGACGCGGGCGATGTAGACGACGTCCTCGCCGTCCAGCTCGCTGACCGAGGAGGACTCGCGGACCTGCTCGACTAGTTCTTCCAGGTGCGGCATCGCGACTTCGGGCAGGGTCAGGCTCGACAGGTAGGCGTAGCCGAGCTCCAGGATGCGCGGTCGCAGGGAGAACCGGCCGTTGTTGTTGTGCATGTAGCCCAGGCGGACCAGCGTGTGCAGGAACCGGCGAGCCGCGGCCCGGCTCAGCCCGGTGGCGGTGGCCACCTCCGAGAGGGAAAGCTTGGGGTGATCGGCGTCGAAGGCACGGATGACCGAAAGGCCACGCTCCAGGGACTGGACATAATCGCCATCCAGCGGCGAGTCTTCGGTCACGGTCACTCCAGCGTCGCGGATGCCGCCGGCGGATTGGCGGCACTCCATCGTACGCTCTTCCGAGCGTTCGCCTTCTGAACCCTCGTGCGCTTGTCGGACGTGCCCCATGCATTAGCATGCCCTGGGAGCCCGCGAGCGACCACGCGGGGAGCCTCACAAGAACGCGTGAACTTGAGGTGGAGTCATGGCTGTTTCGTCGCGGACTCGCGTGGGCATCATCGGCGCTGGCCCGGCCGGGCTCATGCTGGCCCAGCTGCTGTCCCTGCGCGGGATCGACTCCCTCGTCATCGAGAACCGGTCGCGCGAGTACTGCGAGGCACGTCAGCGGGCCGGAATGCTGGAGGCGGGGACGGTGGCCGCGCTGCGCGCCGCCGGGGCGGGGAAGCGGCTGGACGCCGAGGGACTCGAGCACGACGGGATCTACCTGCAGTTCAGCGGCGAGCGTCACCACGTGAACTTCCGCGAGCTCGTCGGCCGGACGGTCACCGTGTACGCGCAGACCGAGATCGTCAAGGACCTGATCGCGGCCCGGCTGGCCGCCGCCGCCCCCATCGAGTTCTCGGCGTCGCAGGTGTCGGTGTCCGGCGTCACCACCGACGCTCCGGTCCTGTCCTATGTCGACGCGGCGGGCGTGGCGCACGAGGTGACCTGCGACGTGATCGCCGGGTGCGACGGGTTCCACGGGATCTCCCGGCCACTGGTGCCGGGCCTGTCGGTCTACGAGCGCTCCTATCCATACGCGTGGCTGGGCATCCTCGCCGACGCGGCGCCGTCAACGGATGAGCTGATCTACTCCCGGCACGAGTCAGGGTTCGCGCTGTACTCGATGCGCTCGCCGGAAGTCAGCCGGCTCTACCTGCAGGTCCCGGCGGAGGAGGATCTGGAGGCCTGGTCCGATGACCGGATCTGGGCCGAGCTGCAGAAGCGGTTCGCGCTACCGGGCTGGTCGGTCTCCGAGGGCCGGATCACCGACAAGTCCATAACGCCGATGCGCAGCTTCGTCGCCGGGCCGATGCGGCACGGTCGGTTGTTCCTGGCCGGGGACGCGGCGCACATCGTCCCGCCCTGCGGAGCAAAGGGCCTCAACCTGGCGGTCGGGGACGCGATAGTGCTCGCCTCGGCGCTGTCGGCCGTGCTGCTGGAGGGATCGCCGGCGCTGGCCGACAACTACTCCGACGCCTGCCTGCGCCGGGTGTGGCGGGCCACCCACTTCTCCTACTTCATGACATCGATGATGCACGTCCTGCCAGACGACCCGTTCGACGACGAGATCCAGCGCGCCCAACTCCGCTACGTCACCTCCCGCCAGCCGGCGGCGACCTCGCTGGCCGAGAACTACTCGGGCTACGAGTCGCCCGCCGTCGGCGGGTTATCCCGGGTCCTTACCTCCTCGGGCGTAGCGCTCGCGCGAGCAGGGCCGACAGCGCGGCGGCCACCCCGGTGCCGGAGAGGGTCAGCTCATCGGGTGCCCCGTCGGGGTCGAGCAGGCGCAGCGCGGTCAGCCGGTGCCCGATCGTCGCCACCTCGTACCGGATGGCGGTAACGAGGTTGCCGCCCGACCGCGACGTCCAGCCCTCGGTGCCGTGCAGCCGGATGAGCCGGTCGAGCAGTTCCTCATAGGTGATCGCGTTGCCGTTCAGCGTGATGATCAGCAGCGTTGCCTCCCGGACGGCCACCGCGAAGTCCGGCTCGGACCCGTCGTCCGGGCCGAGCAGCGCGGCGGTGCCGATGTGCCACCTGATCCCCGGGTCGTCGGCCATCAGCCGTCCGGTCCTGGTCAGCACCAGGCTCGTGCCGCTGCGCCGCAGGGCCCCCATCTCCCGCTGGGCGAGGCCGCGCAACGTGTGCAGCGGGAAGACCGACAGCTCCTGGCGACGCTTCCCGCCGGGTTCCCCCCAGCCGAACAGGCCCGTTGCCTCCGCTACCACCGAGGGCGCGATGTAATGCCGGGACGTGAGCGGGAGCCCGGCGTCGGCGTGCTGGAGCAGCCAGCGCAAGGTGGGCAGCGGCTCGCCCGGAAGCTGCGGTGGCTCGAGCAGCCGGGGCACGATCCGCTTGGCCATCCGGGCGCGCTCGCCGGGGTGGCCGTGCGTCCACTCCTCAATGCGCTCGGCGCTGATCCGGCTCAGGAGGGTGTCGTCGCCCGGCTGGGACATGGTGAGCCAGCGGTCGACGAGCGAGGCCCGCCTGGATTTCCAGCCACTGGCCCCGGCCTTGATGTCGTGGGCCGCGATCGCGATCTCCACCGCGGCGGCGCACGCCTCATAAGCCGACTGCTCTTCCGGGCCCCGGGCCGATCCCCAGGCGAGCAGGTCCGTATCCGGCGGCGTGGCTGGCGATGCCTCCACGGCGGCGTAGTAAGCCGCGGCCCCTTCAGCGCTGGAGGCGTCGTAGGTAGTGATGATCTGCTTGGTCTCGGCGCTGGCGCACGTATCGGCGTACCGGTCCAGGCCCGCTAGCGCCAGGAGGCGCCCGAGCGCCCGGGCGACTGCGAGCTGCCCGTTGGCGCTGAGGGGCCAGCTGGATGGCAGCACGTGCCAGAGGAATTCCTCCAGCCGCAGCTGCGAGATAGTCTCCAGGCCACCGCCGGCGGTCAGCCAGCGCAGCGCTGCCCTGGCGTCGGAGGCGACCGCAGGATCCTCGCGGGCGAGTGTCTCCAGAGCCTCGGCCTCAGTCATCATGCGGTCAGTCTGCCCCACGAACATCGCGGGCGGTAGACGCGATGCCGAATTGGGAGGATGGCGGGATGCACGTTTTGCCTGGTGCAGAAGTGGGCATAGGGGCATGAAGTGAGCCCAGTGATGGTCGCTAGCGCCTATGCGTGAGGGTTCTCGGCGCTTCGTGTGCTGTGCGCTGGGCGTGTCCCGGGCGGTGCGACGGTTCCGGCATTATTGCTGGGGTGAGCGGCATCTACGACGACCCCGAGCTGTATCAGCTCGCCTGCGCCTACCGGGACATCCCCACCGAGGCTGACGCCCTGCTGGACTGGGCGGGCAGGCACTATGGCGGGGCGCAGGCGGGCCCCCGTTCGGTACTGGAACTGGCGGCGGGCCCCGCCGATCACGCGCGGGAGCTGGCCCGCCGTGGCCTGTCGGCGACCGCGCTCGACATCAACGCCGCGATGTGCGCGTGGGCCCTCGACCGGGCCGCCCGCGACGGCCTGGCGCTCGATGTCGTGGAAGCGGACATGCGGGACTTCAAGCTCCCGGCCCAGTTCGACCTGGCGATCACGATGCTGAACTCCGCGTGCCACCTGTTCACGCTGGATGACATGGTCAGCCACCTGGCGGCGGTCGCCGAGCACGTCGTGGCGGGCGGACTGTACATCATGGAGCTCACCCACCCGGCCGACTACCTGTCGTCCGCCTCCCGGACCAGCAGCGAGTGGACGATCGAGGCCGATGGCGTCACGGCCCAGGTCCGGTGGGGCGGGCCGCTGGACGCGATCGACCCGGTTACCCAGATCACCCGCGAGAGCGTGCATATCTCGGTCCGCAAGGCTGACGGCACCATCCGGACGGTGACCGACGTGGTGCCGAACCGGTTCTGGACCGCGACCGAGGTCACCGCGGCGATCAAGCTGGCCAGCGCGTCATCGGGCGGCTTCACGATCGCCGCGACGTACGGCGACTTCGACGCCACGACCAAGGTCGACGACCCCGAGGCATGGCGGCTGATCCTCGTCTTGCGCCGCGACGCCTAAGCCAGCAGGCGCCTGCGGCCCCG